>JAJZYB010000004.1 GCA_021806135.1 Thermoplasmata archaeon
TTGCGGAGGGAGATGGCGGACCGGTGGGGGCCGTCGAGGGCTGCCCGAACGAGGTGGCGGACCATAGAACGGTAGTCGTACAGGAGCCGGTCCAGAGGGGCGGATGATGGATGGGACAGGAGGATCGTGCGCATGGTGGGACGCCGGCAAGGAGACAGAGAAGACCACCCAAGTGAACCTTTCCCCATTAGCAGCTAGACCCCTCCCTCGGCCCCTAACGCCAGGTCCGGAGCTCAACCCCTGTGATGATCGCCCCCTTCCTCCCGAAAGGTCCCCGTCCCCCGGACCGGGTTCCGATCGACCTCAGCCTCTTGGCGACCTGGCGGAGGGAGAACCCGCCTCGTGCAGGACCTTCACCTTGTGGCGTTCCATCTCGTCGTCGTACGTGCGAACCTTTCCCGCCTCGTGGGAGCCGCCCGAGAGGAAGCCGATCGGGGTCACGAGGGGCACCTCCGTCGGTTGGGAGGGGTGGACGGATCACATCACGAAGACCTGGGTGCGGAGTTTTCCGGACCGACCGCCCTTTCGGTGGCGGGCGTTGGACCAACAGAGGCGGCTGTCCTGCCTACCGTTCCATCGACGGGTCCGGTGGACCTTCCCGGCGGTCCCGTCCATCGAGGGGGCCGCGCCGGGAGGCTGGAAAGTAGCGGAAATACGCCTGGCCCAAGATCCGGGCGCTCGGGACCGGACCGAACCGGCGGCTGTCGCGGCTCGTCTGCGGGTTGATCCCCACGACCGAGACCAAGACCTCTCCCCCCCTTTCTTCCGGAGCGGGAGGGGTCACTTCGTCCACCTTCTTGATCAACCAACCGACGAGATGCTCTGGGTCCGAGAGCACCACGATCTCCCCGGGCCGTGGGACCCTGTTCCGGTAGGCTCTCGGGTCGACCCGGACCCGGTCTCCGGGCAGGAGGAGGGGGACCAGGCTCTCGTCTTGGACGACGAAGCGGCGGGAGCGAACCCAGCGCAGGATCCGCCATCCCCAGGAGCCTTCAACGTCCTCGGCCACAGTTCCCGGTGTTCCGCGGAGGGCTTTAAACTCCGCTTCCCTTGGGCCGCGCATGAAGCCCTGGCAAGCGCTCTTGGACCGGCTCTCCCAGTCCGTGGACACCTTGGTGCCCCCCCCTGCCGCCTACGCCCACTGCGACATCCCGTGCGGCATCTACGACCCTCACGAGGCCCAGATCGGCGCCTTGACCGTGGTGCGGATGGTCCAGCTCTTGAACGAGCTCCCCGCGCCCGGGCCGGACGCCAAACCGGAGGAACGGCACACCTTCGTCTCCAAGGCGGCCCGGTACACGGCGGTCAAGGAACAACACGCCGAGAAGGTCAAGCACGAGATCCGGGTGATCTGGGGCGACTACTTCACTCCCGACATGGTGAAGGCCTTCCCTCAGGTCCATGAGCTGGTCTTCAAGATCCTGAAGCAGGCCTCCAAGGCCCGCCAGGAGGTCAACCTCCTCGGCGCCCAGGAATTGCTCGCGAGCGTCCAGGAGTTCGCCGAGGTCTTCTGGAAGACCAAGAACGTGGCCACCAAGAAGATCCCCTCCCACCAGAAGCCGGGGGGAGAGCTCGTCTACCCGGCCGCCTGAGCGCCTTCCGCCCGCCGGGGGGAGCACCCCCCGGCCGCTCTCGATGGGGTCCCGGGCTCAGGCCGATCCGCTGTCGTCGCCGCTAGCCTTGCCCCCCGGTCGATTCCCTTTCCGCCGGCCCTGGCCGCCGGAACGGCGCTTGGGGGGCGCCCCCTCCTGCGTGGGCGCGTTCGGTCCCTCCGGATCGGCCACCAACGACGAAGGATCGGCGGCCGATGTGTTCTCCCCCTCGCCAGGAGGGTTGGGGCGGCCCCCCGTATCCCCTCCCGGTTCCGGCCCTGCCCGCTCCTCGGCCGCGGGGGGAACCAGGGGGGAGGGGTCTGCCCGGGGCATCTCAGGGGCCGGGGCCAGCCCTCCAGCCGAAGAGGCCGTGAAGGCGAGCGGGACGGAGGAGGGGGGAGGACCCCTGGGAGGGGGGGCCATGACCGGTGGGAAGGGCGGGGGCGGCAGATTCAGGTAACCTACCGGGGGCGGAGGGGCCATCGTGCCGGGGGCAGGAGGGGCCCGGGCGAGGGGAGGCCCGGGATACGCCGACGGAGGCTGATAGGCCGGCGGGTTCGCGAGCGTGAGGAACCCCGGCGGCACCCCCCGGGGGGAGCGGACGAACTCCAGGTCCTTCAGATAGAGGTCCGTGAACCCACAGGCCCGGCAGATCTTCGCCCGGAAGACCCCGTCGTTCCGGCGGACGCCGGGAGCGAGGCAGAGGATAGCGGTGAAGACCAGGTCCTTGTAGGTGCGGATCTCGTTCGCCCAGACCACGTCCGATGACCCACACCGCGCACAGAGCTCCACCATGATGCCCAACCCTCCCAACGATGCCTCCCCCTCTTAATGTGCTTGTCGAACGTCGGAGCGCCCCTCTCTGTTTGGCGGAATGTCCTTCTACCGCCACCTTCTGGGGGGACCATGGTCGAGCTGTTCCGTTCCGTCACCGTGGCGCTGGACGGCTCCCCCTACGCGGAAGAGGCCTTCCGGGTGGCGGTGGACCTGGTCCGGGAGTCGGGGGGCACGCTGACCCTCCTGTCGGTCGTCCCCCACCCCCAGCTCATTCCTCCCCCGGACCCTTGGATCCTCCCCTCCATCCCGGAATCCCAGATCCAGTACTATCAGGAGCTGCTGAAGACCCACCGGGCCGAGGCGCTCTCCCGCGGGCCAGCGGATGTGAAGACGGTCCTCTTGGAGGGCCATGTGGTGGACACCGTCCTCGCCTACCTGGAAGAGCATCCCCCGGGCCTCCTCGTGGTCGGGTCCCGGGGCCTTTCGACCGCCCGGCGCCTCCTTCTCGGGAGCGTCAGCGACGCGCTGGTGCACCACGCCCGCTGCCCGGTCCTGGTGATCAAGGCGTAGGCGCGCTACTTGCCCTTCTTCCCTGCGGCCGGCTTCGCCTCGGGCTTTTCGGCCTTGGCCGGTGGGGTCGTCTCTTTCGAGGGGAGCTTCCCTCCCTTCCCCAGAACCGTCCGGCCACCCGTGGCCTCGGGCTTCTCCGGGGTCTCCGCGGCCGCTTCGGCGGCCGGGGCCGCCTCCGCCTCGGGCTTGGGGGCCTCGACCGGTGCCAGCGCGGCGGCCCGGGCCTCTTCGGCGAATCCCTGGAGCTCGATCATCTCCACCCGGACCGGCACTGACAGTTTGTTGGAGGCCTTCCGTAGCGCGATCTTGGCCTCGGGGACGTTCTCGGACCGGCAGCCCAGGGTCAACAGCGTCGCCCCGATCTGGGCCCGGACCGCGTGACCGACGGGCTTCCCGAAGGCCAGGCGCATCCCGTCGGAGATCCGGTCGGCACCGGCACCGGTGGCCATCTTGTGCTCCCGCAGGATGGCGTGCGGGTACTTCCGGACCTTCAGATGAAAGTTGTTCGAGGCCGCCTTGTCCATGACCCGGACGATGCTCACCCGGGCCGCTTCCAAGGCCTTGTCCTGGATGTTCCCCGCCTCTTCCGCCTTCACGGAGAACTGGAACCGGTACTGCTGGTGGACGTTCCCCGTGTCGAACTGGGTGATCCGGCAATGGGGGATGCCGCCCATGTACTCGGTCCGGGTGTAGACCTGCCCCTCGATGCGGCGGTACATCCGGCTGGGCTTTCGGACCATGGGTGCGGGCGGCCCAAACGGGAACCCCTCTAAAGTCTTTCGCTGGCGCGGACCTCCGCATGCCCCGGCCCCGGACGGCTCCGGGCCCCCTCCCGACCCACGTGGACGCGCCGGAGGGTGAGCTTGGCCTGCCGGAAGGTCCGGATCAGCCGCTCCTCCGCATCCTCATCGGGAGCCCACGCAAGGAGGGTGTTTCCCAGCATCGTTTGCGCGCAACGGCACCCCTCCTGACGGAGCTTGAGCATCGCCTCCCGCAGCGGCAAGGGAGCCAGGCCCAGCTCGTCAGTGAACACCTCGAAGACCGAGAGGAGCGCCTCCCACCGGATGGGAGGGGGGCCCAGTTCGGAGAGCCAGCGCTCCCCGGCCCGTCGGACCCGGAGCAGGAATTCGGGGTTGGAGAGGAGGGGAGGTGACGGGACGGGCCTGTCCAGCGTCCCCAGGAAGAACCCCTGGACCATCGGTGTCCTCTCGACCACGCCGTGGGGCGGGAGCCCCGCCCTTCGCCGGACCTCCACACCTCCGCCAAGGATGGAGACCACCCCTCCGAGCCCGCCGTGGAGCCTCACCTCCGCCCGGTGCGCGGCCTCCACGGCGGACCGGGGGGGGAGGCCCAGGAGCTCCGACACGGCCAGGCAAGCGGCCAGGGAGCCTGCGGCGCTCATTCCTAGCCCCTGGGAGACCGGCAGATCGTGCTGGAGATCCACCTCAACGATCCAGTCCTTCAGTCCCGGGAGGGACTCGAGCGCTTCCCGGGTGATGGGGAGGCGGACCGCGTCGCCGCGTTCGCGGATCTGAAGCGTCCCCCCACCGGCCTGGGGGGCTCGTTGAGCGGTCGCCCGGGCGCTCACGCCCACGTCCAGCACCACGCCGGCTCCCCGGGAACCCTGGGCGAGGAGATCCGGGTCGTCCACCTCAGGAACAAAGATCCCGGTCACATGGCCCGGGGCGTCGGCGAAGGCGCTCCGGGGGAGGTCCGCTCCGGTCTCCGTGAAGGTCTCCCCCCCGGGAACATCGGGTTCCCTAGGTCCCAGGCCCGACGCTTCCCTAAGAGCATTGCCCATGCCGGGGGACGCCGACCGCTGGAGGCACCCTCATATAACCCACGCGGCCATGGGGACCGTGACTCCTCGACGCGAGGGGATGGCCGACGCAGGTCGAGGGTCGCAATCCATGGCTGATAACGATGCTGTTGCCGGGCAGAACGAGGCCTCGGACCGGATGAGCTACCTGGAGCTGAGGAACAATCAGCTCGCGGAGGCCATCAAGCGTGTAGAGAGCGAGCGGCATTACATGGAGGCGGAGATCCTCCGCCTCCAACGCGAGGTCAAACGCCTCAAGACCGAACTGGACCGGCTCCGGTATCCCCCCCTCGTGGTGGGCACGGTCCGGGACATGCTCACCGACGGTCGCCTCGTGGTCAAGAGTTCCACGGGACCCGATTTCGTGGTGAACTCGGCCGAGACCGTTGAGCACGAGAAACTCTCCGTGGGCTCCCGGGTGGCCCTGAACAAGCAGACGCTGGCCGTCATGGGCGTGCTCCCGGCGTCCCTGGACCCCCTGGTCACCGCCAGCGAGATCGTGAGCCGTCCCTCCGTGACCTACGAGGACATCGGGGGGCTGGTCGACCAGATCCGGGAAATCCGTGAGTCCGTGGAATACCCGCTGCTCCGCAGCGAGCTCTACCGGAAGGTGGGAGTCGACCCCCCCAAGGGAGTCCTCTTGATCGGCCCTCCCGGGACCGGGAAGACCATGATCGCCAAGTCGGTGGCGCATCACACCCACGCCACCTTCGTCCGCCTGGTAGGCAGCGAGCTCGTCCAGAAGTACATCGGGGAAGGGGCCCGCCTGGTCCGCGAGCTCTTCCAGCTCGCCCGGGAGAAGGCTCCCACCATCATCTTCATCGACGAGATCGACTCCATCGGGGCGAAGCGCCTGGAAGTGGCCACCAGCGGGGACCGGGAGGTCCAGCGGACCTTGATGCAGCTCTTGGCCGAGATGGACGGGTTCGAGCCGCTCTCCAACGTGAAGATCATCGCGGCCACGAACCGGCCGGACATCCTGGACGAGGCCCTGCTGCGGCCCGGACGCTTCGACCGGATCGTGGAGATCCCCGTCCCCAATTTCGCCGGCCGGGTGGAGATCTTCAAGATCCACTCCCGAGGGATGAGCCTGAAGGAACCCGTGGACTTCGAGACCCTGGCCTCCCGCTGCGACGGCACCACCGGCGCGGACATCAAGTCCATCTGCACCGAAGCCGGCATGTGGGCCATCCGGGAGGAGCGGGACGTGGTCACCATGGTCGACTTCGAGCGCGCCATCGAGAAGGTGGTGGGCGAGGAAGAGCTCTCCAAGGAGAGCTTGGGCATGTTCGCCTAGGGCGGTTCCGGGCCCGGTCAGGGCACGTAGCCCCGTCCCGCCACCCGGGGGCCTGCCCCGGCCCCGGAGAGCTGGACGAGGAACGCCCGCTCGCCCGGGAGGTGGGCGGTGGGTTTGTCCAGTGCCACCGTGTAGCGGTCTCCATCGACCTCTTGGACCTTCCCGGGGAGGACGGAGAGGCCGAGGCCCACGTGCACCCGGTCCCCTTCCCCGGCCCTTCCCTTGAAGAACCGGCAGGGTTGGTACCGCTCGATCGGGAGGAGGTCCTCCACCCTCAGGCTCCCTTCGGGGGCCAGGATCTCCCCCCGGCTCACTTCCTCCGCCTCCACGCCCTTCAAGGCGAGCCCCACCCTTTCCCCCCGGACGGCCTCCGGTACGTCCTCGTCGTGGACCTGGATGCTCCGGACCTCAACGGAGCGTTCAGAAGGGTACAGGCGGAACCGCTCGTGGGCCTTCACCGCCCGGCCCCGGACCACCCCCAGGACCACCGTCCCCACCCCCTTCACCGGGAACACGTGGTCCACGGGGATGGCCAGCTCCCCCTCGGGCAGGTGGCTCTCGAACTGCTCCACCCGGCTCCGGATCTCCCGGGGGTCGAGCGGGACCAGCGGATAGCCGTTGAGCGCGGTCCCTTTGAGGAGGGGACGGATCTCCGCTTCCCCCACGGTGCTTCCCAACGCGAGGAGACCCTCCTCCTTGCCGGCGAGGTCGGCGGTGACCACCGCCTCGGCCAGGTCCCGGTCGATCTTCTCCACCGCCAGGATCACCTGCTCGCCCAGGGAGAGGGCCGCGAGCAAGGGAGGAAGCCGTTCCGGGAAGAGGGAAGGTTCCACGTAGGTCACCGCGAGCCCGCCCTGGACCGCGTGGTAGAGCGTGAGGTCTGACTTGGTGCCGGCCTTGGCCAGCTTCGACCCGAGCTCCCGGCTCCCCAGGAGGGTCACGGTCAAGGGGCGGTGTCCCGGCATGCGTCCTTCCCCTCAGCGGGCAGCGGGCCCCTCGGCCCGGCGGTCGCTCACCTGCAAGGTCAACTGGTCTCCCTCGGCGCCCAGGACCACCTCCGACCCTTCGGGGATGGCCCCGGCGAGGATCTTCTCTGTCAGGGGATCCACCACGAGGCGCTGGAGCGTCCGCTTGAGCGGCCGGGCACCGTACTCGGGGTCGAAGCCCACCCGGACGAGGAGCTTCTCCGCGGGAGCGGTCAGTTTCAGCGATATCCGCCGCTCCTTCAGCCGGTCCTCCACCTGCCGGAGCTGGAAGCGGACGATGGAGCCGATCTCCTTGGGGGTCAGCGCATGGAAGACGATGACCTCGTCCAGGCGGTTGAGGAACTCCGGGCGGAAGAAGGACCGGAGCGCCTGGTCCACGGCCTTCTTGCGCTCCTCCTCCGGCATCTCCCGGGCGAACGTCTCCGCGGCCAGGTTGCTCGTCATGATGACCAGGGTATTGCGGAAGTCCACGGTCCGGCCCTGTCCGTCGGTGAGGCGCCCTTCGTCCAATAGCTGGAGGAGGACGTTCATCACCTCCGGGGCCGCCTTCTCCACCTCGTCGAGGAGGAGGACCGTGAAGGGCCTCCGTCGGACGGCCTCGGTGAGCTGGCCGCCCTCCTCGTACCCGACGTAGCCCGGCGGCGCCCCGACGAGCCGGGCCACCGAGTGCTTCTCCATGTACTCGGACATGTCCACGCGCACCAGGGCCTTCGGGTCGTGGAAGAGGAACTCGGCCAGGCTCTGGGCGAGGTAGGTCTTGCCCACGCCGGTGGGGCCGAGGAAGAGGAAGACCCCCATCGGCCGGTTGGGGTCCGCGAGGCCGCTGCGGGCGCGGCGGACCGCCCGGGCCACCGCCGAAACGGCCTCGTCCTGCCCCACGACCTTCTGGCGCAATGTCTCCTCCATGGTGAGGAGCCGGTCCACCTCCCCCTGGAGCATCCGCGCCACGGGCACCCCGCTCCAGCGGGAGACCACCTGCGCCACATCCTCCTGGTCCACCTCCTCCCGGAGGAGCTGCCCAGGCTGCCCGGGGGTCCCGCCGTGGGTCTCCAGGGCCTTGCGCAGCTCCGGTATCCTCCCGTAGCGGAGCCGGGCGACCCGCTCCAGGTCCCCGGCCCGCTCGGCCTGCTGCTCCTCGGTGCGGGCCACTTCTAGGTCCCGCCGGAGGCGGCGGACCTCCTCCACCTTCTCCTTCTCCCGTTTCCAGCGGGCCAGGAGCCCATCCTCCTGCTCCCTGAGGGTGGCCAATTCCCGTTCCAGCCGGGAGAGGCGGTCGCGGCTGCCCGGGTCGTGCTCCTTCTTCAGGGAGACGCGTTCCACCTCCAACTGCCGGATCCGACGGGTCAGCTGGTCGAGTTCCGGAGGACGGGAGTCCAGGGAGAGCCGGACCATGCTCGCCGCCTCGTCGATGGCGTCGATGGCCTTGTCCGGCAGGTGCCGGTCCGGGATGTAGCGGGCGGTCAAGGTGGCCGCGGCCACGAGGGCCGCATCGTGGATGCGGACGCCATGATGGAGCTCATAGCGCTCCCGGAGCCCTCGGAGGATGGAGATGGTGTCCTCCACCGAGGGTTCCGCCACGACCACCGGCTGGAAGCGCCGCTCCAGGGCGGCGTCCTTCTCGATGTGCTTGCGGTACTCCTCGGTGGTGGTCGCCCCGATGCAGCGGAGCGTGCCCCTCGCCAACGCCGGCTTGAGCAGGTTGGAAGCGTCCATGGCCCCCCCTTCCACCGCCCCGGCGCCGACCAGCGTATGGATCTCGTCGATGAAGAGCACCACCTGCCCGTCGGAATGCTCCACCTCCTGGATCACCGCCTTGAGCCGTTCCTCGAACTCCCCCCGGAACTTCGCCCCGGCGAGGAGCGATCCCAGGTCCAGGGCCGCGACCCGCTTCTCCCGGAGCGACTCCGGCACGTCCCCCTGGACCACCCGCTGGGCAAGGCCCTCCACGATGGCGGTCTTCCCGACGCCCGGGTCCCCGATGAGGACCGGGTTGTTCTTGGTCCGGCGCGAAAGGATCTGGATCACCCGCCGGATCTCCTCGTCCCGGCCGATGACCGGATCGAGCTTCCGCTCCCGGGCCAGCGCGGTCAGGTCCCGGGAATACTTCGAGAGGGCTTTGAGCTCGGACTCATGGGACCGGCTCTCCACCCCGGCGTGCGCCGTCCGCAGGCCCTGCACCGTCCGGTCGAGCCGGTCGGGTTCGACCCCCGCCTCCTTGAGGAGCCCGCCGGCGGACGAAGCGTCCTCCACCAGTGCCTGCAGGAGCCGCTCCACCGAGACGTAGCGTTCCTTCGAGCGTTCCGCCCTGGTCTCCGCCGTCTCCAGGACCCGGGAGAGCTCGCGGGAGAGGTACTGTTCCGCCGGGGCCACGTGGTCCACGGTGGGAAGGGCACCGAGCCTCTCGTTCAGCCTTGCCCGGAGGGATCCCAGGTCGACCCCCATCCCTTGGAGGAGTTCGCTCGCCACGGACCGGTCCGGCAGAAGGGCGCTCAGCAGGTGAAGGGGCTCGACACCCTGTTGACGGCGTTCGAGGGCATCCGAGAAGGCCCGTTCCAGCGCGGCCCGGGCGGCGTCGGTGAGCCGGTCCAGGCGCATGGCCACGGCGAAGACTGTCTCAACGTATATGTAGGCTCTCCGGCTGAAACGCATCGTGGCCGAGGGGTCCTACCGGCTGGGGAGCCTGACCCTCCGTAACCCCGTCCTCCTGGCCTCCGGGATCTGGGGCGAGAGCGGCCGCTCCATGGCCGAAGCCTACCGGGCGGGGGCCGGGGCGGTGGTCTCGAAGTCCATCGGGACCCTTCCCCGGGCCGGCTACCCGAACCCGACGGTCGAGGTCCTGGGACCCTGGGGGATGCTCAACGCCATGGGGCTTCCCAACCCGGGAATGGAGAGGTACCCGGAGGAGATCGCGGAGGCGAGGGCCCTTGGCACTCCCATCGTGGGGAGCCTCTTCGGGAAGGACGCGGACGAGTTCGCGTCGCTGGCCCGATCCATGGCGAGGACCGGGGTGGTGGCCCTGGAGCTGAACCTTTCCTGCCCTCACGCCAAGGGATACGGAAGCGAACTGGGGCAGGACCCGGAGGCGGTAAGGGAAGTGGTCCGGGCCGTCAAGGGCGCCGTGTCCTTGCCGGTCTGGGCGAAGATCACCCCGAACACCCACGACCCGGCGGGACTGGCGGAGGCGGCGGAATCCGCCGGCGCGGACGCCATCACGGCGATCAACACCGTACGAGCCTTGGCCATCGACCCCACCCTCGCCCGCCCCGTGCTCGCGCACGGTACGGGGGGACTCAGCGGACCGGCGCTCAAGCCGATCGGGCTGGCTTGCGTCTGGTCCATCTTCGATCGGGTGAGGATCCCGATCGTCGGGGTGGGCGGGATCGCCACGGGCGACGACGCCTATGAATACGTCCTGGCCGGCGCCCGGGCCATCGAGGTGGGCACGGCCGTCTCCACCCACGGGGTCTCGGTGCTCGGTTCTGTGGCCCGGGGACTGGAGGAGCAGGTGCGACGAGGGGGCTTCCCGGACCTGGACCACGCCGTGGGGGCTGCGCACCCGCGCTAGGAGGACCCCTCGGGGCGGGGGTCTCCGTCCGTCCGGAGGGGAAGGGCATCCGTCCCTCCCAAGAAGGTACGCCCCGCCCGGCAGAGGCAACCGCAACCTAGGCAGCGTTCCTGGAGGGCCAGGGGAAGGTCGTGCGCCGACCGCGCGCAGGCGGACAGGCCCGGATGGCCACAGATCGGGCACGGGTGGGCCGGGCGCATGAGGAAGCCGGAACCCCCCCGCCGGATAAGCCTTGATGGAGGGCCTGAAGGCTTTACAAAAGCCCGTCCCTGCCGGGGCTCGTGCGGGTGGTGGTCCCGGTCTCGGAGGTGGTCCCGGAGACCCCGACCACGGTGACGCTCACCTTCCCCTATCCCCCTGCCGCGGAACCGGGACAGTTCGTGATGGTCTGGCTCCCCGGGCAGGACGAGCTTCCCATGTCCCTCTCCCGGACCGATGGCCCGGTGAAGGGAGTGACCATCAAGGCCATGGGGGAGACCACCCGCAGCGCGCTCTCCCTTTCCCCGGGCACGCGGATCGGGATCCGGGGCCCCTATGGCCGGCCCTTCGACCTCTCCCCCCGACGGGTGCTGGTCGTGGGCGGGGGTTCGGGGACCGCCGTCCTGGCCCCGGCCGTGGAGGCGGCCCGCCGCCGGGGCAACGCGGTCACGGTGGCGCTGGGGGCGACCCGGGCGGAGGAGTTGCTCTTCCTCCATCGGCTCTCCTCGGTGGAGGGGGCGGCCGTCCACGTGGCCACGGACGATGGGTCGGCCGGAGAACGTGGTTTCGTCACCGTCCTGGCGGACCGGCTCCTGGAGGAGGGGTCCTTCGATGCCCTCTGGACGTGCGGTCCGGAGCGCATGATGGAGAAACTGCGCTTGAGCGCCCGCACCCGGGCCGTGCCCTTCTTCGCCTCAGTGGAGCGGCAGATGAAGTGCTCCTTGGGCCTCTGCGATGCCTGCGCCTTCGGGCCCTTCCACGTGTGCACCGACGGACCGGTCTTTTCGGAGCAACAGCTCGCGGAGGTCCCGGATTTCGGTAGGTTCAAACGGGACGCCAGCGGGTCCCGGGTCCCTCCCTGAGGGACCCTGAGGAGAGGGGCGGCGACGCCGCAGGCCCCTCGGGCGGCCCAAGGTTTTATCGTCCGGCGGGTCAGGCAGGGTCTGGGTTCTCCATGCGCTACGTGGTGGTCACGGGAGGGGTCATTTCCGGTCTCGGAAAGGGCATCACCACGTCTTCCATCGCCCGGATCCTCAAGGCCCGGGGAGTCCCGCTCACGGTGGTCAAGATCGACCCCTACCTCAACGTGGACGCCGGGACCATGAACCCGTACCAGCACGGGGAGGTCTTCGTCCTGGACGACGGCACGGAAGTGGACCTGGACCTGGGCAATTACGAGCGGTTCCTGGGGGAAAGCCTTCCCGGCAACCACAACCTGACCACGGGCAAGGTGTACCGCACGGTCATCGAGAAGGAACGCCGGGGGGATTACCTCGGGAACACCGTCCAGATCATCCCCCACGTCACCGGCGAGGTCAAGCACATGCTGAGGGAAGCGGCGCAGCACGCCCAGGCCGAGCTCACCTTGGTCGAGGTGGGCGGCACCGTGGGCGACATCGAGTCCATGCCCTTCCTCGAAGCGCTCCGCGAACTCCAGCAGGAGGTGGGAGGGCGTGATCACATGGCCTTCGTCCATACCACCCTCGTCCCGGTGGTGGGGGCCGTGGGAGAGGCGAAGACCAAACCCACCCAGCACTCGGTCCGGGAGCTCCGGTCACTGGGCATCCAGCCGGACATGATCGTGGCCCGGGGACCCGCCGCCCTGACCCCGGACCTCAGGGCCAAGATCTCCCTGTTCTGCGATGTCCCTCCCGAGGCCGTCATCGCCGTGCCCGACCTACCCACGGTCTACCAGGTGCCACTCCACCTGGAGTCCCAGGGAGTGGGAGACTACCTGGTCAAACGCCTGGGGATCAAGGCGCTGCCGGGGGACTGGACCTCATGGCAGCGGTTCCTGGAGGTGTACGCCCACCCCCAGAGCGAGGTCACCGTGGGCGTGGTCGGGAAGTACGTGCAGCTCAAGGACGCCTACCTCTCCCATATCGAGGCCTTCCACCACTGCCAGGGTGCGCTCGGGGTGGGGGTCCGCCTCCGCTGGTTCGATTCGGAGGACCTCCTCCGTCTCCCCGGGGAACGCCAGGCGCTGGAGGCGGTGGACGCGGTCCTGGTCCCGGGAGGGTACGGGACCCGGGGCGTGGAAGGGAAGATCCTCGCCGCAGAGATCGCCCGGACCCGGGGCATCCCCTTCCTCGGGATCTGCCTTGGCTTCCAGCTGGCCACGGTGGAGGCGGTCCGCCACCTGTTGAACCACCCTGAGGCCAACTCCACGGAGTTCGAATCCGCCACCCCGCACCCGGCCATCACCCTTTTGGACAGCCAGGCGGGCCAAGCCCACTTGGGGGGGACCCAACGGTTGGGGGCCCAGACCGTGGAGGTGGTGGAAGGGTCTGTGCTGAACCGGCTCTATGGACGGACCAAGATCTCCGAGCGGCACCGGCACCGCTACGAAGTGAACCCGGCGTACGTGGACGACCTCTCCCGGCAGGGGTTCGTGGTGAACGCCCGGAGCGCGGACGGACGGGTGGAGGGGTTCGAGCTCACCACCCATCCCTTCTACCTGGGCGTGCAGTACCATCCCGAGTTCCTCTCCCGCCCGCAGAGCCCCCATGTCCTGTTCCTGGGACTGGTCCGTGCGGGCCACGTGCGCCGGCAGGGGATCGCCGTACCCAAGGAGGAAGCTTCGCATGTCGCAACCCCGTCGGCTGTCGCGTGAACTGCCGGGCCTCGTCGGCCAGGAAGTGCGGGTGGCCGGCCACCTGCAGGACTACCGCGCGCTAGGCGGGGTGGCGTTCGCGCTCCTGAGGGACCGCGGGGGGCTTCTGCAGGTGACCTTGAAGAAGGGGGAGACCGACCCGGCGATCTTCACCCTGTTCTCCTCCCTGGCCCGGGAGAGCGTGGTGGAGGCCGAAGGGGTCGTCGCGGCAAACCCCCGGGCCCGGGTCGGCGCGGAGGTCCTCCCCCGCCAGGCCCGACTGCTGAACCCCGCGGCCGCTCCCCTCCCTCTCGGGGTGGCGGACCGGGTCGGGGTGGAGCTGGACACCCGGTTCAACCACCGGGTCCTGGACCTGCGCAAACCGGAGAACCAGCTGGTGGTGGAGTTCCGGGCGGAGACCCTCAAAGCGGTACGGAGCGCCTTTGGAACGCTAGGGTTCCTGGAGGTGGAGACCCCGAAGATCCTCCGCCAGGGGGCTGAAGGAGGGGCCACGCTCTTCCGGCTGGACTACTTCGGGGAGCCCGCCTACCTGGCCCAGAGCCCGCAACTCTACAAGCAGATGCTCATGGCCACCGAGCTCGAGCGGATCTTCGAGATCGCTCCCGCCTTCCGGGCCGAGCCCTCGGACACGACCCGGCATGTGACGGAGTTCACCAGCATCGACGCGGAGATGGCGTACGTGGAGGAGCCGGAGGAGCTCATCTCCACCGTGGAGGCTTTGGTCGCGGGGATGCTGACGGAGCTCCGGGACGGGCTCAAGGCAAGGAAGCATCCGCTCGCTGACGACCTCCCCACCCCTTCGCGTCCCTTCCCCCGCCTGCCCTTCTCCGAGGCAGCTCAATGGCTCGGGCGCTCCCCGGGGGACCCGGGTGCGGAGGCGGACCTATCCCCCGAGGACGAGCGCCAGTTGGGGGAGCTCATGCAGGAAAGGAAGGGGGCGGAGTTCTACTTCCTGACCGAGTTCCCCACCTCCCTGAAACGCGGGACGTTCTATGCCCAGCGCCAGGAGAGCCATCCGGAACGGACCTACTACTTTGATCTGGAGTTCCGGGGCCAGGAGATGCTCTCCGGGGGGCTCCGCGAACACCGGTTGGACCGGCTGGAGGATCAGATTCGGGAGGCCGGGCTCGATCCCGGTAAGTTCGGGGCCTACTTGGAGGCCTTCCGCTACGGCATGCCCCCGCATGGGGGGTTCGCCCTGGGGTTGGACCGGCTGGTGGGCCGCCTCGCCCACCTGACCAATGTCCGCGAGGCCCGGCTCTTCCCCCGGGACCGGTACCGGCTGGAGCCGTAGGAGGCGAGGAACGTGGCCCTGGTCCCCCCGGTGGTGCTCGCCCCGCCGGAGCTGACGCTCCGGTGGCGGACCTTCCTGGAGGAGAGCCCGTACCGGGCGCAGCTCAAACGGG
This sequence comes from Thermoplasmata archaeon, assembly GCA_021806135.1. Lineage (GTDB taxonomy): Archaea > Thermoplasmatota > Thermoplasmata > Lutacidiplasmatales > UBA184 > JAKATE01. The sequence continues at coordinate 14,825 of JAJZYB010000004.1, forward strand.
TGGCGGACGCCTACCCCCAGGAGCGCTCCCTCACGGTGGAGTTCTCCGAGCTGGACCGGCGCGACACGGCCCTGGCGGACCAGCTCCTCCAGCGGCCGGAGCCGGTCCTTACGGCCGGCCAACGGGCGCTCGAGGAAATGCTGCCGGGGGCGTTGAACCTCCCGGGCCCGATCCACCTGAGGGTGGAACACCTTCCCCCCCACGAGCGGGTGGCCATCCATCGCCTCCGGCAGAACCACCTGCGCCGTTTCCTGTCGGTCGATGGGATCGTCCGGCGGGTCAGCCAGGTGCTTCCGCAGATCACCGAGGCGGTCTATGAGTGCTCCGCCTGCCATACCCACCTGCGCTGGCCCCAGGAGGAGACGAGCCCGGTGGTGGAGGCTCCCCCCGGCTGTGATGAGGACCAGGGGGGGTGCGGGAAACCCGCCGGCCGGGTCCGGTTCCGCCTCTTGGAGGACGAGAGTCGGACGGTGGACTACCAGCGCCTGGAACTCCAGGAGAACCCGGAGACCCTGCGGGGGGGGGCCCATCCCGAAGGCCTCACGGTGATCCTTCTCGACGACCTGGTCGGACAGATCGTCCCCGGGACCCGGATGGTGGCGAACGGCGTGCTGAAAGGGGTCCCCCGGCCCGCCGGTTCCCGGGGGTCCAACGCCACCTCCAACGTCTTCGACACCGTCTTCCTGGCCAACTCGCTCGAACGGCTGGACCGGGAGTACCTGGAGATCGAGATCAGCGAGGAGGAACGCAAGGCCATCGAGGCCTACCGGGGCGACCCCAGCGTCTTCCCCCGGATCGTGGCCTCCCTCGCCCCCAGCGTCGCAGGGATGGAGCCGGAGAAGCAGGCGATCGCCCTCCAGCTCTTCGGGGGCGTGCACAAGGACCTCCCCGACGGGATGCGGGTACGGGGAGACGTCCACATCCTCATGGTGGGGGACCCGGGGGTCGCGAAGAGCCAGCTCCTGCGCTACGTGGCGGAGACCGCCCCCCGGGGGGTCTACACCAGCGGCAAGGGGGCCACGGCGGCGGGGCTCACGGCCGCCGCGGTCCGGGACGACTTCGCCGGGGGGCGCTGGGTGCTGGAGGCAGGGGCCATGGTCCTCGCGGATGGGGGCATGCTCTGCATCGACGAGATGGACAAGATGTCCGAGGGGGACCGGGCCAGCATGCACGAGGCCATGGAGCAGCAGACGGTCTCGGTGGCCAAGGCCGGGATCACCGTGACGCTGCGGGCCCGCTGTCCGGTGCTGGCGGCCGCCAATCCCAAGCTGGGGCGGTTCACCCCCGGGGAGGAGCCCCAGCGGGAGCTGAACCTCCCTCCCACGCTCCTGTCCCGCTTCGACCTCATCCTCATCATCCTGGACGTCCCGGACGCCGAGCGCGACCAGCATCTGGCCGAGGCGATCCTCGCCCAGCATCAACGGGCCGAGGGACGCGAGGCGAGCCGGCACCGGGGAGCCAACCCCGCCTCCGGGCTGGGTTCGGGCCTCTTCTCCCAGGACTTCCTGAGGAAGTACGTGGCCTACGCCAAACAACGGGTCTTCCCGACGATGGACCAGGAGGCGTACGAACGGCTGAAGGACTACTATACCGGCATGCGACGCCTGGCGGTCCGCCAGAGCGAGGGCGAGGCGGCCCGGCCCATCCCTGTGACGCCCCGGCAGCTCGAGGCCCTGATCCGGCTCACGGAGGCCTCGGCCCGGTCCCGGCTCTCCGCCATGGCGACCCGGGAGGACGCGGACCGGGCCGTGTCGGTGGTGGACCACTTCCTGCGTCGGGTGGCGACGGTGGAGGGCGGGCAGCTGGACATCGACACCATCTACACGGGGGTGAGCTCCGGCCACCGGGACCGGCTGGTCCGGGTCCGTCGGTTGCTGACCGGGCTCCAGAGCGCGAACCCCCAGGGCTTCAGTTTGACCCAGGTGAGCCAGGCCGCGCGGGAGCACGACCTGTCGGAGGCCGAGGTGGAGCGCCTGGTGGGGGAGCTGGAGCGTCTCAACGAGGTGTACAGTCCCCGGCCCGGCGTCTACAAGATGGCCCACTAGGGTGACGGACCGGCGCGGCCCCTTTCGCCCAGCGCTCCGCCGACCGCCGCACCGCGGAGTGCGGAGGGACACGGGTCCGCGCCCCTTCCATCGTCAGCCCCGACCAAGGACGGGGGGCGATGGAACCCTGGCTCATCGCCCTGGCCACTCGCCGGCGGGTGGGACGCGTGGTGGCCCCGGTCCTGCAGGTGGTGGCCTCCTCTCCGGTCCCGACGTACTTCCCGTGGGTCTTCGACGCGACCTTCTCCTTCCTGAGGGCGCCCCTCCTCTGGGGGGATGCCGAGGTCGCCATTCTCGTCCAGACCTTCCGGAACGGCTTCCACCATCCCTTCCTCGACCTCTGGAGCGGCGTCCAGACGATCCCCGCCGAGTTCTGGGAAGGGATGGACCACCACGAACCGGGCCCTTCACCCGGATGCGCCGGGTCGTCCTGCCGGCCCCCTTCTCCCTACATTCTCCCCGGCACTTCCAGCCCGATGAACCGCCGCTGGACGGGGCTCGAGGTCCAGGAGTTCTGGCCTCAGCACCATCGGCGGGAGTCACCACCTCGTTGGGGGGTGGGAATGATGCAGTACATTGGACGGAACCTCGCCCTGGGCAACGTGGCGAACGCGGCCTGGGTATCGCTCCTCATCGGGATGGTGGTGCCGGTCTACGGACTGCGCTTCACCCGGAACCTCGTGGACCTCGTCCGCCGGACGTAGGGGGTGGAGGAAGGGGTCTACGCCACCTGAGCGCCTCCCAGGACCAGGGCGTCGGCAGCGAACCCACGCAGGAAGGGTTTTTCCCCACCGGGCCGGTGGCCCGCCCTCCCCGGGAGGAAGTCCCCATGACGAACGGTGCGGAGAGCGAGGCCCAGTCCCCCGTCCCCGGGAGCCGGGGTCCGGGGCAGGTGGTTCTCCGGGTCCACCGGGTCCGGGGGGAGGTGGTGGTGGCGGCCTGCGACGCCGAACTGGTGGAGACCGAGGTGAAGCTCGGGCAACGGGCGATCAAGATCTCCTCCTCCTTCTATGGGGTCACGGCGGTCTCGGCGGAGGAGTTCCTGCGGGAGGTCCGCCGGGGGACCATCGTGAACCTGCTGGGACCCCGGGCCGTGTCGTGGGCCGAGTCCGCCGGGCTCATCGCCCCCGGAGGGACGGGGACCCTGGGGGGGATCCCCCACGCCGAGATCGTGCAGATGCCTTGACGGTCGCCTCGGGCACCCTCATAAGCGAGCCCCTACCTCCACCGCCCGTGGACGCGGAGATGGCCGACACGCCGGCATTTTGCGTGGTCTGCGGCACGGAGGAGGGACCCTTCGAGGGCCCGCTCTGCGTCCGTTGCTGGGGGCAGCAGGCCCCACTCCTAGAACTCCCTGGCCGGATCTCCCGGGTCTTCTGTCCCATGTGCGGGGCCCGCCAGGTGGGGCGCCACTGGGAGAGGGTAACCCCCCCGGGAACGCTCACCGGGAGCGATCTGGCCCGGGAGCTCCGGCTACGACCAGGGATCAACCTGGTGGACGTGCGGTGGACTCAAGAGACGGAAGACCCGCTCCTCCGGCGGCTCACGGCGACCGCCACCCTGGAGCTCAAGGGGACCCGGTGGGAGGCCGAGTGCTCCACCGAGGTCCACGTGGTCTACCACGTCTGCCCGGAATGCAGCCGGCGCCAGGGTCATTTCTACACGGCGCAGCTCCAACTGAGGGGCTCGGAGGAAGGGAGCCTGCGGTCCGGCGCCGCCCTGCGGGCGTGGGCGCACCTCCAGTGGGAAAACCATCTGCGCGGGGCCTCGGAGAGCGTCCGGCGGGCGGTGAGCTTCGAACAGGAGCTCAAGGAGGGCTGGGACATCTTCTTCTCGTCCACCCCCGAGGCTCGCTCCGCGGCCCGGGGCTTCCGGGAGCGTTTCGGGGCCGGCTACCTGGAGAGCGCCTCGCTCTACAGCCGGAAAGGCGGTGAGGACATCTACCGGGTCACCTTCCTCCTGCGGCTCCCCCCCGCCGGCCCGGGCGATTATGTGGAGCGGGAGGAGCGGCTCTATCGGATCCGCCACGTGGACCCCCGGGGGCCGGTGGAGATGATCGATGCCCAGTACGGCGCCAAGCAGGTGATCTCCCGGGAGGAACTGACCCAGGCGCGCCTGATCTGTGGCCCGGAGGGGGTCGGGATACGGGAAGTACACTTCCCTGCGGAGGGGAGACCCTTCCTCCACCCAGGGGACGGGTCCCGGGAGGTCTCCCTGCGGGGGCGGCTGCCGGACCGGCCGGCGACGGAGGGGGTCGGGGAGTTCCCGGTGGCGCTGGGCGCCCGCCAGGCCTGGTGGCTGCCGGCGAAGAACCCGCCCCGGCGTGCCCATCCCCCGGGCCTGGAGCGGTAGGCTTAAGAGAGCCTCCGAAGTCCTCTTTCCCACGGATAGGACCATGTTCCGAAAGCCCATTCTCCGCCGGCACCAGGACGATACCCTCGAAGACGGCAGTTTCCTCGACCTGGGGGCCATGCACTTTGAGGACGAGGCGTCGGCCATGAACGCGGCCAAGGCCACCGTCCGGGTGGCCGAGATCTTCCGGTTCGAGGAACTCCACGCCCTCTCCAAGTACGCCTACCAGGGCGACATCGTGCTCCTCGACTACACCTCCCTTTCCAACGACCAGGTGGCCGTGAACCGCCTGAACTCGGAGTTGAAGAACGTGGTCCGGGACACCGGGGGAGATGTGGCGGGCGTGTCGAAGAACCTGCTCGCCCTGACGCCCGCCGGGATCAAGGTGGACCGCCACAAGCTCCGGCCAGAGGGCCTCTAAACGCCCTTTCGCCCCTCGTCCGTCCCGCCGGGCCCCCCACCGGGGGGCTAAATCCCCTTGGTGTCTCCCCGACCCTGCCATGAAGCTCGAGGCGGTTCGTGCCGAAGCGTGGGATCTGGAGGACGTGGAAGCTGTGGTGGTGGGGCTCACCGAACGCTCCGGCCCTGAACCTGCGCTCCCTCGCTCGCTCGGACCGGACGACCAGAAGGTCGGCGGATATCTCAAGCGGGCCGTGGCACGGGGGGAGATCCGGGGAAAACGAGGGGAGCTCCACGTGGTGCCTCTCCCGGGGCTGGACCGGCGGTTGATCGTGGCCGGGTTGGGACCCGATCGCTCCCTGGATGCCGAGGAACTGCGCCGGGTCGCCGGTAGTGTGGTCCGACAGGCCCGGGGCCGCCGCCTGAGGTCGCTGGCCTTCCGGCTCCCGCTCTTCACCCAGGGGCGCGTGGACCCCGCGGACGCCGCGTCGGCCATGGCGGAAGGGTGCCGCCTGGCCCTCTACGAGTTCACCCGGTTCAAACCTACGGAGACCCCGGGAACCGTGGAGCGGGTGGTCCTCGCCTTGGGTCCCGAGCAGGGACGGCTTCTTGCCCGGGTCCGGGGGAACCTGGAGACGGCCGGGAAGCTCTCCGAAGCAGTGGTCTGGGCCCGGGACATCGGGAACCTGCCCGCGAACGTGGCGAGCCCTGCCTTCCTCGCGGAGCAGGCCCGGGCCATGGGCAAGGAGTTCGGATTGAAGGTGACCGTCTACGACGAGCAGCAGCTGGCCGAGATGGGCTGCGGCGGTCTCTTGGCCGTGGGCGGAGGGTCGTCGACCCATCCCCCCCGGATGGTGGTCGTGGAGTACCCGGGACAGGGAGGGGCCCGGAGCCGGACCGTGGGCGTGGTGGGGAAGGGGATCACCTTCGACTCCGGGGGGATCTCCATCAAGCCGGCCATCCACATGTCGGACATGAAGTTCGACAAATCCGGTGCCGTGGCCGTCCTGGGCATCCTCCGGGCGGCGGCGGCGCTGAAGGTCCGCCCCCGGGTGATCGGGGTCCTCTGCTGTGCGGAGAACGTCCCATCCGGGAGCTCTTACCGCCCGGGGGACGTGGTGCGGACGTTCGGGGGCAAGACCATCGAGGTGCTCAACACGGACGCCGAGGGCCGGGTGGCGCTCTCCGACGGTCTTTCGTGGTTGAACGCCACCCATCACCCCGACATCATCATCGACCTGGCCACTCTCACGGGGGCCTGCGTGACCGCGCTGGGGTTCGATTCGGCGGGACTCTTCGCCACCGACGACGGTTTGGCCCGCGCGTTGCTCGCCTCGGGTGAGGCCACCGGGGAGCGGCTCTGGCGTATGCCGCTCAAGCCCGTGCATCACGAGATGGTCCGCAGCGACGTGGCGGACGTGAAGAACTCCCTGGAGGCTCCCCTGGCGGGGGCCATCACGGCGGCGGCCTTCCTCCACACCTTCGTGGGGGATACCCCGTGGGCCCACCTGGACATCGCCGGAACGGCCTACGTGGGGAGCGGAGCGGCGCGCTTCGCCCCGTCCTACGCGTCCTCGGGGTTCGTGGGCTTCGGCATCCGGCTCCTCGCGGACTACCTGAAGGGGCTCTGAGGCCGGTCTCAGGAGTTCGGGACGATCTTGATCGACTCGCCCCCGTGCCGGCTCGCCCGGGGACGGACCTCGCAGAAGAGGGGGGTGGTGAACCCACCGCCGGTGACCAGGCAGGTGCCGATGGGGAGCCCCTGGATGATCTCGGTCATCCCATCGGTGAGCCCTTCGATGCTCTGGGCGATGGCCCGGACGTCGAGCGGGTTGGTGACCTGAAGGATCAGCTGGGCGGCGCACTGGGAGAGGACGCTCTTGTCCACCCGCGCCGGCCGCTGGCTCACCACGCAGAGCCCGAGGCCGAACTTCCGCCCCTCGCTGGCGATGGTCTTGAGGATCCGGGAGGAGAGCGCCTGGCCTTGCTGGGGGCAGAAATTGTGCGCCTCCTCGAGGACCAGGAAGAGGGGGGGGATCTTCCCCCGCTTCCGCTGGTCGAAGAAGCTGGTGGCCACCCGGGTCACGATGAGCTCCTGCACGTCCGGCGCCACGCCGCGCAGGTTCAGGATGGTCATCTTCCCCTGGACCACCAGCTCGGTGAGGCTGGTCCCCTTCGGGGCCAACAGCCGGGTCTCGTCGATGTATTCGAGGCGTTGGGCGATGGCCTCGAAGAGCGCTCCCCCATCCTCCCGTCCCCTCGCGAGCCGGATGAGGTCCTTGACCGTGTAGTCCTCGGCGCCCTGGCTGGCCTCGTCCAGGAGGGATTTCATGGGGGCCACATACCCCCGGACGTTGGTGATCCCCAGGAAGAGGAGGAGCTCCCGGGCATCCAGGTGTCCGAGGGAGAAGGTCAGCGGGCGTGCCTCGGCATTGAGCTTGGTGTCCGGGGAGAACTCCTGCACCTGCTCCCGGAACGACTGGGGTTCCACGTGGAAGCGTTCGGCCCTCTCCTTGGGGATGTGCTCGGTCTTGTAGCGGATGCTCCCGTACTCGCCGTGCGGGTCGATGATGATGCAGGTGACCCTGTGGCGGAGGAACTCCTCCAAGAGCACGCCCACCAGGTAGCTCTTCCCCCCGCCGGTCTTCGCGAGCACGCTCACATGGCGCTGGACCAAGGCGTTGATGTCCAGTTCCACCTTGAGGTCGTGTCCCCGGAGCAGCCCGAGGTAGGCGCCGGCGTTCCCGTTGGTCTTGAGGCCGAGGACCTCGGCGATGAGGGGCTCCTGGGCCCGGTGGACGGTGGCTCCCGGGGCGAACGGGATCTGGGGGACCCGGATGAGCCCGCCCTCCCGGTAACCGAGGATCCGAGCCTTGCCGTAGAAGGACTCCTGCACGTCCACGGAGCCGCCGTGGACCATCTCGGTGGCCTTCTCCAGGCTCAGGTCGCTCCGGCGCTGCACGTCGTCGAGCTGGCAGAGGACATCGCGTTCGCCCTCGTCCTTCACGGAGAGGTACTCTCCCCGTTCCAGGGGATGGGCGAGGGTCAGGCGGAACGCGCCGAGGCCGACGTCCCCATAGATCCGGCCCACCACCTCCCCCGGCATGCTGGCCAGTCCTGGGGAGCCAAGCTCCGCTCCCCGATAAAGCCGTGACGTTCCACGGGGCCCTGGAGGCGCTCAGCGGACACCCGGTTCGAGGGGGGACGCGACCACGGCCAAGCCTTTATATGCCCTCGAGAAGGTGAACGACCGTCTTCTTGGCGGCGCGCCCCGCTCGGGCGCAGGTTCGATGGCGGACGCGACAGAGGAACTCGAGAAAAAGCGCACGGAGGCGAACCGACGCGCCGACCAGTTCCGCGATGAGCGGGACCGCTTGAACTCCGAGGCCCGGCAATGGGCCGACAAGCGCATGGCCATCATTGACGAGCTCCGGGCCAAGAGCTCGGAGGCCCAGGCGCACCGGCACGAGCGCGATGCGTTGAACGAGGGGGTCCGGGAGGAGAAGCGGGCCCGGGACGAGGCCAACCGCCAGTTCGAGACCCTGGCAGAGAAGGTCTCGGAACTCAAGCGGACCCGGCAGGCCCGCAGCGGGGGCATGCCCCTCTGGCGGCTCCGCAAGGAGCTCAAGGAACTGGAGTTCCGCCACATGACCAGCTCGCTCTCGAAGGAGGCCGAGACGCGCCTCCTGGGAGAGATCCAGCGCCTCCAGAAGGAGATCCGGACCCAGGAGGAGAGCTTCCATCAGGACCCCGAGGTCGATGGGGCCATGCGGGAGACGGAGGCCGCCCGGCAGGCGGCCGAGGAGCATCACCACCGGGTGGGCGAGCTCGCGGAACGGGCCCAGCGAGAGCATGAGCTCATGGTCCAGCTCTTCGAGGAGGTGGACCGCCTCCGGCGGGAGGCCGATGAGGTGCAGGCGAAGCTCCTCGAGGTCAAGACCGCCAGCGACCAGGCCCACCAGGCCCACATCCAGGCCATCGAAGAGGTGCGGGACCTGGAGAAGATGCTCCATGCGGCCCGGGCCCGGGCCCTAGGTCAACCCGAGGTGGAGGAACCCCCGAAGGAGGAAGACCTGTTCGCCCGGTTCAAGAAGGGAGGCAAGATCTCCACCGAGGACCTCATGGCCCTCCAGAAGAGCCCCCGGTGAGAGGCAGGGGCCTTTCATGGGGGGAGGTTTAATACTCGTGGAAAGGTGATGAAGGTACGAGCATGCGATGGGTGAAGGTCAGCCAGGAGGAACTGGCCAAGATCAAGGACCTCTACGAGGGGGTCATGTCCCACGCCTGTCACGGGCTGTTCTTCCGGGAGGGTGCCGTGCTCGGCGCGGACCTGGCGGACGAGGGCCTCCATGACCGCACCCGGTACTTCCCCACGGTCGCCGATATGCTTAAGTCCAGGGGGTGGGTCGAGGATATTCAGTTCTCGGACCAGGCAATCACTGCCCGAGGCAGCGTGGAGGTAGTCCAGAGTGACATCCCTACCTGTCACCGGCTCCGAGGGATCATCCGGGAGGTCTATGAACGGTACCGAGGGACCCGGGTCAATTGTACCGAAGAGGAGTGCGCCAGCCTGGGCAAGGACCAGTGCAAATTTATCATCGAGGAGATCTGATTGAGGGGAGGGAAGGATGATGGCGGCAGGTAACGTGGGGGCGGTCATCAAGGATCTGAAGGGCCGCATCGGGGCGATCGCCTGTGCCCTCGTCTCCCGGGACGGTCTGGTCCTGTACGCCGATGTCCCTGCCGGGGTCTACACGGAGACCTTCGCCATCATGTGCGCCACGATCCTGGGGGCCGCGGCCACCGCCAACACGGAGTTGAACCGCTCCCCTCCCGAGCGGATCGTCATCGAGGGGACGGATTCCCGGACCCTCATCGTGGGAAGCGGGAAGAAGGCGCTCCTGGTGGCCGTGGTCGACCAGGGCCAGGACACGTCCCGGATCCTGGACGAGGTCATCAAGGTGGCCGACCAGGTCACCTCGGGCTGATCGCCCACCGACCTGGCCCCGACCGGTCCTCAGGCCTCCTGGGGCCGGTCCGAGCGGTTCGTCCCTGGCGACTCCGGAGGGATCCGCCGATCCGCTCCCAGAGCCGTCAACAACCGGGTGAAGTATCCCGCCAGCGCGGCCGCGAGCCGGGCGTAGGCGAGAGGAGAGCGCTGGCTCTGGAGCATCTGCCGGTAGCGGTAGTGGGCCCAGAGCAGCCCGTGCTTCTCCGTCAGTTGCTTCCTCCCGTACCCATTCCAGAACGCCTGGAGGAGGAACCGGGGCAGGGTGGCCCGCATCTGGTGGAGCACCCGGGCCTCCGGGGCGTAGACGATGGTCGCCCCGGCCCGGACCGCACGGAGGTTCAGGTCGATGTCCTCCGCCGTGACGAACCGGTCATCGAAGCCCCCCAGCCGGTCGAAGAGGTCCCGGTGATATCCCAGATTGCAGCTGGGGTAGGTCACGTCCTTCCCGCTCTGGTAGAGCTCCACCCGCTCCAACCGGGAGAACGCCCGGGTACCGGTCGCGGCGGTCCTTCCGGCAGCCACCGGGGCCTGGGAGAGCGCCTCGCGCATCCGGGCGAGCCAGCCGGTCTGCGCGATGCAGTCCCCGTCGATGAAGACCACGGCCGATCCCCGCGCATGCTGGACCCCGAGATTCCTCCCCGCCCCCCGGTGCCCCCGCTCACGGAAGAGCTGGAAGAGCTCGGGGTAGCGGGAGCGGTACTCCTCGGCAATGGCCCAGGTCCGGTCCGTGCTCAACGCGTCGACCAGGACGATCTCGAATGGAGGCTCTTGGGAGACCAGGCTCTCCAACAGGGAGGCCAGATGGGCCTCCTCGTTGCGGACCGTGATGACGATGGAGAGGAAGGGGAAAGGTTCGCGGGCCTCACTTGGGGGCAAGTTCCATGACCACCACATCCCGGACAGCCCGCATGCTCTTGAAGGGAAGGATGAGGCGGTTTTCGCCGTCGGTCTGGAAGAGCCGTACCTCGATCTCGTTGTTGGGCTGGACCAGGACGTGCTGGATGTTCCCCGTGGAGGTGTCCACCACGAAGTTGTCGATCATGCCGAGGATGTCCCCCTCGTGCGTCATGACGGTCTTGCCCCTGAGCTCGGTGAGAAACTTACGCATCTCCAAGGCCTCGATCGGTAGGAATCATTGTGGACGCTTAGATAAGCGTTGTGCGGAAGAGGACCGGCGGGTGACCGGCCCCGGAGCGGCTGCGCCGGAGGGGGATCCGGTCATGGGCAAGCCCTTCCCGGGGCCGAGGTCCCCGGCCCGGTATGCCCGGTGAGCCCCGCGGGACCGTCCTTAAGGGGGGGGACTGACCATTCGGCGAGAAACCTTAATAATCGGACCTCAGGTGGGTGGCCCTCCCCCACCATGGTCCAATCATCCAAGGGTAACCCGGAGCTCCGTCGCCTCCTGCGGGAGGTTCATCGCCAGGGTCGCGGGGCCACCACCGGTCTCTGGGAGGCTGCCGAAGTCCATCTGGCCCGGTCCCGGCACCACCGGCGCCCCGTGAACGTCGGCCAGTTGGAACGGGTCGCGAAGGCCCAGGAAGTGCTGCTCGTGCCCACCAAGCTCCTCGCCTCCGGCGTGCTGACCAAGCCCCTGACGGTGGGAGCCCTCGCCTTCTCTCCCGGGGCCCGGGAGAAGATCCAGTCCGCCGGTGGGAAGGCCCTGAGCCTTTCCGAACTCCTCGCGCAGCACGGAGATGGGAAGGGGGTGAGGCTCGTTGCCTGAAACCCCGGCCCCCAAAGCCGCCTCACGGGCCAAGCCCAGGGGCGCATCGCCGCCCGGAGGCGTTCCGGCATCGCCCGCAGCTCCCACGAACGCCCATCCGGCGCATCCTTCCCTCTCCTCCTTTCCCGTGACTCCCAAGGTGATCGACGCCTCCGGGCTGGTCCTCGGGCGTGCGGCGAGCCTCATCGCCCAGCGGCTCCTGAAGGGCGAGCACGTGGTCGTGGTCAATGCCGAGAAGGCGGTGGTGGTGGGCGGCCGGGAGTCCATCCTCGCGAACTACCGGGAGAGCCGGGCCCGTGGTTCGGTCCGCAAGGGCCCGTTCTACCCGCGCCGTCCGGACCGGATCTTCCGGAGGACCGTGCGAGGCATGCTCCCGTACCGTCATGACCGGGGCCGGGAGGCGTTCCACCGGGTCATGGCGTACGTGGGCGTCCCCGGGGAGTTTGCGGCCCTTCCCCGGGAGACCCTGGAGCCGGCGCGGCTGCGCCCCTCCCTGCGGCCTCCCATGACGCTGGGCGATATCTCCCGCCTCCTGGGATCGGTGGGCCCATGGTGAGGGCCCCCGCCGCCATCCTCACGAGCGGGAAACGCAAGTCGGCCACCGCACGAGCGGTCCTCACCCGCGGTCAGGGACGGATCTGGGTGAACTCCCGGCCCCTGGAACTCCTCGATCCCCCCATCGTGCGTTCGAAGATCCAGCAGCCGTTGTACCTCCTGGGCCCCCGGGCCTCGAGCCTGGACGTCCAGATCTCCGTGAGCGGAGGAGGGGTCATGGGCCAGGCCTCGGCGGCCCGCACGGCCCTGGCCCGTGGGCTGGTGGAGTATCTGAAGGACCCCGCCCTGGCCGAGATGTTCAAGCGTTACGACCGGTCGCTCCTGGTGAACGACCCCCGCCGGAAGCTCCCGAAGCTCCCGCAGGGACGCGGGGCGCGGAAGCGCCGGCAGAAGTCCTACCGTTGAGGGGGGGAACGATCCGATGATGGTCCCGGTCCGATGCTTCACGTGCGGCAACGTCGTGGGCCAGTACTGGGACACGTACCGGGAGCGCACCGCCCGGGGGGAGAAGCCGCGGAAGGTTCTGGACGAGCTGGGCCTCACCCGGTACTGCTGCCGTCGGATGATGCTGAGCCACGTGGACCTGCTCGACGACGTCGGTCCGTACGGCTGAACCGGCCCGACACGCCGACAAGGGGCATCCCCCGGGTGGGGTCAGCGGCCGTTCACCGCAGGAGACTACCGGGGAGGGCTCCGCCTTTGGGCGCCGCGCTCCCCGCAGGACCCATGGGGGAGAGGAAGCGCCCCTCCTGGGAGACCTCCTCCAGGTCCCGTTGCTTCGGTTCCGGCAACAGCAGGATCGTGAGGACGAGCCCCACCAGGGCAAGGATGCCGAGCACCAGGAAGAGGGTGCTGAGGCCGCCGGTGGCGAGGATGTAGACATCGACCACGGTCCCGAGGGCCGCCCCGGTCTTCCCCCCGGCGGCGGCGATGCCGCTGCCCAGCCCCCGGGTGGAGACCGGGAAGACCTCTGGCGGGTAGACGAAGGTGGTGACGTTCGGCCCGAACTCGATGAAGAAGTAGCTCAGCCCGTAGACCGCCAGGAACTCGCTCAGGTAGGCCGCGGTGGCGAGCTCGTGGAAGACCCCGATCACGAGGAAGGTGACCGCCATGGCGGCGAATCCGACCACCTGGATGGGCTTCCTGCCGATCCGGTCCATGGTGAAGGTGGCGAGCCAGTAGCCGGGGAGGGCGGCCACCCCGAAGATGAGCGCGTTGTAGCTGGCAGAGGCTTTCACCAGCGCGAGCCCGGTGACCGTGGAGGGGACCAGGAAGCCGGTGATGGAGGAGGCCATGATGGAGTTCCCGTAGAGCGCCCAGTCCATGAGGAACCAGGTCCCGGCGGTGCCGATGACGAGCATCAGGAGCCGACGGTCGGTGAACAGCTGGGACCAGCGCGCCTTCACCACCCGGGTGGGCGCGGTGGAGCTGGAGGTGCTGACGGAGAGGCCGGAGTAGCGCTCCAGGTCCTGGGCGGCCTTCCTCGCGTTCCCCCGGACGCCCACGGTGAACTTGGGGGTCTCGGGGAGCGACCGCCGGCCGTAGATCACCGCCGCCGCGGGGATGGCCCCGAAGGCGAAGAGGAGCTTCCACATGAGCGCCGGGGCGACCCCGGCATAGAGGAGGCCCAAGACCGCCAGCGGGCCCGCCAGGAGCCCCAGGCTCTGCATGGAGAAGACCATCCCCACCAGCATGCCCCGGTTCTTCGTGTTGGAGTACTCCGCCATGATGGTGGAGCTGGTGGCGTAATCCCCGCCGATCCCCACGCCCAGGAGGAACCGCCACGCGATGAGGATGAAGACCCCGTTCACGGGGGTCAGGAAGGCGCTTCCCAGGGCACCGGCGACCAGGAGGACGAGCTCGAAGCCGTAGATGGCCTTGCGGCCCAGGTAGTCCAGGAGGCGGCCGAAGACCAGGGCGCCCAGGACGGCCGCCATGAGGGCGGTGGAGGCGACCAGCGCGGTCTCGGCGGTGGAGAGCTTGGTCCACCCGGCGAGGGGCAGGATGGTGAGGATGCTGCCGATGATGAACAGGTCGTACGCGTCGGTGAAGAACCCGAGCCCGGAGAGGATCCAGGTCTTGAAATGGAAGCCCCGGGTGCGGGTCCGGTTGAGCCCGGAGAGGATGGCCTCCCGGCCGTCGGTGCCCGCTGGCGCATCCGGCATGAGATCCTCGCGCCCGAGGACTTTCCGGGGCTATAAGAGCCGTTTCCCCGTATTCTATATAGGGCTATATAGCAAACCTGCGACAAGCCCTCTCCAGGGGTGGAGGGGCCTCCTCCCCCGGAGGCTCAGTCGTCGTCGGAGTCCTTCCCCTTGGAGGCGCGGCGGGGAGGGGCATCGTCCTCATCGTCGTCCTTGGAGGAGCCCTTCCCGCCCCGTCCGGACCCCTTAGCGCTCCCGGAGGTGCTCCCCCGGGCCCGGCGCCGGTAGGCGAAGTAGACCAGGACGATGATGAGGATCCCCACCGCCGCCACGATCCCGTACTCCAGGTACTGGTTGGTCGGGCTCGGGTTCACGCTCACGGAGATCTGCGCCAGGTTCGCCCCGCCGACATAGTCCCCGGGGAACTCGTTCGTCGCGGTGGCGTTCGCCCAGAGCGCCCGGCTCCCGGTGAGGTTACCGGGCGCGGTGAACGTCACCTCGGCACGGAGCGTCTGGTTGTGCTTGAGCGTGGCGAGGCCCGTGAAGGCCACGGTCCCGTTCACCACTCCGTTGGTGTACCCGTAGAATCGGACCGCCCCGGGGGCTCCTCCCACCAGGGTCCGGTGGTCGGTGACGCCCGGCGAGGTGAGGTAGAAGGTCACCGACACGTTCTCCGCCACGGAGGAGTTCCCTCCCGCGTTGGTCACGTTGGTCCAGATCGTGTAGGACGACCCCGCGGTCAGGCTGGTGGGGGTGGTGAAGTTGGAGACCTGCAGCACCGGACGCAGGGTGCGGTTCGGGGAGACCGTGAGCGGGAGGATGGTGGTGGCGGTATTGCCGGCCAGGTCCGTCACGGTCAGGTTGAAGGAATACGTCCCTTGCGCGGCCGGCAGCCAGACGGAGGGGGCCACGTCCGTGGTCGCGTTGAAGTACCGTGGCGTGAACCCCGACCCCTTCGAGTTGTTCACGGTCCAGCGGTAGGCCGCGATGGAACCGTTCCCGGGGTCGTGGGAATACTTGTCGATGAGGGTCACCTGGGCGGTCTCGTTGCTCCCTTCCACCAGCGTGGTCACGTTCTGGCCCTTCGAGTTCTGGAGGCTCCCGATGGCGTCCGGCTTCTGGGTGTCGTTCACGAGCACCCAGAGGGTGGCGTTCGCCCGGTTCCCACCGGAGTCGAAGAGCGTCTCGCTGACCCGGTAGACCCATCCCTTGGTGGCGTAGGTCGTCCCGTTGATCACCGTGTGGTTCAGCCAGGGGCCGGCCCCCAGGAAGGCGTAGGTCACGTTGGCGAGGACGCGGGCCCCGGCGCCCAGGGAGTAGTTGTAGGACGCGTAGGTGGGTCCGGCGCTGATGTTCCAGATCGCGTCCGCAATGACTCCCGGGACCGAGGCACCGGAATAGAGGGCGTCCGTGCTCCCCGTGGCGTTGAAGCGCAGCGAAGTGGAGTAGTTCACGTAGGTGACGCCCAGGGTGTGGGCCCCGTTGAGCCAGTGCACCGCCGAGGCATTGGTGGCGATCTGGGGGGTGGGGGGCACCGAATCCACGAGGACCTTGAAGGAGACCACGCTCGTCTGACCTCCGTTCGCGACCAGGGTGAGACTACCGGGGTAGCTCCCGCCCTTCGCGTAGGTGTGATAGACCGTCACATTGGTGGTGTTGACCCCGGGGGTCCCGTCCCCGAAGGTCCAGCGGTAGGCGGTCACGTTGAAGGCGGAGGGGATGAGCGAGTTCGCGGCGGAGAGGCTCACGTTCTGGCCCGCCCCCACCACCACCGTGTAATTCGCCCGGCTGCTGTTGAGCACGTTGTGGCTGGAGAAGGCGAAGTTGCTGGAGGTCACGTTCACGATGGCGGAGACGTTCTGGAAGCGGTAGGCGGTGAACTGGGCCGTGGAGTTGAGCTCCGGGCCTGGGCTGTGGAGCGCGCTCAGCGTGAACGCGGTCCAGGTCCCTCCCGGTCCGGCCGGGGTGAGGACGGTCCCAAGGGGGGCGCTGGCGTGGGCGCCCAGAACGTAGTCCGGAGGCAGCACGACGGTGTAGTTGAGCGCCTCGTTGGAGACCGGGTAGCGGAAGCCCAGGGTCAACTGGTAGGACGAGTAGCTGGGCTTCAGGGCGGTGCCCAGGGTGTAGTTCTCCGTGGTCCGGTAGCCCAGAGCCTGATTGCTGTCGAAGTTGGTGTCGGTGGGGACGGAGGTGTAGTTCAGGTGGAAGCTACCGGTCTCCACGAAGCTGGTCCCGTTCACGGCGAGCCCCATCACGTCGGCCGGGTAGACCGGACCGGAAGAGGCCAGCCAGTTCTGGAACGCGGCGAACTCCGCGCTGGAGGCATTCACGGCGGGCGGGGAGCCGAAGTCCAGGGCCATCTGGGTGTAGAGGTTCCCCACGCTGGCATTGGGGAGGGACACGAACGTGGAACCCGCGGTCCGGGTGACCTGGCTCGTCACGTTCGCGGTGCTGAAGTTCTGGGGGAAGACGATGGTCGTGGCCTCCGCGGTGGGCGGATGGGTGCCGTCCGCCGTGACGGGCACCGAGAGCGAGAGCGTGGGCGCGGCGGCCGAGACCTTCAGGTACTGGGTCGCCGTCTCATAGCCCTGAGGGGAGAGGAACATCAGGAACTGGGTCCCAGGGGTTCCCGGGTTACCGGCCAGGAGCGAGGCGTAGGTCCCGGCCTGGAAGAAGTTCCCGGAGGTGGAGTACGAGTGGTACACCCCGCCAGTGCTCAGGTCGAACAGGGTGACGTTGGTGCTGTTGGTGATCGCGTACCCAGTGCTGGGAACCAGGTACCCCTGGACCAGGTAGTTCGTGATGCTCAGGTTCGTCCAGGTGGTGGCGCCGGCACTGGAGACCACGGCCTGGGTGAAGTTGTACCGGGGGGTGGAGGCCCCGGGGATGTTCGCCTGGGCGTAGACGGTCCAGGTCCCCACCGGCGCCGGGAGGCTGTAGGTGCCGGAGAAGGTGCCGTTCGACAGGACGAAACCGTTCTGGCTCGGGTCCCGGATCTCCACCACGGCGCCGGAGACGGGGTGACCGGAGGCGTTCACGTTCCCCCGGATGGTGGAAGAGAGCAGCAGCGAGGAGAGCCCCGAAAGGGCGATGGGCCCCCCGGAGGCGAGCGTGGAGGCCGAGGCGTAGAACGTGTCCCTGGTGCTCTGGCTGGGGACGATATACTGCGCCGGGCTCACCGCGCGGTCGACCTGGGCGGGCACCCGGGCCGTGTACCATCCCGGGGTGAGGTCACAAGCGGCGCTGGAGAGGAACAGGGCCTGGCCGCCGAGGGTGGTGGTGGCGTTGCAGAGAAGATCCGACCCCTTCTGGAAGAGCGTGACGTTCACCCCCGCGGGGGCGGGCGTGCTGGAGGCGTCCAGCGTGACCCGCACGGCGAGCTTGTTCGAGTTGGGGGCCGTTGCGCTGGCGACCGGGACCACCAGGCCGATGAGGACCAGGGCCACGGTGGCCAGGAAGAGCGCGCGCTTCGCGGGGGAGATCATTCTGGTTTCACTCCTTCAAGGGTGCTCCCCCTGACGGGGGAACGCGCGGTCCAACTTGACGGCCCTAATATATTTTGACCATGCGTAACCGACACAGGGCTCCGGGCCGAACGGGCGGGCGCTTCCCCGGGGGCCGGGCCCCCCGGACGGAAGCCGTCCCCGTCCCCACAACGGCCTCCCTCACCGGTAGAGCACGTCCTCGTTCGGGCCGCCCTTGCGCCGAGTGAGGCGGAGCGCGGAGGTGGCCCGGGCGAACTCTTCGTAGAAGCGGAGGGTCTCCTGGTCCACCGAGGCGTGGGCCCGGGCCAGCGCCGCGTCGAAGTGCCGGGAGAGCACCTTCTTCGCCTGGGGGTTCTCCCGGAGGGCTTCCACCCCAGCCTCCCGGCAGACCGACGCGAGGTCGCTCCCCACGAAACCATCCGTCCGGGCGGCGAGCTCCTCCAGGGAGACTCCCTCCAGCGGCATCCGGGCCGTGTGGACCTTGAGCACGGCGACCCGGGCCTTCACGTCCGGCGGGGGTACGTAGATGAGGCGGTCGAACCGGCCCGTCCGGAGGAGGGCCTCGTCCAGGATGTCGGGCCGGTTCGTGGCGGCGAGGACCACGACCCGCTCCATGGACTCCAGCCCGTCCACGGAGGTCAACAGCTGGTTCACGATGCGCTCGGTCACCCCGCTGGAGTTCTGGAGCCCGCGTTTCGGCGCGATGGCGTCGATCTCGTCCACGAAGACGATGGCCGGGGAGGCCTGCCGGGCCTTCTTGAAGATCATCCGGATCGCCTTCTCGCTCTCCCCCACCCACTTGCTCATCACCTCGGGCCCCTTCACCGAGATGAAGTTCGCCTGGCTCTCGGTGGCCACGGCCTTGGCGAGCATGGTCTTCCCCACCCCCGGAGGACCATAGAGCAGGATCCCCCGGGGGGGATCGATCCCGAGGGTCTTGAACGCCTGGGGGTTCTTGAACGGGAGCTCCACGCTCTCCCTCAGGTCCGACTTGACGCGCTCGAGGCCCCCCACCTGCTCCCAGCGGACCGCGGGGACCTCCACCGCCACGTCCCGCAGGCTCGACGGCTCGATCTGCTTGAGGGCCTCCCGGAAGTCCGCTGGGGTGACCTTCATCTTCTCCAGCAGCGGCACCGAGATGGGTTTGTCAAAGTCGATCTCCGGAAGGTAGCGGCGCAAGGCCCGCATGGCGGCCTCCCGGCCCAGGGCGGCCAGGTCCGCCCCGACGAATCCGTGGGTGATGGCGGCCATCTCGTCCAGGAGTCGCTCCCGTTCCCTCTCGCTGGCGTCGATGGGCATGCCCCGGGTGTGGATCTGCAGGATCTCCTTGCGTCCCTCCACCGTGGGGACGCCGATCTCGATCTCCCGGTCAAAGCGTCCCGGGCGGCGCAGCGCCGGATCGATGGCCTCCTCCCGGTTCGTGGCGGCGATGACGATGACGTTCCCCCGGCCGGAGAGCCCGTCCATGAGGGTGAGGAGCTGGGCGACCACCCGCCGCTCCACCTCCCCCACCACCTCGTCCCGCCGGGGGGCGATGGAATCGAGCTCGTCGATGAAGATCACCGTGGGCGCGTGCTTCTCCGCCTCCTCGAACTTCTCCCGGAGCTCCTTCTCGCTCTCCCCGTAATACTTGGAGATGATCTCCGGGCCGGCGATGGAGATGAAGTGCGCCCCCGCCTCGTTCGCCACCGCCTTGGCGATGAGGGTCTTGCCCGTTCCCGGGGGACCGTAGAGCAGCACCCCCTTCGGTGGCGAGATCGCCAGCCGGTCGAAAAGCTCCGGGTGCTTCAAGGGCAGCTCGATCATCTCCCGGACCCGGGAGAGCTTGTCCTTCAACCCCCCGATGTCCTCGTAGGAGACCCGGGGGCTGCTGATCTCCACCTCGTTGACCGTCTCCGGGCGGATGGTCACCGTGGTGTTCGGGCCCACCTGGACGATCCCCTTGGGGTTCGTGGCGACGACCAGGAAGAGGAGCGAACCTCCCATGAGGAAGACCCCCGGGACGACGAACACGTCCCCCCGGACGAACGGGCGCCGCGCCAGGGCCTTGCCCACGAAGGATTCCAGCCCCGCGCCCAGGTCCATCTTGGGGGCCCCGGAATAGATGGGGGCGATGGTGATCGACTCCCCGATAGGGCATTCGGCCCGGGCGATCTCCACGCGGTCCCCGATGGAGAGCCTCCCGTTCCGGCGGATCACGGCCTCCAACCGCACCACCCCCCGCCCCTCGTCCTCGGGGAGTCCCTTCTGGACCACGGCGGCGGTGATCTTGCGGCCGCGGATCTCCACCGCGTCGCCGGGCGCGACCTTGAGCCGTTGACGCGTGGCCTGGTCGAGCCGGGCCAGCCCGAAGCCGACGTCGTTCTGGGCCGCCTCGGCCACTTTGAGCGTCACGCTCTCCGCCATGGGCTCGGTCCCGGGGAGACACCGTCGCTAAAAAGGGCTCGCCGGAGCACCTTTCTCTCCCCCTCCTCTAGGGCCTCGAAGGTTAGCTACTTCCCCTGGGGGACGCATCCGGACCGACGATGGCGCCTCCCCTTGACCCTCTCCCTGGCTGGCTCAAGCGGCTCCTCGAGGAAGCGGGTTTCACCGTGGAGCCCCTTTCCGACACCTCCTGGAGGGCCTCTCGCCCCGCGGACGGGAAGGCCCTCCTCGGGGGCCCGGAGGCGGAACGGCGGCTCCGAAAAGGCCCTGGAGACCCCCCACCCTCCGGGGAGACCCTCTACTTGCTCCTCCCCCGTCTCCCGCGTCTGCGGGAGCGGGAGCGTGCGGCCACCGCAGGGTTCCATCTGCTCTCTCCCGAGACCCTCCTCGCCGACCTCGACCTGCTCCTGGTCGTTTCCCCCGCCCCTGAACCTCCCGTGACCCCCCTCTCCCCGGTGCCCCCTCCTCCGCCCGAGGAGGTCTTCCCGGAGGCGCCCACGCCCTTCCCACCGGAGGTCTTCCCCCGGGAGCGGGTGGTGAGGCCCCGGATCGGCTGGGACGACGCCCGGAGGTACGCGGAGGACCGGCTCCGGGGCTACCGGATCCGTCCCGTTCTGGTCCCCTTCTATCTCTTCGCGTACCGGATCCGCGGTCTCCCGGGAGACCGTCCGGGAAGCCCGCACTTCTGGGTCGCGGCCCCGGCCATCCCGGGGGAGGTGGAGTTCTGGTCGACGCGGGAGCGGGAATTGGTCCCCCAAATACCCGGAGAGTGGCGTCGGTTGCCCGGGACCCGGTCGGAGGAGGACTGCCGGGCCGCGGCGCTCTCCACCGCCCTCGTGCACCACGGCAGGATCGTGGATCGCTCGGAGTGGCGTGGGGGCGTGCTGGTCATCGACCGGACGCGGGGGTCACTGGGGGCGGAGGAGGTGGAGATGGGGGAGGGTTCACTGGTCTGGGTCCCTCACTGGCTGCTCGATGGACGCAACGGGCGGATCATCCTGGACTCCGTGACCGGCCTACCAGCTCAGCTGGACCCCGAAGACGGGTTCGACGGATAGGCGGAAGGCCTTTTGCCCGCCCCCTCCTCACCGGGCCATGCTCCTTCGGCAGTTCCGGATCGGCCCGTATCAGAACTTCACCTACATCGTGGCGAACCGCGAAGGAGGGGAGGGGGTGGTCATCGACCCCTCGTTCGGGCTGGAACCGGTCCTCACGGAGCTGGATGCCCTCTCCCTCTCCATCCGCTACATCCTCAACACGCACAGCCATCCGGACCACGTCGCGGGCAATGGGGAACTCCGGGAGCGGACGGGGGCGAAGGTGGGAGCCTACCAAACGGCCCCTCTGGACCTGGACCGGAAGCTCTCGGACGGGGAGGTGATCACGGTGGGGGGGATCCCCACCACCGTGCTCCACACCCCCGGGCACACGCCGGACAGCGTGCTCTATCTCTTCGAAGGTCACGTGGCCACCGGGGACACCCTTTTTGTGGGAGAGTGCGGGAGGACAGACCTGCCGGGGGGGAGCTCCGAGGCGCTCTACGACAGCCTGTTCGGGAAGGTGCTCCATCTCGACGACGCCACCGTGGTCCTCCCGGGCCACGACTACGGGCCGACACCCACCTCCACCATCGCCCGGGAACGGTCGGAGAACTACGTGCTCAAGCCGCGGACGAAGGACGAGTTCGTCCGCTTCATGCGGAGCTGAGGGTGGAGGGACCATCCTTCCGGGCGCTCGGGCTGAGACCCCCCGAGGCGGGCTGCCCCTCCCCCAGGGAGGTGGTGACCGCCCTCCAGAGGGTCTCCGCAGAGGACCCTTCCCGGGGGACGGAGGCGTTCGCGCAGCTCGTCGACGCCGAGGCGGTGGCCGGGCCCCGGCATCTCTCGCTGGCAGTGCTCCGGGCCGACCGGGCAAGGCGCCAGGGCCGCGTCCGGCTGAAGGACCCTGGAGCCGCCTTCCTGCTCTACCTCTCCGGCACGGATCAGTTCTCGGAAGCGGTCCGCCGGGCGGGGATCTCGCCGGAGACCCGGGAAGGGGTCCTCGTGGTCGTGCCCGAGGCCGATCCCCGCCCGTGGGTGGAGGCGCTCGGCTGGCCCCTTTCCCCGGAGGCCTACCCTCGCCCGGCCCGGCCCGAAACCCTTCTCCGGTTGGGGGCACGGCCGGAGGAGGTCCGGGGACTCTCGCCCGATCGGCTCGAGCTCTTGGCCATGGAGCAGACGGCCCTTGCGGACCTGCCCCGGGGGTGAGGGGGGCTCCGGCGGGGCTCGGTCGGAAGGCTTAACGATTCGAGGGCTCTGCGCGGCGCCGGCCGTGCAGGCGTAATCTAGTGGTAGGATCTCAGCCCTCCAAGCTGATTACCCGGGTTCAAAGCGGCCCATGGTCTCCCCATGGGCCGGGAACCTCCCGGCGCCTGCATGCCCCGCTCCCCCTCCCGTGGCCCGCCCCCGGCGGCGGGCCAGGGGCTCACGTCCCCGACGAGGCTTAATCGGGACCGCCCCGGTGCCCCGGTGCGCTGAGGTAGCCTAGCCTGGTAGGGCGCCGGTCTTGAAAACCGGTGGCGTTCCGCCTCGGGAGTTCAAATCTCCCCCTCAGCGTTCCCTTCCCACCCCCATCGACCCGTACCCTCCCGTCCTTCACGTCCCTCTGGGGAGGATAGCCGGCGGTCGGCGAGCGCAGAGGGGCGCCCCCGTAGCGTTGGGGAGAGATGCCCCATGCCTCCATGGGGGCCCGGAAAGGAGAGTCCCGCCGCCCCCGTCCCTCCCCAGTCCTTATCCTGACCGGGGCCTCCGTCCGGCCGGGCGCCCCCGTGCCTACCGTGCTGTTCCTCTGCCCGGACCACGCGTTCACCTCCCGGCTGGCCGAGGCCCTCTTCAACGCGGGCGCTCCCCCGGGATGGCGGGCGACATCGGCGGGGATCGGCCCGGCCCGGCCGGTGGACCGGAAGCTCGCATCAGTGCTCTCTGCCCTTGGGCTCCCCCTCCCGGCCATGGAGCCCCGGTCCTGGGATCCCACGCTCCTGGGCTTCATGCGCGTGGTCGTCTCCGTGGTCGAGCCGGAGGGTCCTGGGATGCCCCCGGCCCTGGTCTCCAAGCTCGAGTTCCGCTGGAGGAGGACGGATCCCACGACCCTATCGGGAATGGCCCTGCTGGCCTGGGTGGAGGAGCTGAGAGCACCGGTCGCCTCGCTGGGCGACTACTGCCGCGAGAGGACGCCCCGTATCCTCGGTTGACCCCCCCTCTTTCCGGGCCCTTCCGGGACCGGAGGAGCCAATCCTCCCGCCAGGCCATCTTCTTGGGGAGCCGGGAGAACCAACGGACGTCGGCGATCTCACGGAGGTCATGGGGCCGAAGGGGGCCTCCCCTCCACCGGGCCCGATACTGCAGGAAGATCCAGGTCAGGCGTCTCCCGTCGGGCGCCCGGAGCTCCTCGTCGTAGACCTTCCACAACCGGAGGTCGAGGACGGAACCTCCCGTCTCCTCCCGGACCTCCCGGCGGACCGATCGGCGGGGGGTCTCGCCTCGCCGGCCCCCGCCCCCGGGGGTGACCCACCACTGTCGGGGGTCACGGCCCACCGGAGGACGGACGAGGAGGACCCGTCCCCTCCGGTCCTCCACCCGGCAGGCCACTCCAAAGGCCGGTCCATTGAGGATCCGACGGGCGGCGCTGTCGAAGGCCACCTGCGGTACGTCACGTTGCCGGGCGATCCAGACGGCACGGTGCTCCCTGCCCCATTCCGCTCGGGCGAGTGCGCGGGCCCGCCGGAGAACCTCCTGCCCCACCCGACCCCTGTCCCGTCCCGGGGACGGTGGTGGGAAAGACGCAGGCTCGGTTAACCCCTTATCCGTCCCGGTCACTGGCGAGACGGACATGGCCGAACCGACCCCCATGATGGCCCAGTATCAGGGCGTGCGGGCCCGGTACCCGGGACACCTGGTGCTCTTCCGGGTGGGGGACTTCTACGAGACCTTCTACGAGGATGCGGAAACGCTCTCCCGGGAACTGGAGGTGGTGCTCACCAGCCGGTCCTTCGAGGGCGAGGATCCCGTCCCGCTCGCCGGGGTGCCCCATCACGCCATCGAACCGTACCTGGCCCGCCTGGTCCGAAAGGGGTACCGAGTGGTGATCTGCGACCAGGTGGAGGACCCGAAGAAGGCCCGGGGGCTGGTCCGGCGGGAGGTGACGCGCGTGCTCACCCCCGGGACGGTCCTGGAAGAGACCCTGCTCCCCGGAGGGCGAAGCAACTTCCTATTCGCTGTCCAAGGCTCGGTGGAGACGGAGTGGTGGGCCGCCCTGGTGGACGTCTCCACCGGAGAGACGGTGGTCCACTCCCGGGAGGGAACGGGCCTGGAGGTCCTCGTGTCCGAGCTTGCCGGCTTCGCCCCGGTGGAGGTGCTGGTGCCTTGGGCGACGGGCGGGCCGGTCCCTTCGGAAGGGTTCTGGGAGGAGCGACTCCCGGGGGTGCGCCGGAGCGTGCTCCCCCCTCCGGTGTCGGTGGCGGACCTCCCGTCGGCCTGGTCGCGTTTCGTCGTGACCCACCCGAGCGCGGCCGGCGTGCTGGGCTCGCTGGCGGCGTACGTCCGGACCTCCGAGCCCCGGGTGCTCGTCTTGGTGAACCCCCCGCGGATGCACCAGAACGCGGGTCGGATGGGGCTCGACGCGAAGACCCTCCGTCACCTGGAGATCTCGGAGCCCATGTCCCCCGGGGCCGGCCGCGGGCGGACGCTCCTCGACGCGATGGACGAGACGGTGACCCCCCAGGGCAGGCGTCGGCTGACCTCCTGGATCACCGCTCCCCTCGCCGACCCGGTCGCCATCGAGGAGCGGCTCGACGTGGTCGGCTATTGTTTGGACGCCCCGGGCCTCCTCCCCAAGGTACGGGAGGCATTGAAGGGGGTGGGGGACCTCTCCCGGCTCGCCTCCCGGATCCTGGCCCGTCGTGGGGGGCCCCGGGACCTGGGGGCGCTCGGTCGGTCCTTGGACGGGGTCTTACGCCTTCGCACCTTGCTCAGCGAACTCCCCCCGGGGGGCGTCCCGTCCCTGCTGGGCGACCTCCGGAACTCCCTGGACCCCCTGGACACGCTGAGGAGTCGCCTGGGCGAGACGCTCTCCGACGACCTCCCAGCCCTTCCGGGCCAGGGGGGGATGCTCCGTTCCGAGGCCTTTCCCCGGCTCCGGGAGCTCCGCGCCCTTCAGGATGGGGCGCTCGCCGCCCTCACCGCCCTCGAACGCCGGGAAGCCGAGGCGAGTGGCATCCGCTCCCTGAAGGTGGGGTACAACCAGGTCTTCGGGTACTATCTGGAGGTCAGCCGCTCCCAATTGGAGCGCGTCCCCGCCGACCGTTGGCACCGTAAGCAGACCTTGGCCCAGGGGGAGCGCTACACCACCGAGGAGCTCACTGCACTGGAGGCGACGATCCTCCAGGCCCGGGAGAGCCTGCGGGAGGCGGAGATGGATCTCTACGAAGGGCTCCTCAAGGAGGTGGATGCCCAGGCCCCTTCGGTGCAGGCCACCGGGGAGGCGGTGGCGAGCCTGGATGCGCTGGCCACCTTCGCCCAACTGGCCCGGCTCCGGCGGTGGGTGAGGCCGAAGGTCCTCGACCATGGCCGGATCCGGATCCTGGAGGGTCGGCACCCGGTCCTCGAGACCACCTTGGGACCGGCCTATGTCCCGAACGACCTGGAGCTCGACCGGGCCGGCGGCCGGCTCCTGCTCCTCACCGGACCTAACATGGCCGGCAAATCCACCTACATGAGGCAGGCGGGGCTCCTCGTCGTCCTCTCCCAGGCCGGAAGCTTCGTGCCGGCCCGGTATGCCGAGGTGGGCGTGGTCAGTTCGCTCTGCACCCGGATGGGGTTCACGGACGACCAGGGACGCGGGAAGAGCAGCTTCATGGTGGAGATGTCGGAGGTCTCCGAGATCCTCCAACGCTCCGACGAGAGGAGCCTGGTCCTTCTCGACGAGGTGGGACGCGGGACCGGGACGGCGGATGGCTTCGCCTTGGCGTGGGCGATCCTCCGGTACCTCCACGATGACGTGCGGTGCCGGACCATCGTGGCCACCCACTACTACGGGCTCGCCGCGAAGGTGGAAGGCCTCTCCGGAGGTCGGAACGCCCACCTGGCGGTGAAGGAGGAGCGGGGGGGGATCGTCTTCTTGAGGACCCTCCTCCCCGGGGCGACCGACAAGAGCTATGGTCTCCACGTGGCGGAGCTGGCCGGCCTGCCGCCCAGTGTCCTTCAGGAGGCGCGCAAGGAACTGCGCCACCGGGAGGTCGCCGGGGAGCGGGGGGGAGGAGCCTCCCCTGCCCGTCGCGCCATCCAAAGCGTCCTGTGGACGGCACCCGGACCAGAGCTCGGCCGGGAGATCATCGACGAACTGAGGGCGCTTTCCCCGGAGGGTCTCACCCCCCTGGAAGCCCTGACCTGGCTGACCCGGTGGCGGCACCGCCTCGACGGAACGCCTTCCGCCCCCGCAGGCCCATCGAACGGGAAGGCGGATACGGAGTGAGGAAGGGCGCCCCCCGGGGATCCGGCCGAGTCCATCCAAACGGTGTTCCCCCTCCGTTCGTCCCGCCGCGGCGGGGACCATGCTGGACCCGGGTCGCGGCGCCTTCGCGAGCGGAGACCATCGACCGGGGGAGGGCGGCCGGCCCTGCTGTCCCGCCACCGAGGGCTTGATCGGACCCCTTCCCCGTCTTCTCTGCCGCCCTGACCCGGAGCGGGGGTACCGGGGCCGGCCGGGGTGCCCTGGACCGTGGGGCTCCTCGGGGCGGCACCGTACTCCTGGCCGGTCGGCTCGCGTTCGTCCTCCTGGCGTGGAGACGTTGATCCGGGGAGTCCCGGTCGCTCTCCGTGGGGAAAGGGTAAAGGTCCGTTCTCCGGTCCACCGGGACTCATGACCGGCCTGGGCGGCCCCAGCGACTCCCCGGGGCTTGGCGGAGAGCCCCGGATCCAGCGCTTGGACGAGATCACCATCCGTCTCATCGCGGCGGGGGAGGTGGTGGAGCGACCGGCCTCGGTGGTCAAGGAACTGGTGGAGAACGCCCTGGACGCCCGGGCCCGGGTCCTCACCGTGGGGATCGAGGACGGGGGCCTCTCCCGGATCGAGGTCGCCGACGACGGGACCGGGATCCCCCGGGACGACCTGCCTCTGCTCTTCCAACGGCACGCCACCAGCAAGCTCCGCTCAGGGGCTGGGCTCCCCGTGGTCACCACCCTGGGGTTCCGGGGGGAGGCGCTCGCCTCCATCGCTTCGGTCTCCCGGGTACGGTTGACCACGTGCACCCCGGGGGAAGCCCACGGCTACGCCGTCACGGTGGACGCCGGATCCCCGGCCGCGATCGGCTCCGCGGCCCGTGCCCCGGGAACCACGGTGGAGGTCCGGGACCTCTTCTACCGGACCCCGGCCCGGCGGAAGTTCCTCCGTACGCCGGCCTCCGAGGGCCTGCGGATCCTGCAGATGCTGCAACGGGTCTACCTCGCCCACCCGGGGATCGACCTCACCTTCGTCCAGGACGGGGAGGTCCGCTTCCGGCTCCCGCCCCTCCCCGACCTCCCCGCTGCGGCCCGGGAGGTCTTCCCGGACGCCCTGGGAGAGGGGGCATTCCCCTTCCAGGGCAGCGGGGGTCCCGGGCTCTGGATCGAGGGGGTGGCCTCCCCCCCGTCGTTCTCCCGGGGGAATGCCGACGGGATCGTGCTCCTGGTGAACGGCCGACCGTTCTCCTCCCGCTCCCTGCAGGAGGGGATCCGATACGCCTACCGGGAGCTCCTCCCCCGGGGACGGTATCCGGTGGTGGTGGCCCATCTGCGGGCAGACCCGTCCCGGGTGGACGTGAACGTGCACCCCACGAAACGCGAGGTGCGCTTCGAGGATGAAGCGGCGCTCCGGGACGCCCTCCAGCACCTTCTCCACGGAGCCCTCCGGGACCAGCCCCGGACGTCAGGCCTTTCCCAGGGAGCCTC
The DNA here is from genome assembly GCA_021806135.1 of Thermoplasmata archaeon. Classification (GTDB taxonomy): domain Archaea; phylum Thermoplasmatota; class Thermoplasmata; order Lutacidiplasmatales; family UBA184; genus JAKATE01. Next base: position 42,924 of record JAJZYB010000004.1, read on the forward strand.
CGGCCCGCTGCCGTTCGTCCTGCCAGAGCCTTCCGGGGACCTGTCCAGGGCCCGGGGCGCTCCCCTTCCTCTCCCGCTCTCGTTGGGGGGAACGGCCATCCCCCGGGACCTGGCCCACTATACCGGGGAAATCTCGCCAGGGCGGGATCCCTCCCGGGGAGCGACGCTGCCCGCCACCGGCGTCCATCCCGCGCTCCGGCTCCTGGGAGAGGTGGGAAGGCTCTACCTCGTGGCCGAGGCCCTGGAGCCCCCTGGATCCCTCGTCCTCGTCGATGCCCACGCCGCCAGCGAACGCATCGTGTATGAGCGGGTGAAGCAGGAGGACCCCCCCGCGCACCAGGAACTCCTGGTCCCCCGGGACCTCGCCCTCACCCCGGTCCAGGCGGCGGCCTGGGAGGTGCACGGGGAGGCCCTCTCCCGTCTCGGGTTCCGGGTGGAGCCGTTCGGGAAGGGGATCTGGCGGGTCCGTTCCTTGCCCAGCTTCCGGGGACGCGTGGCGCGTCCCGAGACGCTCGGTCCCCTGCTCGAGGAGCTCGCCGCCGGGAACCAAGGCGCTCCTCAGGAGGCGCTGACCGAACGGCTGGCGAAGAGCGTCGCCTGTCACCTCGCCATCCGGGGAGGGGACGTCCTATCGCTGGAGGAGATGGAACGGCTCCTCCGGGAGCTCTACGCGTGCGCAGAGAGCTTCACCTGCCCCCATGGACGCCCCATCATGGTGACCGTCCCGCGCTCGCGCCTGGACCGGTGGTTCCATCGGCCGTGACTCCCCGAGACGCGGGTACCTCCCCTCGCCCGGTGCGGGAGTCGGAGCTGCGGGCTCCCCTGGAGCGCTTCCTCTCCTCCCGGGGCTACCGGGTGGATTTCGATGTCGACGGGCAGGATTACTTCGATGCCGTCGCGCGCAGGGGGGACGAACTCGGCCTGGTGGAGCTCAAGCTCACCGATTGGAGGAAGGTGCATGCCCAGGCGCTGGTCCGACGGGCCTGGGCCGATTGGGTGGCGGTCCTTCTCTCCCGTCGGTCCTTGGCGGAACGTCTGCGGACCCGGGCGGGGCCGCCCGCCGTCGGTCGGGTGGGGCTCTGGTACCTGGAGCACGGGGAGGTCCAGGTCCTCAGGGAGGCTTCCCCGATCCCCGGGGCCCTCTCCTTCCCTCTCCGCGGAGAGCTTCAGTTCGCCCTCGGCGTCCGGGACCGGGGGGAACTGCCTCCGGGCGCGGTCTGGTCGGGTCTCGGCCCGGTTCGGAACCGGCGGGCCGGGAGACGCTGGGATGGCCGCTTCTGGCGGCTGGAGGAGTTCGCCGAGCCGCCGGAGACGGGGGGGCCCCCCGGAGAGCGCACCGGCCCGGACCCGGGTTCCTAGCCGCCGGGACCAGGGGGTCGCCTCCGGAAGGAGGGCAAGCGCAACGTTGGCGGTTGGACCTCCTCCTCCTTCAAGGAGACCACGAACGAGTCGGCCACGTCCTCCCGGGTCAGCATTCCGACCACCCATGCCGGGTCCACCGGATCAGCGACATAGACCGCGGGGGTCCCCGAACGCAACAGCAGTTCCATCGCGGTGCGGGCGGATTCATCCTCGCGGATCACCGGCAGATCGCGCCGGGCCAGGAGTCCCACCGGGGAGTCCCTCGTCCCGGTCCGGCGGATCTGGAGACGGACTTCGGCGAAGGTCACGTACCCCATCCGGTGCCCATCCTCGTCCACCACGAGGAACGCGCCCTCGGATCCTTCCGCTTCCGGCAGGGCGTGCAGGGCCTCTTCCAGGGACCAGTGCCAGGGGACCACTAGGATACGGCGGGCCATGAGCTTCCCCACGGTGAGGGTCTCCAATGGGTCGATCCGGTACTCCTGGGAAACGTGGGTCCCGCGTCGGGCCACCCTCTCGGTGAGGATGGACCGGGGAAGGAGGAGCACCGAGAGCCCGTAGGCGGCCAGGGAGGCGACCAGGAGGACCGGGAGCATCGAGAGGTCGTGGGTGAGCTCCACTCCGAAGACCAACGAGGTGAGGGGGGCCCGGAACGCTCCGGAGAGGGCGGCGACCATTCCAAGGAGGGCAGCCAGGGGTAATCCAACCCCGGGGAGAAGGAGAGCCAGGACCCCCGTGGCGGAGCCGCCGATGATGAGCAGGGGGGCCAGGGTCCCGCCGGAGGTGCCGGAACTGAGCGCCAGGATCCAAATGGCCGCCTTCACCAGAGCGAGGGAGAGCAGGAACCCCAGTCCAGCGTCCCCGGCGAGCATCAGGGAGAGGTTCTCGTAGCCCACCCCAAGGGCATAGGGCTGGACCAATCCACCCACCCCGACCGCCAGCCCTCCGATCGCCGGCCACCAGACCCAGGAAATGGGCAAGCGCCGGTACAGGTCCTCCGTCCGATAGATCCCCACGGTGAGGCCAATGGCCACGGCAGCGCCGAAGAGCCCGAGGCCCAGGGCGTAGAGGAGGGTCCCCGGAAGCGGGGCAGCGGTGGGGAGGGCGTTCACCCCGAAGAGCGGCGCCGAACCGAAGAACGGGTTGATCCTGCCGAGCGGGCCCCGGATCGCGGTGGCCGTCGCCACCGCCGCCGCGACCGGGAGCAGGCTGCGGGGCCGCCACTCGAAGAGGAGCACCTCCACCGCGAGCAGGACCGCCGCGAGGGGCGTGTTGAAGGTCGCCGCCATTCCGGCCGCAGCACCGGCCGCGAGGAGCGTCTTGCGCTCCGCGGGAGAGATCGCGATGAGCTGCCCCCAGACCGATCCCACGGCACCGCCGGTCATGATGATGGGTCCCTCGGCCCCGAAGGGCCCCCCGGTCCCGATGGCGATGGCCGAGGCCAGCGGCTTCAACAGGGCGGTGCGGGGAGCCATACGGCTTCCCCGGGTCAGCGTGGACTCCAACGCCTCCGGAATCCCGTGCCCTCGGATCGTGGGACTCCCGTAGCGGGCCAGGAGCCCCACTAGGAGCCCACCGATCACAGGCACCGCCACCGCCAATGCCCCCAGGGGAGAACCCACCGGGGTGACGTTCGCCAGGCTCAGACGCAGGAAGTAGAACCCGTTGGTGAAGAACTGAATGAGCACGTAGAGGGCAAGGGCTACCAGGGCCGCCACCGCGCCCAGCAGCGCGGACAACGCCACGAGGGCGAGGGTCCGCCGGTTCACAGCGGCAAAGTCCCGGGATCCCCGTACCCCGGAAGGGGCTGAACCGGTCCCGGACGATAGGCCCCCCGCCCCCTCCGACGACCGGCAACGGGTGAACGATCTGGCCGGCCGCTCCTCGTCTCCCGGAAGAGACGGAGCGGAACGGTCCATTCCTGGGAGAAGAGACTGCCTCCAGGGGTTTGAACTTTCCGTTCTCTCCCGGGCTCAGGGGTGGTCCCCCCGGGACGCAAGCCTTCATGCCCGATCCAGGATACCCGCGCCTCCGTGAGCCCGGTCGCCACGACCGCTTCAGAACCCAATCCCCGACGGCGGCATGGGCTCATCACCGAAGGAAGCGGTTTCTTCCTCTTCGCCCTGACCGGTGGCACCGGCGTGGAAGTCAATCTCCTTGCCTACCTGCCCGTTCTGCGCCGCATGGAACTTCTCCCTGAACTGGCACCTGGCGTTCCGTCGCCACCACAACCGTCCCTGGACGGAGCATCTCTTGGGCTACGTCCTCATCGCCCTGATGGCGTTGGGCAGCAATCTGCTCGGGCTGACGCTGCTCCTTTCCCGGCTAGGCCCGCTCGTCGTCCAAATGGGAGGGATCGCTGCCGGCAGCCTCTGGGGGTACGGCGCCAACCGTACGCTCAACTTCCGGGACCTGCGACCCATCCCGGAACGGTCAGGGTGACGCCCGCGGACGATCGGCCCCGACGCCGTTAAGCCCGGCGTGGAAGAGCTCGAGGTACTCCCGGGCCTGCGTCTCGTACGACCTCGTGCCCAAGGCGGCCCTTCCGGAGCGGCCGAGGGCGGCGAGGCGGTCCCGGTCGTGGAGAAGTTCCTCGAGGACCTTCGTGTGGGAGGGCACGTCGTTGGGGTGGACGAGGACGAAGTCCTTCCCGGGCTCCCCCATCTCCACGTTGGCCCCCTCCGTCGTCACCACCGGGATGCCGCGGGCGGCGGCCTCCAGCACCGCCAGCGGGAGGGTGTCGTAGTGGGTGGGGAAGAGGAACACGTCCGCCGCATCCAGGGCCATTCCCTTCGTCGCATCGTCGACCCACCGGAAGCTCCGCATCCCCTCGGTGGAGGGGACGTCGTTCCCGACGTTCAGGAGCTCGGCCCTCAGTCCTCCCCGTCGGAGGCGCTGGACCGTGCCCACCGCGATGTCGAGCCCCTTGCGGTCGGCATCGTGCCCGACGAACGTGAGATAGTGTGTTTCGGGGTCGAGCCCGAGGGCCCTCCGCGCGTTCCGAACGTCCTCCTCGGTCCGCTGGGGGCGCGGGTCCACGCCGTTGTAGATGACCACAGCCCGACGCGGCTCGACCCGGTAGGTACGGATCATGTCCTCCCGGACCGTCCTCGACGGGACCACGCAGACGTCCGCGTACCGGGCGGCTCTCCCCTCGAGCCGACGGAGGGCCCAATCGTCCAGATGGAAGCCCACTGAGCTTCGGAGGCCGGGACGGCGGGTCCGGCGCCCCAGCTGGAGCACCCGGAGGGAGAGCCCGTGGATCACCTCGAGCACGAGGGGATGGACGCCGTCGCCCCGGCGCTGGTCCCGCTTGGCGCGCAGCACCACCGGGGCTCCCCCCCGTTCGTTGTTCGCCATGACGACGTCGAGCTTCGGGTCGAGTTGCCGGGCCACTGCGCGGGAGAAGACGAGGTCGGGGCCGAACGGGAACCAGCCCATCCCGTCGACCTCGACCCCGTGGGCCTTGACCCCCTGCCAGACGGGGGCATCCCTCCCCTTCGAGCCCGAGGGGCGCGGATAGTACACCTCGACGTGATGACCCCAGGACGCCAGGAACGACGAGAGCTTGGAGACGACCCGGGGAAGGCCCAGGTCCTCCGCAGCGGGATGATGTGACGAGACGATCGCGATGTGGAAGGCCTCCATGATCCGCGCCCTCTCCCAGAGGGTGCCCGCTGATAAGTCCACGGGGCCGGTGATGCCGCTCTCCCCTAGCGGGGGGGGGGCGAAGGCCCCCGGCCCTTCATGAGGGCTGGGTGGGGCATGCCATCCAAGGCCTCCTCCGGGCGGTGCCCGAGGAGGGCGAGGAGAGTCGGGGCCACGTCCAGGAGCCGGAAAGGGGTGGGTCGGTCGTTCGCTGGGACGCCCCTCCCCTTCACCGCGAGGATCCCCACCGGTCGGTGGGTCCCCTGCCTCTGGAAGTAGCTCGGCCGTCGGTCGAGGACCTCCACAGCGTGGTTCGTGTCCCCCCGGACCTCCCAAGCCCCTCCGTGGGAGGAGAGGAGAAGAAGGGGGGCCGTGTCGGAGACCGGCCGACCGTAGAGCTCCTCCGGGTCCACCACCTCGAGCCGGGCCGGGGTGAATCCCTCGAGGTCTCGTCGCAGTTCCTCCTTGAGCTTCGCCCGTTCGGGGCGGGTGACGGGCCTCCCGAAGGGGTTCGCGTAGATCGCCTCGGGGACCGGGAAGCTGAACGCCCGGGTGGAGTCCCAATCCACGAACCGGCTGAACCATCCGAACGTCTGATCCAGCGCGTTGCCGTCGCGCTCCTCGGTCCGGGGGAACACCGCACGGCGTAGATGATCCGACCAGGCGAGGGGGGAGCGAAGGGGCAGGACGCCGTCGACCTTCGCGAGCCAGTCCGTGGTCCAGGGGCGGAGGCGCGTTCCGATCGGCGTCGGGCGGGTGTGAAGGTAGCCCTTCCGCTGGAGGAACCGGTTGGTGAAGAAGTAGCCCTCGGTCGCACCGAAGCCGTGGTCCGAGAGGAGCCAAGTCATCCCTCCGTCCGGGTCCCCGCCGCCGTCCTCGTGGAAGGCGGTCCTCACCCGATGGAACGCCTCGTCCAGGGCCTTCCAGTAACGACGGATCCAGGGATCCCCCTCCTGGGGGAAACGGACGATCCGGTCCCAGTGGTCGTGCTGGAGCCGGTCCGTCTCGCTGAAGAGGACGAAGAGGAGGTCCGGGTGGAACTCGCCCTGGAGCGTCTCCACGACCTGGGCCTTCCTTCCCAGGGACCTGGAGGCGCGGTCGAAGGCCTCCCGGTACTCCCCGGGGCCGAACTCCGGGAGGTCCAGGTCCCACCCGCCGTCCTCGGAGCGGAGCCGCTGCGCGAGGGAGGGCGGGTGGGTCGTCGCGAGCCGGCGCTCGGGCAGCATGCCGGAGAGGAAGTAGCCGTGCACGGGCGGAGCGGGGAGCGCGGGGAAGTTCACGACCCCGACCCTCCACCCCTTCCTTCCCAACCGGTCCCAGACCGCCTCCCGTGGGCGGTAGGTCTCCACCGGGCGGAAGCGTCCGGGACGGCCTGTGGGGGCGGTGAACCCCCAGAGGTCGAGCGTCGCCGGGGAGTAACCGGTCATCGCGGAGTACCACGCGGGGATGGTCACCGCAGGCTCGACGGAGCGCAGGTTCCCCCGGAAGGAGCCGTGAAGGAACTCGGCGACGTGGGGGAGAGCGCCTGCCCCGATCGCCGCGTCCAGCAGGTCCCAGGGGACCCCGTCGAACCCTATGAGGAGCGTGCGCTCGGTGTCGACGGGCATCAGGCCAGCCGGACGGTCTCGAGGTTGTAGGGGGCCCGGGTCTCCAGGCCGAAGCGCTTGTGGAGGCTGGAGGCGAGGTCCAGGGACTTCTGCTCCTCCCCGTGGCAGAGCATGACCCGCTGGGGGCGCGGTTCCACCGTGGCGATGTAGTTCATCAGCTGCACCCGGTCGGAGTGCCCGGAGAAACCCTCGGCGGTGGTGATCTCGAAACGGATGGGGACGGTGACGGCGCGCTCCCGGTCCATGACCGTGGCCTCGCGCATCCCCCGCTGGAGGCGCCGGCCGAAGGTACCGTCGGCCTGGTAGCCGGCGAAGGCCATGCCGTTCCTCTCCTCGGGGGCCCAGGCTTTGAAGTACTCCATCACGGGCCCTCCGCTCATCATGCCGCTGGTCGCGAGCACGATGGAGGCGTCCCGGTCATCGATGACGCTCATGCGCTTCTGGGAGGAGTCCACCCGCTGGAAGACGTCGGAGAGGAACGGGTTGTCCCCCTGCTGGAAGATCTGGGTCCTCAGCTGGCTGTTCAGGTATTCTGGATAGGCCGTGTGGATGCTGGTGGCCTCGAAGATCATCCCGTCCAGGTAGACCGGGACCCGGGGGATCTTGTTGTCCCGCATGAGCTCCTCGAGCACCAGCATGACCTCCTGGCTCCGGCCCACGGCGAAGACGGGGATGAGGAGGTGGCCCTGCCGCTTGATCACGCGCTCGGCCAGCCGGGCGAGCCCGGTCACGGCATCCTGGCGGCTGGGCTGGACGTCCCGGAAGCCCCCGTAGGTCGACTCCATGACCAGGGTCTCCAGGCGGGGGAAGCGGTTCGTGGCCGGGTTGAACAGCCAGGTCCGCTCGAACTTCAGGTCCCCCGTGTAGGCCATGTTGTAGTCCCCGTCCCCGAGGTGGAAGTGGCAGATGGAGCTCCCCAGGATGTGTCCGGCGTTGTGCAGCGTCAGCCGGACGTCCGGGGCGATGTCCGTGGTCTCCCCGTAGCGCAGCGGGATGGAGCGGCTGACCAGCTCCCGCACGTGGCTCGAGTCGTAGAGGCTGCGTCGGGCTTCCTGGTTCGTGACCTTGATCGCGTCGAGGAGCATGAGGGTCATGAGGTCCCGGGTCGGCGCCGTGCTGTAGATGGGCCCGGTGTAGCCGTACTTGATCAGGGTGGGGATGAGCCCGCAGTGGTCCAGGTGGGCGTGGGTGACGACCACGGCGTCCAGGGCATCCAGGGGTTGGATCTCCGGGGCGTTGAAGAAGGGGGTACGGTCCGACCCCGGGTCGATGCCGCAGTCGATGAGGATCCGGGAGTTCTGGGTGGTGAGCAGGTGCGCGCTACGGCCCACCTCCCGGTAGCCTCCCAGGGCGGTGGAACGGGCCCAGAGGGCTTCCTGGAGCCGGTCCCGGGCGATGCGGTTCCCCACCTTCCGGAGGAACTTCCGCCGGTCGTCGAAGACGTTCCTCAGGTGGATGCGCACCTCCTCCACGGTCTTGGACGGGATGGGGGGGGTCCGCACCACCGTGGGGACCCAGCCGATCCGGCGCTTGAGCTCGTTGAGGACGCTGGCCCCCCGGCCGATGGCCGCCCCCGGGTTCGCCGCCTCGATGGTGACCTCCCCGGTCTCCGGCTCGAAGAAGATCTGGTTGATCTCCGCCTCCCGGGGGACGAGCTCCCGGATGACCCCTTCGGCGGCCCGGGGTTCCGCCAGGACCGACGGGTCGGACCGGACGAGGACCCGGCGATGGAGCCGCTGGGCCACCTGCCGCAGGAGCTCGCCTCCGGAGAGGAAGCTGTCCAGCTGCTTGGTGTAGACCACCACGTGGGGGCCCTCGAGCTCGATGGTGGTGACCTCGATCTCCTCCGGGAGCACCTCTTTGAGGACCTCCCGGGTCTGCTGTAGCAGGCTCTCTACGCTCATGGAGGAATGGAACTTCTCGCTGGCCCTCTCCGGGCGGGCGAGGTGGGGAAAGGGTTCTGGGGGGATCAGGCGATCTTGAGCTTGGTCAAGCGCTTGCGGATCTCGTCCTCGGTGAGGTCGTGGTACTCCTTCTCGGAGATGGTGGCCACCAGGTAGCCGTCCCCGCTGTTGGAGTCCCGCCGCATGGCGCTGGTGAGGCCCCGGAGGGCCACATCCACACCTTCGCTCAAGGAGAGACCAGCCTCGTAGGCTTCTTCGAGGACCCCGTAGGCGAGCGCCTGTCCGCTCCCCACGGAGACGTACTTGTCCTCGATGCTCCCGCCGGCCGGATCCACGGAGAAGATGTGGTTGCCCCGCGGGTCCACACCGCCGAGGATGACCCAGGCGAGGTACGGGTAGAGGCGGTTCCCGTTGAGGATGTTGGCGAGCAGCGTGGCGGCGCCCTCCACGCTCACGGGGGATCCGCGTCGCAGCCGGTAGAGGTTCACTTCCGCCCGGACGTACCGCACCAGGGTCTGGGCATCCCCCACGTACCCGGCGATGGTCATCCCGATGTGCTCGTCGATCTTGAACAGCTTGGTGGTCTGCTTGTTGGCGATGAAGCCACCGCCCAGGGTGGCCCGGCGTTCGGTGGCGAGCACCACGCCGTCCTTGCAGGAGATCCCGATGGTGGTGGTCCCCTTGAGCAAGCTACCGGCATCCAATGACGCGAATGGCCTCGCCTCCGTGCTAAACATGTGAACCGACCGCGCGAGCGCCCCGCCGTATAAAAGCGTTTGTCGGCGGACTCTCCTCGGAGATAGAGAGCCCGGTCCTGGAGCCAACGGTACGGGCCCCGTACGCTGGAACCGCTATAACCCATCCGGCCTCCCCCGGTCCGGGGATCGAGTACGGAACGCTTCGACGTGCTGGTGGTGGGGGCAGGCCTGGCCGGTCAGCGAGCCGCGTTGGAGGCCGTCCACGCCGGCCGACGGGTGGCGGTCCTGACCAAGCTCCACCCGCTCCGCTCCCACTCCGGGGCCGCCCAGGGGGGGATCAATGCCGCCATGGGCCCCCAGGACTCGGTCCACGACCACGTCTACGACACGGTGAAGGGCTCGGACTATCTGGCCGACCAGGATGCCGTGGAGATCCTCTGCCGACAAGCCGGACCCACGGTCATCGAGATGGAGCACTTCGGCACGGTGTTCAACCGGGCCAGTGACGGGACGCTGGACCGCCGGGCCTTCGGAGGGGCGTCCTACAACCGGACGATCTTCGCGGCGGACCGGACCGGGCTGGCGCTCCTCCAGGCCCTCTTCGAGGAGATCACCCGGGAAGAACGCCTCCGCATCTACGAGGAGTACTTCGCGCTCCGGCTGGTGGTCCGCGACGGCCGCGTCCAAGGGGTCGTGGCCCTCAACCGGAAGACCGGCACGGTGGAAGGGTTCTCGGCGCCGGCGGTGGTCATGGCCACCGGCCCCTTCGGACGGATGTACTCCCGGACCACGAACTCCCACGCTTCCACCGGGGACGGCTGCGCTTTGGCCTACCGGGCGGGAGCGCTCTTGAAAGACCTGGAGATGGTGCAATTCCATCCCACCGCGCTCCCGGGCTCCGGCATTCTCATCACGGAAGGCGCCCGGGGGGAAGGGGGGATCCTGAAGAACGCCCGGGGAGAACGGTTCATGGAGCGCTACGCCCCCCATGCGAAGGACCTGGCCTCCCGGGACGTGGTCTCCCGTTCCATCGCCACGGAGGTGGCCGAGGGCCGGGGATTCCCGGACGGGACCTGCCACCTGGAGCTCATGCACCTGGGGAGGGAGAAGGTGGAGACGAAGCTCCAGGAGATCGTGGACTTCTGCCGGAGCTTCGCGGGAGTGGACCCGGTCACGCAACCGATCCCGGTCTATCCCGCGCAGCACTACATGATGGGGGGGATCTCCACCAACCCCCGGGGCGAGGCCACGATCCCCGGGCTCTACGCCGCAGGGGAGGCGGCCTGCGTCTCCGTGCACGGGGCGAACCGTCTGGGGGCCAACTCGCTTCTGGAGACCCTGGTCTTCGGGAAGATCGCCGGGGCGAACGCTGCGGAGCACGCCTCCCGGGCTTCCCCGGCCGAGGTCACGGCGGGGGAGGTGGAGGAGGCCACCCGGGAACTCCACTCGCTGTGGGACCGGAAGGAGGGGGAGTCGCCCGCCGCCCTGCGGACCGCCCTCCAGACCCTCATGGACCGTAATGTGGGGATCTTCCGGAGCCCCGGGCCGCTGAACGAGGCTTTGGCGGAGATCCGGAGGCTCAAGGAGCGCTACCAGCACTGCCACGTGGCCGATCCCTCCACCGTCTACAACATCAACCTCACCGACGCGCTGGAGCTTGGGCATTTGCTGGACCTGGCCGAAGTGGTGGTCCGCGCCGCACTGGACCGGACCGAGTCCCGGGGGGCGCACGTGCGGCTGGACTTCCCGAAGCGGGACGACGTTCACTGGCTCAAGCATACGCTGGCCCGGTGGACCCCCCAGGGGCCGGAGCTGAGCTACCTGCCCGTCACGATCACGGAGTACACGCCGAAGGAGAGGAGCTACTGAAATGGTCGAAGTCCCGTTGGAGATCTACCGGAAGTCCCCCCAGGATGCAGCCCCCCACTACGACCGCTTCCAGATCGAAGTGGAGGAGCACACCCCGGTCCTCACGGTCCTCCTCAAGGTGAGGGACGAGATCGACCCCACCCTCTCGCTGCGCTACTCCTGCCGTCAGGCGATCTGCGGGTCCTGCGCCATGCGGATCAACGGCAAGAGCCGCCTGGCCTGCCGGACCCCGGTCGGTCCCGAGGTGAGGCTCCGGGGCCGTATCCGGATCGATCCCATGGGGAACCAGCCGGTCCTCCGGGACCTGGTGGTGGACCAGAAGCCTTTCTGGGACCGGTACTATGCCGTGAAGCCCTACCTCATCCCGGACCCTGCCCATCCGCTGCCCGAGGGCCGGGAGAGCCCGATGAGCCCGGAGCAGGTGGAGCAGTTCCGCGAGACCCCCCGGTGCATCTCCTGCGCCTCCTGCTACAGTGCCTGCCCGGCCATCGCCTCCGACCCCAGCTTCCTGGGTCCCATGGCGCTCGCGAAGCTCTACCGCTTCGCAGTCGACCCCCGGGACGGGGGATACACCCAGCGGCTCCAGGCGGTGCAGAACCAGGGACTCTGGCTCTGTCTGCGCTGCAACCTCTGCGTGGAGGCCTGTCCCAAGGACGTCCGGCCCGCCGAGCGCATCGTGGACCTGAAGTGGATGGCGAACCAGGAGCTGGGCGCCCGGGAACCCGGCAGCCGCCACGCGATCCGTTTCGCCTCCAACCTGACGGAGGGCGGCCTGCTGAACGAACGGAGACTCGCCGTGGACACGCTGGGCCTCGGCGGAAGCCTCCGCCAGTTGCCCAAGGCCATCGCGATGATGCGGAAGGGCCGTTCGCTGCGCCGGCATCCGCCGATCCAGGGGCTCAACGAGGTGCAGGCGATCTACCAGGCGCTCGACCGTCCCGAGGACCTGGCCCACCGGGAGCGCCAGAAGGGCGCGGACGTGAAGGGCCCCCGGCCTCCGCTACCCCCGAAGGCGACGACACAGTCCGCCCCACCCCCTTCGAAGGGAGGGAGCCCATGAAGGTGGCCTACTACCCCGGTTGCGTGGCCCAGGAATCCGGTCGGGAGCTGGACATGGCGACCCGGGCCGTGGCCCCGCTCGTGGGGATCGAGCTCGTGGACTTCCCGAACTTCTCCTGCTGTGGGAGCGGGTTCGTCGACGAGGCGAACCTCACCTTGAACGTGGCGCTGAACGCCCGGAACCTGGCCATCGCGGAACGGGCGGGGCTCACCCGGATCATGACCGTCTGCTCCACCTGCCAGGGGATGCTCTCCCTGGCCCGGCACACGCTGAAGGAGAACGCCACCGTGGCCCGGCGGGTGGAGGAGACGCTTCGCCCCCTGGGCCTCCGGTACGAGGGCCGGGCGGAGGCCCGTCACCTGCTCCAGATCCTGGTGGAGGACCTGGGCGGGGCGGAGCGGCTGAAGCCGCTCATCCGCCGTCCGCTCACGGGATTGAAGGTGGGAGCGTTCTACGGCTGCCACCTCTTGAGGCCGCACGACCACGTCGAGTTCGATGACCCGGAGGACCCGCATAGCTTCGAGGACGTCATCCGGGCCCTGGGGGCCGAGCCGGTGGACTACCGGGGACGGGTGCTCTGCTGCGGGTTCCCCATCCAGTTCGTGAAACCGGCCACGGCCGAGCGCATCGCCGGCCACCAGATCCTGGACGCGAAGGCGCACGGGGCGGACGCCATGGCCACCCCGTGTCCGCTCTGCCACATCTCCCTCGACGGGTATCAGAAGGAGGCTGGACGGGCGGTGGGGACCGAGCTGAACATGCCCATCTTCCACTTCCCCCAGCTCGTGGGGCTGGCCCTGGGCCTCGCTCCGGCGGTCCTGGGACTTCCCCGCCATCTGGTCAACGTGGACGGGGCGCTCGCGCGGATCGGCGCAGTGGCGGTTCCGGCCTGATCAGGGGCCCGGTCCGGCCGCCGTGGGCGGCTCCATCTTTTTCAGCACGAAGTAGTGGAGCCGGTCGCATTGGCGGCGGAAGTATGCGCTCCCTTCTGCCGCGTACTCCTCCCGGAGGACCCGGGGGATCTCCGTGTCGGGGAGGGCGGGGTCCACCACCGGCGAGAAGAGGCAGGAGAAGATCAGCACCCGCCGGCCCTCCACGAGGAGGCGTTCGGTCTCCGGAGCCCCACAGAACGGGCAGCGGAGCGCATCGGCTCCCTCCACCGGGCCGGTCACAGCCCAAAGGAGCCGGTCCGGGGGCTTGACGCTTTGGGGAGCTAGGTGAGCTCCCCCAACTCCCACGCCCAGCAGAGGGGAAAGTCCGGACGGACCTCCACCCGGGGAGGGGCGCGGCCGGTCCCGCCACATCCCAAGCAAGAGGCGTTCGCCTGGAAGAGCGTGCGGCTCTCCGGGTCGTACTCCCAGCGGCGTTCGATCCCTTCTCCCTGGCAGAGCGGGCAGGGATCCGGTTCTTGATGGTCCGCCTGCGGACCTCGGTTTCTGGCGCTCATCCGTGCTCTGTCTTCACTAGGCGCGCCGGTGGTATTTAAGGGGGGGCGTGGAAACCGGCTCCGGGTCGTGGCCCACACCCCCCTGCCCCCCACCCAGGACGGGGTGGAGGCTCTCCCTGAGAAACGCGCACATACCTCTCCCGAACGGACCCCGCCGAGCCCATCCCCCTCCCTGGGAGGGGTAGTTCCCAAGTCTGCGCGGGGGCCCGCATTCGAGAAAACCGTCTTCGTCCTCGTCCCGGCACTACCCGGGTCCGGGCTCCGACTCGGTCACGGGACAACAGGGTCGGTCGTCCAGCGGGAGGAAGACCGGGCCGAGCGGGCCTTCGCCCGGGAGGTCGGGGGGGAGCACAGGCGGACGGTGACCTTCTCTTGGAACGCCCGGGGCTGGGACCCGAAATGCCCAGGGATCCGGGTGGAGCATCCGTGGCGGGAGGCGTCCTCCCCCTCACGGGAGGGAGGAAGAGGCTCTCGTGCCTCGTCTCCGAACCGGTCCGGCGGTCGTTCGAGGCCATGGCCCCGTTCGCGCTCGAGGCTCGGTGGCCCGAACGGATCGCGCATCGTCCCGTCGGGGTTCGGGATGGCACGGGGGGACCGGCCGACGCCGGGGTGTTAGGTTCGGGGGGACGGACCGCCCGAGGAGATCGCCGCCGCGCTCGGCGGGGCCCCTCCGGGGGCCAGCTGCCCGAGATAGCGTCCCCCGCGGCTCAGTCGAGATATCCCAGCGCCCGGAGCCGCTCCGCGATGCGCCGTTCGTCCTCGGCGCTCAGCGGCTCTCCGGGAGAGGCGTTCGCCTCCAGGAGGCGGGCCACCACAAAACGGAGGAACTCCTCCGGGGAGGGGAAGGCGCTCCCCCGGATGCGCTCCTTCAGCCGGGCGTAGAGGTCGGCCGGCAGGGGAACGGGAACGGTCGGTTCGTCGGTCATGGGGAGGTCCCGGCGGGTCAGGGCCGTCCGGCCAGGATGCGCCCGAGCCGGCGGAAGGCGTGCCGGAGGGTCACGTCCGTGACCTGGGCCACCCGGGCGATGTCGCTCTGGCGAAGCGGTTCCCCGATCTCCATGCTCGCGAGGTAGAGGGCCGCACCGGCGAGGCCGTTCGGGGAGACCCCGGAAGCTTCCGGATGGTCGCCCACCCGGTCCAAGAGGCTCAGGGCTCGGGCCACGGTCCGGGAGGAGACCTTCAGTTCCTCGGAGAAGCGCCGCACGTAGGTGGTCATCCCCACCGGGGGCAGGTCCAGGTTCAGGCCCCGGCGCAGCGCCATGTAAGCACGGCCGAACTCCGCCCGGGTGATGCCGGCGGCCTGGGAGACCTCCGTCCAGGTCCGGGGGAGCGAGTAGCGACGGCAGGCGGCGTAGAGGCTCGCCGCCGCGGCAGAGGCGGCCGATCGTCCCCGGAAGAGCTTCGCCTCCCCTCCCTTGGTGAGCACCATGATGCCGGCCTGCTGCACCAGGGGCGGGAGCCCGAGCTGCAAGGAAGCGCGGCGAAGGACCTCCTCGGCCCGGGGGCTGCTGCCGGGGACAGCCCTCAGGCGGGAGCTCCCCTCCCGGGCCCGGCGCCGGAGGAGGCGGAAGGCCTTCTGAGCGGAAGGGGCCAAGAGCCGCCCCTGGGCGTCCCGGTTCCCCGGGAAGACCGTCTCCACGGGCCGGTGCGGGGCAAAGGGAGCCTGGGTGGGCCCGTGACCGGAGAGCACCGAGCCCTTGCCCTCCTCGTACACCGGAGCAGGCCCCGTGTCCAGTCGCGAGGTCTCCAGGACCAGGCCGCAGACCGCGCAGACCACCTCCCCGGTCCGGGGGTCCTGCACCGGTCGCCCGCCGCCGCAGGCAGGGCAACCCGGGGGACGCGGTGAACTCTGCACGTTATGGTCGGCTTCGGGAACCTTCCCGGAGGTAGCCTCATAGGGGGACCGGCGTCCCTGCTTCATAAGACTTGGGCCAAACGGCCCAAACCCTTCCTCGGTCACTCCCACTCGATGGTGGCGGGAGGTTTGTCCGTCAGGTCCAGGAGGACACGGATGATCCGGCCCGAGGAAGCCCGGGTGATCCGCTCGGCGAGGCGGCGGGCGACCTCCGGGGG
Organism: Thermoplasmata archaeon; assembly: GCA_021806135.1. Classification (GTDB taxonomy): domain Archaea; phylum Thermoplasmatota; class Thermoplasmata; order Lutacidiplasmatales; family UBA184; genus JAKATE01. The sequence continues at coordinate 58,592 of JAJZYB010000004.1, forward strand.
GAGAGGCATCGCCGTGGCCGTCATGGCATCCCGGGAGTCCACCACCCGGACGGAGACGGCCTCCCCATACGTTCGTACGTCCCCTTCCACGCCCACGGTACGGACCGGCAGCAGGGTGGCAAAGTACTGCCAGGGCCTCGGGAGGACCCCCTGGGCCACGGCACGATCCACTTCCTCCTCCACCGCGGCGCAGGCCAGCCGGGCCAGGGCCGCCCGGTCGGGGGTCACCTCGCCGACCACGCGGACGGCCAGCCCGGGCCCGGGGAACGGCTGGCGATCCGCCTCGGGGACCTTGAGGTGGCGGGCGAGGGCGCGGACCTCATCCTTGTAGAGGTCGCGAAGCGGTTCCACCAGCTTCAGCCGGAGGTCGCGGGGGAGCCCGCCGACGTTATGGTGCGTCTTGATCGTGTCCCGGAGGTTCCCTCCGCTCTCGATCCAGTCCGGGGCGATGGTCCCCTGGACCAGGTGGTCCGCTCCTGCCCGGGCAGCTTCCTCCTCGAAGATCCGGATGAAGGTCGTCCCCACCGCCTTGCGCTTCGCTTCCGGGTCCGTCACTCCGCGCAGCGCCTGGAAGAACCGCTCCGCACGGGACAGGAGTTCGAAGTGGACCCCGGCCTCCCCCAGCAGCTGGGCGGTCCGTTGGGCCTCCCCCTCCCGGAGCAGGCCGGTGTCCACGAAGAGGGCCTGGGCCCTCTCCCCCAGGGCCCGCTGAACGAGCACTGCGGCCACGGTACTGTCGATCCCGCCAGAAGCGGCGATGACGGCCTTCCCCGGGGAGGGGACGGCCCTGCGGATGGCCTCCAAAGCCTCGGTCTCGAAGGCCGCCGGGTCGCGCACGGGCAAGCGGAGACGGGAGCGGAGTTAAGCCCTTCCCGGAGCCTGCTCCTCCGTCGGTGGTCCCCCGTCGGCAACGGCGGGTCCCCCGGATCTCCCGCGCGAAGATCGCGGCCCATCCCCCCGAGGGGGCCCTCTCGGAACCTGATCCCGCAATGGGCCGGTCCCGTTGCCCCTCAGACCAGCGGGATGAGACGGACGTGCGGCGCCCCGGCCTCCGGGTCCACCGCGAGAGCGTAGAGCATGGTCCGGGGACGGACCCCGTAGAGGCAGGGGGTGTTGTCGATGCTCACCACCCGGAAGTACGTGTCCATCATGTTCACGATCTCGGCGGTGGAGGAGAGCCCGGGCTTGAGGAGGCCCAATCCCACGTCCCCCATGATGCTGGTCCGCTCCACCCCCATGAAGAGGGTCTTGATGGCGAGCTGGTCTCCCTGAAGGTACTCCAGCGTGTCGAACCCGGTGTACTCGATGTAGGGCTGGGGCTGTCGGTCCCCTCGCACGGCCCGTTCGGCGTTCTGCAGCGCCCGTTGGGCGTCCTCCCTCCCGGCCCGGAGCATGGGGAGGATGTACGGGGCCTTCGGCTCGGCCGCGAAGTAATCCGTGATCCGGACCCGGGAGTCGAAGGTCCCCGGCGGGATGAACCGGGCCAGGAGGTCCTTGAGGGACTCCGCCGACTCCCCCCCGGACAGGACCCCGAGGATCCCCCGGTCCTGCGAGAGGAAGTTCAGGAACATGGGCGCGAAGAGACGGTAGTAGTCGTCGGTGGAGACGTTCACGTCGATCTCGAAGCCATTGTAGGAGCCCCGGCGGAAGCCCCCGCCCAGCAGCGTGTCGAAGTCCGGTATCCCGGTGGAGAAGTGGGTGCGGCTGTCCGGGATCGGCTGCCATGGATGGGGCGCCATCTCGGTGGGCTCTGGGCGGGGAAGCAGTCCTAGGGCGCGGAACCGTCCGCCGGCGAGGGTGACCGCATAGCGGGACCGGGGGATGGCCGTGGCCCGGAGCTTCTCCAGGCGCAAGTGCCGGATCCTCCGCTCGTCCACCTCCTCCCGGGAGAGGGAGATGAGGCCATCGACCAGGTACTCGATGCCCCCGGCCTCGGGCTTCTCCAGGATCATCACCACGTTGGTGTTGGAGTTCTCGGCCAGGTCCTTCTGCAGGGCCATGACCATCTCCTCCATCTCGAGGGCGTACTTGTGCGTCACCCCTTCGAGGGAATCCACCACCAAGAGGGCCTTCTCCGGGAGCACGCGCTCGATCCGGTCGTACAGGTGCTCGAGCTCGGGCATCCGGTTCCTCTGGAGCAGCGCGTTGAGCTGCGTGCGGTCCACGGTACGGGGGCGGGTGGCCTCCTCTCCCATGGTCCGGAGCAGGTCCCGGGCCTGGTTGAGCCGCTCACGGACGGCGGGGGAGACCGGTGCGGCCGGTTCCCGCTCCCGTTCCGCGATGGTCTCCAGGAAGATCTTCCCGGCGTCGTAGATGCGGTTACGCGACTCCACGGTCTTGAGCCACGGGAACTGCCGGAGCAGGGCCTCGTCGGAGACACGCGTGGACAGGTAGAAGCTCCGGCCGCTCTCCCCGAGCTTCTCCAACAGTTCGAGCCCGAGCGTGGTCTTGCCCGTGCCGGCCCCACCCTTGACGATGACGCTCCGGCCCCCGGGTTGTCCGAGGAAGCTGACCAGTTCTGGGGGGATGCCAGTGGGGTCGGTGGGGGTAGGGTCCATGTGAATGGGGTCCTCCTTGAGCGCGGGAAAATCAAGGCTCAATCGCGCTTATATAAACACCGGGAGAGGGGCAAGGAAGAGGGATGGACCGCCCATGCGCCGGCGGAGACGGGCGAAGGATGATATAACTCAACCCTTGGCTGGACTCCCTACGCGGTCCGGCCTCGTCCCTCCTGGGGATTGGCCGGGCGCTGGGGGAAGACCGTGACGAAGCAAGCGGGGATTTCCGGGGAGCAGGGAACCAAAGGCGCGGGATGGGGGACGGGGGTGGGGGGACACCGGCCCTTCTCATCGGTGGGGGGTCCATGTCCTCTCCGGGCTCCGCCGCTTCCAGCGATCAGGCGCTCTCTCGAGGCCGCGACGGTGTGTTCTCTCACGGCCAACGCTTGGCCTGGCCTTTGCCGTGGTCCTCCTCCTCTTGGGTTCCGCCCTTCTGGGGGGGGTCGGAACGGCCCAGGGCGCCTCCTCCACCCGGGGCGTTTCGGGCGCCACGTCCCCTGCCGTCTTACCGGGGGCGCGACGGATCGGGGAAACCCGGCCGCTGGGCAACCAGGCTCCCCCTCCACGGCAGAAGCGCGTCCTGTCGGCGGTCGACCTTTCCGTCGAACCCCGGAAGGCCGCAACCACCGTGTGCCATGAGCTGGTCGCTGGCCCCTTTTTTGTGCTCGTGTGTGTAGACCCTTCCACAGTGGACGTGGCACAACCGACTGCGATTTCATTCGCTACAACACCCCCACTCCCCATGGACTACTACCTTAACCTCAGCGATGGCCAGAGCCTGAGTGCTCATCCATGCCTCGCGTTTGCCAGCTTCACACTCTCCCTCCCTCTGGCCGGGGCACTCACGGCGAACGCCACTGCACGAGCCTGCGACTCCTCACTACAAAGTTCCGTGGTCTTCCCCCTTGACGTCTACCCGGATCCCGTCCTCGCCCCCGTCCAGAGCAGCTTCAACGGCACCCCCAGTTCCAGCGCGGACCAGGGCCAGTCGGCCCAGTTCTCGGTCTCCGGGACCCGGGGGGCACCCCCCTATTCCTTCTCCTGGACGGGGCTTCCGGCCCAGGGCTGCACCGTCGCCTCGGCGAACGGTTCCTCCGTGGCCACCTGTACCGACCTGGCCGAGAACGTGACCGGCCTGGCGGTGCAGGCCACCCTCACCGACAACAACTCCTTCTCGGTGACGACCCCGACCCTGACCTTCCCGGTCCTTCCGGACCCAGCGGTGGCGGTTCCTCTGGCCCAGGGACCCTCCGGGAGCATCGCCTCGGGGGATACGGGGCAGGTCGTGAGCTTCGAGGCGAGCGCCAAGGGCGGGTCAGGGATCTTCTCCGTCTACCACTGGACCGGCCTCCCCCCGGGGCAGTGCTGGGGAACGACCACCGCCACCGTGGATTGCTTGCTGGGTTCTCCCACCAGCACCCCCACCAGTGTACGGGTCGCCGTCACCGACTCCAACGGGTTCACCTCTCCCCTCTCCCCCGCCCTTTCCTTCTCCGTCTACGCGGCCCCGACGGCCACCCCCCCCTGTGGCCATCCTGGCCGGGGAGGTCACCGACAGTGTCGACGCGGGACAGACGGTCACCTTCAGCACATCGGTCGCAGGGGGGGCCGGCGGCGGTGCCCTCGTCTGGCACGGTCTTCCCCCGGGCTGCCCGGCGGGCACCGGGCCAACCCTCACATGCACGGCATCCCAAGCCGGTTCCTACTCCGTCCTGGTCAGCGGGACCGACGGCAATGGGGTCCCCTTCACCTCCTCCCCCCTCTCCCTCACCGTCTTCCCAGACCCCACGGTGGATCTTCTTCTCGTCTCCCACGACTCCCGCGATGTGGGACAGACGGTGAGCTTCCAGGCGGGGGCCTCCAACGGGACCGGGGACTACAGCCGTTTCCAATGGAGCGGGCTGCCGACCGGCTCCTGTTCGGGCTTGACCACGGCCAGCGTGGTCTGCGCTCTCAGCGCGGCGGGGACCTACAACATCTCGGTGGCCGTGACGGACACGAACGGGATGTCCTCCTCTCCCAGCAGGCCGGTCACCCTTGTGGTGGCCCCGACCCTCGTGGTCTCTCCCCCGGCGGTGACTCCTGGCCGCACGCTGGTCGGGACCACCGTGACCTTCCAGGCCAACCTCACCGGGGGCGCCGGTCCGCTGACCTTCACGTGGCACGGCCTCCCTCCAGGATGCGCACCGACGAACCGGTCCTCCCTCTCCTGCCCGGTCCAGACCGAAGGAACGTACGCGATTTGGTACCAGGTCCGGGACCAGAATGGCGTGTCGTCCACCTCGGGCGCCACCCTGCTCGCGATGGCCCCCGTCTCCCTCCCTCCCCCCCCGAGCCCGCCGACCGTCCTCGGGATCCCATCGACCGCCGGATACACTCTCTTGGGGACCCTGGTGCTCGCGCTGGTCCTGGGAGCGGTGCTGGCGTTGTTGGTCCTCCGGAAACCGAGAGCCGCCGGTCGCGGGCCACCACCCCCGGGAGGGGGAACCGTCCAGGGCCCGCCGGCCCGGGTGGAGGGGGATGGTCCCCCCGCACCGGCGCCGGGAACGAAACCCCCGCCGTAGCGAAGGTGGAACGCGTCGGGGCCGCCGTGGGTTGTCCCGCCGTCCCTCAGGCGCCCTTGGCGAGCCCTTCCAGGGCCTGCCGGGCCGAGCGGAGGGCGGAGGCCAGCGGCTCCCCGGGAGGCCCAGAGGCGGTGGCCGCCGAGGCATTCCCCCCTCCCCGTCCTCCCCACCCGGGGAGCGCCGCCTGGAGGAGATCCCGTGCGGGGTAGCGATCCGGCGAGGAAGAGGCGACGAAGAGGATCCCCCCCCCTCCCTCCGGCTCGGAGGAAAGCAGAGCGACGGTGGCCGGCGTGCGCGTGAGCTCCCGCGCCACCTCCTGCACCTCCTCCCGGGAGAGGGCGAGCTTCCCCACGATCCCGTGGACGCTCCCCCCGGGGCTCGCAAGGTCGAAGGCGCCTTCCCGCTGGAGGCGTTGCGCTGTGTCCTTCAGGTTCGCCTTCCCGCCGCTGCGGGACGCCTTCTCCAAGACCCGGACCCTCTCCTTGAGCTTCTCCACCGCGGGGGGGATCCCCTCCACGGGGGCGGCCAGGGAACGGGACGTCTCCTGGAGGATGCGTTCGTGCTCCTGCATCACCGTCAGGGAGCGTTCCCCCGAGACGAAGTGGACCCGGACCATCCCGTCCTGGATACGCTCCGACCCCAGGATCTTCACGAACCCCACCTCGGAGGTGTGCGTGCAGTGGGTGCCTCCGCAGGCCTCCACGTCGAACCCCTCGATCTCCACGATGCGCAGCTCCCGCCCGGGGACCGCCCCTCCCTGGTAGAGGCCGAATCCCCATCGCTCCTCGGCCCGCCCCCGGGGCTCGAAGAAGCTCAGGACCGGGCGGTCCTCGGCCACGATGCGGTTCACCAGCCGCTCCACCCGGGCCAGTTGTTCCGGGGCGAGGGCGGACCAGTGGGTGACGTCGAGCCTCGCTCCTTCCACCCCCTTGTAGGCGCCCGCCTGCCAGACGTGCGGACCCAGGATCGTCCGGAGCGCCCCGTTGATGAGGTGGGTGCCCGTGTGGTGCTGCATGAGCTGCCGACGCCGGACCCCGTCCACCACGCCTTCCACCACGCTCCCCGGCACGAAGGGCGGATGACCTCTCTCCAGCCGGTGGAGGACGTACGCCCCGATCCTCGCCACCTCGGGCACGAAGCGGCCCCCCAGGGTCCCCTGGTCGGTCACCTGCCCCCCGCCCGTGGGATAGAAGTACGTGCGGTCCAGGAGCACCCAGGGCCCATGCACGTAGAGCACCCGGGCGCTGAACCTCAAGCGATACGGGTCCAACGGGTAGAGCACCTCGGTCGCCGGCACCGTGGACGGAGGATGGGGGAGCTCCCCTTCCGTGCTCGCTTCGCCGGCGGCACCCTCCGGCTCGACCTTCTCATGCCGGCGGGAGACCTGGGCGAGGAAATCCGGGGGGATCTCCAGCGGGGTCCCCAACTCCTCCCGGACCGCGTCCGGGGGGATGCCGAAGCTGTCGTAGAGCTCCAGGAGGTCCTCTAACAGGAGGCCCCGTCCCTCGGCCCTCCGGCGCTCCTCCACCCGCCGGACCTGCACGCGTCCCCGGGCGAGCGCCTCGTCGAAGCGGCGCTCCTCCAGCGCGAGGATCTCCTCCAGCCCGGCCCGGTCGGAGAGCACTTCCGGGAAATGCCGCCCCACATCCTCCGCCACCCGCTCCACCAACGCGGTCAGCCCGGTCTCCCCGGGGTGTTTCTGGAGCACGCGGAGCATCCGGCGGAGCAAGAGCCTCGCCAGGTAGCCCTCCCGGACGTTGGAGGGGACGACCCCGTCGGTGAAGAGGAACAGGAAGTTCTTGGCATGGTCGAGGAGCACCGCCTTCTCCGCCAGGGAGAACGCCTCGGGGAGCTCCTCCAGCAGCCGGGGGAAGATCGCCTCGTAGATGGTCTGCGTCCCCTGGGACATCCAGACGAAGCGCTCCAGACCGTAACCGGTGTCCACCACGGTCATGGGCATGGGACGCCACGCCCCTTCCCGCCCCTCGTACTCCATGAAGACCAGGGTGGCCAGTTCCAGTCCCCGGAGCCCCACCGAGACCGACGGGCCCCGGTTCCCTCCTCCCTCCCAGGCCTCCTCCTTGTACGTGATCTCCCCCTCCGGGGCGCCGAGGGCGTCCACCAGGAGCTCGTGGCAGAGCTCCACCGTACGGTCCTTGAAGTAGACCGGATGCCCCGGGCGGTTGAAGGCGTGGTGGGCGAGCATCTCGAAGAAGGTCAGGTGCCGCCCCGTCACCCCCACGTTGTCCAGGTCGTTGAACCGCAGGCAGGGCTGCGAGAGGGCAAGCGGGTTGGCCGGGGGGTCGATGGCCCCCGAGGTGACCCAGGGTTGGAAGTCGTAGATGGAGGCCTGGACGAACATCACGTCGTTCCGCCACCGGGGGACCACGGGGTAGCGCCGGATCCGGCGGTGCCCCCGCGCTTCGAAGAAGTCCAGGTAGAACTCCCTGAACTCGTCCAGGGTGAAGGTCCGGCGGAAGGGGGAGTTCCCCTGGAAGCTGTAGGGGGTGCAGGGGGACTCCGCACAGGTGTCCCGGTCCCCCCGGGTCCAGAAGGCCTCCCCGCAGGAGACGCAGACCGTCCGGTGGAAGCCGAGGCGGGGAGGGAAGGCCTCCTCGTATTCCCGGGGTTCCAGCGTCATGGGGAAGGCTGACCTACCGGGCCCGGACCTTAACGGTTCTCGGAGCCTTCGCCTCCTTGTTCCCAAGGAAGGCCTCCCCGGTCTCGCAGAGGTCCACCAGCGGGCAGCGCTCGCAGCGGGGCCCGCGGGGGAGGCAGACGTTCTGCCCGTGCTGGACCAGAAGCGGGTTCAGCGGGACCCAGAGCTCCTGGGGCACCCTCCTTCGGAGCGCCTCTTCGGTCTCCTCCGGCGTCCGGGTGCGCACGGCCCCCAGCCGGTTCGCCAGCCGGTGGACGTGCGTGTCCACGGGGATCGCCGGGATGCCGAAGCCGAAGACCAGCGTGCAGTTCGCGGTCTTGCGCCCCACCATGGGCAGTGCCAGCAGGGCCTCCAACTCCCGGGGGACGGCTCCCCCGTGGCGGCTCAGCAACAGCTGGGAGAGCGCCCGGATGCCCCGGGCCTTGGTGGCGTAGAACCCCACGGGGCGGAGGATACGGCGGAGCCGGGCGGGGGGAGCCCGAGCGAGGGCCTCCGGAGTGGGGTACGCCTCGAAGAGCTCGGCGGCGACCCGGTCCGTGGTCTCGTCCCGGGTCCGTTGGGAGAGCACCGTGGCGACGAGCACCTGGAAGGGGTCCTCGGCGTGTGCCTTGAGGTACGGGACGCGCCAGAGCCCCACCTGGTAGTAGGTGGTGAGACGGGCAAGGACCTCGGGCCACGGGAGTTCCCGGGGGGGCAGGCTCCGGGCGCCTCGTCTCCCTCCGGGGGGGCGGGTCAACGGCCTCCCCTCCGCCGGCCCGGCGGCGCGGCTGGATGGACCCATCGGGCCGGGTCCGCGAGGTCGGGCCCCTCGTGCGGGCTCGATTCCACCTCCTCCAGGACCGCTCCGGCGAGGTAGACCCCCCCAGCAGCGAGGAGAAGTCCCCCCTTTCCCACCAGACGGTGACCCCAGCGGAGCGCCTCCGAGACCGAGGGGAGGGCCATCACCCGGGGGAAGCACCGGGTGGCTTCCTTGCGGAGCACCTCTAACGGGGCGGCGCGATCGGAGGTGAGGGGGAAGACCAGCGCGGTCTCCGCCAGGGGACGCAGCGCCTGCAGGGTCTCCCCGGCGCGCTTGTCCCCCAGGCAGGAGAAGACCACCACCGAGGCGGCCGGGTCGGAGTCCGGGTGGAGCTCTTCCAGGGAGAGGGTGACCTCCTGGGCGCTCTCGGGGGTATGCGTGGCGTCGAGGTAGAAGGGGGGATCCTTCTCCAGCCGCTGGAGCCGCCCGGGCCAGCGGACGGCGGCGAGGCCGCTGCGATAGGCGGCCTCCGGGACGGCGACCTTCCCGGCCCGGCGGAAGAGGTCGAGGGTGGCCACCGCGAGGGCCGCATTCCGGGCCTGGAAGGTGCCCAAGAGGGGCAAAGCGAGGTCCGGGTGGTCCCCTTCCGGGGTGCGCACGTCCACGGTCTGCTGCTCCGGCCCCACCCGGCGCCGATCGACACGGATCTCCCGGCCGAGGACCCAGAGGGGCACCCCCAGTTTGAGCGCCTGCCGACGCAGTTCCTCGAACCCTTCCCCCTCGGAGACCCCGGTCACGGCCCAGGCCTCCCGGTGAAGGATCCCGGCCTTCTCCCGGGCGATGTCCGTGAGGGTCGGGCCCAGGATCTCGGTGTGCTCGAGCTCCAGGCTCGTGATCACGTTCACCGGCGCCCGCAGGACGTTGGTGGAGTCGAGCCGACCCCCTAGCCCGACCTCCACCACCGCCACGTCGACCCCCCGCCGGGCGAAGAGGTCGAAAGCCCAGGCCGTGGTCACCTCAAAGAAGGTCGCCTCCCGGGGGAGACGGCCGGACCGGTCGAGCCTCTCCAGGGCAGCACGGACCCGGGTCAGACCCTCGACCACCTCCGCCGGTGTGGCCAGGGCCCCGTCCACCTGCGCGCGTTCCCGGTAGGTGAGCAGATGGGGGGAGGTGTAAAGCCCGGTGCGGTAGCCCGCCGCGCTCAGGACGGAGGCGACCATGGCGGAGACCGAGCCCTTTCCCTTGCTCCCGGTCACGTGGATGGCCTTGAACTTCCGATGCGGGTCCCCCAGGGCCTTAAGGACCTGCTCGGTGAGCTCCGGACCGGGACGGGCCCCCAGGCGCTTCAGGCCCCAGAGGTAATGGAGGGCCTCGTCGTAGCCGGGGGAGCTCACCGGACCGGTGGGGGACCCTGTCACGGCTTCCCGACGTCCTCCCCGCCCGGTTCAGTAGAGGGAGCGTTCCCGGTAGCGCCCGTAGACCTCGGTGAGGGCGGAGACGATCTCGCCCAAGGTGGCCTTGGCCTTCACGGCCGCGAGGATGGGGGGCATGGTGTTCTCGGAGGGGGTCTTCGCCACGCGTTTGAGCTCCTCCAGGCTTCGCGCCCAACGGGCCGTGTTCCGGTCCCTCCTCAGGGCCCGGAGGCGTTTCGATTGCTCGTGTCGGGCCCCTTCCGAGATCTTCAGGCGGGGGACGTTCACGGGCGTGTCGGTGGTGTACGCGTTCACCCCCACCACCTTGCGTTCTCCGGCGTCCACCTCGCGCTGGAACCGGAAGGAGGCCTCCTGGATCTCCCGCTGGAAGTACCCCTTCTCGATCCCCGCCACCACGCCCCCCAGGGTGTCGATCCGGTCGAACTGCTTGCGGGCCTCCTCCGCCATCCTTTCCGTGAGCCACTCCAGATAGTAGGAGCCCCCCAGCGGATCGACCCAGTCCGTCACGCCGCTCTCCTCGGCCAGGATCTGTTGGGTCCTCAGGGCGATGCGCACCGCGCTCTCCGTGGGGAGCTGGAGGGCCTCGTCGTAGGAGTTCGTGTGGAGCGACTGGGTCCCCCCCAGGACCCCGGCCAGGGCCTGGACGGTGGTCCGAACGATGTTGAGCTCCGGCTGCTGGGCGGTGCAGGAGCAGCCGGCGGTCTGGGTGTGGAACCGGAGCCACAGGGAGCGCTCCTTCCGGGCACCGTAGCGCTCCTTCATCCGTTCCGCCCAGAGGCCCCGGGCGGCCCGGAACTTGGCCACCTCCTCGAAGAGGTCGTTGTGGCTGTTGAAGAAGAAGCTGATCCGGGGGGCGAAGTCGTCCACGGCCAAGCCCCGCTTGAGGCTCTCCTCCACGTAGGTGAACCCGTCCGCGAGGGTGAACGCGAGCTCCTGGACCGCGGTCGATCCGGCCTCCCGGATGTGGTAGCCGGAGACCGAGATGGGGTTCCAGCGGGGGAGCTGGCGGGCGCCGTACTCCACCGTGTCGATGACCAACCGTAGCGCCGGCCCCGGGGGGAAGAGGAACTCCTTCTGGGCGATGTACTCCTTCAGGATGTCGTTCTGCGTGGTCCCGCCAAGCACCCGGGGGTCGGTCCGGTGGGCCTCGGCGGTGGCGATGTACATCGCCCAGAGGATGGAGGCCGGACCGTTGATGGTCATGGACGTGGTGACCCGGTCCAGCGGGATCCCGCGGAGGAGCCGGCGCATGTCCTCCAGGCTGGAGACGTTCACCCCGCACTTCCCCACCTCTCCCGCGGACTCCCGGTCGTCGGCATCGAGACCATAGAGCGTGGGGTCGTCGAAGGCGATGGAGAGCCCGGACTCCCCGTGGCGGAGCAGGTAGTGGAAGCGGCGGTTGGTGTCCTCCGGGGTGCCGAAGCCCGAGAACATGCGCATCGACCAGAGCCGCCCGCGGTACATGCTCGCGTGGATGCCCCGGGTGAACGGATACTCCGCGGGCAGCCCCAACCGCTCGGGGTCCACGGGCGCATTGATCGGGTGGTAGAGCCGCTCCACCGGGATCCAGCTCAACGTCTCGAACCGTTCCTTCCTTTCCGGGCTCTTCGCCAGGGCGGGGCGGAGCGTCTCCTCCTCCCATCGCCGCAGCCCGTCGGAGAGCGCTTCTTGCCCCGGAGGAGGGGGACGGGTGGGTGTCCGGTCCTCTGGCGCAGGGGCGTTAGCCTTGGAGGTGGCCATCCCCGGGGGAAGGCGAGCCGGCCTACTTAGCCTCCCCGGCCGGGGGGGAGCGGGGCGAGCCGGGCCCCGGTGACCGTCCAGGACCAGAGCCCCCCCCGTTGTTCGGTCCGGCTCCCGGAGACCTCCAGCCGGGAGGAGAATCCCGGAGCATACGTCACCAGGGTCTCGTATTCGCCCCCCTCCCCCGCCACATTGAACCGAGGACCCCGGAGGGAACGGGCCCGGAGCTCCGAGAGCAAAGGCCCATCCAGCACCCGGCCGAGGAGTTCCGGGCCCAATGGCTCGCTCGCCACCTGCACGATCCGGATGATCAGGCCGGAGGAGATCTCCTCGTCCACCACCCGGAGCGGGTCCACCCTCCAGAGCGGAGCGAAGACCCGGAGCCCGAGGCCCTCGGCCACCTGCTGGATCCGCGACCACTGGAACGAGGAGGCGATGGCCCCCACGCTGATCCCGTCGAAGCCCCGGCCCCGGAGCGGGGCCAGGGCGGCGGTGAGCCCTTTCACCTCCTCCTCGGTCCCGGAGCCCGGTACGGGATGGGCCCGGTGGGGCTTCCCCCACGCCTCCGCCAGCAGGGAGACCCATCGGAGGTTCGGGGTGTGGAAGAGCCAGGCATCGGGCTCAGCGGGGACGAGGGTGAGGAGCTCTGCCACCTCCCAGCCGGTGCTTTCGAGGAGCCAGGCGGCGTAGAGGGAGTCCTTCCCCCCGGAGACGAGGGCGCAGATCTTCACGTTCCCCGGAACGGGATCGGAGCCGGGTAGAAGCCGGACTGCCAGCGGGGGAACAGGCCCGGGAGGTCGAGCTCCGCGAAGAGGGAGGGGCCGTGGCGGAATCGCCCGGTCCGACCCCCGACCGTTCCCAGGCGGGCGTAGGAGAGCCCGGAGAGTCCGGATTCCACCCGCTCCTGGGCATGGGGGGGAACCTCCAGGACCCAGCGGGGACCGCCCTCGGAGAAGAGGGGTACCCAACTCTCGGCCCCGGTGAGGCTGGATAGGTCGACCTCGAAGCCCAGCCCGCCACCAAAGGCCATCTCGCAGAGGCACTGGGCCAGCCCACCTTCCGAGACGTCGTGGGCAGCGCGAAGGGCGCCGGCGGCATGGAGGTCCAAGAGCGCCCTTCCCATCCGGGGGAGCCCGGGGCCGGCCGGGGGGGCGAATCCTCCCCCGGGTCCCCCCCGCCGGCGTTGGAAGAGCGAACCGCTGAGCCCCGGGGGGTTCGGGCCAAGGAGATAGAGCAGGTCGCCTTCCCCTTTGAGGTCAGAGCTCAGCACGCGATCCACGTCGGCCACTCGTCCCACGGCGAGGACGACCGGTGTGGGGGGGATGGCCGAGCCCAGGCCCCCGTTGTAGAGGCTCACGTTGCCGGAAGGGATGGAGACGTTCAGGAGCTCCGCCGTCTCCGCCATCCCCGCAAGCACCGCGTCGAGGCTCCCTAAGACGGTCGGGTCACCCGGGTTGCCGAAGTTGAGGCAGTCGGTCAGGGCCTCGGGGACAGCCCCCACGGCGTAGAGGTTCGCCGCGGCCTCTTCCACCACCGCCGCCCCCCCGCGTCGGGGGTCCAGGGCGCAGAGGAACGGCTGGGAGCCGACCGCGACGGCGAGCCCTCCGGGTCCCCCCGGGGGGAACTCCAGGACGGCGGCATCGGCGTGGGTCGGCGTTGCCGCGTGGCCGACCAGGGGCTTTCCCACGGTCCGGCCCTGGACCTCGTGGTCGTAGAGACGGATGATGCCCTCCCGGCTGAGGCCATTGGGGTCGCCCAGCATCTCCACGATCGCCTGCGCGAGGTCCTCAGGAGGCAGCGGGCGGTCCTCGGGCGGGGCCGGGGGAGGGGGGGAACGCACGAGGACGGGGACCGGCGGATCGAGCCGGAAGGCAAGGTCCATCTCGCCCACGAGCCGGCGGCCGTGGAAGAGGCGCTCCCGGTTCCCGGCGGTCACCTGACCGATCGGCGTGGCCGGCACGTCCCACCGCTTGAAGATGGCGAGGAGCGCCGGGACCTTCCGCGGCTCCACGGCGAGGATCATCCTCTCTTGGCTCTCGGAGATCCAGATCTCCCAGGGCTGGAGCCCCTTCTCCCGGAGGGGGACCCGGTCCAGTCGGAGATCCTGGCCGAACCCACCGGCGTGGACCAGTTCGCCCGAGGCCGTGGCGAGCCCACCGCCGCCCAGGTCCTTCATCCCCGCGATGAGATGCCGGTCCGCGGACTCCAGGCACGCGTGGATGAGCGGCTCCTTGAGGATCGGGTTCCCCAGTTGGACCGCCCCCCGGGATTCCTCGGCACTGCCGGCGGTCAGTTCCCTGGAGGCGAACGCCACCCCCCCGATGCCGTCCCGGCCCGTCCGACCCCCCACCAGGACGAGCACCTGGCCGGCGGCCGTGGCCCGGTTCGGGAGGAGGCGGGAGCGGGGGAGGACGCCCACGCAGCCCACGTTGACCAGAGGGTTGACGGTGTACGCGGGGTCGAAGAGGACCGACCCGGCCACGGTGGGGACCCCCACCCGGTTCCCGTAGTCCCGGATCCCGGCGACCACGTTCTCGAACAGGTAGCGGGGGGGCTTGATCCCCGCGGGGAGGGGCCGGTGGGGACCCTGGAGCGGACCGAAGAAGAGAGGGTCCACGAGGGCCACCGGCTTGGCGCCCATGGCGAGCACATCCCGCAGGATCCCGCCGATCCCGGTGGCCGCTCCTCCGTACGGTTCCACCGCGCTGGGGTGGTTGTGGGACTCGATCCTCAGCGCATAGGCCCATTCGTCGTCCAGGGCCACGACCCCGGCATCCCCCCGCGCGAGCACCCGGCTGTCGGGAGGGAGCTTGCCGAAATGCTCCTTGAGGAGGGGGCGGGACGACTTGTACGAGCAGTGCTCGCTCCAGGACTGGGCGAGCCCTGCGAGCTCCACCCGGGTGGGCTCCCGGCCCTCCCGGGCGTAGTAGTCCCCCAACGCCTGGAGCTCCTCTCGGGTCAGTCCGAGGCGGAGCGCCTCGCTCTGGGCGGCGAGCTCCTTCTCGCTCGCCGGGGCGAAGCGGGATTCCCGTGTTCCCCGGGCCTTCCGGCGGTGGGGGGCGGGTCTCCGTCTAGGCATGTCTTCCCGGGGGAGTGCTCCGGGTCACGGAGACGGCGTGGATGACGGGGTTCGCCAAGAGCCGCTGGACGGCGAGTTCCGCCTGGCGGGCGGCCCGCTCCCGGTTGGCCCGGGGGAAGGTCAACCGGTAGACCTTGGAGACGGAGACCTCGCCCAGGCCCCGGATGGAGAGCAGCTCCAAGGCCTTCTTCACCGCCTCCCCCTCGGCGTCGGCCACGCCGGGTTTCAGGGAGACCCGCACTTCGAGGCTGGTCCCGCGCTCTCGCCTGGGGGGCAATGCACCACCTGGGGGAGGGAGGCACCAGGGGTGCGCTTAAAAGGACGGGGCCTTCGGAGGGAGCAAAAGATTTAATAGTGACCCCGATTCGCTCCGCCGCCTCCGGGAGGGTCCCCGACGGTGGAAGAGCTTATTCTCAGTGTCGAGTTCCTGCGCGCCCGGGACAAGGTCACTGCCCGGGTGGTCAGCGAGGCGGGGGGAGTCCGCGAGTACAGTTCCCCCCGTCCCGTGGACGTCATCGAGCAGGTGGTCGACGACCTCCGAGAAGAGTTCGAATCCGCTCCGTCGATCTAGACCCGTTCTGGAGCGCTTCAGGACAAGGTGCCGTGGGGAGAAGCAGCGGGGGGAACCCGCCCGTGAGCGCCGCCGTGGAAGGAGCCTTCACCAAGGTCTGGGGGGAGGATGTCGTGGTCGCCCTCATCGCCTTGAAGGTGGAGACCGCCGAGGCCGACCATGTGGCGAGCGAGGCGGCCAAGTTCACCGAGGTGGAGGATGTCTTCCTGGTCACGGGCGACACGGACATCTTCCTCAAGGTCCGCTTCTCCAACTACGGGGAGCTCAAGGAGTTCGTCCTCCGGCGCTTGCCCGAGGTGAAGGGGATCCGGGAATCCAAGACGCTCCTGGTGGTCACCGCCTACAAGGAGGCCGGCGAACGCCGGGGGGGCCCGTGAGCCTCTCCCCTGCACCCGCGCCGGAACGGCCACCCCCCGGGGGAGGGGATCGCCGGGGCCTGGCTCCCCGCGCGCTGCAGGCCCTGGACCGGGTGATCGAGGGGCTCGGGCAGCTCACAGAGGACGCCTCCCTTCCCCGGAACATCCGTCGGGGGGCCCAAGGAGCCTTGGACGAGTTGAACCGCATCGGGCCGGCCATGGACGTGAAGGTGGCCGGGACGGTGGGGCTGTTGGACGAGCTCGCCAGCGACGTGAACCTCCCTCAGCATGGCCGGACCGCGCTCTGGGGCATCATCAGCCAGTTGGAGAGCCTGCGGTGAGTCCCCTCTTCACCGGCCGCCCCGAGGTGGCCCTGTTCGCTTCCGCCTTCGCACGCGGGCCCGTAGCTCAGGTCGGTTGGTCGGGGGTCTCCGCCTCCGTCCCGGCGAAGAGCATCCGGCTTTTAACCGGTTGGTCCGGGGTTCGAATGACCTCTCCGCCCAGCGTCCGGGGCGAAGGCGTCCGAAGCTCCCCGCGGGCCCGTGCTCCCCCCCCGCCGCCTCGAGAGGTGCTCCAATGAGCCCGTCCCCCAAGGCAAAGGGGCGGTCGCCGTCGAAGAAAGGAAAGGCCGCGGCCGAGCCGGAGAAGCCGCCGGCCCCGCCCCGGCCCCGCCATCAGCTCGTGCCCGTCCACGAGGTGCTCTCCGCGGAGGAGAGCGAGCGGATGCTGGCCGACCTGGGGACCCCGGTGGACCATCTTCCCAAGATCCTCGCAGACGATGCCGGCCTTCTCACCGACCCGGGCTACGCCAAGGCCCGGGACGAGGCCGGGCCCCAGGGGCTCATCGGTCGGCTGGTCCGGATCCATCGGCCATCGCCCACGGCCGGGGTCTCGGTGGCCTACCGGGTCATCATCCCCGGCGCGGAGGAGTGAGCATCCATGTCCATGCGCGAGATCGTAGACGCCTTCTTCCGGGAGCGCTCCATCGTGAACCACCACCTCGCCAGCTTCAACGACTTCCTGCCCACGGAGGACAACCGGAACTCCCGGATGCAGCGCATCGTGGACGAGGCCCGGGTGAGCGAGGACTCCACCGAGCGGGGCATCATCCGGCTGGACGTCCAGAAGACCAAGAGCTCCATCTTCGTCCGGGTCGGCCGCCGGCGGGACAAGAACGGCAACGTCGATCCCCATGACGCCCCCACCATCGTGGTGGGCCCCCCCTTCGTGAAGGAGGCGGTGGGGAGCAAACCCTCGGTGACCCCCATGGAGGCACGGCTCCGGAACCTGACGTACCTCGCCCCCATCGACCTTACGGTCACGGTGGTGGAGAATGGCGTGGAGCGTGCCCCGGAGACCGTCCACATCGGAGACATCCCGGTGATGGTGAAGAGCCGGCTCTGCAGCCTGCACCGGGCCAACATCGAGAAGGCGAGCACGCTGGTGCTCTCCCCGGAGGAGTACCGGGCCAAGCTGGTGGAGTACGGGGAGGACCCCTTGGACCCCGGCGGCTACTTCATCATCGGGGGAACGGAGCGGGTGATCATCTCACTGGAGGACCTGGCCCCGAACCGGATCTTCGCCGAGTTCAACGAACGCTACGGGACCCCCGTGGAGAGCGCCAAGGTCTTCTCCCAGCGGGGCGGGTACCGCAGCCTCACCGTGGTGGAGAAGAAGAAGGACGGGATCCTGCAGGTCTCGGTCCCCTCCGCCAGTGGCCAGATCCCGCTCGCCATCCTCATGAAGGCCCTGGGGATGAAGAACGACGAGGAGATCTACCAGGCGGTGCTCGGGGAGCTCCTCCCCCTGGACGAGCCGTTCGTCCAGACCATGAAGCATCTATTGAACGTCAACCTCGAGGAGTGCACCAGCAAGAAGACCTACCCGCCGGAAGGCATCCTCACCACCGAGGACGCGCTCCTCTACCTGGAGAAGAAGTTCGCCACGGGACAGGCCAAGGAGTACCGGCAGCGGAAGGTCGACGGGATCCTGGACCATTCCCTCCTCCCCCACCTGGGGGACACGCCGACGGACCGTCTGAAGAAGGCGCTCTACCTCGGGCGGATCGCCCGGACGGTCCTGGAGCTCTACCTGGGACAGCGGGGGGAGGACGACAAGGACCACTACGCGAACAAGCGGCTGAAGCTGGCGGGGGACCTCATGGAGGACCTCTTCCGAGTGGCCTTCAGCCTGCTGTTGAAGGACCTGAAGTACCAGCTGGAGCGCTCGTTCACCCGGAAGAAGGACCTCCGGATCTCCTCGGCGATCCGGCCGGACCTCCTCACCCAGCGGCTCGTGCACGCCCTGGCCACCGGTAACTGGGTCGGAGGCCGGGCCGGGGTCTCGCAGCTTCTGGACCGGACGAGCCACATGTCCACCATCTCGCACCTGCGCCGGGTCACGAGCCCGTTGACCCGGAGCCAGCCGCACTTCGAGGCCCGGGACCTGCATCCCACCCAGTTCGGCCGTCTCTGCCCGAACGAGACTCCCGAGGGGCAGAACTGCGGGCTGGTGAAGAACTACGCGCTCTCGGTGGACGTTTCCGAGGGGGCCGACGAGGACGAGGTCACGCTGCTCCTGAGGGACCTCAACACCCGGGAGATCGGGCCGGAGGTCTTCCAGGAGACCCCCGCCGGGCGGGGTCGACGAGCGGCCCGGGTCTTCGTGAACGGGAACCTGGTGGGGCTCCATTCGAGCCCCGAGGACCTGGTCCGGGAGCTCCGGGAGCGGCGCCGGTCGGGAACCCTGTCCCCCTCTTTGGGGGACCGCATCTACGAGATCAACTGCCGCTACGACAAGGAGATGAACGAGGTCATCGTCAACTGCGACAGCGGCCGGCTGCGCCGGCCGCTCCTGGTGGTCAAGGGCGCCGCACCGAAGATCGCCCGGCAGGACGTGGACGAGCTCGCCCGGGGGACCCTGGGCTTTGCCGACCTCATCCGGGGAGGCAAGGTGGAGTGGCTCGACGCCGAGGAGGAGGAGGATACCTGGGTGGCGGTGGAGCCGTACCCGATCCCCGACCGGTGCCCCAAGTGCCACCGTTCCATCTCCCGGGGGGACCTGCGTTGGCAGAACGTGGGGGAGCGAACGGGGGATGCCCGGCTCTCCTGCCTGCGCTGCCAGGAGGAGTTCTCCGTCCCGCTGAACCTGAGCAAGGACCAGACGCACCTGGAGATCGACCCGAACCTGATGCTGGGGGTCTGCACGGGGCTCATCCCGTACCCGGAGCACAACTCGACGCCCCGGAACACCATGGGATCCGGGATGGCCAAGCAATCCCTGGGGGTGGAGTCGGTGAACTACCGGCGCCGTCCCGACACCCGGGGGCACCTGCTCCACTACCCCCAGGCGCCGCTGCTGAGGACGCAGACCATGCGCTACGTCCATTTCACCGAGCGGCCCGCCGGGCAGAACTTCGTGGTGGCGGTCCTCTCCTACGAGGGCTACAACATGCAGGACGCCCTCATCCTGAACCGCTCGGCGGTGGACCGGGGCCTGGGCCGCTCCTCGTTCTTCCGGACCTACCGGTCGGAGGAACGGAAGTACCCCGGGGGCCAGGAGGACAAGTTCGAGATCCCCCGGCCCGATGTGGCGGGGGCGCGGGTGGACACCGCGTACCGGAGCCTGAGCGATGACGGTCTCATCTTCCCGGAGATGCAGGTGGGGGAGGGGGACGTGCTCATCGGCAAGACCTCCCCTCCGCGCTTCCTGGAGGAGAAGACCGACCTTTTGACCCCGCAGAAGCGCCGGGAGACCTCGGTCACCGTCCGCTCCGGGGAGAGCGGCTGGGTGGACTCGGTGGTCTTGACCGAGGGGGAGAACATCTCCAAGCTCGTGAAGGTGAAGGTCCGCAACGAGCGCATCCCCGAGCTGGGGGACAAGTTCGCCTCCCGGCACGGGCAGAAGGGCGTGGTGGGCCTGGTGGTCCCGCAGGAGGACCTTCCCTTCACCCGGGAGGGGGTCTCGCCGGACCTCATCATCAATCCACATGCCATCCCTTCCCGGATGACCGTGGCCCACGTCCTCGAGATGCTGGGAGGAAAGCTCGGTTCGCTGGAGGGCCGGTTCATCGACGGGACGGCCTTCTCCGGTGAGCGGGAGGAGGCGCTCCGGGAGTCCCTGCTGGAGCTCGGGTTCAGCCCGAACGGCCGGGAGTACCTCTACGATGGCCGGACCGGCAAGCGGATGGAGGCGGAGATCTTCATCGGGGTCATCTACTACCAGAAGCTCCACCACATGGTCGCCGGGAAGCTCCACATGCGTTCCCGGGGACCGGTGCAGATCCTCACCCGGCAGCCCACCGAGGGGCGGAGCCGGCAGGGTGGGCTCCGCTTCGGAGAGATGGAGCGCGACACCCTCATCGGGCACGGCGTGGCGATGGTGATCAAGGACCGTCTCCTCGACGAGTCGGACGGGACCACCCAGTACGTCTGCGGCAACCCGACCTGCGGGCACATCGCGATCCCGGACCACCGGGCCGGGACGCTCCGTTGCCCGGTCTGCGGGAACACCTCGTCGATCTACCAGGTGGAGATGAGCTACTCGTTCAAGCTCCTCCTGGACGAACTGATGAGCCTGGGCGTGGTCATGCGGCTCAATCTTGAGGACATGAAGTAGGGGTCTCCATGACGAGCGGTCTATCCAAGCGGATCAAGAGCCTCCAGTTCGCCTTTCTCTCCCCGGACGAGATCCGGCGGATGAGCGCCGTGAAGGTCATCACGGCGGACACCTACGACGACGACGGCTACCCCATCGAGATGGGGCTCATGGACCTCCACATGGGGGTCATCGAACCGAACCTGCGCTGCCGGACCTGCGGGGGACGGGTGAACGAGTGCCCCGGGCACTTCGGCCTCATCGAACTGGCCATGCCCGTCATCCACGTGGGCTACGCCAAGGAGATCAAGCGCCTGCTCCAGTCCACGTGCCGGGCGTGCGGGCGGCTGCTCCCGGACACCGGGGCGATGATCCGGTCCCCCGCGCTGGGCCCGGACGGGGAGACCCTCTCGAGCCGTCCTCCCCGGGAGGAGCGCTCCTGCCCCCAGTGCGGGGAGATCCAGCAGAAGATCATCCTGGACAAGCCCACCACGTTCCGGGAGAACGGGCACAAGATCACCCCGAAGGAGGTCCGGGCCCGCCTGGAGCGGATCCCGGATGACGACGTGGTCCGCCTGGGCCTGGATCCGCGCTTCGGCCGGCCGGAATGGCTGGTGCTCACCGTCCTGCCGGTTCCCCCGGTGGCGGTGCGTCCCTCCATCACCCTGGAGAGCGGGGAACGCAGCGAGGACGACCTGACCCACAAGCTCGTCGACGTGCTCAGGATCAACCAGCGGCTCCGGGAGAACCGGGACATGGGAGCGCCGCAACTGGTGGTGGAGGACCTCTGGGAGCTGCTCCAGTACCACGTGACCACCTACTTCGACAACCAGACCAGCGGGATCCCGCCGGCCCGGCACCGCTCGGGGCGGCCGCTGAAGACCCTGGTCCAGCGGCTCAAGGGGAAGGACGGCCGGTTCCGCTCCAACCTGTCCGGCAAGCGGGTGAACTTCTCCGCCCGGACCGTGATCAGCCCGGACCCGCTGCTCTCCATCAACGACGTGGGCATCCCGGTAGAGGTGGCGCGCGCCCTGACGGTCCCGTTGGAGGTGACCGCCTTCAACCTGGAGGTGGCCAAGCAGTACGTGACCCGGGGCCCCACCCCCGCCTCCCCGGCCGGGACCTACGTGCCCGGGGTGAACTACCTCGTCCGCGAGGACGGGCAGCGCATCAAGGTGATGGAGAAGAACGCGGAGATGTGCGCCACCATGGTGAGCCCCGGTTGCGTGGTGGAGCGCCAGCTCATCGACGGGGACATCGTCCTGTTCAACCGGCAGCCCTCGCTCCACCGGATGAGCATGATGGCCCACTTCGTCCGGATCCTGCCGCACAAGACCTTCCGGTTCAACCTGTGCGACTGCACGCCCTACAACGCCGACTTTGACGGCGACGAGATGAACCTGCACGTGCTCCAGAGCCAGGAGGCCCGGGCCGAGGCGAAGGTCATCATGCAGGTCCAGGAGCACATCCTCTCCCCCCGGTTCGGCGGGCCGATCATCGGGATGATCCACGACCACATCACCTCGTCCTTCCTGTTGACCCACCGGAACCCCCGGTTCAACCGGGGGGACACCACCTACCTGCTCTCGAAGGTGGGGCTCCCGCTGCCCCCGCCCGCGGGGAAGGAGAAGGGCGAGGAGTACTGGACGGGAAAGCAGCTCTTCAGCCTCACACTGCCGCCGGACCTTTCCGTGGAGTTCCGCAGTTCCATCTGCAGCCACGGCTCCCAGGAGCCGGCGAAGGTCCACGAGCAGGACGACTGCCTCGTGGTGGTCGAGAAGGGCCAGCTGTTGAAGGGGACCATCGACGCGAAGGCGATCGCCGCCGGCAAGGGGGTCATCCTGGACGCCATCGCCCGCAACGACGGGCCGGACGCGGCCCGGCGCTTCCTCGACGTGATGAGCCGGCTGTGCATCACCGCGATCAGCCTCAAGGGACTCTCCACCGGCATCGACGACGAGGATGTTCCCGAGGAGGCGCGTCGCCAGATCGCCCGGGTCATGGCCACGGCCCGGGAGGAGGTCTCCGGTCTGGTGGACCGCTACCACCGGGGGGAGATGGAGCAGATCGCCGGACGGACCCTCGAGGAGACCCTGGAGGTCAACATCCGTTCCACCCTCTCGAAGGCACGCGACCAGGCGGGGGACATCGCCGGGAAGTACCTGGGGCTGGACAACCCTGCCGTGATCCTCGCGAAGAGCGGGGCCCGGGGGACCATGCTCAACCTGACCCAGATGGCCGGGGCCGTGGGCCAGCAGTCGGTCCGGGGGGAACGCCTCCTGCGCGGGTACTACGACCGGACGCTACCGCACTTCCAGCGGGGCGACCTGGGGGCGGAGGCCCGGGGCTTCGTCTCGTCCAGCTACAAGAACGGGCTGCTCCCGACGGAATACTTCTTCCACAGCATGGGGGGACGGGAGGGTCTCGTGGACACGGCCGTGCGGACCAGCCGCTCCGGCTACATGCAGCGTCGGCTCATCAACGCCCTGGAGGACCTTAGGGTGGAGGAGGATTCCACCGTACGGAACACCGCCGGGACGGTCATCCAGTACCGGTACGGGGAGGACAGCGTCGATCCGTCCCGCTCGGTGCAGGGGAAGGCGCTCATCGTGGACGAGGTGCTGAACCAGGTCCTCGGGAAACGCTACCGGCCGGAGGAGTACCTCCGGGGCGAAGGGCTGGAGGGCACCCTCCCCGTCGGGGAGGAGGAGCTCGACCTCCTGGCCGAGGCCCAGTTGGAGGAGGAGAACGAGGATGAGGAATCCGAGGAGCCCTCCGGCGAGGGCGGCGACGGTCCGGACCTCGGAGGGGGGGACTGACCATGCCCGGGGAACCGAAGTCCTCGAAGATCCGGGAGTCGCTGCTCAAGCAGGCCTCCCAGGCCAAGGTGGAGCTTCCTGGCGGAGTGGTGGACGAGGTGGTCCGTAAGCTGGAACGTCTGCGCGACCTTCCCCCGGAGGAGGTCCGGAAGGTCGGGCAGGAACTGATCCGCCGGTTCCGGAAGGTCCGGGTGGACCCCCACGAGTCGGTGGGGATCGTGGCCGCCCAGAGCATCGGAGAGCCGGGTACGCAAATGACCCTGCGGACGTTCCACTACGCGGGGGTGGCGGAGATGAACGTGACGCTCGGGCTCCCCCGACTGATCGAACTGGTGGACGCCCGAAGGGTCCCTTCCACTCCCATGATGACCGTCCATGTGGAGAAGGGGACCCAGAAGGACCTCTCCCGTGTGCAGGGCATCGCCCTGGGGATCGAGGTGACCATGGTCCCGGACGTGGCCTCCATCGGGACCGTGGTGGAGGAGCTCAAGGTGGTGGTGACGCCGAAGGCCTCGTTGCTGCAGGCCCGGCGGCTGAAGCGCAGCCAGCTGGAGGCCGCGCTCCTGGGCGGCCTGGACCGGCGCCGTTTCTCTTTGTCGGATGGCTCCGGGGCCGGAGAGTCCAAGGCCTTCGAGATCCACCTGGCCGAGCAGGCCCCGCCCCGGGCCGGCAAGGAACCGGAGGAGGACATGCCCTTCAAGCGGCTCCTGGAGGCGGCGGAGGCGGTCCGCCAGATCCGGGTGATGGGGATCACGGGGATCAAGCGGGCGCTCATCAAGAAGGAGAAGGACGAGTACGTGATCTACACGGAGGGATCGAACCTCTCCGAGGTCCTGGACGTTCCCGGGGTGGACTCCGCGCGGACCACCACGAACTCCATCTTCGAGATCTACCGTACCCTGGGGGCGGAGGCGGCCCGGGCGGCCCTCATCCTGGAGGCCTCCCGCACGCTGAGCGAGCAGGGGCTCACGGTGGACATCCGGCACATCATGCTGGTGGCGGACCTCATGACGAACGAAGGTGACATCCGGGCCATCGGCCGGCACGGGATCTCCGGGAAGAAGACCTCGGTCTTGGCCCGGGCGGCCTTCGAGATCACCGCCGCGCACCTGTTGAAGGCCGCCATCACCGGGGAAGTGGACGAGCTCAAGGGGGTGGCCGAGAACATCATCGTGGGCCAGCCCATCGCGCTCGGGACCGGGGCCGTCAACCTCATCTACCGGCAGCCCCCCCCCGGGGTGACGCCGGCGAAGCCCCCCGCCCCGCCGCCTCCCCCGGAGGCGGCGAGCACGGAGGCCTGAGCCGGGGGGAAGAGGAAGGAGCATGGATCTGGCACACGCCCTCAAGGTGGCCCTCACCAGCGGGAAGGTCCGGGTGGGGTTGAGCGAATCGTTGGAGAGCCTCAAGGCCAAGCAGGCGAAGCTCGTCATCGTCTCGAAGAGCTGCCCGAGCAGCCTGCTCAAGGACGCGAAGCGGGTCGACGGGACCCCGGTCTACCATTTCGAGGGCACGGCCCAGGAGTTGGGGGCCGCCTGCGGGAAGCCCTTTCCGATCTCCACGCTCGCGGTCCTGGACGCCGGGGCCTCTTCCATCCTGACCCTGGAGACGGGTTGAGCCGGGTCCCCCGGGAGGGTTCGGGAGACCGGACGAACCATTTCCCATGCCCGAGATCACCTTAGACAACGCCCAGCTCGGGTTCATCCGCCTCTTCGAGGGTCTCACGGGGGCCCGGGTGAAGGACTGCGTGGAGGCGGAGGAGAAGATCGTCTTCGTGGTGGAGCCGGGGCAGGTCCCCCGGGCGGTGGGGCCCCGGGGGAACGTGATCGACCGGATCAAGGAGATGGTGAAGCGGGAGATCCAGGTGGTGGAGTGGTCGGAGGACCCCGGAACGTTCGTGCGGAACCTCTTCTTCCCGTTCTTCCCGCAGTCGGTGGAGTTCACCCCGAAAGGGCCCGGCCGGCACGCCACGGTGACCGTGGACCCCGCCTTCAAGGCCCGGGCCATCGGCACGAAGGGGAAGAACCTGAAGATCGTCCGGACGGTGCTCCTCCGGCACACCGACGTGGTCTCCGTGAGCGTGGCGTAGGGGCGCCGGTCTGACGGGGGCGTTCGTCGTCAGGGCTTTAGGTCAAGGCCGGATGATCCGGCGAAGGGCACGACGATGGTACGCGAGAGGACGCTTTCGTTCAAGGGGAAGGGACGGGACCTGACCACGCTCGGAGAAGCCATCACCCAGGACCTCCAGGGACAGGGCTACAAGGTGCAGTCCAGCCCGACCCCGCAGGGATTCGTGATCCAGGCGGCCAAGGCGGGGATCCTCCGGGACATCATCACGGCGGACCGGGCGTTCACCATCCTGATCGCCGGGACGCCGGACGACTTCACCATCCGGGTGGGGATCGGGAAGCTGGTCCAGAACCTCGCGGTGGCGGCGGTGGAGGCCCTCTTGCTCACGGAGCTCTTCCTCGTGGTGGATGTCCCCGAGATGCTCTGGACGGCCCATGTGGAGACCCAGCTCATCGGGCGGATCCAGGCACTGGTGGACTCCGCCCCCGGGGGCCCGGGGGGGACGCCACTACGCTCTTCGGGCTCTGACTTCCATTAACCGTCAGACCTCCAGCCTCCCCTTCTCGAGGTGACCTCAGTCCTTTCCTCTCGACCACCACCTACATAATCTCCTACATATTATGTAGGATGGATGTCCATCTCCGTCCGG
>JAJZYB010000054.1 GCA_021806135.1 Thermoplasmata archaeon
CCCCTCCCGTGCTGAGTCCAGACGCAGGGAATCCAAGCCCGTTGGCGCAAGTCGCCAAGGTCTAGGCTTCGGAGAACGGTCCTAGGCCGTCCTCCCGCGGCCGGGTTCCGCGCCGCCACTCCCGGACGCACGCGCGGGCGCGTCCAGCGGGGCCAGAGGGCTCTGCCACGGCGCCGCACTGCCACGCCCTTTATCTGACCTACCGCGCTCATTTCCCCCGTGCGGACGCTGGTCGTCACCGAGAAGTTCAACACCGCGTTGCGGATCGCGGTGGTGCTCTCCGACGGGAAGATGCAGCGGGAGCGCCGGGGATCGGTGGCGGTCTTCCACTTCCCCCGGGACGACGGGGAGTTCACGGTCCTCGGGCTCCGGGGCCACATCGTGGAGCTGGACTACCCCGAGGAGCTCCGGAACTGGAACCTGGCCACGCTCCCACGCCTCATCGAGACTGCGCCCCAGCGGTCCGTCACGGAACCGGCGATCGTGGCGATCCTCCAGGAACTGGCCCCCCGGTACGACCGGGTCATCCTCGCCACCGACTGGGACCGGGAAGGCGAGGTCATCGCGGCCGAATGCCTGGAGATCCTGCACGAGGTGAACCCCCACCTGACCGTCCGACGCGCCCAGTACAGCGCCCTGACCCGCTCGGAGATCGAGACCGCCTTCTCGAACCTGAAGGATCTGGACCGCAACCTGGCGAACGCCGGGGTCGCGCGCCAGAACGTGGATCTCATGTGGGGGGCGCTCTTGACCCGCTACCTGACCCTGGTCTCCCGGCAGGGGGAGGGAGGGCAGCGGAGCTCCCAGGGTGGGGGCTTCCTCTCCGTGGGCCGGGTCCAGACGCCGACCCTCGCACTCCTGGTGGAACGGGACCGCCAGATCCGGACCTTCGTGCCCCAACCCTACTGGACGCTCTTCGCCGAAGGGGAGAAGGGGGGGGTGGGATTCCGCGCCGAGCACGCCCACGGGCGCTTCTTCGAAAGGGCGGAGATGGAGGTGATCCTCGGTCGGCTCGACGCCATCACCGAGGCCGCGGTCCGGTCCTTCACCGAGGAGAAGGTCCCCCAGCGTCCCCCGGTCCCGTTCAGCACCACCCTCTTCGTCTCGGAGGCCACCAAGCTCGGCTTCGGGGCCGCCCAGGCGATGCGCGTGGCCGAGGACCTCTACACGGAGGGGCTCATCAGCTACCCCAGGACGGACAACACGGTCTATCCCCCCAGCCTCCGGCTCAGGACCGTGCTCGAGACCCTGGCCAAGGGTCCCTTCGCGCGGGAGGCCGAGACCCTCCTTGCCCAGGAGAAGCTCAGGGCCACCCGGGGGCGCTCGGAGACCACCGACCATCCGCCCATCTACCC
Organism: Thermoplasmata archaeon; assembly: GCA_021806135.1. Lineage (GTDB taxonomy): Archaea > Thermoplasmatota > Thermoplasmata > Lutacidiplasmatales > UBA184 > JAKATE01. Next base: position 1,356 of record JAJZYB010000054.1, read on the forward strand.
GACCGGACTTGCCGACCCGAAGAAGCTCAGGGGGGACCGGGCCCAGATCTACGAACTGGTCGTCCGCCGTTTCCTCGCCACCGTGGCCCCGGACGCCCAGTACACGAAGCGGCAGGCGGAGCTCTCGCTCCGGGAAGAGCCCTTTCGGGCCGAAGGCTCCCACCTCGATGATCCCGGTTGGTACACCTACTATCCGTACGCGACCCCCATCCGTGACGTGGAGCTGCCCCTCCTCACCCCGGAGGAGGTGGTCCGGATCACCAAGGTGGGTGTACAGGAGGACCAGACCCAACCTCCCCGACGCTTCGGCCAGGGCTCGCTCATCCAGGAGATGGAGCGGCTCGGCCTCGGGACCAAGTCCACCCGGCACGACATCCTCCAGAAGCTCCTGGAACGGCATTACATCCAGGCCCGGGGGCTTGAGCCCACGGTGACGGGGGTGGCGGTCACCGACGCCCTGGAAGCGAACGCCGCGGTGGTCACCCGGCCGGACATGACCAGCCAGCTGGAACGGGACATGGACGCCATCGCCCAGGGAACGAAGACCCTGGAGGAGGTGGTGGGGGAGTCCCGGGACATGCTCCGGGAGATCCATGGGGTGCTCCAGGGGAACGCCCAGGCCATCCACGATACCCTGACCACGGCGCTCGATCAGCAGCACTTCCTGGGTCCGTGCCCCCAGTGCCAGGGCGCGCTCCGGCTCATGCGCTCCCAGCGGGGCAGCCGGTGGGTGCAGTGTGCGAACAACCCCCGGAGCTGCACGGTGAGCTTCCCGCTCCCTTCCGCCGGGTTCCTGGAACCCCAGAAGGACCTCTGCCCCACCTGCAAGGTACCGCTGGTGAAGATCACCTACCGGGGACAACGGCCCCAGGTCTACTGCGTGAACCCGGAGTGCGAGGAGCACAAGAAGGCGTATCGGGTGGGGAGCTGCCCGTCCTGCGCGTCCCCGCTCCACGTGCGCTATTCGATGAAGGGGAACCGGTTCGTGGGCTGCACGGCGTACCCCCGTTGCCGGGTCACCTACCCGCTTCCCCAGCGGGGACACCTGGAGAGGGACCATCCCCCCTGTGAGCTCTGCCGGGCCCCGGTGGTCACCGTGGTGGAACGAGGGCGTCCGCCGTGGACCCTCTGCATCAATCCGGAGTGCCCCTCGAGAGCGAACGCTCCCAAGAAGGCCCGGGCCGCCGGGCCGGCCGCGACCCGTCCGAAGCGGCGGACCCGGGCTCCCGCCGAGAAGGGGGCGGCGTCTCCGGCGGCGATTCCCGAGCGACCCATCAAGTCCCGCCCGCGCCGCCCCGCCAAGGCCTGAGCCCCGGGCAGGCGACCCCCTGGGAACTGGGTTCCGGCGGGAGATCCACTCCTGGCCAGAGCAAGGCGAGAAGGGCTCGCCCCCAGGATCCGGACCGAGAGACCGTCCCCGCTTCGGGCCGCCTCTCTTTCAGCCTCCAGCCCGGTGGGCCTCGGCCGGCCGAACCCGCGGCGGAAGCGGGTGGACCGCGCTAAGGATAGTCCGTAAATAGCCCCAGGGCTCGGTCTACCGTGCTTCCCCCCCCCCATCGACTGTCCGACCTCGACTCCCGCAGCCTGGAACGGGTGCTGCCCCGCAGACCCCTTCTGATCCTCCCGGTGGGAGCCCTGGAGGCCCACGGACCGCACCTGCCGCTTGGGGCGGACCTCATCCAGGCGGAGGCCACGGCGGACGCCCTGGCCGAACGGCTGGACGCCCTCGTGGCCCCGGGGCTGGCCTACGGGGTCTGCCCGGGCACCCGCCGGTTCCCGGGGAGCGTCTCCCGGTCCCTGGAGGGCCTCTCCCGGGAGGTCCGGGAGATCCTCGGGGAGTTCTTCCGGCAAGGCTTCCGCCGGGTGCTCGTCCTCTCCGGGCACGGGGACTCCGGACACATGGCCGCGCTCCGGGAAGGGGCCCGCCAGGCCGCGGAGGACCACCCGGGCCTCGCCGTGGCCGCCCTCTGCGACTACGAGTTCGTCTATGAGCTCCGGGGGACCCTCTCCCCGGCCGAGGACGGACACGGGGGCCTTCTGGAAACCTCCCGCGTCCTGGCCCTGGCCCCGGCCCTGGTGGGGAGCGAACGGCCCCGGGCCACGAGCCGTCATCCCCGGTCCCGGGTGGCCCCCTTGGACCCGGCCGAATGGCCCGAGAGCGTGCAGGGGGACACCGCCCAGGCCTCCCCGGAGCTGGGCCGCACGATCCAGGAACATGTGCTCGCCCGCCTCCTCAGGACCGTGGAGGATGCGCTCCCTCCGGCGGGAGGGGCGTGACCGTGGCCGTTCCCGACCCCGGCGTCATCCGGATCCGCGGGGCCCGGCAGCACAATCTCAAGAACATCACCTTGGAGATCCCCCGGCGTCGCTTCGTGGTGATCACGGGGGTGAGCGGGTCCGGCAAGAGCTCCCTGGCCTTCGACACCCTCTACGCGGAGGGGCAACGGCGCTACATCGAAAGCCTGTCCTCCTACGCGAGACAGTTCCTGGGCCAGATGGACAAGCCGGAGGTCGATGCCATCGAGGGGCTTTCCCCGGCCATCGCCATCCAGCAGCGGGCCGGGAGCCGGAACCCGCGCTCGACCGTGGGGACGGTCACCGAGATCCACGACTACCTGAGGCTCCTGTTCGCCCGGATCGGGATCCCCCACTGCCCCCGCCATCAGGTGGAGATCACCCCCCAGGGGGTGGATCGCATCTCCGCGAGCGTGCTCGAGCGGTTCAACGGGCAGCGGGTCGACCTCTTGGCGAGCGTGGTCCGCGGGAAGAAGGGGGAGTACCGGGACCTCTTTGAGGACCTCCGTCGACAGGGGTTCCGCCGGGTCCTGGTGGACGGGGTGGAGACCCGGACCGCCCCTTCGCCCCCGTCGCTGGTCAAGAACCGCAAGCACGATATCGAGGTGGTGGTGGACTCGTTCCTCCTGAAGGAGGAAGAGCGCAGCCGGCTGGCCGAGGGGATCGAGCTCTGCCAACGGCTCGCCAACGGCCTGGTGGGGATCCGGGGACCGGGAGGCGCCCGGGCGAGCTACTCGGCGGCGAGGGCCTGCCCGGTCTGCGGCTTCTCCCTGGCGGAGCTCGAACCCCGGATGTTCTCCTTCAACGCCCCCTACGGGGCGTGTCCGTCCTGCTCCGGCATCGGCGCGACGCTCCACGCAGACCCCGGGCTCATGGTCGCCCACCCCGAGCGCCCGCTGGCCCAGGGGGCGGTCACCGTGGGCGGGCTCACCCCGGGGCCCGGCTCGGTAGGAAGGCTGGCCCGGCTCTTCGGGGTGGGGCCGACCTGGCCCTTCAAGAACTGGACCGAGGAGGCCCGGAAGGCGGCCCTCTACGGGGTCCCTCGTGCCCTCGCCACCACCCGGGGGTTCCTCCTGGATGAGGAGTGGCTCCGCAACGGCCTCACCGGGGTCCTGGAGCGCCGGTTCAAGACCACGCAGACACCGGGGATGAAGGATTACTACATGGACTTCATGACCTTCACCCCCTGCCGGGAGTGCGCCGGCAAGCGCCTCAAGCCGGAGATCCTCGCCGTGACGGTCTCCGACCGCTCCATCGCCGACGTCTCCGCCATGAGCGTGGAGACCGGGCTCCGGTTCTTCCGCTCGCTCCCCCTGACGGACCGGGACCGGACCATCGTCGGCGAGGTGGTCCGGGAGATCGTGAACCGCCTGGGGTTCCTCGAGCGCGTGGGGCTCACCTACCTGACCTTGGACCGGGCCGCCGGGACCCTCTCGGGCGGGGAGGCGGAACGCATCGCGCTCGCCACCCAGATCGGCAGCGGCCTGGTGGGGGTGCTCTACATCCTGGATGAACCTTCCATCGGGCTCCATCCCCGGGACCACGAGCGGCTCTTGACCACGCTGAAGTCCCTC
>JAJZYB010000028.1 GCA_021806135.1 Thermoplasmata archaeon
CGGCGCCGGATGATGACCTCCTCCACGTCGTCGAGCTCCTCCGTGGTCATCCCCATCCGCTTCATCATCATGCGGACGTTGCGGTCGTTCATTCGGCCCCCAGGCATCATGTTCCCTCGCCTCCGGTGCGGTCCTTCAGCGGCGCTTCCGGTCCGGGGACGGCAGGAGCGACCGGGAAAGACGCTCCTCCAGCTCGGGCTGGCCAGAGAGTTCCACCGTGTCCTCCGGAAGGTCCTTGGGACGGGATAGCCGTTTCCCTCCCATCCGCTCTTCCTTCTCCTTGCGGACCTGCTCGCCGAGCTCCTCGAGCCCCCGGGCGGCCGCGGCGAGCACGCTCCAATCGGTCCTCTCGGAAGCGAAGGTCTCCCGGTCGGTGTGCATCCTCAGCGTGACCGTGGCCTGGCCGGTGCGTCGCTGGTCCTGGGGGACCACGTGGACGGAAAGGGTCCGGGGCTCGGTGAGCCGACCCAGGCGTTTGAGCCCCCGGGCCAGGGCCTGGTCGAGCTCGGAGAGCAACCGGGGATCGCTCCCCGGAGAGAAGCCCGTGATCTCCACGAACACCTGCTCCCGGGGGCGGGAGCGGACCGCCAGGCGCAGGAGGTCCCCCTGGGAGAAGATGCCCAGGGCGCGGCCCTGCTCCTCCACGAAGACCGCGCTCAGCGCGCTCCGGGTCATGCGCCGGCAGGCCTCCCCGACCGTGGCGTCGCTCGGGACGGTGACGGCGGGGGAGCTCATCACGCTCGAGACGGGGGGGTTGGGAGGCTGCTCCCGGGTCCCCCGGTCCCGCTTCCCAATGGTGGAGACCCGCCAGAAGGCCTCGGCGAGGTCCTTGAGCGCGACGGCGCCCACGAGCTTGCCCTTGGCATCCACCACGGGGAGGGCGAACTCCTCCAGGGTGCGCAGGTCCGAGAGCAGGGTCCTTGCGCTCTCGGTGTCCTTGAGGACTCGAGGCGGCGGCTGAGCCGCCGGCAGGATGGACTGCCCGGCGAGCGAGGGGATCGTCACGGCGAGCCGGGTGAGGTCGCTCCGGGAGACGATGCCGAGGAGCCGGCCGCTCTTCGGGTCCACCACGCATCCGGCCCTGCGGCCGGTCTCCAGGAGGCGCTCCGCCACCTCCGGGAAGGTTGCCCGGGGCGGGAACGTGGGAGGCACCACCATGACGTGCTCCGCCTTCGAGGTCATGGAGAGGCTGTGCCGTCGGGCCATGACTTCGTAGAGGACCAGGCCCACCAGGCGTCCGGAGGCCAGCACCGGGACCTCGTGGATGCCCTTCGCCCGCATGAGGCCGACCACGGAGGACAACGGGGTGGAGGTCTCCACCGTGATCGGCTTCCCGCTCATCATTTCGGAGGCCCGGGGCCACTCTGGAGGCATGAGGTACCTGCCCGTCTGGCCACCTCCCGGGGTAGAAATACCCGCCGTGAGCGGGGAGGGAGGCAGCCGTCGACCTTCAGAGCGGGAGCGTCATCTGGTAGCCGCTCTCCCCGTCCGAGTAGTACCCCCGGAGCAGGTCGGTCACGGAGAAGCCGAACCGGGTGTAGAACCTCAGGGCGGTCTGGTTCCCCACGCGCACCTCCAGGGTCACCCGGACAAGCCCCCGGGCCCGGGAGCGCTTGAGGAACTCCTCCATCAGGGTGCGCCCGATGGAGCGGTCCCGCCAACGGGCGTCCACGGCGAACATGAGGATCCGCGCCTCGCCGGGGGTCTGGTTCACTCCCAGGAGGAACCCCTGGGGGACGGCGTCCCGGTCTTGGACCACCAGGAAGCCCTGAGGCCACTGCTGGGAAAGGGAGAGGTAGAGGGAGGGCTCGTAATGCTCGCGGAGCGCGTCGGAGACGATCTCGGCGATCCGAGGGATGTCCCGGGGGTGGAAGTTGCGGAGGAACACGTCCCGCTCCGAGGCCCGGCGTCCCGGGGGAAGCGGGTTCGGCGTGGGGGCGGTCTCAGCGATACATCTCACCCGCCCCGGGCTCGGAGAGCTCCTTCATGGAGGCGCGCTGCTGGACGATGTTCCGTCTCAGATCCCCCTCGATCTCCTCCGCCTTCCGGCGGAGGGGCCGCGTATCGATGACCAGCATGGGGACCAGCGGACGGATGATCTCGAGGACGCGGGCCGCGGCCCGGGCGTCGGGGTGGCCCTTGTGGGCCTGGGCCACCAGGCAGAGGACCGGCAGCTTCCTTCCCACGCTGGCCGAGAGCAACGCCCCGGCGAACCCCGTGACCAGCCCGGTGGCCGGCAGGAAGCGGTACTCTTCCCGGATCTTCGTGGCGGAGGGGTTGCTCATGGCCACCACCCGCACTTCGCCCGGTGGCGTCTCTTCCACCGGTTGGCCCTCGAGAGCCACCACCAGCTTGATCCCCTTCGTCTCCGCGTAGTCGAGCAGGCGCTTCCCGATCCCATTGAGCAGCTCCGGCGGGGGCTGGATGTCCGAGAGGACCGCCACCAAGGGGCTCCCCTTGCGTTTGGCCCCGGGCACCTGGCGGCTCGCATAGAGGCGCACCGGGGGCTGCACCTCCCCGGCCTCCATGACCACGGTCGGGGGGAAGCGGTCGCTCTGAAGGTAGCCGAGCGGGGTCATCCCGAGGGAGTGCACCAGGTAGCTGACGGCGACCGAACCGACCAAGCCGTGGGTGGGGAACCCCACCACGAGCGTGGAGCCCCGGAGGCTCAGCGCCCGGGTCTCCACGATCCGGGGGTCGGACCTCGGCCCAGCCATGGTGAGAGGCCGGGAGAGGGCGGGGCCTACATAAGGGCCCGGCGAGGGCCCCTCGGAGGCGGCCTATCCGTCCGGAGACGCCGGAGCGTTCGTCCGGTCCTCCTCGGGAGGAGCGGGATCGAGCCGGGCCCGGTCCTCGGGGGAGAGGCGCAGGAAGAGCACGGAGGAGGGGAGCATCTCGAATCCCCGGACCGTCTGGGCCCCCTTGACCCGGACGCTCAGGTTGGGCGGAAGGCCCGTGACCTCGAGTCCGAGGCCCTCGGCCTGCCAATCCTCGATGAGCCGGCCCAGCCAGGGCCCCACCCCGGTCTTCGGGTCCAGGGGAAGCCAGCGGACGGAATCCACGGTGGCATCCTCCGCACGGAAGACCACCACGGGGATCCCCGCCGGCACGTTCCCGCGCTCCGCATGTACCCGGGTGATCTCCTCCGCCAACTGGGTCCGCTCCTCCTCGGCCCGCTGGGCGAGCTGGCGCAGCTGGGCGATCTCGTCATCCTTCTCCTCCAGGCTCTGCCGTAGGTTCGCCAATGTCACCTTGAGCTGGGAGAGGTCGGACTCCTGGCTCTCCAGCTGGTCCCGGTAGGGCTCGTGCTCGTGGCCGGGAAGTTCGTGCTCGTGGTCGGGGAGCTCGTGGTCGTGCGCGGGGAAGGGATGATCGTGGTCCGGCAGCTCGTGATCGTGCGGAGGGACGGCCACGAGCGCCTCCGGCTCTTGCGGCTCCGGCGGGGCCTCCTCGTCCGCACCCTCCGGCTCGGGGTCCGGGACCTCGGGGACCGGCTCCTCCGGCTCCGCGGTAGGGAGGGGGGCCGCCGGGGCACCCACGTCCACGAGCCCTGGTTCTCCGGGCGCCTGTGCCGGGGTCGCCTCCGCAGGGGTCGGTGCTGGGGCAACCCAGGGGGGGATGGTGGCATCGGGAGCCCCAGGAGGGAGGGGAGGGGGAACCGGAAGAGGGATGCCATGGACCCGGTTCCTGTGGACGGCCATCATCCGGGCGGGGAGTTCTCGGCCGCACTCCGGGCAGGTGTGGACCTCTGTCCCTGGGGAGGCCACGGGCACCTCGCCCGGGTCGGGTGCTCCTTCCTCCGGCACGGGGATACCACGGCCTCAGGGGGGGAAAAGTGTTCGCCCACCCCCTCCGGTGGTTCACCGGGGGATGGGGAGGCGGCTCCTCTACCGGAAAGGGGACAGGCTTTTACCGTCCCCGCGTCGTCTGCCCACCCCCATGCGCATCCTCATCACCGGCATCGACGGTTACTCGGGTTGGGCGCTGGCCCTCCACCTGCTCCAGCGGGGCCACACGGTCAGCGGCCTGGACAATTTCATCACCCGGGAGCGGGTGGCGGAGGTGGGGAGTTGGTCCGCCACCCCCATCCCGACCTTCCGCGAGCGGCAGGCCGCGTTGAAGGAGTTGGGACTCGGAGAGATCTCCTTCCATGAGGTGGACCTGGGGGACTACGCGGCCACCCGGCGAGTCCTCCGCGAGGAGCGGCCGGAGGCGGTGGTCCACCTGGGGGAACAGCGCTCAGCCCCCTACTCCATGATCGACGTTCACCACGCCGTGGCCACGCAGACCCAGAACGTCACGTCCACCCTCCACCTCCTCTATGCCATGCACGAGGCCCTACCCGACGCCCACCTCGTCAAGATGGGGACCATGGGGGAGTACGGCACCCCCAACGTGGACATCCCGGAGGGGTTCTTCGAGGTGGAGTACCGGGGCCGTCGGGACCGGATGCCCTTTCCCCGGCAGGCGAGCAGTTGGTACCACTGGAGCAAGGTCTTCGACAGCGGCGACGTGATGCTGGCGAACCGGCTCTGGGGTCTACGGGCCACCGACGTGATGCAGGGGGTCATCTACGGGACCCGGACGCCCGAGATCACCGACGACCGGCTCCTCACCCGGTTCGATTTCGATGAGGTCTGGGGCACCGCACTGAACCGCTTCTGCGTGCAGGCGGTGCTGGGACTGCCGATCACCCCGTATGGGAAGGGGGGCCAGCAACGGGGGTTCCTCGCGCTCGAGGACTCCGTCCAGAGCCTCACCCTCGCCCTGGAGAACCCACCCGAACCGGGGGAGTACCGGGTCTTCAACCAGTTCGATGAGGCCTATTCCATAAGGCAGCTCGCGGACCTGGTGGCGGCGGAGGCCTCCTCCCGGGGATTCCCCTGCCACGTGGAGGCCTCCTACAACCCCCGGGTGGAAGCGGAGGAGCACTACTACCACCCGTTGCATGAACGCCTGCCAGCGCTGGGGTACCGCCCGCTCCGGACGCTGAAGGATTCCCTGGGAGAGATGCTCACCGACCTGGCCCGGTTCCGGGCCCGGTTGGAGGCCAAGAAGCACGTGGTGCAGCCCCGGATGGACTTCCGCCTGTCGGACAACAAGGTCCGGCTTTTGGGCCACCCCGGCTCCAAGGAGACCCCCGTCGCCCCCTCGGGACCCCGGTGATGCGCCCTTCCGGGGACCGGACGCAGCCGGCCCTTCAAGAAGGGGAAAGGTCCTTCCTCCCCCCCGGGGGCGAGAGGCGGGACCTGTGAAGGCGGTGATCACCCTCGCCGGCGAGGGCACCCGGCTGCTCCCGGCGACCCGGGGGCTCCGCAAGGAGATGCTCCCCTTGTTCTACCGGGGAGTGCAGGGTACGGCGGTGCTGGCCCCGGTGGTCCATCACGTGGTCCGTACCCTGGTGGGAGCCGGTGTGAGGGAGATGGCCCTGGTGGTGGGGCCGGACCAGGGATGGGTCCGTCGCTACTTCGAGCCGGACGAGGCCTTCCTACGGCGGCACCGGTCCCACCCCGAGCGGCTCCGAGAGACGCTCGCCCTGGAACGCATGCTCCGGGGGGTACGCTTCCACTGGATCGTCCAGCGCCGTCCCCGGGGCTTTGGGGACGCGCTCTTGCGGGCGCGCGGGGCCATGGGGGGCGATCCTTTCCTCCTGCATGCCGCCGACGCCGTCCTGCGGGAGCCCCATGAAGGGGCGCTTCCCCGGAGCCTGGAGCAATTGCGGGAGCGGGAGGGAGCTTCCGCGGTCCTGCTGGTCCGCCGGGTGAAGGATCCCCGACGCTACGGCGTGGTGGAAGGGCGGCTCGCGCGTACCGGGAAGGGCCCCGGGTTTCTGGAGGTGCGCGCCATGGAGGAGAAGCCGGCGCATCCAAAGAGCCCGTGGGCGGCCACGGCGATCTATGCCCTCTCCCCGGAGATCTTCCCTCTCCTGGCGCGGGAGGCCCGCCCCGGCGGGGAACTGGAGGTCACCCAGGGCCTCCGCGCCCTCCTGGAGGGGGGACACCGTGTGCTCGCGGTGCGGTTGCCGAAGCCCGGTTACGCCTGGCTCTCGGTGGGGTCGCCGGAAGGGTATTACCGCGCCCTCCAGAAGACCTACCGGGAAGCCCTTCGGACGCCCGAACGCCGTTGAGCGGTCCGGAAGAGGGGTCTCGGGAACCTCCGGTCAACCTATATCATACCGACGGATAGACGGTGTCCGTGTTCTCTTCCCGCGCGCGCGAGTTGGAGATCTCCGGGATCCGCCGGATGTTCGAGGCCGCGCCTCCGGGGACCATCAACCTGGGGTTGGGCGAGCCGGACTTCTCCCCCCCGGCAGCCATCCAGGAGGCGCTCTTCGACGCGATCCGCAAGGGCTACAACCACTACGGCCCCTCGGCCGGCATCCTCCCCCTCCGGGATGCCCTCGCCCAGCGGTACCGCCGCTGGGACGGGCGGACCGCTCGCGAGAGCGTGGTGGTCACCGAGGGGGGGACGGAAGCGCTCGCCGCCTGTGCCCTGACCCTCTACGAGGTGGGCGATGAGGTGCTGGTCCCGAATCCCGGGTTCGTCCTGTACGCGCCCCATGCCCGGATGGCCGGGGCCATCCCCATTCCCTACCCCCTTGACGAGGCCAACGGGTACCAACCGGACCTCGAGGCCCTGGAGTCCCGCATCACCCCCCGGACCCGGGTGCTGGTGGTGAACTCCCCCTCCAATCCCACCGGCAGCGTCTACGCTCCCCGGGTGGTGGACCGGCTGGTGGACCTCGCCCGGGAACATGACCTGACCATCCTCTCCGACGAGGTCTACGACGAGATCCTCTACGTGCCCCAGGGCCACCGTAGCTTCTGGGGTCGCTACGAGCGGGTGGTGGTGGTGAACTCCTTTTCCAAGCTCTTCGCCATGACCGGATGGCGCCTGGGCTACCTGGTGGCCCCTCCGGCGGTGGCCCAGCAGGTGAACAAGGTCCACTACCACCTGGTGGCCTGTCCCTCCACGCCGGTGCAGATGGCGGCCCTGGCGGGGCTGTCCGCCCCGCCCCGGGAGACGGCGGAGATGGTCCGTGAGTTCCGGGCACGACGGGATCTCTTCCTCCGGGGCCTCAAGCAGGTCCCCGGCCTGCGTTGTGTGATTCCGGAGGGGGCGTTCTACGCCTTCCCCCGGATCGACTGGGGACTGAGCCCGCTGGAGGCGGCCCAGGCGCTCCTGCAGCGTGGCCTGCTCTGCACACCGGGGGACTCCTTCGGCTCCCTCGGGGAGGGACACCTGCGCATGTCCTTCGCCACCTCCCGGGAGAACCTCCGGCGCGCGCTCCGTATCCTGGAGGAGTTCGGGGAGGAGCGCACCTCCCGCGGGCGGGCGGCCCCGTGAAGTACCGGGCCGCGGCACTCCTGTTGCGGGCCGTCGCGTGCTTCCAGCGCGACCGCGAGACACGGGGGGGCCTCCTTGCCCTTGCCCGGGAGGTCCGCGAACTGCCCACCCGGGCCCCTCGGCCGGCTCAAAGGGAGCGGTAGAGGGCCTGGAAGGCCTCGCCGGTCCGCCTCCAGGTGAAGGCCCGGACGCGTTCGCGGCCGCGATCGGAAAGGGCCTTCCTCCGCCCCGGGTCCCCGAGGAGGTCGGTGAGGGCGACGACTAGGGCGCCGTGGTCCCCGTACGGGACGAGAAGGGCGGCCCCTCCCTCCCCCACCACCTCAGGCACCCCTCCGACCCGGGTGGCCAGGATGGGGAGGCCCGATGCCATGGCCTCAAGGAGGACGAGACCGAAGGCCTCGTACTCCGACGGGAGCACGAAGGCCTCCGCCCCGGCGAACGTCGCCCGGTACTCTTCCGGGTCCGGCCGTTCCCCCAGGAAGATCACCTCCTTCGCCAGGCCACGTTGCCGCGCCTCCGCCCGGAGGGTGTTCTCCATCCCCCAGTCCCTCCCCATCAGCACGAGCGGGATCCGTTGGGAGGGAGGAACGCGTGAGAAGCCTTCCAGCAGGAAAGGCAGGCCCTTGTTCCGGGCCAGACGGCCGCTGAACAGGAGGTAGCGGGAGGGGAGCCCGGTCCGTTGCCGGGCCGCCTCGGGAGAGGGGAGATGGCCCCATGCGTCAAGGTCGATCCCGGGGGGGATCACCCGGATCTTGTTCCCCGGGGCGAAATCGGAGACCTGCCGTGCTTCGAACGCGCTCTCCACGACCAGGGCCGAGGCCCTCCGGTAGGCGGTCATGCCGAAGAGATGGTCCTGCACCCGGAGCAGGCCTCGCTTGAGAGGCGGTTCTGCCCGGTCGGCGGGATGGTAATGGGTGGAGACGACGAGGGGGATGTCCTGGGCTTCTGCGACAGCGGCCACCTGCAGCACGTGGCCATACCGGTGGGAGTGCGCGTGGAGGATCTCGGGGGAGTCCAGGCGCAGACGGGAGATGAGGCCGGGAAGCAGCGGCAAGGTGAGTCCCGGGAGGAGGCGCCGGTAGACGGGGAAGCGCTCCACCGGGACCCCATCGACCTCGGTGGAGGGGTCCTGCCGGCGGATCCATCGCCCCTCATCGTAAAGGTCACTGGCGTAGACGCGGACCGTCTCGCCCCGGGCGACGAGGACGCGGGTGAGCTCCCGCACCATGGTCTCCACCCCTCCGGGAGCGTCGTAGCGGAGGAGCACCTGGGCGATCCTCACCGGGCTCCGTTCTCCTCCGCCAGGACCTGGCTGTAGATCTCAGAGAGTTCGTCCGCCACCCGGTCCCAAGTGAACCTGGGGACGGTGTTGGTCCGGCCCCAATCCCCCAGCGCCCGGGCACGGGCGGGATCGGAAAGGAGCTTCTGGAGGGCTCCGGAGAGCGCGGCGGCGTCCGAGGATGGGACCAGGAGGCCGTTCCGTCCGTCCTCAACGATCCCCGGGATCCCCCCGACCCGGCTTGCGACCACCGGGGTCCCCTGGGCGAGGGCTTCCAGCAAGACGAGGCCGAAGGCCTCGTACTCCGATGGTAGCACGAGGGCGCTGGCCTCCGCGTAGGCGGAGGCCAGGAGGGGCTCCTCCGGGACGAAGCCCACCCAACGGACGCGGCTCTCGAGCCCGCGGCGGAGGATGTCCTGCCGGAGGGCCGCGGCCTCGCCCCCATCCTCACCGACGAGGATCAGGGAGAGATCCGGGTGGTCTCCCGCGATCCGGGAGAACGCCTCGAGGAGGGTCTTCAGGCCCTTGTTGGAGGCGAGTCGCCCGACAAAGAGCAGGAAGGGCCCGGGGACGCCGTAGCGGTCGCGAAAGCCCCCCTTGCCTGAGGGGGGAGGCGGCAGGGGGGTGTACCCGGGAGGGATCTCGACCACATGGGTGGGGTGGACCACCTCCCGAAGGAGACGGCCCTCCTCGGGGGTCTGCACCACGACCCGGGAGGCGGAGCGAACGACGGGGCCGGCAAGGTAACGGTCATAGAGGCGTCGGAGGCTCTTGCGTCGGTCACCTCCCCAGATGGACCAGGTGGGGTGGAAATGCGCGGTGAGGACCCAGGGGGTCCGGTTGAGCCTCCGGGCGGCCAAGGCCGAGAACCCCTGGTAGGTCCCGTAGGTGTGCACGTGAAGGAGGGCCGGGCGCTCCCGCCGAACCCTCCGGTAGAGGCCCGGAAGGAACGGGTAGTGCAGTTCGCCGGGGAGGCTCAACGCGGGATAACGGAGGACGGGGACGCCCTCCTCGAGCACCCAGGCGCCCCGGGGGCCCGGTGGGAGCCGGAACCAGGGGATCTCCGTGTAGAGGTCGCTCGCGACGACCCGGGCGTCGTATCCCCGGGCGCGCTGTCGGTGGACGAGCTCCCTCACGTGCCGCTCCACCCCGCCAGGACCCGGGGGGTACCGGGTGGTCAAGTGGAGGACCCGGGGGAGGCGTTCCGGGACCCCCTCTCCCGGTGCGGTCACGACCCCTCCGCTGCGGGACGGGCGGGAGGCGCCTTCAGGACCCCCGGGGGGAGCTCATGCGCATGGCGAACTTCTTGTACGTCTCGCTGGCCCTCACCACCGCCTCCATCTTCACGTATTCGTTGGCCTGGTGGGAGAGGTCCTCGTCCCCGGCCCCGTAGATCACCACCCGGGGGTTCACGGTGACGTAGTGGACCGCCTCCGAGGCGTGGACCAGGACCGCGAGTTCGGAGGCGGCGACCTCCTTGAAGACCCGGAGGTGCTCGGCGTTGGGGTCCATCTGGAGGGAGGGGAAGGTGACGAGGCGGCGCAGGGTGAACGGGGTCTTGATCCGGCGCAGGTGCTCGTCCACCTCCCGGTACAGCTCCTCGATGGTGTAGGGCGGGGGAAAACGGATGTCCACCTCCGCCACCGCGCGGGAGGGGACCACGTTGACCCGGCTGCCGCCGTTGAGGGTCCCCACGTTGATGGTGACGCTCCCGAGCTCGGGGTGGGCCACCCTGCCGCGGAAGGTCTCTAGGGCCCTCAGGATCCGCATCATCTTCACCAGGGCATTCTCCCCGAGCTGCGGCATGGCGCCGTGGGCGGCCCGGCCCCGGGTCTCGATGGCCAGATCGAGGACGCCCTTCTCCGCGTAGCCCACCCTCAGGCCCGTGGGCTCGCCCACCACGATGGCCTTGGCCCGGCGCAGCGGAAGGGTCTTCGAGAGGGCCACGGCCCCGGCCATGGTGGTCTCCTCGTCCGTGGTCAGGGCGAGCACCACGGGGATCTTGCGGACGACGAGGTCCTGGGCGGCCTGGAGCATGGCCACCACGGTGCCCTTCATGTCGGCGCTCCCGCGTCCGTACATCCGGCCACCGGTGAACTGGCTCTGGGAGAAGCTCCAGTTGTCCCCCACTGAGGGGGTGTCCAGGTGCCCGGCCAGGACCACGCCTCCCTGGCCGTACTCCGCGAGGAGGGCCGGCACGTGGGAGTCCCCGTGGAGGGAGTTCCGCATCCGGGCCTGCTCAGTGAAGGACTGGACGTAGTCCAGTATCTCGTGCTTGTCCGAAGGGGGGTCCGAGGAGATCTTGATCAAATCCGCCAGTGTGTCCACCATCTGGCGCTTCAACGAGAGCTTCCCCCCTGGTTCCCGGGTATCACGGGCTCCACGGACCGGAGGGGGGGTAAGGCGGGGGGTCTCTTAACTCCTCGCGACCGGCCCGGCCGGGAAGGCCCCGACTTCCAACGGCAACTGTCGTAGGGTGGTTCAGGCCTTCGCGTCTGGGGAGAGGGGGATCCCCGTGAGGGAGGCCGGGACCGGGCGTAAGGCCGTTAAGCGCGGGCCCGGTCAGAGGTGCGGGGCCATCTCCGGTCGCCCTTCGGGGCCGAAGAGGGTCTTCTGCCGTTGCACGGGGCGGGCCGAACGCTCCCGGAACAGGGTCCTCAACCGTTCTCCGGGGACGTCGGAGACGGGCCGGCCATGCCCGGGAAGGAGAAGACGCACCTCCAGGTGTGCTAACTTCTCGAGCGCCGCGATGGCCTGATCCGGGTCGAAGGTGCTGCTCCGGGAGGGGAGGGTGAGTCGACCACCGGGAGCCAGTACCGCATCCCCAGTGAAAAGGAACTTCCTCTCGGCGTGGTAGAACGCCACGCTCCCAGGGGTGTGTCCCGGGACATGGAGGGCGGTGAAGGGGCCGATGGTCTCCCCGTCCCGGAGGGCACGGTCCACCTGGACCGGGGGGCGTCGTACGAACAGGCGGACCCACGCGGGAGCGGTCCGGGGCCCCTGACCCTGTATCGCCGCCTGGTCGGAGGTGTGGCAAGCCACCTTGGTCCCCCAGGCCCAACGGAGGAAGGAAGCCCCGCCCATATGGTCAGGGTGCTGGTGAGTGAGGAGGGCAAAGCTCAGGTCGCGGGGGGTCAGCCCGACGCTGCCCAGGGCGGAGACGATGGGGGTCGCTCGTTCCCGGTACCCCGCGTCGATGAGGTAGAGGGAAGAGCCCTCCCTCAAAACGAAGGAGTTGGCGATGGGCCCATCGATCCATCCGAGCCCCCGTGCGAGGGGAAGACCGGGAATGGTGCGGTCGGGTTCCTGGTCCACGTGGTCGGGGAGAAGGAGAGGGTCATAACCTTGTGGGACGCCCCCCCATGGCCCCGGACCGCGGGGGGGGACCCTCGAGCCGGGGTAGACCTACCTTTATAGCCTGTCCGAACGAATCTTTCCCTTCGTGAACGCCCGCACCCTCGCCCTCGTGGCCCTGGTCGTCGGTCTGGCCCTTTCGTCGATTCTCCCGAGCGCCTTCGCCCATACCCTCCCGGAGAGTCCATCGTTGGGCTCGGGCGTCCCTCCGGGCGCCCGGGCCTGCAACCAGAGCCCCAATCCGAGCCTTCAGGTGTATTCCGGGCTGAATGTGGGAGGGGGCTTCGTGTCCCATTGCACGTTCACCCCTGGTGCCTGGACCGGCGAGAACGCGGTCTACTTCGAGATCTTCGACGGGCTGAAGGACCACCAAGCGAACGTCACCCTGCTCGACCCCAACGCCACCGCCGACGGGCTCACGAACCCGGTGGCCGAGGCGACGGTCCCCCTGACCCCGGCAGGCCCGGTGACGGCCTACGAGAGCACCCAGGCCGTCCCACCGCTTGGTTTGACGATCCCCCCGTCCGTCCCCCAGTCGGGGACCTGGTGGCTCAACGTGACCACCGGACCGGGGGCCAACCACACCACGGAGGTCCCGATCAGCGTGGACACCTTCTACGTGGACCTCCAGATCGCCGGGTCTGCTACCCTCCCCGGGGCCACCGTGAGCGGGAACTTCCAGGTCCTCTCCTACGCCACGGGAGGGCCGGTGTCGCCGGCCCCCGCCCTCCACCTCCAGGGGTGCGCCTACGAGAACGGGAATTCCACCTGCCAGGCGCTCCCGGGCCTCCCGGCCCTGCCCGCCGAGAGCCAGGGGGCGTTCTCCTTCCTCCTGCCGGGGAACGCCACCAACTACACGTCGCCTCGCCTCACGCTCACGGCGAACCTGACCGCTGCGGGCCGGAGCTTTAGCGCGACCGATACGGTCTCTTTCACCGTGCTCGCGCTGGACCCACCGATCCTCTGTGCATCGGATTCGTTGACCGATCTACCCCTCACTTTCCCGGGGTACTGCTATCAACCGGCGGCCACGTACACCGTGGGACAGCCGGTCTTCCTCGGGATCCTCACGGCGCTGGGGAACCCCGCGCTCGGGTATGTGGACACTCCGCTCGCCGGGGCCCCGGTGAATGTCAGTTACTTCCTGAACGGAAACCCGGTGACCACCCCCGGGCTCCCCACGAACCTCACCACCGACGCCTCTGGCGCGGGTCTCCTGGTCCTCCCGACAGGGGCTCTGGCACCGGGGACCCTCTCCCTCCACGTGGAGGTACGGACCCCCGGGGTCCCGGTGTTCACCCAGGACCGGGTGCTGAACCTGACCCTGGTGCCCCCGGTGGCCTCGGTGGCGGTGGTCCTCACCCTCAATCAGACCGTCTATGCGCCGGGGAACACCCTGTCAGGGACGTTCGCCATCGTCAACCAGAGCACGGGGGGTTCGCCTCCCCCCGGCTGGACGGCGTTCTACTACCAGGTCTACAGCTTCCCGAGCACGTCCTACTGCGGGGGGACCCCGCTCGTCGTGGTGAGCGCCGGGAACCTCTCCGGCCGCTCCGGGGTCCTTCCCGCCACGGTGTTGGCCCCTTCCCTCAGGGGGAGCCTTCTCGTGGTGGTGGAGGCGCACAACGGGACCTTCCTCGCTCCTCCGGGAGCGGCGGCCTCCACCTGCGTGGTGGTGCAGCCCCCCGGCATCAGCGTGCTGGTGAGCGACCCGAGCTACGGTCCGGGGTCCACGATCCAGGTGGTCTTAGCCCCGGTGGGGAGTTCCTTCTCCGGGGACACCTATCAGATCTCGGTGATCGGTGCTCCCGGCTCGGCTCCCGCACCGCTCCCGGTGATCTACCAGGGAAGTTCGACCACCCCACGTTTCAGCTTTGTCATCCCCAGGGCCGGGACCCTCTCGAGCTACCTCATCAACGCGCTGGTCCTCAGCCCTAGCCACGCCGTGCTGGCGTTCTCCTCCACCACGATCTCCGAATATGTGGGAGTGAACCTGATCCTCGGGGTGACCACGCCCTCCCACTACAGCGACGGATCGTTCCAGCCGGGGGAGACCATCATCGTGAGCTATCAACTGGTGCCCGAGGGCGGGTATGTGCTCCAGGGGCCGTACGCGTTGACCTATGGCTTCTCGGACCAAGTGAACTTCCAGTCCGTCCTGGTTTCCGGCTCGGCCGGGACCCTGACGTTGACGATACCGGGGGGCACGGGGAACGGGTTCCTCTTCCTGGAGGTTTATGGCTCGGCCCCGGCGTTGGTGGGCAGCGCGAGCTTCTCGGCGACCAGCGGGGTGCTCGTGAACGGCCAGCCCTCCAGCCTGGCGTACGAGATCGTGCCCGGCAGCGGGTTCACGGCCGGGCTGCTCCTGCTCCTTATCCTCCTGGTGGTGGTGGGCCTGCTGGCCTACGTCTTCTACCGCCGGGTCACCTATGGGCGACGCCCAGGGGGCGGAAGCCACTACGCGACCGAGCACGGCCCCGGCGGGGAGGTCCTTCCCCGAGGGTCCGCGCCCGCCGAGGCTCCCCGCGCCCCGGAGCCCGTCCAGGGACCGTCCCCGCGCTCGGGCTCGGGTCCGGCGAGCCCTGCGGAGTCGCCGGAAGAGCCGCCGGCCTCCGTAGTCCCCTCCCCGCAGGACTATGTAGAATGACGGCTGGGGGGACCGGGGGACGCATACCGTGACCATAACCGCCGTGGTCGGGGCCCAGTTCGGGGATGAGGCAAAGGGCAAGATCGTCGATTACCTGTCCTCCGACGCGGAGTATGTGGTCCGCTATCAAGGGGGTCCTAACGCCGGCCACACCATCCGCCCTGCGGGCCGGACGCTTGCGCTCCATCAGTTGCCGGTGGGGATCGTCCGGGAGGGCTGCACCGCGGTCTGTGGCGCGGGCATGGTGGTGGACCCGTTCGAGTTGGTCAAGGAGATCCGTACCCTCCGGGACGAGGGGCTCTTCCATGGGAAGCTCCTTTTGAGCGAACGGGCGCATCTCATCCTGCCCTGGCACCGGATCCAGGACGCCTGGGAGGAGGAGACCCGGGGGTCCGAGGCCGGGGGGACCACGGGGCGGGGCATCGGGCCGGCGTACATGGATCGGGCCGGGCGTTGGGGGATACGGGTGGCGGAGCTGTTCCGTCCGGAGATCCTCCGCAAGCGTCTCCAGCTGCTCCGGCGGACCAAGGGATTCCTGGAGGGACGGGTGGGGGCGCCTACCCTGGAGCAGGTGGAATCGGATCTCCTGGCGGTGGCCGCAGAGCTCCAACCGTTCGTGGCGGCCACCGAGCCGTTGCTTTGGCGCGCCGTGGAGGAGGGGCGGAACGTCCTGTTGGAAGGGGCCCAGAGCGCCCTCTTGGATGTGGATTACGGGACCTACCCATTCGTGACCTCCTCGCACCCCACCGCCGCGGGAGCGGCCCTGGGCAGCGGCCTCCCTCCGCAGGCGATCGAGGAGGTCTTGGGCATCTCCAAGGCGTACTCGACCCGGGTGGGGGCGGGGCCCTTCCCCACCGAGGCGTTGGGGGCGGACGGGGACCGGCTCCGGGAGCGAGGAGGGGAGCGCGGCGCCACCACGGGGCGGCCCCGCCGGTGCGGTTGGCTCGACCTGGTGTTGCTCCGGTTCGTGGTGCGGCTGAACGGCCTGACCGCGCTGGCCCTGACGAAGGTGGATGTCCTGGGAGGGGAGGCCCAGGTGCCGGTCGCGGTGGGGTACCGGACCGTCTCCGGGAAGACCGTGACGGAGTCTCCCCCCACGCTCGCCGAGGACCTGGCGCGGGTGGAGCCCCTGTGGCGTTTCCTTCCCGGTTGGGAGGAGTTCACGCCCGCGGTCAAGGAGCGGCTGGCGGACGAGGGGTATCGGGCGCTTCCCCGGGAGCTCCGGCGTTTCGTGGAGTTCGTCAGCGAGGAGACGGGGGTGCCGGTGGCGCTGGTCAGCTATGGTCCTTCGAGGGAGGAGACGGTCGTGGTCCCGCCCGGCGCCCGGAGCCGTCCCCGGGGGATGGCCCCCTGGGCCTCCCCGCTCCCCTGAGGGCCCGGCGGGGGGGGGAGTCCCCTCCTGTAGGACATCTTTATTAATTATTTACGAACAATAACTTTCCATGCGCACCGCCTGGGCGAAGGACCCGGCCGACCGCTTCCTCGAGGCCCTTCGGGGGATGATGATGGAGGCCTCGCTCTTCCGTCGGCAGCAACTGCAGACGTACCGCTTGACCATGACCCAGTTCTTTGCCCTGAACCTGTTGGAGGGACCTGAGCCCCAGCGGCTCTCGGACCTGGCCCGCCGGCTGGAGCTCTCCCATCCGGCAGCCACGAACCTGGTGGACGCGCTGGAGGCCCGCCACCTGGTGATGCGCCGACGGGAAGGGGAGGATCGCCGGGAGATCCGGGTGCACCTGACACCGGCCGGTCGCGGGCTCCTCCACCGGGTGCACCTCCAGTTCCTGGACCAGGCCCGGAAGGTGGCCAGGATGATCTCCCCGGAGCACCGGGGCGTGGCCACGGAGGTGCTCCTGGACCTCCAGGGCACGATCCGTGAGCTCCGGGAGGGCGGGGCCGCCTTCGGGTCGGGGAAGGAAGGCCCGTGAGCGCCTCGTCAGGCGGGTCGGCCGTGCT
Organism: Thermoplasmata archaeon; assembly: GCA_021806135.1. Lineage (GTDB taxonomy): Archaea > Thermoplasmatota > Thermoplasmata > Lutacidiplasmatales > UBA184 > JAKATE01. The sequence goes on from JAJZYB010000028.1 coordinate 16,584, forward strand.
GGCCGCCCCCAAGGTCTTCGACCCGGCGTACGCCCGGCGGGTGATGCTCCTCTTGGCCGGGCTCGTCACGGTGGTCCTCTACGTGGAGGGGATGCTGGTCCCTTCCCTCACCGCCATCGCCTCCGAGTTCTCCATCAACGCGGCGCAGGCGAGCCTGATCCTCTCCTCGTACATCGTGACCGGGGTCGCCCTGAGCCCGGTGGTGGGCAAGCTCGGGGACATCTACGGGAAGAAGCGGGTCCTGGTGGTGGTCATCGCGATCTATGCCGCCTGCGTGTCGGTGACGGGCTTCTCCCCGAACTTCACCTTCATGGTGGTCTCCCGGGCGTTCCAGGGGATCGGCCTGACGGTCTTCCCGCTGGGGATGGCGCTGGTCCGGGAGGAGTTCCCCCGGGAGATGGTGCCCCGGGCCCAGGGGATCCTGAGCGCCATGTTCGGGGTGGGCTTCGCGGTGAGCATTCCGCTGGGGTCCTGGGTCTCGAACACGTATGGTTGGCGGGACACCTACCACACCGCGATCCCGTTCGTGGTCCTCTTGGCGGTGCTGGTCTTTGTGGTGGTCCGGGAGTCCAGCTACCGGCGCCCGGAGACCCGGGTGGACTATGGGGGGGCGGTGCTCCTCGGGAGCAGTCTGGCGTTCCTGGTCCTGGCGCTCTCGGAGGGGCAGAGCTGGGGTTGGTTGTCGGCCCCCACCTTGGGCTTCGTGGTGACCGGGCTCGTCCTGCTCTTCCCGCTGGTCTGGTGGGAGCGTCGGTACGCGAAGGAGGGGCGGGAGGCGATCCTCGACCTCCGGCTGCTGAGGGAGCGGAACTCGCTCATCACCAATCTCGTGGGGCTCATCACCGGGCTGGGGATGTACCTGGCGCTCCTCTCCCTGGTGTACCTCTTCGAGACGCCGGCACCGGTGGGGTATGGCCAGTCGATCCTGGGGGCGGGGTTGTCCCTGCTCCCGTTCGCGATCGCGATGCTGATCCTGGGTCCCATCGCCGGGATCGTGGTCTCCCGGGTGGGGACCCGGCCGCTGACGGCGCTGGGGGCGGTCATGACGGGGGTGGGGTTCCTGCTGGCGATCCCCGCGAACACCTTGACCGAGCTCTTGGCGGTGGAGTTCCTGATGGGAGCGGGCATCTCGGTGCTGAACGCGGCGGTGATCAACCTGCTCATCCTGACGGTTGAGCCCCGGGACATGGGGCTGGCCACATCGATGAACAGCGTCTTCCGCAACGTGGGGAGTTCCCTGGGGGCCCCCATCTCCGGTTCGCTGTTGGCCACGTTCACGGTGGCGCTCTTCCCGGGGGGGCCATCGATCCCTGCGCTGGTGGGTTTCCACTGGTCGTTCCTCATCGCCGCGGTGGCGTTCCTCATCTGTCCGTTCGTGGTGCTCCTGGCGAGGGAGGTGCTGGGTCCTCGGGCCCGGGGATCGGAGAAAGGGGTCTTGGCTTCCCGGGATGCACCGCTTTCTGGTGGTGGGGCGGCCCCCCTGCAACGGTGAAGGAGGTTCGGCGGAGCAACCTTTAGGAGGGGGCCTCGTTCGGGGAGGGGGGGACCGGAGAGGGGCGATTGGGCTCGTGGTCTAGTGGTTATGACGGGTGTCTCACACACACCAGGTCGCCGGTTCGAATCCGGCCGAGCCCATCCGACAACGATTCGGCCCTTTTCGGCCCCCTCATCGCTCCGGCGGCCTGTTCCGGCGACCACTCGGACCGCTAACGGCTCAATCGGCTCTACGCTCTGCGTCTCGTTTCGGAACCTCTCCTCACCTCCGAACTAAGACGCGAACGACCCTCGTCAACTCCTTCCTGCGGGCCGGCTCACACCGGCCCGCCCTTTGTCCTGCGCCCGCGGTCTCCCTCCGAGCCGGCTCGAAGATTCGGCGCGCCTAGGACCACGAATCGATTCGTTGACAGGGGTGGCCAAGCCACAGCCAGTGATAGTCCGAAGCGAGACCCTTGGGTCCAGGCCCCCAGGCTCGAGCATTCGGCCCTCTAACGCCGTCGGCGACAACCTGCGCTGGTTCCGTAGGGCATGATGCGTGCAGTTGGACTGTCAGCTCTTGCCGCCCGAACCCCCGGACCCGTTCCGTCCCGTCCCGGGTCCGGCCCGTTCGTACGACCCTCCTGCCTACCCGCCCCGGTCCCGCCGTTCCGCAGCCCCGGTTGCCTCTACCGTCAGCGACGCTTCGAGTCTGGCGCCCACCCCGAGTCAGGTTCAGGCCAGTCGACTCGGGTTCCAACCCGGATCCCAACTAAGGGGGTGGGATGAATCCCAGCTGATTCGCCCAGCCCAACCCGGGTTGAGACTGGGACTCCAGGACGACTTTCCGCCGTCGTCGCCCACGGACCAGAACGCCTCTGGGAGAGGCTGGGGGAGTCGGTTGTCGTCTCCGTTACCATTCCAGTAACCCTGCTGCGCTGGGCTCGCGAATCGAACATCGTCCTACTGACTCCTGAATAAATGGGTTAATATCCGGGGACATGCTTCCCCCCTCATGGCTCGCTGGGACCAGAAGCACCGGGACACCCCCACTCTCGAAGAACGACGGCTGAAGGCGGTCGAACTCTTGCGCGACGGGGTCTCCCAGGCCCAGATCGCACGTCAGCTCGCAGTCTCCCCCGTGGCGGTTTGCAAGTGGAAGAAGTCCCTCGAGAAAGGGGGCACTGATGCGCTTCGAGCCGTGCCCCGCCCCGGGCGCCCCACCACCGTTCCCCGAGAGAAGCTCTCCACCCTCCCAGAGATCCTGGCTCGGGGAGCTCTCGCTTACGGATTCTCCACCGACCTGTGGACCATCCCCCGCATTCTCGAGGTCACGGAGACTGAGTGGGGCGTACGATACGATGAGAGCGCGATGTGGAGGATCCTGAAACGGTATGGGCTCTCGTGGCAGCGCCCTCTCCGTCAGGCGAGGGAGAAGAACCTGGTCGTGGTGAAGAACTGGAAACAACACATCTGGCCCCGCTTCAAAAAAAAGCCCACCGACGGCGGGCCGTAGTAGTGTTCATCGACGAGAGTGGCTTCTCGCTGATCCCTTACACGGCGAAGACCTGGTTCCCCGCCGGCCGGACCCCGGTGCTCATCCACCAGGGCCGATGGCCGAAGTTCTCGGCCATTAGTTGTAGTGTAACTCCCAAAATGTCCCACCTTTGTAACTCCTGATTGTCCCAGGGGTAACGTACACCTGTCCGTCGCCCTGGCCTGCGCCGGTGGCCAGCGTGATACCGGTGTTCGAGGATTCCCAAGCCCTGTCCAGGCTGAAGTTCGTCCTCCCCGTTGTGGCGGGAGACCTCTCAATCGCTCAAGCCGCTCGCCAGAATCGACTCTCGCGGACCCAGGTCAAGACCTGGATCGCCCGGTACAAGGAGCTCGGGGTCGAGGGCCTGCGCAACCGTCCTCGGGGACGGTCCCGTCCCACGACCACCTCGGTGGAGGAGGCGGTGCTCCGCCTGAAGCGAGAGCGGCGAGGACGGAGTTGTCGTAAGATCAGGGACCTGCTGAAGGAGGAGGGCTTCACCCTCCACCGGCAGACCGTCTATCGGATCCTACGCAAGCACGGGGAACATCGGCGAGAGACCAAGCAGCTCAAGCCGGACCACGACTTCGAGTACCCCGAACCCAACGACTGCTGGCAGATCGACATCATGGACGGGATCATCGTCAAGGGCGTCGGGCTCGTCTATCTCCACGCGACCATCGATGACCACTCCCGCGATGTGATGGGGAGCGAGTGGTTCACCGGGAAGGGGGCGAAGAACGTCCTCAAGGTGCTCCGGGGCGCCTTCGAGAGGAACGGGCTCCCCAAGCACATCCTGGCCGACCACGGGACCGAGTTCAAGGACAGCCTCGGTCGGGGCCTCACCCAGTACGAGCAAGTCTTGCGTCGGCTCAGCGTGGACACGATCTACGCCAGCATCGGGAAGCCGAAGGCAAAGGGGAAGCAGGAACGGTGGCATCGATTCGTCCAGGAGGACTTCCTGACAGAGTACACTTTCACCTCGCTGGAGGACCTCAACCGGCGATGGGTGGGGTGGGTCCATTGATACCGTACCCAGCACGAGCACTCGAGCCTGAATGGCGCGTCGCCGGGTGACCGGTATGCCCGGGTCGGCAAGCGATTCTCCCCGTTCCCCCTCGAGGATGTCTTCGCCACCATCGTGGAGCGGAAGGTTCACCGGAACGCCACGGTGAGCTACGGCCGAAACCCCTACCCGGTGGACCCGAAGTACATCGGCGAGAAGGTGGAGCTGCGCGTCCTCGACAACACGGTCCGCATCTTCCACGGGGCCGCCAAGCTGGGGACCTTCGACTCTCGGATCGATTGGCGTGAGCGCCTGCTCCGGCGGATCCACCAGCGCCAGGTGAAGCGCGACGGAACCATCCGCTTCCAAGGACGGCGCTTCCGGGTGGGTACGCGGCTCGCTGGAAGACGAATGGAACTCCTTCGTCACGGGAACGAGGTTCGGGTCTACCTCTCGTCGAACGAGGCGAAGACTTTCAAAGTCGGACGGGGTACCCCGCGTCGCCGGTAGGGTGGGACAAACAGGAGTTACAACCCTGGGACAGTTTGCCTTTTACGCTACACATTAGTGGAGTGACCCCGGCGGGGCGCCTCTACTTCCGGGTGCACGAGGACTCGATCCGAGGGCCTCAGGTGGTGGCGTTCCTCCGCCACCTCCTGCGGCATGTCCGCCGCCGTCCGATCATGGTGTTCTGGGACAGTGGTCCCCACCACCGGTCGAAAGTGGTCCGGGCCTTCCTCGAGGGACACCCCCGACTCGAGGTCCACCGGTTCCCGGGATACTCGCCGGAGCTCAACCCTGACGAATGGGTCTGGAGTCATCTGAAGAAGCACGAGTTGGCGAGCTACGCTCCCCACGACGTGAAGGAGCTACGTCACGGGCTCCACCTGGGGGTGATGCGGATCCGCGATCGCCCCCAGCTGATCCGGACGTTCGTGAGAGCAGCTCACCTCTACGACGGAGCGACTGAACGGGCCCTTGGTCCGAACTCAGGGCACATTATCGGGGGGAGGCGTTAACCCAATTTGTCCGGAGTCAGTAAGTCGCTCCTCGACTCCTGGTGAACTCCTCTCAACCGATCTCTCGACCTTTCTTCAGGAACCGACTTCGGGTTTCGATGAGATACTCGAAGAGTTCCCGTACCTCGCGTGGCTTCATTGACCGGCGCACAAACATCTGCTCTCTTAGGTTGCACGTAAGTAGGACTTTGCACCTATCCCCACGGGCCCATCTCCGTCAGAGAACCGACCGTATGGCGTGTGTGTACGCTACTCGTTGCCATATCTCGTCCGGGTCCTCAACCAGGTCGCGGATCAACCCAAACATGTCGATCACATCGGGAAGGCCACCCTTTGGAGCGAAACCTTGGCCGGACGGATGACTTCGCTTATCCAAAGCGATCGAGACGTCCGCGCACCGGGTCGGCGATTCGCATCTTTTCCAGTTCCTCGTACTCGGTTTCGAGTTCCCTCAGCACGGGGTTGTGCTCAAACCGCCGATCCTCAATCGTGTCGGAAGGTCCGAACTCGACGCAGTGAAACCTCGAGAGCATGCACTCGAGGTAGTACTTGGCTTGATTCGAGAGATCCGGCGGTTCGTGTCGAGCTTCGGCAGATTCGATGGCCTCGGTCAGCGACTGAAACGCCATGGTGCTGGAAGACCATGAAAGGATGCACGCACTCGTTCCGGTAGGCGTTTCCAATCTTGCCGGAACCGGAATCCACCCGCGGCCGATGAGCGTGTCGTGCATCCCGTATGACTTTCTCTGGCCGTGAAGCAGTGCGCGCCACTCCGCCACGATCTGCACATCCTCCCGCAAGGAAGACTCGGCGAAGCGCTCAAGCTTCTGGCAAACGGAACTCCCGGGGAGATGGTCCAGTTCGGACGTGAAGCTCTTCCACAGCTCGACCGGCCATCCATCCCCCTGACAGACTCCGCCTTGATCGATGCGCAACAGGTCGGGTCGGCTCACCCAGTGAAGAATGCACTGGACTCCGCCGTCCCGCGGCTCATCGGGCTCTACGACTCGGACTGAGACCTTCGGCGAACTCAAGTTCGCGGTGAATCGACGATATCTCTCGGACCAAGCGCCATAGTAGCGCCGGAGCGGGGGTCCGCTCGCCGACTCAAGAATCGCCAATCTTGACCGGACAGCAGGACAGAACTCATCTCCCGGACGAAGCAGACCCGCCCAGCTCATTCGAGAACCGTGGGCCACCATGGGCTCGAGTTTCGAATCGTGGGGATTCGCGTTCATGGGCTTCAGGAGAACCCCACACCCTGAACCCTATTACCACGTCGGGGTCGTTACCTACTCACCCACGCGCCGGACCGCCGTGATTGGGCCCGGATGACGTGCTCCCTTCTGTTTTGTACACCTGAGGGAGGGGTCTGGGGAGGGGCGCTCGGCCTCTCGTCGTAGCTCCTCTCGCTCATGTTTTCCGTTCCTCCTTCTTCCGTTCGGCGTATTCGCTCGGCGTGAGATAGTCCAAGGACGAGTGCGGGCGCTGAGTGTTGTAGCTGACCACGCCGCCGTCCACGATCTGGCGCGTCTCCAGGAACGATGTCGGCTCCCGCACCCACGGGTAGTCCTGCTTGAAGTGCCCGTTCCAGGATTCCATCATGCCGTTGTCCTCGGGCCTTCTCTTCCTCGTGGCCATCAACGAGATCCCGAGCGTTCGGCACCCGTCCTGGAACCGGTGCGCCACAAACTGGGCACCTCCGTCGGTCTTCAGCGTGAGACCTGGAGCTCGTCGCGTCTTCGAGAAGCGCGCCAGGACGGCGCGCTCCACCACCGACAGGGCCTCCGCCGCTCCGCAGGAGCGGACCAGCTCGTGTGCCACGACCTCTCTCGTGCAGGCGTCCATCGCGACCATCAGCGGCACCGGACCAAGGTCGGTCGTGTCGACGTAGGTAAGGTCGGCGTACCACCGCTGGTTCGGCGCGAGCGCGCTGAGGTTCCCGGTCTCCGGGAGACGTGGTCGAGGGAAGTGGACCTCCTTCTGCAATCGCTCCTCCTTCAGGATTCGTCGCACGCGCTTGCGGTTGATGAACATCCCCTCCTGGCAACGAAGGACCGACCAGACCCGACGATACCCGAAGCTCGGGTGAGCGAGCGCCACGCGGCGGACGCGTCCCCGGGCGCGCTCCTCATCGGCGTGGAGACGCCGATGGGGACCTGGGCGAGGTTGGTAGTAGAGGGTGGCTCGGGCCATACGGAAGGCGCGGGCCAACGTGGCCGTTCGGACCTCTCCCTCGATTGAGAGGCGCCTCACGAGCTGCCTCCGTCGTTTTTCCCCAAGGGATTCCCCTCGAGGGTCTCCTGGAGGCGGTCGTTGATCAGGGCGTACTCGGCCACGAGCTTCTTCAGACGAGCGTTCTCGTGCCGAAGCACTTTCTCGGCGCCGCCGGTAGTGGTCTTCCGTCCGGCCTTCATCCCGGCGAGCGCCCTGGTCTTCCAGTCGTAGTAGGCGGTGGAGCTGATGCCGTGGCGGCGGCAGACCTCAGAGATGTTGGCGCGAGGCGCCACTCCTTCGAGCACGATCTGCAACTTCTCCTCGGCGCTCCAGGTCTTGTGCGTGGTCACGGTCGCCCCGGGATCGGGCGACCGACCGGAGGGGATCGCGAGGCGGTAACGCCCCCTTGGGCTCGCTCGCTGCGCTCGCTCGCCCTTCCTCCCAGGTCGTCGTTCTCTCGGTTCCCTTCCCTGACCACCAACCACACAGGTGTACAAATCTTATGGGGTGCGCGTCACACAGTCCACAGTTCTGGACCAGGCAGTTGTGTAGCTGTTCGAAAGTCGCCCGGTCGCCCGTGACAGGTCACTCCCCTCGCTGTGCAACGTGAGGGGAGCGGTGTCCGGAGGCTTGGAGGGCCAGTCAGCCGAAGAGTCGCCGGAGCTCGCGTCATAAGCCTCCAGAGGAGATCCCAGCCGTCTAGCTCGGCCGTGCGCAAGGATAGTCCGGACCACCGGAGATTACACCCTTCCCGAGATCACCAGGAAGATAACACCGAAAACGACCAGGAGTAGACAATACAGCAACCCAAAGCCAGCGAAGAAGTCGACCGCCGCAAAGACTAGAAACAACAGCCCGATGATCAATAGGATAATACTGACGACCGATCTGGCGGCGCCTTCTGCACTCATCGTTGCTCCAACCGTCCGTCTACGCCCAACCGTTGAACGAATCCGGCTCGCTAACCCGCGCGGGTGGTGCTGCCTCGCGCACCCGGTCCGAATGCATACCAAAACAGCACCGCAGCCACGACCAGCACTAGTAGAACGAGTGGCCCGAAGAAGAACCACGCGATGATTGCGAACAGAACGAGGACAATCGCTCCGAACAGGCTGATTGTGTGCACCATGGGAATCTAGTCTCCCACTAAAGGGCCGGAGTATAACGCGTTCCTTGATTCCATTAAAGTTAGCTCTCGATCTGTAACGCTCCCATGCGCCCCGGCAAGTCTAGGGGATAAGTCAGAGGATGATGGTCAATCGAACGTTCAGGCGGGGCGGATCTCCCCTCAGGGTGAGGACTCCCGACGCAGAGAAGAGGGGAGTGAAGAACTGCTCCTCGCGCGATGCTCTCGCGAATTCGGGGGGCCCAACCGCCGGAACGGCACCCCGAAAAGTGGTTCATCGTAACCTTTCGATAAGCAATTTTAGCGAGATTACTTATAAGACTCGCTCGGCTAGCGGAGCATGGTCGAAGAGAAGACGACTGTGAAGAAGACGACGACCGGGGGCTGGGGCAGCGAGCGCGGCGAGGACACGGTGGAGCACACGGAGAAGGACAACCCCGTCACGGGCAAACATACTGAGAAGACTGTGGAGAAGCACGTCCAGAAGTAGGTACTCCCGGTGGTGCAGTTCAGCCTAACCCTTTCTGGCCCTTTCCCGGTGCATTGGGTTCGTGCCTCCCGCTCGCGGAGGGGCGGCACATCGGACCAAACGCCGCCCCGGCACCGAGTTTCGTTCCAAGTGACTGGAGAGAAGGAGGAGCGCATCACCGAGGTTTGGGAGGTGGTCCTGCCCCAGGCGCCGAACGTCATCGAAAAAGCACCTGTCCGAAAGGCTGGTGGATCCCCTCGAAGCCGGGGTGCTCTCACGCCCGCCCCCTCTCGGAAGAAACCCGCCGCTCCCTGGCCCGGCCAAGGGCAGGGAGATCATGACCCTCCCTTCCACCGTGAAGGCCCAGAGGGACAGGGTGAGACCTTCCTCCCAAGAAGAAGCGGTCCCCCTCACCGGCAGCGCGGGCGGGGTGCAGGTTCGCTGGGGAGAGCCCCCGAGAACTCCCCCTCCCGGGGCCGGTCGCGCTGGGGGCTATCGTTGACCGAGAGCCTTGCGCCTTGAGGTGAATTCGTCCTCACGATTGAGGATGGATTCCGCCTCGGCCAGGGCGATCGGATCGACCCGCGCAAACCGCTCTCCGAGGTGAGAGAGC
>JAJZYB010000055.1 GCA_021806135.1 Thermoplasmata archaeon
TCCTTTCGGGGGGAGCGGACTCGGTCCGCCTCGCGAACACGATCCAAGAGTACATCGACCGGCGCCGGAAGGGCGGGTGGACCCCCCGGGCGGCCACGGGGGCACGGTTCCTCTTCCGGGCCGAGGAGGGGGTGAAGTACCTGACCCCTATCCTTCCGGGAGCCAAGATCTTCTGCATGGCCTCCAACTCCCACTCGCATTCCAAGGAGCAGGGAAAGGACCCCCCCCGGCGGCCCTACGCCTTTGCCCGGTTCACCAACACCTTGGTCGGGCACGAGCAACCCTTCGTGTTGAACCCTCTCGGGAAGGAGCCGGACGTGGAACTGGAGCTCGGGGTGGTCATCGGGACCACCGGACGGAGGATCCCCCGGGAGAAGGCCTTGGACCATGTGGCGGGATTCACGGTGGCCCACGACCTGGGCTATCGCGATCTCCAGTACCCGGATGGTCGGGGATCGGCCACCGACTGGGTCATGGGGAAGGGCCTGGACGGCACCCTCGCGGTGGGGCCGATGATCGTGGCCCAGGACGAGGTTCCGGATCCCCGGGGGCTCAAGATGACGCTCAAGGTCAACGGGCAGGTCCGCCAGGAGGGGACCACAGCGGACTACGTCTTCGGGGTGGAGGAGGTCATCGCCCACCTCTCCCAAGGGATCACCCTGGAAGCGGGTGACCTCATCTGCATGGGGAGTCTCGGAGGGACGCCCGGTTTTGAGTTCGGTCGGAGCGAGCGGATCCTGAAGCCCGGGGACGTCATCGAGGGGACGCTGGAACGGATCGACACGTTGAAGAACCCCGTCCGTCCGGAAACGCCCCCGTCCCCGACGGCTCCCGCCTGAACCCCGGGAACGTCCCGCCCGGGCCACCGGCCCAAGCGCTTCGCCATCCCTCGGGCCGGCGGCTCCCTCAGCCGGCCGGGTCCGGCACGGTCGCCTCTCCACGCAGGAGTAGGAAGAGGGCGGGGCCCAGTCCCAGACGAAGGTTCTCCCCCGGGTGGCCACGGACCGCCTGGTCCGGGAACGGATAGTCCACCTCGGACTCCAAACGGACCGTATGGGTCTCCTTCGCCCCCGGGAGGGCGATCGCGTCCCTCCAGGGGGAGAACGGATCCAAGGACTCCCGGGTGAGGGGGAGGACCCGGAAACCGGTCCCTCCGTGGAGCGATCCCGGTAGCCGGATGAGCCGGTGGACGTCCGTGGTGACCGGGGCATCCGCCTCTCCCCGGAGCTCCAGGGCCGCCTCCTGGGAGATCATGTTCAGGAACGCCGGCAGGACCGGCTGGCGGAACACGTCCAGGGTCAATCGATCACGGATCTTGGCGAGTGTTCCCGGACGGAGGAGTTCCTGGGAGAGCTCCCTTGCCTGGCGATCGGTGAACCAAGGCTGGCCCTCCGGGGAGCGCTTCGAGAGAAGCTCGGCCTTGAGCACCTCCGGCTCCATCGGCTCCCAGTGCTCGGTCAGCCGGAAGAGGGAGCGGGTGAACCGGCCCTGCCAGCCCGGGAAGTCGGGCGGCGTGAGCCGGGAGAGCCTACCGGCGGTCTTCCGCGGCCGACGGCCGGAGGCGGTGGAGGCGGGAGGCCGCCCGCCTGGCCCGTCGAGCGTCCTGGAGGGGCCCGGGTCTTGCCCCAACGAATCCCGGAGCGGTTCGAACCCTTCCCCGGTGAGATAATCCACGAGTTCCCGCCGGGCGGCGCTGGTCAGTTCCCGAAAGGCCGGTTGGCGGATGTGGGCATGGTAGCCCCGTCCCCCGGAGAAGACGAGCTGCACGTCCGAGGGCGACAGGCCGAAGTCGTCGAAGAGGTACTCGTCCAGGAGCAACCGGAACCGGACCTTCACCAACTCCAACTGGTCGGGGTAGCTCAGCTTTTCCGCGTCCCGGAGGTGGTCGGCGTCCAGATCGAAGATCACGTCCGCTCCCTCCCAGCCCTTCTCCTTCATGATCGGGTGGGCGGGCCGCTCGTAGTAGGCCGTGGAGTAGTAGGCGTGGCGGGGCGCGGCCTCCAGGACCGCCCGGTGGAATTCCACCTCGCCGGCATAGGCCAGGTGCCGGAACATCCCGGGGGTCTCGAAGGGGGAGAAGGCGATCTCCCTCCGCAGGAGGTCGGGAGGGGGTGGCGGCGGCCGCTCCTGGTAGTAGCGCCGGAACGCGGACCGGCAGAACGCCAGGGAGGCTCCGGAGAGCGGTACGGTCTTGCCCATGCCATCCTCCTCAAGACGGGGGGAGCTCCCCGGACGGCGCGGGGGGATCGTCCCGGGGCAGCTCGGGGGTCATGAGCGCCTGCCGGCGAGCCCGGTTGAGGTATCCGAAGACGGAGGAATGTTCGCTCCCTCGCAACAGCATCTGGACCCCCCGGGTCCCCCGTTCCAGCTGCTCGGCCGTCCCGATGAGGGCCACCGAGGCGCCGTAGATGGAGAGGGAACAGCCCGAGAGCTCCTCCATCCGGCTCCGGGCGCGCCCAGAAGTTCCGATGAGCCGGGCCCGGAGCCGACGCATGGCCTCCTTGGTCTGCTTGCCCGAGGCCTCCTTCATGCTCACCACCGTGAGGTAGGTGTCCTCCCGGAGGAGCCGGAACGCGCGTTCCGGGGAGAATCCCCGGCCCACGGCCACGGCCACATCCCGGGCCTTGAGGACACCGATGGGGTCTCCCCCCGGCGGAGCGCTGATCCGGATGGTCTGGTCCTCTGGATCGATCTCCACGGTGGTCCCGGATCGGCTCTCCAGGGCCCGCTTGACGGCCCCGCCGGTCCCGATGAGGACCGGGAGCCGTTCCTCCGGTATGCGCACATGGACCACGGTCATGGCCAGCGGTCCCCCCCCATCCGGCGGAAAAGCTCCTCCCCTTCGACCGGGAGCCCTGCCCGGCGGAAGAAGCGCGCGAAGTTGAGGGCGTCCCGGAGCAGCAGTTCCGGCGCCTGGGGGTGATCCACCGAGATCGTCTGGCCCAGATCGATGAGCACCGGATGCCCGTCACTCACCAGGACGTTGTAGGGGGAGAGGTCCCCATGGACGAGCTTGGCCTTCTCGGTCATCCGGCGGACGCCCTTGACCAGCTCCTCGAGGAACGGCTGTGGTGTGGGAAGGGGGGTGTGGATGAGGGGCGGCGACGGGACCCCCTGCGGGCTCCCCACCAGGTCCATGAGCAGCAGGTTCCGCCACTGGATCCGGGGCCGGGGAACGGGGACCCCCGCCGCCTCGCAGGCCTTCATGGCGGTGAACTCCCGGTGCGCCCAGGCGAAGACCAGCCGTCCGAAGCTCCCCGGGCCCACGGTCCGTCGGAGCTCCTCCAGGGCCCAAGGAGGGAACCGCCGGAAGACGGCGTTGGAGATGCGGTAGATCTTCAGGGCGCCGAACCCCGAGCGCCCGCTGACCCGGAAGACGTTCGCCTCCTTCCCTGTGGAGATGGAATAGTCCACCTCCTGGAACATTCCTTGGGTGACCAGGCGGGAGACGGCGAGCAGGGTCAGCCGGTCGAAGACCTCGTCCCGGACATCGCCATGGGAACGCTCCTTCCGTCGTTCCTCGGTCCGTTCCTTGCGTCGAGGGAACAGGAGTTCTTCGACCCGGCTCACGGGCGGGGGAGGGGATGGGGCTTCTTGAGGTTCATCCGGGGAGGGGACCCACCCGAAGGTGGCTATATAATCCGTGCCCGGCTCCGACCCCGGCAGGGCCCTCTCCATGGTGACGGATGTCCAGGTGCTCGCAGTGGTCTTCATCATCGTGGGGGTGGCCCTCATCGCCCTCGAATTTGCCCATCCGGGGGTCTTCCTTCTCCTGCCCGGAACCGTGCTCCTCTTGGCAGGGATCCTGCTCCTGGCGTTCAGTTCCTTCAATATCCTGACGCTGGCCGGGGCCCCCCTGCTCATCGTTGGGGTGGTCCTGGTGGCCTTCACCATCGCCATCCCTCTCTACCAGCGGATCGCGCCCACCCATCCTCCCGTGGCCACCACCATCGAGACCCTGGTGAACTGGCCGGCCGAGGTGACCACCGACATCGTCCCCGGGAGCATGCACGGCAAGATCCGGGTGCGCAGCGAGACCTGGAGCGCCACCGCCTCGGTGCCCATCCCGGCGGGGCGCCAGGTCCGGGTGGTGGGAGGGCGGGGGGTGGTCCTCACCGTGGAGCCCCTGGAAGAGGAGTCCCAACCCCCCGCTCCCGGGAACCCTTGAGTTCATGAGGGGACGTCGCATGCCGCTCCGGGAAGGGGAACCATGACGGGGAGCGGGAGCACGATGCCAGGCCGAGGCGCGATCCCGATGCCGCCGAAGCCGCAGCCGGTCTCGGGCGCGACGACGACGGGGGCCTACCCCGGCACCGGGCTGTTCCTCCCCATGCTCTTGGCCGTGGGGATCATCCTGATGGCGGCCGGGACCTACCTGATCAGTGTCGGCACGGTGGCCGGGATCTTCGGAGGTATCTTCGCCATCCTCTTCGGGCTGTTCTTCCTGGTCCTGCTGCTCCATGCCGCCTATTCGATCCAACCGTACGAGATCGCCCTGGTGACCGTCCTGGGCTCGTACAAGGGCTGGCTGCGGCCAGGGTTCAACGTGGTGAACCCGGTGGCCCGGGTCATCCGGGTGGACCTGCGGACCCAGGTGCTGGAGGTCCCCTCCCAGGAGGTCATCACCAAGGACAACTCGCCGACGAACGTGGACGCCATCATCTACATCAAGGTGGTCGACGGCTCGCTGGCCGTCTTCCAGGTCCAGAACTACCGGGTGGCCACGCTGGCGTTGGCGCAGACCACGCTGCGGAGCGTCATCGGCGACATGGAACTGGACGAAGTGCTCTACAACCGCGACAGCATCAACGCCCGGCTCCGGGACATCCTCGACGAGGCCACGGACAAGTGGGGGGTCCGGGTCGAAGCGGTGGAGATCAAGACCGTGGACCCGGTGGGCCCGGTCAAGGCGGCCATGGAGGAGCAGACGGCGGCGGAGCGCCAGCGGCGGGCCGCGGGCCCTCGGTCCGCCGGGGGGAAGCGCTGAGCGAGCCCGGTGGGGGGGGGGG
>JAJZYB010000056.1 GCA_021806135.1 Thermoplasmata archaeon
GAGGAGCTGGTGAGGTTGATCGCGGGAGAGGGCCCGTTGGAACCCACCCTGTCCGCCTGGGCGACCTCGGTCGCATCCGCCCCCGATCAGGAGGGGGGGTGCGTCTGACGGTTATTGGAAGTCAGAGGCGCTCCCCTAGACGACGGCCCGGCACTTCGAACGCCGCTCCCGGTCCACCCGTGCGTCCCGATCGGACCGGCCTTTCGCCCACGATCTGGCAGGCGCTTGGTGGGGGGACACATCCCCACCCGGGGATCTCCCCAGGTCCAACCTACGGTGTGACAGGCGACGGGAAGGCGCGGGAGGGGCCTGAATTCGACCCCCATCCACCGCGGTCTACGGCGGCATTATGTACCCCTCGGGGCTCGTTCGGCATCCCCTCCGGGGAAAAGAGGCAAGTCGATGACCAGCAACAGCGGATCCATCAATCCGTTCGAGACCGCCCAGCGACAAGTGGATATCGTCGCCAAGGTCCTCAACCTGGATGCAGGGACCACCAGCATCCTGAAGCACCCCAAGCGGGAGCTCACGGTGAACTTCCCCGTACGGATGGACGACGGGACCTACCGTGTCTATACCGGTTACCGGGTGCAGTACAACATGGCCCGGGGGCCGTGCAAGGGGGGGATCCGCTACCATCCCCAGGTCAGTCTGGACGAGGTCCGAGCCTTGGCCGCCTGGATGACCTGGAAGTGCGCGGTGGTGAACCTCCCCTACGGGGGGGCCAAGGGCGGAGTGATCTGCGACCCGAAGCACATGAGCAAGGGGGAGCTGGAGAGGCTCACCCGTCGTTTCGCCAGTGAGATCAGCCCCATCATCGGACCGGAGATGGACGTACCGGCCCCGGACGTGTACACCGACAGCCAGACCATGGCCTGGATCATGGACACCTATTCCATGGAACGCGGGTACTCGGTGCCCGGGGTGGTCACCGGCAAGCCGCTGTCCATCGGGGGCTCCGAGGGACGGGGCGAGGCCACGGGGCGGGGCGTCATGTACGTGGTCCGGGAGGCCGCGAAGGACCTGCACCTCGACGTGAAGAAGGCGACCGTGGCCATCCAGGGGTTCGGCAACGCCGGAAGCGTGGCCGGGAACCTCATCCAGAAGGAGCTGGGCTCGAAGATCATCGCCCTCTCCGATTCCCGCGGAGGCATCCACAACCCCGCTGGGCTCGACATCGCCGCGGTGGAGGCCCACAAGCAGAAGACCGGCTCGGTGGTGAACTTCCCGGGGAGCAACCCCGTGGGGAACGAGGAGATCCTCACCCTGGACTGCGACATCCTCGTCCCGGCGGCCCTGGAGAACCAGATCACCCGGGACAACGCCAAGGGGGTCAAGGCCAAGATCGTGGCCGAGGCGGCCAACGGCCCGACGACCCCGGAGGCCGACGACATCCTCTTCGCGAACAAGGTCACCGTGCTGCCGGACATCCTCGCCAATGCCGGGGGCGTCACAGTGAGCTACTTCGAGTGGGTCCAGGACCTCCAGGGATACTTCTGGGAGGTCCACGACGTGAACACCCGTCTGGAGAAGGTCATGTCCGCGTCGTACCGCGCGGTGGCCGACCTCGCCCAGAAGCACGGGGTGCACAACCGGACCGCGGCCTACGTACTGGCCATCGGCCGCGTCACCGAGGCCATGAGGGTAAGGGGGATCTACCCGTAGGCACTGCCGCCACCGCCCAACCCCTTCCCGCCATGCCTCCCCGGGAGCGCCGGCTGGCCCTGGAAACCTTCATGCCCGGGAACGTTGCGGTAGGGGTCATGGACCTTCCCGTGTGCCGACGGGTCTCTTGGTCGGAAGTGGAACTGTGGTCAGACCGCCTGGAGGAGGCCGTCCGTCGTTCCGGAAGGATACCGGAGACCATCATCGGCCTCACCCGAGGAGGCTGGGTGCCGTCCCGCATGTTGGCGGACCGGCTCGGGGTGAAGCGGCTCCTCGCCCTCCGGGCGCAGCACTGGGGAGTGACGGCCACCCCCACCGGCGAGGCCCAGCTCTCCGAGCGGCTCTCCGTATCGGTGGAGGGAGAGAACGTCCTCGTCGTGGACGACATCACGGACACCGGGGAGAGCCTGGCGCTGGCCCAGGATCATGTCCAGACGCTCCGCCCGGGACGCCTGGAGACCGCCACCTACCTGCACATCCATCAGGCGAAGCTCCGTCCCACCTACGTGGCGGAGGAGATCTCCCGGGACTCGTGGGTCTGGTTCGTCTTCCCCTGGAACTATTGGGAGGACCTGCGGACGCTCGCGCGGAAGGCGGCTGCGATGGATCCCGGGCCGGAAGCCATCCGGGCCGTGCTCCTCGAACGCTGTGCCCTGGATGTCCCGCCGGAGGACGTGGCCCGGGCGCTGGCCGTCCCCTAGGGCCGGGGCCGATTGATCCCTTCCTCCAGCCCCGGTCCCCCGGATGGGCAGGGTGACCGCCGCCCCCTGGCGGGGGCCTGAGCGTTACTGTTATTGGTAACGACTAAGTATGCCCGGCCGCCTCGGACCACCCCATGTTCAGCCGTAAGGAGAGAGACCTGCTCGCCATCCTTGCCGAAGGCCACCATCAGGGCCGGGACCCCCAGTCCGCCCTCGTAACGGCCTTCCCGAGCGCCTCCTACCGGCGCAAACTCCTTTGGGGGATCCGGCGGAAGGCCTCCGGGGCGGCCCGGGACCTGGAGCTCTACCTCGAAGCCGCCCGGAAGGAGGGACGGGTGGTCAGCCCGGCCCGGACCTCAGGGCCCTACCCGGTCGCCGCCGATCCCCTGGTGAGCCTCCTCAGGGCCGTACAGGGATTCCGGGCCCCGGGTCCAACGAAAGCGCTCCGGAAGGCCAGGAAGATCTCTCACCCTGCACGCCCGGGAGGACGACCATGAGCCTCCTGGGTCCCCTGGGGCTGGGCATCGCGGTGGTGACCGTCGTACTCGTGGTGGGCTTCTACCTCTGGGTGGTCCGGCGTAACCGGCGGGAGGGAACCCCTGGCCTGGTCACCCGTTCCCGGCTGACTTGCCCGAAGTGCCACCAGACCTTCGACTACGACTACCTTCCCGGGGCTTCCTTCACCGCGGTCCGGCTCGGGCCCAACCGGTACATGCCATGCCCCTTGTGCCACCAGTGGTCCACCTTCAACCTCTCCAAGACCCGGGTCACCTCGGCGCAGGAGTCGCCCCACGCCCCCTGATCCGGTCCTAGCACGGCCGGTCAGGGGCCGGAGATC
The DNA here is from genome assembly GCA_021806135.1 of Thermoplasmata archaeon. Lineage (GTDB taxonomy): Archaea > Thermoplasmatota > Thermoplasmata > Lutacidiplasmatales > UBA184 > JAKATE01. The sequence goes on from JAJZYB010000056.1 coordinate 3,205, forward strand.
AAGACGCCGGTCGGGGTGCCCTCTGCGGACGCGGGGGCGTCGCCCGGCCGACGGAGGTACTGCCGTAGCGTACCGGCGAGGCCACCGGTCGCCACCCCCAGGACCACCCCCACCAGGGAGACCACCAGGAACGAGGAGTCCACCCAGCCCAGGAGTGCTCCGGCGAGGTAGGTGAGGGAGTAGGCCTCCACCCCGAATGCCGTGAAGGAGACCACCGCCACCCAGACCGTCCGGGGGATCCGCCCCCGGAAGAGGGCGTAGCGCAGCGCCCGTCCGGCTTCCCAGACGAGCGCGGCCGCCACCCACCAGAGGAGGGCCACGGAAAGGAGCGCCACCATGTGGCTCCCCACCGGGTAGGACGCGTTGTCCGCGGCGTAGGCCTGGGTCCCCAGGAGGATCCCGAAGAGCACGAGCGCGAAGGTCAGCACGCCGAAGAAGACGGTGAGCGAACCCTGCCTCAGGTCCTTGCCGAAGCTCTCGGCCCGGGCCACGAACCACTCGTCGACCTCGAAGGTCCAGACGAGCAGGTAGACCCCCACCAGGAAGCTGAGGGCGATGATGCCGTAGCTCCAGACCTGGAAGTACCAGATGAGCGACAGGAAGATGAACAGCCCGGCGAGAGGCAGGAGGGTCTTGGTCCTCAGCTTCTGGTCCTTCAACGCCCGGACCAGCGTGTAGTAGGTGCCCTGGATGCTCGCGCTCTGGCGCACGTAGACCTTGCGGATGGAGTCCACGTGCCGTCGCGAGGCGAGCAGCGGGTAGAGGTACTCGTCCTCCTCCCCGTCGGAGACCAGATGGAAGGCCTCCACCGGGATCTCGGCGAGCACCTGGTCGAGCTGCGCGGCCACCCGCCGGTCGGACACCGTCCCCACGTGGCCGTCACCGGTCAGGATCACCACTTCCACCGACTCGCCGGCCTGCCTGAGCTCATCGGTCAGGTTCACCGCGGCGAACATGGCGTTGGTGTCCGAATCCTCCGGGTCGGCCGTGCCGAGCTTCAGCGCCGCGTCGAGGACGGCCTGCCGGCCGACCACCGGGCCGGGGACGCCCGCTTTCCGACCGAGATCGTCATCCCGGTCCACACCGACCACGAGGCGCATGGGGAGACTGACCATAGGTCTCAGAGGGTAAATACCCATGTTCACCGGCAGAGCGACAACAGCGTTGGTGTCTCGCTTTTGGCCACAGAACGCCGCGGTAACCCTGCCGAAGGGTACCGGCAACGTTCAAGAACCACCCTCAGGGTGCCCCTCCGTCCCATGCCAGAGCTCCCCGACCGCAAGAGCGCCTTCTTCGAATGGTTCAGCGCCGTGCTGGAGCAGGCGGGGATCACCGACCTTCGCTACCCTGTCAAGGGGTTGAACGTCTGGCCTCCGTACGGCTTCATGGCCCGCCGCCTGCTCGACCACACCCTCCGTGAGGCCGTGGAGCCGCTCGGGTACGAGGAGGTGAGCTTCCCCACCCTCATCCCGGAGACGGAGCTCGCCAAGGAGCGCGAGCACATCAAGGGGTTCGAGAGCCAGGTCTATTGGGTCACCCACGGAGGGACCACCCCCCTGGAGGTCCGTCTCTGCCTGAGACCGACCAGCGAGACCGCGATGTACCCCATCTTCTCCCTCTGGATCCGGTCCCACCGGGACCTCCCCCTGCGCGTCTATCAGGTGGTGAA
>JAJZYB010000057.1 GCA_021806135.1 Thermoplasmata archaeon
CGGCCTCTCCAGAAGCATTTAGGACGGGCCGGCCTCCCGTGACCTATGCCCCTCCCCTCCCCCGTGCCCTTGTCCGCCCTCCCCCGGACCGAACTCCCCACGGGGGCCTCCTCCGCGGACCGGGCGTTCGTCGACCTCGAGCAACGCCTCCTCCATCACCTGTTCGCGCTCTCCCCGTCGGGGGCGGTGCAGCTGGGGCTGCATGCCTACGACGGATTCGTGCCGGACCTTTCCGAGGCATCGGAGGAGAGGCACTGCCAGGGGATCCGCCGCTTTGAGCAGGAGCTTAAAGGCGTCCCAGAAGGGGAGCTCCTCCCGGACGCCCGCCGGGACCGGGGCCTCCTGGGCCTGATGCTGGCCTCGGAGCTCTTCTCGCTGAAGGAGCTCCACACGCTGGAGCGCTTCCCTTTGGCCTACGTGGAGGGGCTGCAACTGGTCCCGTACCTGGCCCGGCCGTACGCGCCGGCGGAGGTCCGGGTCCAGGCCATGGTCCGCCTCCTGGGAGGGGTCCCCGGGGTCCTGGCGGAGGGCCGACGGCGTCTCAAGGACCCCTTGCCGGCCCCGTTGCTGTCGGTCAGCCGGGCCATGGCGGGGGGTCTCAGCCCCCACTACGCGGAGACCGAGCGCTTCGTTCAGGAGTCGGTCCCCGGGGCGCTCCCGGGGTACCGGAAGGCCCGGGAAGAGGCGGACGCCGCCGTGGAGGGGTTCCTCGCCCATCTCGCCCGGGCCGCGGACCAGGCGACGGACGATTTCGCCCTCGGACCGGAGCGCTTCCAGCGTCTCCTCTACGTCCGGGAGGGGCTCACCATGCCGTGGGAGGAGCTCCGGAAGCGGGGAGAGGCCGACCTCAGGCGCAACCAGAAGCGCCTGGCGGAGCTGGCCCAACAGCGGAGGCCGGGGAGTTCCCCGGCGGAGGCTCTCGCGGAGATCTCCCGGGACCATCCCACCCCGGAGACCCTGGTGCCCGAGGCCCGGGTGTTCACCGAGGAGCTGAGGCAGTTCGTCCTCCAGAAGGACTTCGTCACCCTCCCCTCGCCCGAACATTGCCGGGTCGAGGAGACGCCCCCGGTCTCCCGGGCCTGGACCACCGCGAGCCTGGACCCCCCCGGCCCCTTCGAGACGGCCACCTACGAGGGGGTCTACCACATCACCCCCGTGGAGCCGAGCTGGGATGAGGAGAAGCAGCGGGAGTGGCTGGAGTCGTTCAACCGTCCGGTGCTTAGGAACGTCACCGCGCACGAGGTCTATCCTGGCCACTATCTCCAGCTCTTGCACTTCCGGGCCCAGGCGAAGAGCCTGACACGGCGGTGCTTCCTCTCCGGCGCGTTCGTGGAAGGGTGGGCGCACTACGCCGAACAGCTGGTCCTCGAGCAGGGGTACCGGGACGGCTCACCCGAGGCGGAGATGGCCCAGCTCCACGATGCCCTGCTCCGGGACTGCCGGCTCCTGGCCTCGGTGGACATGCACTGCCGGGGACGGAGCCTGGAGGAGGCGACAGCGCTCTTCCAGCGAGAGGGCCACCTCTCCCGGTTCCCCGCCGAGCGGGAAGCCCTCCGAGGTACGTTCAACCCGGAATACTTCTGCTACACCCTGGGAAAGCTCGAGATCCTGGAGGCACGCCGGCAGTACCGGGAGGCGCACCCCTCCTCCTCGCTGAAGGAGTTCCACGACCGTCTCCTCTCCCTGGGGGCTCCCCCCGTGGGATGGGTCCACGACCTTCTCTCGGGCCCGTGACGACGGAGCTTCCCGGCCGCACCGCCCCGCCCGCCCGGGCCCCTGGGCGGGCCCTCCTCCCGTACCCCCGCGGTACGGTCGGCGGCTTCCCGATCATCACCAGGGAGGTCGGTTGAACGAGCCCAGCCCGGGGCCCGGGTCGTCCCGTGCCGGGCGCTGCGAGCTGGAGGTGCTTCGGGTCCTCTACACCTGGAACTCCCAGGTGCGGAAGCGCTACCTCGAGGCCCTCCTCCGTCTCCCTCCCGAGGAGCGTCTCCGGGACCGGGGGGCCTCCTACCCGTCCCTCCAGGAGATCTACGTCCATGTGTTGGAGGCCCTGCGCTTCTGGCTGGTGGCCGTGCCCCAAGACCGGGTCTCCGGTCTCGAGGAACTTCGGGCGAGGGACCTGGACCCGGAGGCGCTGAGGGCGCTCGAGCAGGAGATCGATCTCCAGGCCCTTGCCTACGTCGGCGGGCTCCGGGAGAGCGACCTTGAGAAGCCCTTGCTCTGCCATGAGACCACCCCCGAAGGGGTCGTGGAACACCGCTTCCCGGTCACCGATGTGCTTTGGCACATGGTGGAGGAAGAACTGCAGCACCGGGGAGAGTTGAACGCCCTCCTCTGGCAGATGGACGTGGAACCGCCGTTGGGCAAGGTGGAGGACTGGCACCGGGCGGAGCTCGAGGCGGGAGGGCCGAAACGGGGATAGTTCCGGGCGAGGGGGCGTTACCGCCCGCCTCGGCGGCCCCGGAAGGCCTTTTGTAGGGCCCTGGGGGCCCGGGGGAATGATGGACAGCCGAGAGATCCTCTCCCTCTACGACCAGGAGATGCGTGAGGACCCCCCCTCGGTCCCGGGGGTCCGGGTGGAACGGCACGGACCGGTGGTCCGGCTCCGCGGGTCGTTCAACTGCATCGTGTACTCCCGGCTGGAACCGGGGAGCGCGGCCCCGGTGGTGAGGGCGGAGGCCGACCTCTTCCGTCAAGCCGGTGCCTCGGTGGAGTGGAAGGTCTTCGGGCACGACGGTCCGGAGGACCTGGAGACGTGGCTCTCCCAGGAGGGATTCCTTCCCGGTCCCCCGGAGACCTTGCTCGTGCTCCCTCTGGTGGGCGGGTCCCTCCCGGGAGGGGAGGTGCCGGGGATCGAGCTGCGTCAGGTGCAGGGGGAAGAGGGGGTCCGGGACTCGCTTGAGGCCAACGTGGGGGCCTTCGGGGAGGAGGCCTACCGCAACTCTGCGGAGTACGCCGAGGTCCTCCGGGCCCCGGACCAGGCGCTCTTCGTGGCCTACGCCCAGGGCGTTCCCGTGGCCTCGGGACGGGTGGAATTGCCTTCGCACCGGTCCTTCGCGGGCCTCTACGGCGGGGGAACGGTCCCGGGGTTCCGGCAGAGGGGGATCTATCGGGCTCTGGTGGGGGCCCGGGGGGCCCTGGCCAGGCGTCTGGGCTACCGCTACCTGACCGTGGATGCCCGGGAGAGCAGCCGCCCGATCCTGGAGCACCTCGGCTTCCTCCCCCTGACCCGGACCCGGGCCTGGGTACTCGACCCGGGCCGTCGAGAGGAAGGGCGCGCTCCTCCCCCGGCCCCGTAGCCGGGGCCCTGGCCCCGCGACCCGGGGACCGGCCCGGCGGGCGGTCGGCTCGCTCCGCCTTCCGGGCCGTCCCCGCCTGTCCCTCGATGGGAGCCTCCACCGGCGCCCCACGGCCAAAGGCCCTCGGATGGCCGGCGGCCGACCCCCCTCCCGGCCCCTTCCGCACCGGGGGGCACGGCCTATATGGCGGGGGTCCCTCGAGGCGGGACGATGCCCGTCCCGACCCGGTCAGCGAAGCTCTCCTTGGAGGAGGAGGCGCGGGCCTTGCTCGTTTCCACCGAGTCGTTGGACCTGGAGCGGTATTCGGTGGTGGGGCCGTGCCTTCGGTTTGACGAGGGGAGCCGCAACCGACTGAAGGACCTTCGGCAGCGGGTGGGCGAGGCGTATCTCTCCCACCGGTCGCTGCCGACGAACTTCCTCCTCTGGGGGGCGCCGGGCAGCGGGAAGAGCTACCTGGTGGGCCAGATCGCCCGGTCGCTGCCGTCCGAGGTGAACTACCTGGAACTGAACCTGACGCAGCAGGAGGCGGAGCCTCTTCGCGCGGCGCTGGACGGGTTCCTCAAGAGGCCGGGGCCGGCATTCTGCTTCCTGGACGAGATCGATGCGAGGCCCGACCAGGCGTGGCCGTACGAGGTGCTGCTGCCGTTCCTGGAGCCGGCAGTGCCCCGGGAGGGGCCGACGGTCTTCTGCCTGGCGGGGAGCGGGGGGGAGAACCTCTCGGAGTTCCAGGAGCGGATCCGGCGACGGCCGAAAGGGACGGACCTGTTGAGCCGGGTCCCCCGGGGGAACGCGTTCACGGTGGAGGCGCTGGGAGTGGGGGACAAGGTGTTGGTCTCGGCAGTGCAGTTGCTGCTGGCGGCGAGGGAGGAGGGGCGCCCGGTGGAGGAGGTGGAGAAGCTGGCGCTCTACTACCTGGCGGTCCACCCGGCGTATACGAGCGCGCGGCAGTTGCGGGGACGGGCGGCGGACGGGGCGCAGCGGATGCCGAAGACGGAGACGCGGATCCGCTACGACCATCTGTTCCCGGCGGGAGACCCGGAGAACAAGCGGTTCTGGACGCGCCTGGGGGCGGGTCGGGCGGGGCTGGAAAGTTCGTACGTCCGTCTGCGTCCCGGCCCGCTGGGGAAGGAGGGGCCGGGGAGGCGTCCGGAGGCGGTCCCGGCCCCAACGCCCCGTCCGCCGGAGGGGAGGGCCCCGCCGCGGGTGGCGGTGCTGCCGCTGGCGAACATCAGTCCGGATCCGCGGGACGAGTATGTGGCGGACGGGCTGACGGAGGAACTGATCGCGTCGCTCTCGCGGGTGAAGGGGCTGCGGGTGATCTCCCGGACGTCGATGGCGCAGTACAAGGGGACCACGAAGACGGTGGGGCAGATCGGGGCGGAGCTGAAGGTGGATGCGGTGTTGGAGGGGAGCGTGC
>JAJZYB010000029.1 GCA_021806135.1 Thermoplasmata archaeon
AGACCCCGGGCCGCACGGTCACGACCACTTCTTCGCCCTTGATGCGCACGAGTTCCTGGTCCACACGGGCCATGAGCCGGTGCGGAAACGGCTCGGATGGCGGAGAGAGCTTCGCCTTCGCTCTCTGCCGTTGGAGTTGCCAGTAAGATCGTGCGATGCCCACGGCGGTGGAGCAGGCTAAGTGGTGCCAGTGGGCGGCGTAGCGGGAGCGCCAGGAGGCGGCGAACCAATCCTTGGTCTCCTTGCGGAGGGAGATGGCGGACCTGTGGGGGCCGTCGAGGGCTGCCCGAACGAGGTGGCGGACCATAGAACGGTAGTCGTACAGGAGCCGGTCCAGAGGGGCGGATGATGGATGGGACAGGAGGATGGTGCGCATGGTGGGACGTCGGCAAGGAGACAGAGAAGACCACCCAAGAGAACCTTTCCCCATTAGCAGCTAGACCCCTGCGCCAGGGACAGCGGGAAGGCTCTTATCCCAGCCTACTGGATAGCCCCCGCCGGAGGTCCGGTTTTCCGGTGTCCTGTCCGTGACCGTGCGTGGACCACCGGCACCCGACCCTTCGGGTCTCCCGGGCACTCTCCCGTTCGCGAGCCCGCACCGGGGGTCCCGCCCGTCCGGGGTGGCCTTGGTGGCGGTCCTCGGTGGCCTGGTGGGCCTCACGGGAGTCGTGGTGGGTGTCCTGGCCCTGCTGGAACCGTTCACCGCCCTGGGACCGTTGGCGGCCCTGGTGAACGCGATGGGGCAGTACCTCCTTCCACTGACCACGCTGGTCGCCGCCGCCATGGCCCTGTTGGGGATCCTGATCTTCAGCGTCGCCCAGGGGCTCTGGCGACTGGAGCGCTGGGCCCTGTCGTTCAGCCTGGGTCTGCTGTTCGTGGCGGAGGCCGCCTTGTTCTTCTACCTGGTGCCCTTCACCTATCTCTTCTTCGGCCTTCTGGTTGTCTTTGTCTACTTGTTGGCCGTCCGGGGGCACTTCACATGAGGGTCGGGAGGACCCGGGGATGACCTTGCGCGTGACCCTGGTGGAAGCGGCCCCGGCCCGGGGTGACATCCCCGGGAACGTTAAGCGCGTCCAGACCACCCTCCAGGAGGGCCCTGAGGCGGACCTGGTGGTCTTTCCCGAGCTCTTCCTCAGTGGCTATCGATTGGGGGACCGGCTGAGCCGCCTGGCCCTGGGGCCGGGGTCCCCGGAGCTGGAAAGCCTGGGCAACACGGCCAGGGAGAAGGGGTGCTGGGTCCTCGTGGGGGCACCCTGGGCCCCCCCGGACCGACCGGGAGAGACCCTCAACGCGTGCCTGCTCTTCTCCCCCCACGGGTTCGAGGGGATCCGGACCAAGCGCTACCTCCCCACCTTCGGGCCATTCGAGGAGGGGGTGCACTTCTCGGCGGGGGGGCGCTCGCAGACGGTTCCGACCCCCTGGGGGAGTTGGGGGGTTCAGATCTGTTATGATACATTCTTCCCCGAGGTGAGCCGCGATCTGTCCCGGGCCGGGGCGGTGCTGCTCGTGGTCCTCTCCGCATCCCCCGTCAGCTCCCGTACCTTGTTCGAGAGGCTCCTGCCCGCCCGCGCCATCGAGAATGGCCTCCCGGTGGCCTTCTGCAACCGGACCGGAGTGGAGGACGGCCTGGTCTTTGCGGGGGGCTCTGGGGTGTGGGACGTCCGGGGCAGCCTCGTGGATCCCGAGGTGACCGCCTTGGGACCCGAGAGCCGGCTCTTGAACTACCAGTTGGACCCCAGCGAGCCATCCCGATGGAGGCCCTTCCGGCCGGTCCTCCGGGATGTGGCCCAGGGACATCCGGAATAGCGGGCGAAGGGTGAGGGACCCCTCAAGGGTCCTCCTCCAGGGCTTGGTCAAGCCCTCCGAGGCCTCCGGTCGGCTTGCCAGGGACCGGGGCCGTCGCGGAGGTCCTCCGCCGCTCGGTCCCCGTTTTGCCGGGGATCATCGGGCCGCCTCCCGGGATCAGCTTTCGTCCGGGGGAGAGGGGTTTCCGGGCCGATGACGCTTGACGTGGGCCTCCAGGCCCTCGTGGGCCTCCTGGAGGCCACGTCGTGCCTGGGCCCGTTGCCCTTCCAAGGTCTCCATCTGGGCCTCATGGACCCGGAGGGCTTCGGCGTGCTGGAGGAGCGCGTTCTCCCGCTCCTCCAGCTCCGACTTCCGGCGGGCGAGGGCAAGTTCGGTTTCACGGTGGGCGGCCTCTCGGGAGGCCTGCTCCCGTTCCCTCGCCAGGAGGGAAGCCTCCCGGTCCTTCAGGGTGTGGGACAAGCTCTCGAGCTCGGTCGCCCGGCGGGTCTGGCGCTCCTCGATCCCCTTCACCAGGTGCTCCCGGCGCAGGAACTCCTCCTCCCGCTGGACCAAGGTACGCTCCCGCTCCGTCAACTCGGCATCCTTCTGGTTGAGGGCGAGGTGATTGGCCTTCTGGTTCCGTTCCACGGCGTCGAGCCTGGCATGCCGTTCCTGGACCTGCACGAGTTGTGCCTCGGCCTGGGAGGTGAGGGCATCCAGCTCCGCCCGGTGCCGTTGGAGCTCCTCCTCCTGGGTGTGTTTGAGCTGCGCCCAGCCCTCCTCTTGCGAGAGGATGTGGGACTCGCGGTCCCGGAGCGTCGCTTCGTCGGTCCGGAGCTTGTCCTCCCGGTTTCCGAGCATCTTGAGCCGTTCCCGGGCGGCCAGTTCGCGTTTCTCCAGGTCCTCCCGCAGTCGCGCGAGTTCCGCCTCCTGGTGACGGAAGGTCTCTCCCTGGGTCGAGAGATCCGCGGTCACGGCGGGAGGGGGGGCCGCGGCGAGCACCGCCTCCTTCGCCTGGACCTGGGATTCCCGGGTGGAGAGGTCGCGTTCGCGTCCCTCCAAGGAGCGCTTCTTGTCCTCCAGCATCTGGGAGGCCTCCGCGAGCCTCCTTTCGGCTTCGGACCGCTCCTCCTCCCGGCCCGCCAGCAGAGACTCCCGCGGTTCGATCATGGCCCGGCGGCGGGCGAGTTCCACTTCCAACTCCCGGAGCTGCTCTTCCCGGACCGCCAGGGCGTGGTCTCTCTCCTCCAGGGCGAGTTCCCTGGCGGAGATCGCTTCCAGGAGGGCTGCCGACGCCTCGGGGGGGCTTGGGGGATGATGGGAAGAAGGAGGCGAATTCTCGGGGAGTTCCTCCTTCACCGGGGTCGGCGGGGGAGGGGCCTCCCTCACGGGGACGGGGGTCTCCTCCACCGACCAGGCGTGCGGGTCGGGAGCCGTGGGGGGAGAGGCCGGTTCCCGGGGCACGGCCCCCTCGCCCTCCTTCGCGTCGCGGGAGGGTTCCTGGGGGACCGCCTCGCTCTCTCCGGAGGCGGAGGGCTCCGGAAGTGTGGGCGGCGGGGGAGCCGGTGGCGGATCGGCCGGGGGGAGCGATGCGGGATGGAGGAGCGCCTCTCCTTCGGGGGTCAGCCGGACCTGGAAGTCTCCGGGCCCCAGGTACTCGATCTCGAGGACGCCCTGTCCCTGTAATTGCTGCAGGCCCTTCTGCAGGTCGGAATACGGCACGCTCCCCAAGCTCCGACGGACGTTCCGGAGGTAGTCTTCCCGGGTGACGGGCACCTTTCCGCCCCGGGACGCCCGGGCCGTGAACATCAAGATGGCTTGGAAGAGATTGAACGCGGGGGCCGGGGCCGTGGACTTGGAAGGAGGAGATCCAGCCATAGATTCAATCCAGAACGGTACCAAGCGTTGAACCCCAAGATAAGACTTGGCCGACGGTCACGGGGACGGTCCGGCGCTTCGCTGGGGCCCGGAGCTACCGGGAGGGGAGGACCTGGGGCGACCCGTGGACGCGGTGGGATTTGAACCCACGGCCTCCGCTTTGCGAAAGCGGCGATCTTCCGCTGATCTACGCGCCCGGAGGGGGGACCGAGGCTCCGAGGGGGGCCTGCTCATAACTCTTGCCTCGGAGCATCCCCGCCTCTAGGGGGGTGGGGTGGTCAGGCAGGGGCGATCTTCGGTGGCTGGGAGAGTCCTGGGGGTTCTCGCGCCGCGGTGCTGGGCGCTCCCCGTGGCGGGGGCGCCGGGGGAGCCGGGCGCTGGGGTCGTTGGCGGAGTGGGGTCACCACGTGCTCGTTGGCATCGTACCGGAACAGCTCCGCGTACCGGCCCCACGTGATGACGTTGAGGATCGTCTCCGGGGGGGCGTTGGTGAAGGAGACGATCCTTCCCAGTTCCTCTTCCCCCAGCCTCCGCTCGGGCGCTGCCTCCAGCGCCTTCAGGATGGTCTGGTAGAGGGGAGTGCGCCGGAGCGCCTCCCGGATGAGCAATTTGCGACCCCGAATGGTGCTGGCCACGAGCTTCTTTCCCTCCTCGGCGAACGTCAAGCGCCCATCAGAGATGGTCACCAGGCGGAGCCCTTCGGCGAACTCCACGGAGGGGAGGATCTCGTCGATCTCCAGGTCCAAGTCGTCGGCGAGCTGTGCGATCTCCTGAGACCCCTTGTGGTCTTTGAGCAGAACCAAGAGCCCCAGCATTTCACCGGGCGTGCACTTCGGATAGAGCGTGGGCACGTTCGTGGCCCTCAGGAGGGGGCGCATCCGGTGGGTCCGACATAAGCATTACCCCAGGGCATCGCCCCTCCCCAGCAAAGGAAAGCTTCAAGAGGTGTCAGACGGCGGCCCGGGCCCCGCACTCCGTCCCGGATCCTAAGCGGTCGAGGGGGGCAGGGGGGCCGGTGCCGAGCCTTCCGTGATGAGGGAGTAGACATAGTCCGTCAGCTCGTAGAACGCAGGGGATTTGCGGTCACGGGGTCGGGGCAGCTGGACCGGGACCCCGGCCAGCACGCGGGCCGGCCTCCGGGAGAGCACGATGATCCGGTCCGCCATGGCCACGGCCTCCTCGATGTTGTGGGTCACCAGGATGACCGCTTCCGGGGGAAGAGCGGGGTCCTGCCAGAGCTGCAAGACCTCCTCCCTCAACCCCTCCGCCGTGAGGGCATCCAGAGAGGAGAACGGTTCGTCCATGAGTAGCACCGCCGGCTCCACCGCGAGCGCTCGCGCAAGGCCCACCCTCTGCCGCATCCCGCCCGAGAGCTCCCGGGGATAGGCCTCCTCGAACCCCTCGAGCCCGGTCACGTTCACGTACCGTTCCACCTGGGCCTCCTGACGCTCCCGGCTCCAGCCCCGGGCCTCGAGCCCCAGGGCCACGTTCTCCTTGACGGTGAGCCAGGGGTAGAGCGCGAAGCTCTGGAAGACCATGGCCATGTCCAGTTGCACGCCCTCTACCGGCCTTCCCCGGAAGAGGATCGTGCCTTGGTTCGGTCGGTCCAACCCTTGGATCAACCGGAGCAGGGTGGACTTCCCCGACCCGGAGGGACCCACAATGGCCAGGAAGTCGTTGTCGGCCACGGAGAAACCGATCTCGTCCATGATGGTGATCGAGCCGTGGCGGCCTGGAAAGTTCTTCACCAGACCCTGGACCTCGATGAGCGCCATCTTCTCCTCACCCGTGGTGTCGGCCGATGGAAACGGTCGGTCCCTAAAAGGTCGGCGCCGACCGCCGCCCCAAGGGGGCGGGGTTCGAACAAGTACATATGCCAGGTCATTCCATGGTTCCATCTGCAGTGGCCAGGGCCTTCCCCCCCACCGGCACGCTTGTCCACGCCCGAAACATGGCGGTTGGAACCTGCATATCTGTCCCCGTAGACCGTCGCCCGCTGCACCCCGCTCCCTTTCACCCCCCCCGTGCGCTTCTCCTGGCAGCCTTGGTCCTCATGGCCTCCCTTTCCATTCCGACGCTGACTTCGGTGAGGGCCGAACAGCCGGGCGCGTGGGCGGCGGGAACCCCCTATCCGCAGTCAGTCATGGATGGAGCCTGTGTGACGTACGGAGGGAATGCCTACTGCGTGGGGGGGTTGGGGAACTCTCCCCTCAACGCCACCTACTGGGCTACCCTGGGGGCGACTGGGGTTGGGAACTGGCAAACCACGACTCCCTACCCGTTTTCGGTCTTCGGAGCCGCCTGTGCCGGGGTCGGGGCGGACCTCTACTGCGTAGGGGGACGCAATTCGAATTTCGTGAACGTCTCCTTAGTCTACTTCGCCCCATTCCAAACTGGCGGAGGTCTAGGCGCTTGGACCGCGGCCACACCCTACCCCTTCCCGGTCTACGGACTGTCCTGCCTTTCGCCGGGCTCGGATCTCTTCTGCCTGGGCTCCGAATCGGGGCCCACCTCCCAGACGTACGTGGGACCGGTCTCCGGAGCGGCGATAAGCTGGACCGTGAGCACTCCGTTCCCCATCCCCGTGGAGGGTCAGGCCTGTTCGCTGGGGGAGGGGTTCGTCTATTGCGTGGGCAGCCAAACCCCGCCATATGACGGGGTGTATGCAGCCAATGTCAGCAGCTCCGGCTTCTCCACTTGGATAAACGAGACCTCAACGGACCCTTACCCTTTCCCCCCGTTTGACCTCGCCTGCGTCTTCGCGACCGGGTACCTCTACTGCGTGGGGGGCAGTTCCACTTCGGTCTACTTCGCATCGGCCCAGGGGGGGAGCCTCGGGCCGTGGCAATCGGCCATTCCCTACCCGGTGGCCGTGGATTCCACCTCATGCCTGAGCGCATTCGAAACGATCTATTGCATTGGGGGGAGCGCGAATACGAACGTCACCAGCGATTACGTCTATTATTCCCATATCTCGTCGAGCCCCCTGGGGGCAACCACCCCCTGGGTCGCCGTTCGCCCGTATCCGGAGAACGTCACCATGACGTCCTGCGTGTTCCTGGGAGAGAACCTGACCTGCGTCGGTGGCCTGGGGGGCCCCTCGATCACTTGGGAACCGTCGGTCTATTCCACCAGCCCGGTGGCCGGCGGCCTTGGACCATGGACCGCAGAGCCACGCTACCCGATTCCCATCGTCCAGGCGTCGTGCGCGGGAGCCGGACAGACCCTCTACTGCGAAGGAGGGGTGACCACGGGCGGGGTCACAGTGAACCAGAGCTACCTCGCCCTGTGGTCTGGCTCGGGTCTCACGGCATGGAAGGCCACCCTTCCCTATCCGATGTCGGTCTCTGGGACCAGTTGCGTGGATGGAAGCGGGTGGCTGGTGTGCATTGGGGGACAGGGCCTCCACGGCCAAGAGACCGATCGGGTCTACGAGACCCCCATCTCTTCGTCGGGCCTCGGGGGGTGGGAGGCCGCCCCCCCCTACCCGATCCCGGTGGCAGGGCAGAGCTGTGCGCTGGCGGACAACACCGTCTATTGCATCGGCGACCAGGGCGGGTTCCCGACGTCCGTGTACGCAGCGTTCCTCACCGACCAGGGGCTGGGACCGTGGGTGAACGACAGCGTCGCCGCCCCCTATCCCACCCCGTTCGCGGACGGAAGCTGTCTCACCTCCTCGGTGGATCTCTTCTGCTTGGGCGGGAACTCCCAGACAGTGTACTACACCCAAGTGGATGGCACGACGCTTGACCCTTGGACGGAAACCTTGCCCTTGCCTACCGCGCTCACCTGGCCCGGCTGCGCGAATTCGGGCGCCGCCTTCTACTGCGTTGGGGGAACTCCTTCGGCGGGGGCGGAAGCGATAAACGGAACCTACCACGCCACGGCCTACACCTCGCAGCTCACCGCGTCCTGCAGCCCATCCGCTCTGGGGGGAGCGAACGGGAGCAGCGCCCAGTGCACGGCCACGGTGGTCGGGGACGCGCCCCGGGGAGATGTGAACTGGACCGATTCCGGCTCCGGTGCCCTCGTTCCGGCGGGGTGCACGCTTTCCGGCGGCAGCTGTTCGGTGATCTTTGAGGACCGGTCGCCGGGGAACACCACCCTCACCGCCACCTTCGGGGGAAGCCCCGGGGACCTTCCCAGCTACTCGAGCGTGCTGGTGACGAACCGTACCGCGACCTATACGCGCGTCGAGTGCCCCACGTCCAGTCTCCAGGAGAACGGGACCGAGGTCTGCACGGGGACCGTGCAGGGAACCCCGGTGCCGCTGCGGGGGCCCAACCTCACCTGGAGCCAAGGGCCCGGTTCCGGGGGAGTCACGCTTTCCGTGGATCGGTGCACCCTCAACGCTTCCGAATGCTCCATTCTGGTGACTGGCCAGGCGCCGGGGACGGTGAGACTCACCGCCCGCTATGCCGGTAACACCACGATTGCCGGCAGTTCGGGAGGAACGAACCTGACCGTCGTCGCTCCGTCGGTGGCCCCGGACCGGTTGACGGTGACCTGTAACCCCCTTTCGGTCACGATCAACAGTTCCACCACCTGCTCGGGGAGTCTTTCCGGCACGATAGGTTCGACCCTGGGCGAGCCGTTGGGCTGGTCGGTGGAGCCCGGTACCGGTGGCCTTACCCTCAACAACACCAACTGTCTGCTCCGGAACGATTCCTGCTCGATCAGCGCCACGGGCACCGCACCGGGGGAGGTCACCCTCCTGGCCCGGTACGGTGGGGATGTCTACAACGCCCCTGCCAACGCGACGAGCCCGGTCAGCATCCAGGTGCCGGGCGCGGCCGAGACCACCACCGTCGCGACCTGTGGGGTGACCCAGCTGGTGGAGGCGACGGCAACCGCCTGCGTGGCGAACGTCACCGGTCAGGCAGGGACGATCTCCGGGGAGCGGGTCGCATGGACCCAGGTGGGGGGGAACGGTACCGTGGGTCTACCGGGCGGCTGTGAACTCTCCGTCTCGAGCTGTGCCGTTAAGGTCTCCGGGCTCCGGCCCGGCCCGGTGACCTTGGAGGCCACGTACTATGGGGACACGCAGAACGCGGCGAGCCAGGGGGAGACGAACCTGACGGTGGTCGCTCCCAGCTCGCTTACCGAGCTGACCTGCACGAACCTTACTCCGGTCTCTGGCAGTTGGGTAGGCTGCCAGGTGCGAGTCACCGACGCTCTATCGGTGGCCGGGCTGGTGAACTTCACGGTGAGGGGTCCTGGGGGTACGGGGTTGGTCCCTGGCAACAGGTCGTGCGTCTTGGTGGCGGCGACCTGCTCCATGGGGTTCCTGGCGGGGCAACCCGGCTCGACAACCCTCCTGGCCGCCTACGAAGGGTACCCCGGCCTGCCCGGGAGCACGACCAGTCTTGGGCTGGACGTGGTGGCTCCAGCCGGCCTCAACGACCTTTCGGCGTTCACCCTGCACGTAAACGCTGGAATCACAGGCACCGGCAGCGGGAACTTGACGGGTTTCTCCCTGACCATCACCAATTCCCTTTCTCCGAACCGGACCGCGGTGGGGGTGGTCGGCTTGGAACTAGGACCAGAACCCGGGGTGCCTCCGCCCTCCGGACAGAACTCCTTCGTCTATTTCCAGGTCTCCGTCCTGGGAGTCCAATCCGGCCAGGCGGACCTGTGCCTTCCCTCCCCGGCCGACGTCCCCCGCGATGCCATGCTCCTTCTCTGGTCGGGCCAGGGATGGGACAGGATGACCGGCGTACCGGGCCCCCCGCAAGAGGTCTGCGGGTCGCTCAGCGTTTCGGCCCTCAACCAAACCCTTCTCACGGTGGGGGAGGCACCCCCTCCGGCCTCGGACGCATCCCTCTGGGAGGAGACGGGCATCGGCGGGGCGATCGTCCTTACCGGGCTCGCTCTGGTTCTCCTCGGTAGACGACGGCGGAGATCGGCGCGTCGTTCCCTCGCCCCGTCCTCGTCCAGCGCTCCGAGCCCCGGGCCGTCGTTGCCGCCGACCGGCAGCGGGAGAAGCCTCCCTGAGGTCCCAAGGGGCGAGGCGGGGACCCCGCCTCCCCCGCCCCGACCGGGCCCGGGGTCGGATCAGTCGTAGCGATAACGATCACTGGCCCGCCGATAGAGGGGCTTCCAGACGACCTCGTTCAATGTGATCACCACCGTGACCATGGTCAGCAACGCCCCGGCCATGAGGACGAGCCCCTGGGGCTGCTGCGCCCAGCCGATATCGATGAACTCTCCCAGGCCCAGGAGTTGGAGGTGGCTGGTCCCTCCGCCCACGCCCAGGTACTCGGCGAGGATGAGGGTGTTCCAGCCTCCCCCGAAGGCGGTGATGGACCCGGTGACGAACGCAGAGAAGATCCCCGGCAGCACGAACCTCCGGTAATAGGTCCGCCCTTTGAGGCCCAGGGAGCGACCGGCCTCCTGGAGGTCCGGGGGGAGGGATCGGAGGCCTGAGTAGAGATTGAAGAACAGATACCAGATCATCCCGGTGATGAGGAAGAGGATGGCCACGGCCTCCCCGCCCAGAGGGGCCAGGAGCACCACCAGAAAGAGGGGAAAGAGGGCGGTGGCGGGGAAGGACGCGATGATCTGGACCAGGGGCAATCCATAGCGGGTGGCCGAGCGGCTTCGTGCGAAGCCGATGGCGAGCGGAAGGGTGATCGCCAGGCAGAGCAGGTAGGCGCCCACCACCCGGGAGAGGGAGAGCAGGGCTGCCAGCGGGAGGAGGCGGAGGTCGCCCCCCACCGTTGGGGTGATCGGCCCGGTGAAGAGGCGGAAGAGCTCCACGGAGATGGCGATGAGGGCGAGCCATCCCAGCACCAGGACCGTTCCGAGGAGGCCATAGTGGAGTGCGTTCTTGGACAGCGTGCTGGACCGACGCTCCGTTCCCCGACGCAGCCGGCCCACGGTGACACTTCCCAGGCTGACCAGGGGGGCGCGGACCCGGGACACCCCGGAAACAAACCCGCGGGCCATCCAGCCCGCCGCCCGGGTGACGCGCCCGGAGGCCGCGGACACAAGGGGGGCGGCGGCCGTGATCGCATCCCCGCTAGGAGCCTGGTCATAGCGGAACCGTTCGGCCCAGGAGCTGAGGTTCCTCCAGAGCAGCAGGTCCATGGCCACGATCAGCGCACCCAGTACGAGGAGACCGGCGAGCAGTTCGGGGGTGTTGTCCGTTTGGGCGGCGGAGAAGAGATAACTGCCGATCCCCGGGAGGGTCACCTTGGTGGATATGATCTCTGCCGCCACCAGGAAGAACCAGCCGGCCGTCCAGGACAGGATGGAGTTGTACACCAGCCGGTTGACCGTAGCCGGGAGGAAGAACCGGCGGAGCCGGCTGAGGCCCCGGAGGCCGAACGCCTCGGAGGCCTCCTTGAGGTCCGGGGGAATGCCCCGGATGGACTCGTAGACCCCGAAGGCCATGTTCCAGGACATGGAGGTGAAGATGAGGAAGACGGAGGCGAGGTTGGGCCCCAGGAAGCTACCCGGTCCGGTCAGGGCCACGAAGAAGATCACTGCGGCCGGGAAGAATCCCAGGATGGGTACGGACTGTAGGATGTCCAGGATAGGTAGGAGCACCCGCTCGTAGGAGTGTCGGGTGGCGGCCAGGTAACCATACCCCAGGGCAAAGGCCAGCGAAAGGCCGTAGGCCGCCGCCATCCGCCCGAACGAGTAGCTCAGGAAGAGGGCCGCGGTGGGTAGCTGACTGACCATCCCAGGGATCAGCGGTACGGTCGCCAGCGGGGCGATGAGGGCGGCGAGCCCGATGAGGCCCCGCCGGTGGATCCCCCGGGACAGTCCCACGGGCGGGTCGGCCTGGCGCAAGCGTCCCTCCTACGGAGCGCCCCCCGCCGGGGCGCCGGGCGACGCGGGCCGCACGGGGGCGAACCGGGCCAGGAAATGGCGGAGGTGAGTCGGCGCCTGCACCATCCGAAGGCCCCTCACTTCGGTCCGGCGGGACCAGACGCGTCGGATGGTCTCGGCAACGTAGGCCAGATGGCTCGCCGTGTACACCCGCCGCGGGATGGCCAGGCGGACGAGCGGGGGCAGGCGGGGGGTTCCAGAGGCATCCTCCTCGCCGAACATGACCGTCCCGATCTCCACGCTGCGCACCCCCCCCTCACGGTAGAGTTCCACGCTCAGGGCCTGTCCCGGGAGGTCCGCTTCCTTCAGCTGGGGGAGGAAGCCCTTCGCATCCAGGTAGACCCCGTGGCCCCCGACCGGGCGCACGAACGGGACCCCCAGCGGCTCGAGGAGGCCCGCCAGGTATCGGACCTGTCCTACCCGATGCCGAAGGTATTCCAGGTCCGTGGCCTCGCGGAGGCCCACCGCCATGGCCTCCAGGTCCCGCCGCGCGAGACCCCCGTAGGTGGGGAACCCCTCGTACAGGATGAGGCGCTCCCGAAGCGTGCCGGCGAGCGCCGGGTCACGGGTGGCCAGGAAGCCTCCCATGTTCACGAGGCCGTCCTTCTTTGCGCTCATGTTGACCCCATCGGCGAGGTCGAAGAAGCTCCGTCCGATCTGCGGAATGGACCGGGAGCCCTGTCCGGGCTCCCGCTCCCGCACCAGGTAGGCGTTCTCGGCCCACCGGCAGATGTCCAGGAAGAATGGGATCCCCGCCTTACGGCAGAGGGCCGACACCCCTTGTGCGTTCTCGAGCGAAACCGGTTGGCCACCCCCGGTGTTGTTCGTGAGAGTAAGGAAGGAGAGGGGGACCTTCCCCCGGTCCGGGCCTTCCAGCAGACGACGCAGCGCCGGGAGGTCCATGTTCCCCTTGAACGGGGCGTCGGACCTGAGGTCCAGGGCCTCTGGGCAGGGAAGGTCGAGGGCCTTCGCCCCCCGGTTCTCCACGTGCGCCCGGGTGGTGTCGAAGTGCATGTTGTTGGGGACGATGCTCCCGGCAGGTACGAGCACCTCCATGAGCAGATGCTCTCCCGCCCGGCCCTGGTGGACCGGCACGACCTCCGGGAAACCGGTCAGGTCACGGACGGTGGACTCCAGGTGCTCGTAGTTCCGGCTGCCGGCGTAGCTCTCGTCGCCTTGGAGCAGGGCCCCCCACTGACGATCGCTCATGGCCGACGTCCCGGAGTCGGTCAACAGGTCGATGAAGACCTCCGACGAGCTAAGCTGGAAGAGGTTGAACCCGGCGCGCTCCAGCGCAGCCTCCCTCCCGACCCGGCCGAGCCGGGCAAGGGCCTCCACGGCCTTGATCCGGTACGGCTCCAGCGGCAGCGGCACCTCGGGTTCGGTCATGGGGGTGTCCGCGCCCCCACCCGCGGTGGGCGTATTAACTCCCCGGAGACGGTCGGAGACGGGGCCGGGCCGAGCCGTCAAGAAGGGAGCGAAGAGGCTTCGGGCCAAGGGTTTATCTTCAAGGCCGGCTCCCGCGGAGCCGTAGCCCCGTAGTGTAGTGGACAATCATGCGAGACTCTGGATCTCGCGACGCAGGTTCGAAGGGAAGGGGGTCATAGTGCCCTCTTCCCGAAACTCCTGCCGGGGCTACTCTTCTTTCCCGGGGAGCGCGGGTATATGGTCCCGGCCCCTTGGGGGATTGTTGCGGGGGTACTCTAGCCCGGCCAAACCCTGGAGCGGTTCCCGCCCCCTGGGGGCCCAAGAGGCAAGGCTTAGGACCTTGTCGCGAAGGCGTTCGCCGGTTCGAATCCGGCCCCCCGCACTCCTTCGCCGACGAAGGCCCGAGGCCGAACGGACCCTCCCGGCCCCCGCGTGTTCATGGGCCGGCGGGCCGGGGTGAGGCATGACCCGGCCCTACGCGCTGCCGCTGGACCCCTTGGCCATACCCGACCTACTGGAGACCGAGGCCCTCGAAGCCCTGGATCGGATCCTCCCCGCCCTTCCCGGACGGAGCCTCCTGGACATTCCCACGGTCCGCGGGGCGCGCGCATGGGTGCTGGGAGACACCCACGCGGACTGGCCCACCGCCAGGGCCGTCCTCACCGAGCGCGTCCTTCGGCGGGGAGGTTCGGACCGCGCCATCTTCCTGGGCGACTACGTGGACCGTACGCCTCCAGAGCTTCCTTTCGGGTCGCTGGTCAACGCCCTCTACCTCCTTTCCCTGACCGCCGCCTTCCCGGAGCGTGTCCAGTTGCTCCGGGGGAATCACGAGACCCAGCGCTGGATTCCGGGGGTCCTCCAGGAGGCCCATGAGGAGGCCAAGGAGCTGTTCGGGGACCGGACCCCCGTTGGGGAGCGGCTGGAGGATGCGTTCGAGAGGCTCCCTTTGGCGGCTCGGATGGAATCCGGGTACTACCTGGCGCACGCCGGTTTCCCCAGGGAGTCCGGGGGGTCCTGGAGGGAACGATTCTCGCGGGAGGACGACGAGCTGCTTTTCGAGGTGGTGTGGAACGACCTGGAGGGCTCTCCGGTCGCGGGACAACGGGGGATCCCCATTTCCCCGTTCACGGAACCGGAGACCGAGGATTTCCTCCGGGCGGTGGGCGCCACCCTCATGCTTCGGGGGCACGACCCCTACCTGGCGGGGCAGTACCGTTTCCATGACAGGGTCCTGACGCTCCACACCACGCGCGTCTTTGGTTGGGCGGGTCTGTGGGTGGCCGGGGTTCCTCTCGGGGCCGAGAAAGGACCCAGGAGCCGGGTGGAGCCCGTCCGGCTGGAGCCTGCTCCCCTTCCCCCCATCCGGTCTCAGGGAAAGAAGGCCCGTTCCAGCGACCGGACCTCACCGGGCCCCGGACAGGCCCCATAGGCGCGAAGGCGTTCCCGGTTCAGCTCGAGGAAGCTCCGGCCCCCGGTGAAGCGCAAGAAGAACGTCTCCGCCTCTCTGGCGCCGAAGGTGAGGTAGAGGCCTGCGCCCAGGGCCTCGGCGGTGTTGAGCTCCCCGATCCGGCCAAAGTGCTGAGGATTGCCGGCCAGCAGGAACGGGAGCCGTCGATGAAGTGCGGGGGACGGTGGTCGGGGGAGTCCCGGGGGGAACCCCGCTCGGGCCCCCAGGCGGTTCCAAGAACAGTCCACCACCAGGATGCCGGAGGCATGGGCCGCAGGCCGGTCCCGGTCGCTCAGGGGGGTCTCGGCATGAGGGTCCAGGAGCAGGACCCCTGCCGGGGGGCGGCGGGAACCCCGGAACTCCTCGGCCAGGCCCAGGGACAGGAGCTTTCGACCGGTGCAGCGTCGGGGGTCATCCTCGCAGGCCCGCTGCACCCAGAGCCGTCCCACCCCCGGGACCAGGGGAGGCTCACCCCGAAGCGTCCGCGTACTCCTGAAAGAGCTTGTGGGTCCGTCGGGCAATGGAAAGAGCCTCTTCGTAGGGTCGCTGCCAGACGTTCCGTCCGAAGATGATCCCGGTGGCCCCGCTGTCCAAGGAATCCCGGACCTTTTCCATCATGGCCCCTTCCGGCATCTCCTCCCCGCCGGAGACCAGGACCAGCGTCCGGCCCGCGGCGCGCACCACGCGGCGGAAGGCATCCTCCGGGGTCAGCGACAGGGTGTCGTACGGCTTTGGAGACTCCTTGTCCTTGTCCGAGGGAAGGGGGTAGTTGACCTTTACCACGTCGGCCCCGATCTCCTGGGCGACCCGGGCGGCGTACTCCACCGCGAAGGGGGATTCTTTGCCTCCCTTCTTGGCGATGGCCTCGCCCCGGGGATACGCCCAGACCACCAGCGGCATGCCGTACCGGTCGCAGTCCCGGCGGACCGCCATGGCTTGGGCGATGTCGCGGTCCTGGGCCGGGGAGCCCACGTACAGCGTGTAGCCCACCGCGTCCGCCCCCAGGCGGACGGCATCCTCAACGGTGGCGGTCAACGGAGAGAAGGCCTGGGCATCGCTGGGGATGCTGGTCTTCCCGTTGATCTTGAGAAGAAGGGGGACCCGGCCGGCGTAACGGGCGTGGTACTTCTCCGCGAGGCCAACATGCAGGGCGATGGCGGAGAAACCTCCTTCCAGGGCGAGACGGAACTCGTACTCCGGGTCCTCTGCGGCAGCGTTCCGGAAGAAGTCCCCGGGCCCGTGCTCCAGCCCGTGATCGATGGGGAGGATCAAGAGCAACCCCCCGCCCGGGCCATGCTCATACATCATCCGGGTGAGGCGGACGCGCTTCCCCGGGGAAAGGTTCATCTGGTCGAAGGTCGGGCGGGGGGGCCTCTGGTTCCCCCTCGTTCCGGGCCGGGCGACCGGGGCCACGGAGAGCGTTTCGTTCGCCATGTCAGGGGACCTCCTTCGGCCAGGGTCGTGGAGGCTAAAAAGGCACCTCGGGCTCAGAGATACCGTTGGTCGGAGTAGCAGTAGTAGCGGTTGTACTGCGGGATGAACGTCGCGACCTGCCCACAGGTGGGGCACAGGGGACCGGCGGGAGGAGGCGGGGGGGGCACCATCGGCTGGCCCACGGTGGGGGCGGCCGGGCTAGAGGTGGGGCCCGGGGGCATTCCCGCCGAGGGCGGGAGGCCCGGCGCCGATGCGCCGGGGTAGCTCGCCATCGGGTACCCATAGCCCGGGGGGGTGGCCCGAATGACCTCGTCGAGCTTCAAGTAAGCGAGCAGAAGGAAAATCCCAGGGATCACCCAGACGAAGATGACCCCGAGGATCCCCCAAATGATCAGCCCGTCCTTGGCTGGGCCGTACTGCCCCGCTCCGATCTGGGATTCAACCTCCCCGAGCTTCACATAGACCACCAGGCCGACCACGGCGCCCACCACGAAGAACGCCCCGTAGGCCAGCCCGAAGAAGAGGCTCACGGCCACGATGATGATCCCGACAACGAGCTCTACGAGCAGGAGGAGCAGGGTCAACAGCCGGCCCAAGTGCACGAAGTTCTGTGCGCTCTGGGCCGGACCGGGGGCCCAGGGCTGGGAGGGGCTGGTGGGAGGGTAGGGATTCGCGGGGGACTGCACGGAGCAAGACCCAGATTCCCTCTCTCTTAAGCATATGGGTCAGACCGGGGGGGCGAATGGAAGGCCTCCGGCGGGACCAAGGTCGGCGCGTGGCTCAGGGGGGATCGGCGGAAAAGATCGGACGCCTCAGGGTGACATGCAGGAAGGCCACGATGATGAGCAGGCCGAGCACCACCCCGAAGAGGATCCCCAGGATCCCCCAGATAAGCGTGGTCTCACGGATCGTGGAGAGCTCCTTCCGATCCCAGGCGGAGCGGAGGGCGGGAAGCCGCGACAAGAAGGTGACAGCGACGAGGACCCAGACCGCATCGTAGGCCAAGGCCCACCAGCTGCCAGGGTCCAGGGGGTGAGACGAGAGGAGGGAATGCACCAAGGTAAGCAGGAAGAAGAGGGCCCCCACCAGGGCCCAGGCCACCGTGACGGGCCTGAGCGTGCCCAGGAACTCCGCGAAAGGGGTCCGCAGGAGGGGGGCGGATCCTTCGGGCAAAGCCTCCCCGGCTCCGGTGGTCGTACCCATGGAGCCGGGAGCGGGTGGGTCCCTTACCCCTTCCTGGGAAGCTGCTGGGCGAGGCTCCCCACGTGGTTCACCACATCTTGGGTGTGGGAGGGGAGATCCGCGATCGTTGACCCGACGTCCCAGAGCATCTGGGCCGTCTCGATGCGGCCATCCGAGCCGACCAGGAAGGTGACCCGCTGAGCGACGGTCTGTCCCTTCATGGAGGCACGCACCCCGTAGGCCTCTGCCACCTTGCCCTCGTGGTCGGAGAGCAGCGGAAAGTTCAGGTGGTTGTCTGCCTGGAACTTCTTCAGGGAAGGAAGGTCATCGGTGGAGATCCCGAGTACTGTGACCCCTTTCCCGGTGAATTCGGACAGGTGGTCGCGGAAGCTGCAGGCCTCCGCCGTGCAGACCGATGTCCCGGCCTTGGGGTAGAAGTAAACGACCACGGAGCCCTTCCCGCGGTAGTCCTGTAGACGGACGACGTGTCCGAGCGTCGATTCCAATGCGAAATCGGGGGCCAGGTCGCCCTTCTTCAGAGAGGTCGTGGTCATGGGGTCCACCGGCCGCCCCACCCGGGCCCAGTACATAAGTGTCGCCGGTGTGGCGGTGTGGGCCCCCGGGATGCACCGTGCGACCAACGGTGGATTTATGGGTGCCCTTCCCACCTGTAGCCTTGGGAGGACCCTGTTGCGCCCTTCTTTGGTGATCACCGCCACCTTGGTGCTGGACGGGATCTTCTTCGCCCTCAATCTCACCGTGGCGATCTCCGGCGGGAGCCGGGCGGTGCTCTCGCAGGCGGTCTACACCATCACCGACCTCATCGGTGCGGTCATGATCCTGCTGGGGTACCGGGCCAGCGTACAACCGGCCAGCCGCCAGCACCCTTTCGGTCGGGGCAAGGAGCGCTTCTTCTGGGCGTTCACTGCCGGGCTGGTGACCTTCTCCCTCGCCGGGGCACTGGTCTTGGTGGAGGGGGGACTGCAGATCGTCTCCCCCCGTCCCATCACCGACCTGGTCCCCGGTCTGCTCACCGTGGCGGGAACGCTGGCCTCCAGCCTGGGGAGTCTGCTCGTGGTGGTCTTCGAACTGCGGCGGGACGGACAAACGGTCGAATCCCTCCTGGGGAGCGATTTCCAAGGCATGAAGACGATCTTCCTGCAGGATGTGGTTTCCGTGGTGGGGGCCGGTGTGGCTCTGGTGGGGCTGGGGCTGGTCCAGTTCAGCGGGCAGGCGCTCTACGACGGTCTCTCCGCAGCGGTGGTCGGATTCCTGCTGTTGCTCACCGGGTTCGCCTTGGCGGCGGAGTCGCGTGCGCTCTTGGTGGGCCGTGCGATGAGCGAGAAGGAGGGCCGGGAGATCCTGACCCTGGTCTCCGACTACCCCTTTGTCCGCCGGGTGGTGGACATGCGGAGCATGATGCTGGGGCCGGAGGAGGCCCTCGTCACCCTGCAGGTGAACTTCCTGGACGAACTGAGCACGGACGACATCGAGATCCACATCGATCAACTCCAGCGCTTCGTGAAGGGGGCCCACAACCAGGTGCGTCATCTGATCATCCAACCGGTCTCCTGGCCGACCGACCCGGGGCGAGGGGCCGCCGCGCCCCTTCCCTCCTCCCGGGTCAGATCGCGGGAACGGCCGGAGACCGGAGGAGACGGGCCCTCCGCCAGAGGGTGATCCCGGCGAGGAAGGCCCCCACCAGGACGAAGAAGGCCACCACGCCGGGGTTCCCAAAGGCCGTGAAAAGGGCGCTCGCGAGCAGGATCCCGGCGGTCATCCCGGCTGAGATCATCATGCTGTAAAGTGCCATCGTCGTGGCCCGGTTGAGCCTGCGCGAAAGGTCTGCCAGGGCGGCGAGGGAGGCAGGCCCGAAGGCCAGGGCGGCGATCGCCGACAGCCCGATCCCGGCGTAGCAGAGGTCCGAAAGGAGAGCCCGTCCGGGCCCGAACACCACGAGGAGGGAGGCAGAGGCGAGGACGCCGAGGAACCCGGCGATGCCGATGCGCATCAGGGGGTCGCGGCCCCAGCGGTCGGCCAGTCGTCCATAGAACGGCTGGGTGAGGAAGAGGAGGCTTCCTCCGCCCAGGATGACAAGCCCAAGCTCCCATAGCGGGATGGTCAAGGTCCGGGCGGCCGGTCCAAGGAAGGTGAAGAGCGCGCCGAGGATCATGTAGATGGCGGTCCAGGGCAGGATGATGAGCAACGTGTCCGGATTCCCGAGGGCCGCCCGGATGCGCTCCCGGTCGAAGAACTTGGGAGCGGTGAGCTCCGTATATCCCCGGGCCCTCCCGAGGACGAGCACCAGTCCGAGGAGGACCGCGAGAGCTCCGGCCCAGAAGGCCTCGTTGAGCCGTGCACTGGGAAGGAAACCGGCGAGCAGGTAGCCCGCCGCGAAGCCCGAAACCCAGCCGGCGAGGTTGACGGCGTCGAACCAACCCATCTCCCGCCCCCGTCCCTCCGGGGGGCTCACGTCTCCGGTGAAGGCCAGCGAGGACGCGAGGATGGCCCCGCTGGCCAGTCCGAAGACCCCGGAGAGGGCTCCCTGGAGGAGGAGGGAGCGGGTGGTGGACATGAGCAGGAGGACCACGACGCCCAACGCCAGGCCGAATCGGAGGACGGGAAGCCTCCCGAACCGATCGGCGGCAAACCCGGAGAAGAGCACCGTGGACAATTCCAGGGCGGGGGCGAGGGCGGCCGCCGCCCCCACCAGCCCCACGGAGGTGCCCAGATAGAGGGCGTAGATGCTCAAGGTGATGCCGAAACCGAAGCGGATGAGCAAGGTGGCGGTGAAGACCGCCGGGAGAAGACGGAGACCGCTGGCCCGCCCCGTCCCCGAGGTGTCTCCGGCGATCGCCGCCGACGTCACCGCCCTCGGGCTTCCCCGGCCGGCTCCAGCAGTTCGATCCAGATCCCGTTGGGGTCGGTGATGAAGGCGATCCGCCGCGTTCCGCCGGAGAGGGTGAAGGGTTCCTTGGCGACCGGGACCTGGAGCGACCGGAGGTGGGCCAGGGTGGAGGTCAGATCCGTGACCTCGAAGGCCAGGTGGTCCAACTGGTCCCCCTCCTCGTAGTGGTCCCTGCTCTTCCAATGCGTGAGCTCCAGCCGGGACCCGGACAACGGGTCCAGGACGAATGCGATCTCGGCCTGGTTCTCGGGGATCTCCCGCCGGCGTTCGAAGGTGAGACCCAGGGCGTTCGTATAGAACCGTAGGCTCTCGTCGAGGTCCTTCACCGTGATCGAGGTATGGGCAAAGCGCATCCGGTCCCCGCCCGGGCGATGGGGGCTCCCGAGCTAAAACCTTGTGGGACGGGGCCCCGGTTCACGGGTGCGCGAAGAAGAATCGGCGGGGCTCCCCCGGGGAAGTGGGAAGGGCATCGGCCCGGACAAAGCCGAAGCGTTCGAACTGGAAGAGGCTCCCCTCCGGCGCCCGGGCCAGGTCTCCCTCCCCGAACCCCTCCGTCCGTTGGTGTTCGATGCCCAGGACGGAGACCGGGACGGCCTCCCCCATCGGGACCCACTGGAGCCGGGGGAGGGGTTTGTTCGGCTGGCTGGTGAATTCCGCCAGAAGGGGCCCGGGGCCGCCCGCCGGGGGGAGCCGGACGTTCAGGAGGTCCTTGAGCCGGACCTCCTCCCCTCGATGGGCGGCCACGTCCCGGCCCGGCAGGTAGAACGAGTCCTCGACCTGGAGAGTGCGTTCCCCCATCTCCGGGTGTTCCGGGTGGTTCGCCAAGGCCACGGCTCGAGGTCCCAGGGGGTCTCCCATCACCTTCACCGGGACGGGCTCGGGGACGAACGCACGGCGGGGCGTGGTGGGATCGATGAGGTGACGGTTCATCGCGTAGAGTGTCTCGGCGGGGACCTCGATGTCCGCCAAGGAGAGGCCGAAGGAGAGGATGAACTGGCGGACCGCCTCCGGGCGGATGCCCCGCCTCCACAGGGATCGTAGGCTCCAGGTCCGGGGGTCCGCCCAGCCGTCGAACACCCCAGAAGCGATCTCCCTCTGGAACTTGCTCTTGGAGAGCTTCGCCTCCCGGATCCGCAGGAGACCGAAGTGCGCGAACCGGGGGCCGGTCCATCCCCAGGCCTTCCAGAGGGCCTGCTCCATCTCGTCCTCCATGACGAGGTCCTTCCCCCGGAGGACATGGGTGATCCCCAGTTCCACGTCATCCACGGCCCAGGAGAACTCCAGCAAAGGCCAGACGCGGTAGCGTTGACCGACCCGGGGATGGTCCAGGTTCGAGATCCGGAACAGGACCCGGTCCCGGAACGCTGGATTGGGATGGTTCAGATCGGTCTTGAGGCGGACCACCGCTTCTCCTTCCCCGTAGCGACCGGAGAGCATTCCCTCCCAGGCCTCCAGTTGCCAACGGGCCTCCCGGTCCCGCTCAGGGCAGGCCTCCCGGGCTTCCCGGCGGTGTCGTAGGAGCTCCGCCGGGCAGAGGCAGACGTAGGCGGACCCGGTTTGCAACAGTGGGGGGAGGTGGCGGTAGTACTCGGGGAGCCGGTCGGACTTGTAGTAGATCTTGGAGAGCTTCACTCCGGCGAGCTCGAAGTCCTCCAAGATGAGGTCGTAGGAGTCAAGGGTCGGTCGCTTCTCGGCGGATCCCACCGTGTCGTCGAACACGAGGAAGAACCTCCCATCGTAGCGTTGGCGGTAGGTGTCGTTGAGGAAGATGGCCCGGGCATGGCCGACGTGGAGAGCCCCGGAGGGGAACGGCGCGAAACGCAAGGTCACCCGCCCCTTCTCAGCCCCGGGGAGGTCGGGAAGGTCCTGGGAGGTCTCGTCCCCGCTCGTGGATCGAGGGGGCCGGACGGGGCGCGGCTCCGGACCGCCAAGGCTACGGAGCCGGGCTTCGCGCTCCTCGGGGCCCAGCGGGCCGATCTCCGCGATCACCTCCCGGACCAGGGGGACGAGCTCAGCTCGCTGTGCCCGGAGGGACGGGTCGAACCCCAGCAGGGCTCCCAGGATGCTCTCCGGCCGGGGTTCGGAGCGGTGCTCAACGGCGTTTTCCAGGGCCAGGCGGGTCACCCGGGCACGAAGGTCAGGGCCGAAGGACATGGCGGAAGGGCCAGCGAAGGGGGGCCTAAAGGTTGTCCCCGGCCGGCGGGACCGGGACCGGCGTCCCCGACCCGCCTGCGCGGGAGCGTGGAGGGCCCGCCCCGGAGTGGGTGCGCTCCGTCAGCCGGATCGCCTCGCCCAGGGGAAGGTTCCCTCGCAAGACCGAGGCGGCGAGGGACCGGGAGATCGTGAGGCGTCCTCCACTGGCCTCCCGGCTGATCCGTTGCAGATTTGCCACCGCTCCCCGGGTGATTCTCCAGGCCGACGGCCCCGCCACGCGGCGGCCCGGGGTCGCGGCGATGGCCTTAGCCGCCAGCGGATCGTTCTGCCGTCTTCCAGGGAGGGTGGTGCGTACTTCGTCGACCAGCTCCACGGGGCAATCGAGGGCAGCCAGGGCGCCGAGGATACGGGCCTGGCTGGGCGGATCCCCGTTGCCCACCCGGATCGTGAGTGGGGCAGCGGGGAAGTCCTCTCTCAGCCGTCGGGCCAGCTGGGCCACGTTCTCGGGACCCTCAGCCGTCCCCTGCGTGAGGCAGGCCCGGCGATCATCGAGGAGGGCGAAGCCGGGTCGGGGTCCTGGGTCCACCCCCAGGACCAAGGTCCGGATCCGGGTCCTCCCTCGGAGGGCCTCCCGGACCGCGACCCCCACGGTGGTCAGGTCCCCGGGTTGGGCCACCACCGTATGAGGGAAGGCGACTTCGGGGAGCTCCGCCGCTGAAGTGACGACCACCGCCACCCGCTCCGGAATCCTCGCACCGGGGAGGAAGCTCAGCGTGGGGATCCTTCGTTCGCGAAAGTACAGTGCCAGTTCGCCATAGAGGAGAGGATCGCGTGTGACCAACCCCACCCAGCGCTCGCTCAACGTTCCCGGTAGCGTCCCGGGATGATATCTAAGTTTAGGTGAACCTCAAGGAGGGAGCCCGAATCCTCATACCGCTCCCCTGGTTGTGGTGGATCATGGGAGTCTGCCTCTACTGTCAGGCGCCTCTGGAGGAGGGGGCGGTCTTCTGTCCTCATTGTTGCCGGACCCAGTTCACGTTCGGGCCGGCCCAGGGGGGGGCACCCCGCCCCTGGAATGCCCTTCCTACGGTCAATCGCGGGGCTCCGGTGCCGCCGCCCGCCTCCGGGGCTGCGCTGTCCAGGGGAACGCCGCAGATCCTGCAGCCGCTGCCGGCGGTCCCTGGGGCCGTCCTGGGACCCTGGGCCTCTCCTGCCGGTGCTCCCTCCGCGACGGCCCCCTTGCCGGTGGGGTCCCGGCAGTGCCCGACCTGTAACGCGGTTATTTCTATCCGTGCGGTGGTCTGTCCGGTATGCGCCACTCCGATCCTACCGGAACCCGGCCGCGCCGGGGAGGCCGGAGAGGGTTCCGGACGCCCCTGATGATCTCCGTGGCCCGGGACCGGATGGCCACCCTCGTCGGGCGGGCCGAGGAGGCCTCCCGGGGGGGAGACCCTAGCCGGTCGCGGCGTTATGTGGAGTTGGCCAGGAGGATCGGGACCCGGTACAACATCCGGATCCCCCCGATGCTGAAGGATCAGTTCTGTCAGGGGTGTTCCAGTTTCTTCCAGGAAGGGATCACGGTCCGGACCCGGTTGAACGCCGGGAGAAGGACCCGGACGTGCCTGTCCTGCGGACGGGTGCGCCGGGTGTTGGTCCGGGGCCTGGCGGCCCCTGAGGAGCCTCGAGGCTTGCGGACGGAAGGGCTGCCGGAGCCGTTGGCGGTCAGCGTGGACGACGGAGAGGAGTTGGAGGAAGAGGAGGGGCCAGAGGATGGCTGACCCGTTGCGGGCAGCCAGGCCAAATAGGGAAGGACGGTGGGGGGACCGGACGCTGGCGTAGCCAAGTCTGGCCAAAGGCGACAGACTCAAGATCTGTTCTCGCAGGAGTTCCCAGGTTCAAATCCTGGCGCCAGCATCGGCGGCCATCCCCCTGGCCCGACCGTTGCCCGGTTCAAACCTGAACGCGGAGGGGGAAATCGGTACCCCCAAGGCAGTGGTGGAAAGTGGCCCAGGGCCCCGGGTGGATCCCGGGGGAACCGGACCCCCTACAACCGCCGAGGTCCCTCCAGGGGGATGAGTTGAGGAGTTCTCCGCTACCGACCATCGCGAAGGTCCGTGTCTCAGAGGCCCAAGTAGAGGGGACGGACGCTACCTCCTGCCGGATCCGCCTTTCCAGGGCTCTGGGCCGCCAGCAGGTGGCCTGAGCCAGCCCCACAAAGGGAAGGGTGCCCTTGCTCCCTGGGTAGACGCAGAGGCCCTCTGACTTCCAATAACCGTCAGACGCACCCCCCCTCCTGATCGGGGGCGGATGCGACCGAGGTCGCCCAGGCGG
This sequence comes from Thermoplasmata archaeon, assembly GCA_021806135.1. Lineage (GTDB taxonomy): Archaea > Thermoplasmatota > Thermoplasmata > Lutacidiplasmatales > UBA184 > JAKATE01. The sequence continues at coordinate 24,384 of JAJZYB010000029.1, forward strand.
ACAGGGTGGGTTCCAACGGGCCCT
>JAJZYB010000058.1 GCA_021806135.1 Thermoplasmata archaeon
GGGGCGAAGAGCATGGACGAGGACCCGCCGGACTGCTGGCTGACCACCGCCCCATTGCTCAGGGAGAAGGTGGTGGGGACGTAGTAGCGGTTCGGGATGTCCATGCTGATCTCCCCGGGGGTGAAGTTCTGGTAGAAGTTCTGGGCATGGGAGGTCGTCGGGAGGGACTCCCCGGTCAGGTTGAACGAGATGTTCGTGTACAGGGAAAGAGAGCTCTGGTAGGCCAGGACGCCCTGGGTGGCCTGGGCCATGACGGGAATGTTCCCGGACTCCATGGTCACGGCGGCGGCCAAGGCCCGGACGTTCCCCTGGTCCAGGGCGAGCAGGTCCAGGTTCTGTTTGATCGACCCGAACTGGCCCTGCACGGTAGCCGTGAAGCTCGCCTCGTTGTCGGTCATCCAGAGCGGGACGAACTGGGTGACGAAGAGCCCGAAGAGGCTCATGAACACCAGGAGCGCCAGGAGGGTCCCGATGGCCGACGCCACTCCCCGCCGCTGACGGAGCCGCCGGCGCGCGGGCAGGCGGCGGGGAAGGGGGGGTCTCTCCATGTAGGGTCTCCTACCGGGTGGGATTCCCGACAGGTAGCAAAACTACCACGGTCCCTCTTTTAAACCCTTTGACGGAGAAGGGGGGGGTGGCCGGGCCGTTCCGGAACTATTAAAGCCCGCCTTTGCGCTGACGGGGCCAATGACAGTGGAAGAGGTGGCCCTGACGGTGGGGAATCGTCCCGGGTCGCTCCAGAAGGTGGCGAAGGTGCTCGCCGAGGGACGATTGAACGTGGCGGCGCTCTCCCTCACCTCCCAGGGGCAGAAGAGCTACCTCCGCCTGGTGGTGGGGGACACGCAGCGTGCCCTCTGGTTGCTGCGGAAGGCGGGCTACAAGGTGGACGCCAACGATCTCGTGGTGGTCCACGTGGAGGACAAGGCCGGATCCTTCCTGAAGGTGCTGGACATTCTGGCCCGGCACCGGGTGAACGTGCTTTCGTCCTCCATCCTGGTGACCCGGGATGGGCAGAGGGTTCTGGTGGGAATCTCCGTGAACAATCCGGCCCGGGCCCGGCAACTGCTCTCCGCGAGCGGTTTCCTCTCGGGAGGGGCCGAGGGGCTTCTCTTGACGAACCGGGACCTGGTCAGCGGGCCGGTGACGGACGGCTCGACAGAATCCGTGGGCTTCTTCCTGTAGACCATGGGCCGGCTCCAGGACCCGGCCGCGAAGGACCCGGGCCAGGATGGGGGGGCCTCGCTTCCCTCCTCAGGGGCATAGGACGAGGACTTAGGGTGTGGATTGGCCGGCCCGGACCTCTCAACGAAGGATCTTGAGGCGAGGCTTTCCTCACCCGTCGCCAGGTCCCCCGGTGGTCTGGGGGACCCGGAACCTTGGGGGGAGCGCGTCTCTGGAGCGTGCTGGACGCTGGCCGTTGGGTCCCCCCTTTATGCGAAGGTGACGGTGACCTCAAACTGCGAGGTCGCGGCCGGACTTTCAGCCTGTACCTCACGCAACGCGGATCATGCCCGGTGGGAGCGGTCGGGGTCAATGAGGGGGGCGGTGGCGACGGGGGAGAGGGTGGGCATCCAGGAAGGAGCCACGGTCCTCCTCCCTTGTGGCCCTCCGGGATTCGGGAAGCTTGATAGCGAGGGGTACTCCTGCCGGGGGCCGCTGCGGTCATAGTGTAGTGGTTAGCACGCAAGCTTCCCAAGCTTGCAACCCGGGTTCAAATCCCGGTGACCGCACTCCAATCGCGACCCCGGCCCGGCTTGCCGACACTGTCCCGCCTCCGGAGGGTGGGCGTTCGAACACCCGCAATCTTCCGGGGTAGCCGAGAGATGATAGGACATATTATCTATTTGGATAGGGTTCTCTATCATTATGAAGTTCGTCAACCGCTTCGAGGAGCTACGCGCTCTCAAGGAGGCCCTGGGGGGGGGACGGCCGGTCCTCGTGCGCGTGTACGGGCGACGACGCCTGGGGAAGACCGAGCTGCTCACGAGGCTCTGTCAACAGGAGCAAGGGCTCTACCTCTTGATCGAAGAGGCGGACCCGCGGCGTCAAAGGGCCTCCCTCGCGGACCAGGTCGCTCGAGGCACGGACCAACTCAAGACCCCCTTCCCCTCCTGGGATTCGTTCTGGGAGCACCTGCCGAGAACCGGCAAGAAGTTCGTGGTCCTCGACGAGTTCCAACGTACCCTGGCGATCGATCCTCTGGCGGTGAGCCGGCTCCAGCACCACTGGGACAGTTCGCTCCAGCACACCGGGCCATCCCTGGTCCTCTGCGGGAGCAGCGTTGGAATGATGCAGAGATTGACGACAGCGAGGTCCGCTCCCCTCTTCGGAAGACTGGCGGCGGACCAGAGGATCCGGCCATTCGGGTACGCCGCAGTTCGTCTCCTCTATCCCGAACTCCCGGAGGAGGAACGCGTCAAGAGGTACGGTGTCTTCGGAGGAACCCCGTACTACCACACCTTCGCCGTGGGGCGGGAAATCCTTGAGGCGATCCGGACCGCCTTCCTTGAGCCGGTCTCCCCACTCCAGGAGGAGCCCCAGAACCTTCTCAGGCTCGAGCTTAAACTGCCGACCCGATACAACTCCATCCTCTTCGAGATCGGTCAAGGCACGCACGACCTCCGAGGTCTGGAGAGCAAGGTCGGGGTTCCGAGGGGCGGCCTGGGACCTTACCTGGAGACCCTGCGCCACGACCTGGACCTGGTCCGGATGGAGGATCCGGTGTGCGGGATCCGGAAGAGGGCCCGGTACGTCTTCGGCGATCCGTTCTTCTCCTTCTACTACCGCTTCATCTTTGAAAACCGCCCGCTGCTCGAGTTGGGGCGGACCGGCAGGGTGCTCCAGATCATCGAGGAGGGCCTGGAGACCTACCTCGGGCCCCAGTTCGAGGCGATCGCAAGACAGGCACTCGTCCTGCTGAATGGATCTTCCTACCAGGGGGCGAACATCGATTTCGAGGAGATCGGCCGCTGGTGGAACCGACAGGGCGAGGAGATTGACATCGCAGCCCAGGGAGAGAAGGGGGTCTTGCTGGGAGAGGTGAAATGGTCCCGCCATCCGGTCGGCAGGGACCTCCTCGCGGACCTCGAGCGGAAGGCCGAGCTGGTAGAAGGGAAGGGCGCAAGGCCGGTACGGTTGGTCCTCATCTCGAAGTCCGGGTTCACGCCGGAGCTCGGGGAGGACGCCGCCGGTAGACAGGTGCTCCTTCTGGATCTGGCGGATCTCGGTCAGATCTTCGACGGTTATCGTTCAGGGACTTGAGCGATCTCTCCAGGGTTGAACGGGGGGAGCCGCCCTGCTCAAGGCGGGATTCCCTCGTCTCCCGAGTCCTCTTCCCAACCGTCCCGTTAAGGGGGACGGGCAGATACCCACGTCTGCCCTTGGCGTGCCCTGTCGCCCTCGATGCCTCCGCGGATCGGTTCGCTGCACTCCGGGCAGAGGAAGAAGACCCGTCTCTCCCCTATTCATGGCCCGGGAAGCCGGTGCAGCCGCAGCGGCGGCATCCGACAGGGGCACGGCCAGGTGGAGTGGACCTTTCCATCGCGTTTGACACACGAGGGATACTCCTGGGGAGGCCGTAGCCTCCCTCGACACGAGAGGGAGGCGGAACCCGCTCCCCGTGGTCCACCGGGGGGTGCGGGCGAGCGCGGGGCGTTCGTCCGCGTCCGGGGGGTGTGCGGGGGTGAGTCGCCAAGTCTTGCGCTTCCTTGTTCACCCGTCGCCCGTGCGAGCTTATGCCCCTCGCTCCCATGGCGCGACACGATGGTGGTCTTCCGGCCGGTGACTCCGGGCCGATTGGCGGATCTCGAGAGCTTCTCCCTCGCGCATGGGAAATTTCGGTACTGTTCGTGCATGCGTTGGCGGCTTCGCAGCACGGAGTTCCAGCACTCCTCCAAAGACCACCGGGTCCGCGAACTCGCCCGTCGGGTTAAGCAGGGAGAACCTGTAGGCGTTCTGGCCTACAGGGACGGGGAACCCATCGGGTGGTGCTCGGTGGCTCCGAGAACCTGCTACGAGGGGCTGGAACGATTTGCGAAGCTCGCCCCTGTCGATAGTGAGACGGTGTGGTCCGTCGTTTGCTTCCTGGTAGATTCGAGGGCGAGAGGCCATGGCCTAACCCTTGGCCTACTCAGGGCTGCGGTCCGGTACGCTCGGTCTCAGGGTGCGAGAGCGGTGGAGGGCTACCCCGTCCCTTGGGGAGAGCTCTATGGCTACATGGGAACACCCGAGACCTTTCGCAGGGCGGGATTCCGCGACATCACTCCCGCCGGTCGAGCCCGCCTCGTGTATCGTCGAGATCTGCGAACTCTGGTCCGTACCCCCCAGAAACTACACACCTGGGGTCAGGAGGGTTGTGGAGTGGTGGCGGGGGGGTTTGGGGGGGTTCATCGACCCCTGCCGGGCGGGATAATGACGGGTCGCGACCACCCCTTCTC
>JAJZYB010000030.1 GCA_021806135.1 Thermoplasmata archaeon
ACCGGGGTCATGCCGGAATGGTCCAGGTGACAGTGGGACAGGAAGCAGAACTCGATCCCCCGGGGGACGGGAAGGGGGTATTCGGGCGGGCGGGCGGGGGTCATGCCGTAGTCGAACAGGACGTGGTGCGTTCCGTCCTTCACCACCATGCCGAGGGAGCCCACCTCATCGGCCCCTCCGAGAAATCGGATCTCCACGTCCGCCGGAAGCTCAAGGTCTCATAAGCGTGACCTTTACCACGCCCCCCCTTCCCCGCTCCCCTCGCCCCGCCTTTCCGGGAACCGGGCCCCGCCGGCCTTCCAGGGTCGCCTCCTGTTCCACGGGCCGGTGGAGCGAAAGGTTATGGCGCGCAAGATAGGTCCCCGCCCCATGGGCCCGGAGCGGGGATCCTCCCAGGAATTGGAGACCTTGGTCCGGATCGGGGACGCGGTGGAGGAGACCTTCCGCGCCGCCAGCCGTTCTCCCCGACAGGCACGGGAGGTGGGGATGGGGGCGAGTGGTAACCCCACCGCCGAGCTCGATCGGGCCGCGGAAGCGCGTGTCCTCGCCTGCCTGGAGCGCGAGGGAGTCTCGTGGAACCTCCTTTCGGAGGAACTGGGGTTCGTCGACCGCGGCGGGGAGGACATCCTGGTGGTGGACCCCGTGGATGGGAGTCACAACGCCCTCAGCGATATCCCCAGCGCCACGGTCTCCCTCGCCCTGGGCCGGGAGCGGCTTTCGGACCTCCGGGTAGGTGTGGTGCACGACCTCTTCCTGGGGCGGACCCACTGGGCTCTCCGGGGCCAGGGGGCGTACCTGGACGGTGTACGGATGTCCACCCGGACTTGGCGACCCGGGCAGGAGCTCCTCATGGTGAACCTGGGGGCGAACGCCACCCCCCGGGCGCATCGGGCGGCCGCCTCGGTACGGCGCGTCCGGGCGCTGGGGTGCGCTTCGCTGGAGATGGCGCTCGTGGCGCAGGGAGCCTCCGACGGGTACTTTTCCGACAACGAGCCCGGGGAAAGGAACCTGCGGGTCACCGACATGGCCGCCGGTTATCTCCTGGTGCGGGAGGCAGGAGGAGGCGTGTACGCGCCGGGATCGGGGCCGCTCGACCTGCCCCTCGACCTGACGAACCGGACCCCCCTCCTGGCCTGGGGGGACCCTCGTTTCCTGGAACAGGGGCGGCAGGAGGGTCGCTGGTGATGCGCATCGGGATCAGCGCGAACCCGTTCAACGAGCGGGCCGTGAGCCTGTCCCGGGACCTCCTGACCCGGCTGAAGGGCCAGGCGGAACTCAGCGTGGCGGAGGAATCCGCCGGCTTCCTGGGCATGGAGGGAACCCCGCTCGAGCGCATGCAGTGTGACGTCCTTCTGAGCCTGGGCGGGGACGGGAGCATCCTCCACACCCTCCAGAGGACCGACTGCCCGGTCCTGGGGATCAAGGCGGGGACCCTTGGGTTCCTCGCCGAGCTCGACCCGGACCATGACCCGATCGAGACGGCCCTGGAACGGATGCTGAAGGGGGATTACTTCTTGGAGAGCCGGATGAAGGTGGCGGTGGCTCTGGAGGACCGGGACCTTCCGGATGCCCTCAACGAGGTGGTGGTCCATGCGCCCCAGGTGGCCCGGATGCGCAGCTTCGAGCTCGCGGTGAACGGGGAGCCGGTGGCCCGGTTCCGGGCGGACGGGATCCTGGTCTCCACGCCGACCGGGTCGACCTCCTACGCCCTGAGCTGCGGAGGCCCGGCCACCGACCCGGCGCTGGACGCGATCCTGGTGACCGCCCTCGCCCCCTTCGCGGCGGCGGTCCGCCCGTTGGTGATCAGCCCGCTCAGGGAGGTCTCCATCCGTTGCGCCGAGGACGAACGGCCCGCCACGCTGGTGGTGGATGGCCAAGGTACGGCCCCGCTCCGCCCGGGAGCCTCGGTGCGGGTGTACCGGTCGCCCCGGCGAGCCCGGCTGGTGCGCTTCTCGGATCGCTTCTTCCGCAACCTGCGTTCCAAGGGTATCCTGCCCTGGAGCTGAAGGGGATCCTGTGCCGATGTTCCGCCCCCGGCGTCGAGGCAGGTCCGCCGGTCCGGCCGGGAGCCATTCGCGCGTGCCCATCTCCCAGATCCGACGCGGGGTGCTCCATAGCGCGTTGGCCTGCGGGGGTTCCGCCCTCCCGAACGAGTTCGGGGGGTTCCTCCGTTCGGAGGAGCCTGGGATCATCACCGACCTGCTTCTCATCCCGGGAACCTCCTCGGGCCGGCGGCACGCCAACTTGCAGCTCTGGATGCTCCCATCGGACTTCTCCGCGGTGGGGACGGTCCATTCCCATCCTTCCGGGGCGCTCTTCCCGTCCTCCGCCGATCTCCAGCTCTTCCGGAACTGGGGCCTGCGGCACATCATTCTCGGACGGCCCTTCGGTCCCCGGGATTGGAGGGCCTACAACGGGGTGGGCGAGGCGGTGAACCTCACGGTCCTGGAGGACGGCACCGGTCCTTGAGCCGTGGCCCCAGGCCGGGCAGGTCGAGGGGAGTGCCCGTCCGTGATTAGGGGGACACCGGGGTCACCGGGGAGGTGCAGGCGGAGCAACGCTTCGCCGCGATGGGGATGTTCGTCAAGCACTCCGGGCAGGGCCGGGTGGCGGGTGCGGCCTTCGCTGCCCGGGCCGCCCTGCGGTCCAGATAGCGTTGGTAGGGCAACGCAATGGTGAAGAAGACCACCACGGCGACCACGACGAAGGTGATGAGCGAGTTGAGGAAGGCGCCCTGTTGGAAGACACTGCCGTTGAGCTTGTACTGCCAGCTGGAGAAGTTGAAATTCCCCGCGACGCCGATCAGCGGGGTGATGAGGTCGGCGACGAGCGCGGTCACCACCGCCGCGAAGGCAGCCCCAAGGACGAAGGCGATGGCAAGTTGGACCAGGTTCCCCTGCCGGATGAACTTTCCGAAGTCCTCCCGGATGCTGGCCACCGTGCCCTCCTGGCCTTCTTCGACAGTGATAGGTTATTTCAACGTTGTGACCGGCCCGCTCCGGTGCCCGGGCCGGTTCACCCTTCCGGGTCCTTCCTCGCCCGCAGGTAGGGTTCCCGGGTGAAGGGGGTCCGGTCCACTCCCAGCGGAAGGGTCGCGTCGAGCGCCCACTTGGTGGTGACGTTGTCCTTGCCCGCGCTGGGGTCCAGGCTGGAACCGGTCGCCCCCGGGATCACCACCAGGCCCCGGTCGGCCTGGAAACGGGTGGCGAGCGCCCATTCCACCTCCTCATCGTTGAAGATGTCGATGTCCGGGTCCACCACCACCACCCGCTTGAGCGATGCGTGGCCGGCGAAGGCTGCCAGGGCGGCATTCTTCCCGTCCCCTTCTCTGCGTTTCTCGATGGAGACCACGGCGTGCAGCCACGCGGAACCCCCCTCGGTGAGCCGGACCGCCCGGACCCCGGGGACCGCGGCCCGCACCGCCCGGAGGATGAGCGGTTCCCGGGGCAGTCCCATGAGCACGTAGTGCTCTCCGGTCCCGGCCACGATGACGGGTAGCACCGGCTCTTCTGTGGTGTAGATGCGGTCGATCTCCACCACGGGTTGCTCCCGGATGGGGTCGTAGGTCCCCAGGACGTCCAGGAAGGGCCCTTCGGGGGCATCCTGTTGCGTCACTCGCCCTTCCAGGACGATCTCCGAGTCCCGGGGGACCTGGCAGCCGGAGGGGAGCTCCACCACCGGTAGCGGTCGGCCGCACCTCCGCTGCCAGAGGGCCGAGGCGATCTCCATCTCGTCCACCGCATAATCCGTGGCCACCGCTGCGGCAAGCGTGAACTCCAGGGGAGCCCCCAAGACGATGGCCACCGGGAGGTCCCGTCCCTCGGCCCGGGCCAGCCGTACCATCCGGTCCAGATGCCGGGGCACGAGCCGGACCGGGCCACCCCGAGGGTTCTGCACCCAGAGGCGGTGGAACGAGAGGTTCTGCTTGCCCTTCCAGCGTGCGGAGAAGATGGCGGCGGTGAGGTAGGGGCCGGCGTCCCGGGGGAAGAAGACCGGAACCGGTAGCCGGGTGAGGTCGACCGGTCCAGGCAGGACGTGGAAGGCCGCCGGGCCTTCCACGCGTTCGGGAGGGGTGGGATGTTCCAGGGCAGTGAGCAGAAGGTCCGGCAGGCCCGCAGCCGGGACGCCGAGGTGACGGGCGACCCGCTCCCGGCTCGACCAGAGATTCCCCACCACGGTCATCGCTCCGGTCCCCCGGAACCAGACCGGGCGTCGTGGGTCCCGCAGGATCTCTTCCGTGATCCCCCAGCGGAGGTCCACCGACCCTTCCACCCGCCGGACCTCATGGTCCCGGGTCAGGAACGGTGCCAGGGGGACTACGGGTCCCGGGTCTGCAAGACGACCCTCTCTGGAGGCCAAGGGATCAGTCCCGGACCGGGATGGTGGGGAGAGGAAGCCGTTCCGGATGGGTCAGGGGGCTCTCCAGGGGTTGGCGGGGCGGTTTTGGCGCCGGGTTGTAGAGCCCTTTGAGCTTCACCACGGCGGTCAGGAACTGGATGAACCCCCAGAACGCACTGTGGTAGATCGGTTGATAGCGTTCCTTCTCCTCGAAGAACACACCGAGCATGCTCTGGGACTGCTTGAGGCCATGGGTGAGGGCCCGGGTCAGGAGCTCCTTCTGCCGGTCGGAGATGCTTTGGCGAAGGAACCAGTCCTTCTTGTTCAGGTGCCCGAGGGGGACGAAGAACATGGGGACCAAGAGGGCCCGGAAGTCCCAGAGGTCATCGATGAGGTCGATGGTCTTGATCACGTCGTCCTCGGTCTCTTGCGGAAGGCCCACGATGAAGGTGCATGCGGGGAAGACCCCGTTGTCGTTCAAGAGCCCGGCCGCTTGGACCACCAGTTCCGGCCATTGGCTCGCCTTGAACGGGGCCACCTTCCCCGGCATGGTGCTGGTGATCATCCGGGGGCTTCCCGTCTCGACCCCGATCTCCACGCCCCACCAGTGCTGTTCGCCCGTGAGCAGGACCTCGGAGAGCCGGGGCAGGAGCCGCGGCCGGGTCATGAGGCTCGCCACCGCCACGTGGCTCCAGCCCACGTGCTGGTAGTAGCGCTTGGCGAGCTTCATCAGGGCCACCAGCTTCTCCTCCTTGGGCATGATGTTGGGAGAGCCGTAGAAGTAGACGTCGTCCGAATGGAGCACGCCTTTGGTGACCCCGATGGAGGCGTTCACCTTGAGCTCCGCCTCGATCTTCTCCAGGGGGTACCAGCGGGTGGGTCGGGTGGTCACGGAGCAGAACGAACAGCCCCGGCAACATCCCCGGCCGATCTCCACCAGGCCGTTGATGGACGGGTAACGGATGGTGGCGATCTCCTCCACCTTGGGGGCGGTCTTGGGGGAGAGGAAGACGTGCTCCGGGAGCGGCTCGCCGGCCAACGCCTTCTTCGCGAGGTCCCGGACATAGACATCGGCCTCCCCCTCGACCACGCAGTCGATGCCCCCGATCTCCTTGACGAAGGCATCGATCCAGGGGACCTTGGCCCGGTTGGCGGGTGAGAGCTGCCAGGCACAGGGGCCCCCCGCGATGATCCGCATCCCCTGCTTCCGGGCCTCCAGTACCGCCGGCTGGCGGAGCATGCGTTTGAAGTTCATCCGGTTCATCGGGTCCCGGCCCTCCATGATCCCGGAGAAGGTGGTGGAGGGCGGGTTCAGCCCAAAGTAATCATGCCCAGAGATCATGAGGACCTTGGCCTTTCCCGGCAGATAGCGGCTCAGGTAGTCCGGGTGGATGATCCGGGCGTCCACCCCCGCATCGAGAAGCGCGGCCTCGATCTTCCGCATCCCATAGGGGGCTTCCCGGGGGTGGCCTTCCTCATCGCAGGGCATCGTCGGGTAGAACAGGCGCTTGTAGACCCGTTCGGGCAATACGAAGGGGGGAGTGGTGGTCCCGAAGCCCAGGAACTCCTTCCCGTTGTGGTTGCTCATCATCGTCCAATCGCAGGTGATGACCACTTCAGGCATTGGGGGGCCCAGCCCCCCCTGGATACATAATGGTGTCGCGGCTACGTCCCTCGGAGAAAGGGATGCGTCCCCGGGCATCGCCGTCGGAGGTCACTCCGGTGACTCATCGTCGTCCTCCCGGGTGCCCAGGTCCGAAAGCGGCCCCTCGGAACCCTCCTGGGTCTCGTCGGCCGGGTCCGCGTCCCAGTCCCGGAACGCCGGGTCCCGGTTGAGCAGATGGATCTTCACACACTCCCGGTGGGCCGGGGAATCATTCCAGGAGCTTGCGTCGTCCGGGGAGGAGAGCGGGTTCCGGCAGAGCACGCAAACTTCGGGAGGGGCAACGATCCAGGAGGTGCGGCGCGGGGTTCCTTGGGCCATGGGTCGGGTCCCGGGGACCCCCCGAGCGGGCTTCAAGCTTCCGGCCCGGTGCCTTCCCGACGGGGATCCGGTCGCAGCTTTCCGATCCCTGCGGATCGCCCCGGAGGATCCCGGCTCCGAGCGGCCTGTGAGGACCGGGTCAACGGAGCCACCCAGGTCCTGTCCCAGGCGCTTGCCGGGTTCGACGAGCTCCTCCGTCAGGAGGAAGCGAATGTCCTACGGGTCGCCCGGCTTTGGGCAACCCGTCTCTCCCGGGCACAGCCGGCCATGGGGGCGGTCCAGAACCTCTGTGAGGAGCTGCTCTCGCTCCTGTGCGGCGATGGGGCGCAGGCGCGACGCCGGGCGCTGGCCCGGGTCCGGGCCTGGAGACGCCGCCTTGGCAGCGAATCCGAACGGTTGATTCGGGAGGGATGCCGCCGGTTCCCGCCTCGGGCCAGCGCGATGACCTTCTCCCGGAGCTCAGCGGTCGAACGCCTCCTCCTGAGCCTTCCCCGTTCTCGCCGACCCCGTAGGCTCATGGTACCGGAAAGTTCCCCCGGTGGGGAAGGCGTGGACTCGGCCCGGGCGCTCCGGCGCCATGGCCTTCGCGCCCGTCTCGTGACCGACCGCGAGGCGAGAGACCGCATCCGGAGCTGCGACCTGCTGATCCTGGGAGCCGATACCGTCGGGTCCGACGGCTCCCTGCTCCACAAGGTGGGCACAGCGCCTCTCGCCCGGACCGCTCGTCGTCACGACGTAGCGGTCATCGTGCTCTTCGGTACGAGCAAGGTGCGGCCTACTCTCCCCCCCCGACGACGGTGGGGCCAGCTCTTTGACCGGACCCCCCCGTCCCTCGTCACGGAGTATTGGACCGAACGCGGACGATGGAGGCCCTCGTCCCGGTTCAGGAGGGAGGGGATGGGCCCTCCCCCTCCCCTTCCGAATATTCCTGGGATCCGGGTGCCTCGGCCGGGCCGGGAGCCTCGTCATGCCCGGCCCTTCCCACCGGGGTCTGCTCCTCAGGCGTGGGCCGGATCCGCCGTCTTCGGGCGATCCAGACCGCGAGGAGGGCGAGCCCCACTCCGACACCGATCAGCAAAGGATAGGCCCAGACCTGGCCAAAGAAGGACTGCCAGGAAGGATGTACCGTGACCATCCAGTGGATGCCCTCTGGGTGGAACCCGACCGCATGCAAGGTCACCTGAACGGTGACCGGCGTGTTGACCAGCGCCAGGGGGGCCGTCAGGACTGCCCGGATCGAACCGTTGGAGGGGATCACCAAACGGAGCGTGCCACCGGACCCCCCCGCCCAACTCCCCCCACTGGCGGTCAAGAGCACCGTGCCCCCGATGAGGGGGAGTGGAGTCAGCACCTGGACGATCACGGTGCCCTGCGACCCGGCCGCGAGACGGAGAGGGGGGTGCTCCGGGACTAGGGATGCATTCGCCAGCACCACCAACGGCAGGGTGACCGAGGCGGGCGCGTACCCGGGGATCGTCAAGTGGAGTTGGAGGGTGAGGTTGCCCGTGAAGTTGGAGCTCACGTGGAGCGCGGCGGAGACGTTCCCGTAACCTAAGGCTTGGAATGGCCCTAGCGTCACCTCCCCCGGTGTTGGGGCGACGCCGCTGGTGGTCCACGTCCCGTTATCCAGCGGGCCGGGACCCAGGCCGGGGCCGGCCACCCCGAAACGGAGGGTGAGCGTCTGCCCCGGGGAAAGGACCGGAAGGGCGGGGACGCTCAGGGCCAGGGGTCGGGGGAGGACCTCGACCCGGGCGGTGCCGTTGACCGGCGGGAACCCCGGGGCCACGGCGCTGAGGGTCAGGTTCACCGTAGCCGGGGCGTCGACCACCGGGGCATGGTAGAGGACCACCACCCCGCCGGACCCGACCATCCCCGGGGGGAGGACCTGGGCAGAACCCATTTCCGGAGACACCGTGACCGTAGCGGAAGAGGCCGACCAAGGGCCGCCCTGGCCATTGATGAGGAGGTAGGACAACAGTAGGGTCCCGTTGCTGAGGACCCCCTGGACGCCTGGCGGGGCGAGAACAGAGAGGTTCGATGGGGTGATGGTGGTCTGCGCTTCAAGGACCCGTCCCACAAAGCCGGCGGCGGTGGCGCGAACGGTCAAGGTATCGGGTGTGGGGGTGGGAACCCCCGGGGGCTGGAAAGTGATGAGGAAGCTACCGGCAGTCCCCCCGGGGCTCGTCTCGATCAACGCTCCCAGCGCGTCGGTCACGTTCAAGGTGGCCGCCACCCCTTGTCCCCCCGTGGAGTTCACCCAGGCCCGCAGGTCAAGTCCCGTTCCGGCGAGGGTGGTCGCCGGGAGCCCGGTGACGTTCAACGAGACCTCCGGCAGTGGGCCGGTGTTCCAGAGGGCGGTGAGGGGGGAGAGCGAGGGCAACCTCTCCGCGATGCTCAGGGCCCCGGGCGGGATGGTGGGGTCCTGCAGATAGCCGGCCAGGCCGACCCCTTGGTCCACGATGCATTCCGCCGACGTGGCGTTGACCCAGCCGCTAGGACCGAGGAACGACAAGGCGTCCGGCAGCGACAGGGTCGGGGCCGGGCTGTGGTTGCCGGTGACCACCAAGGCGAGGGAGGGGGCCGGGGGGAGAGTGGCTGCGAAGCCGAGGGCGGAGGAGGAGCCGAGGTCGAAGGTCCCATTCCCTTGGCTCTGCGGCCCGCCGGTCAGCAGGTTCCCGTCAACGGTGAACCTCCACCACGGTCCGTGCACCTCCTGGAAGGAGAAGGTGTGTAAGGCGCCCCCCGGGGGGAGAAGGTAGGGCCCGGTCCCCACCGTCACGTTGCCGGATTCGTTCACGTAGCTGAACGGCACGGCCGCGGAGAGGCCGAACGCCTGTCCCTCCGCGAAGCCGACGAAGGCGCTGGTGGTGGAGTTGATCGTCTCCCCCAGCGCTAGGACCAAGGTGGCGTTGGTGGACAGGTTGGCCGGCAGCGGGGGGATGGGAGCCACCGTGCGGAGCCCGTGGTTCCCCCCCATACCGAGGTCAGTGGCGGAGACCGCAAACCCGGTGGTGTTCGCGCCGATAGTGGGGATGGTGAAGTTGGCGGCCGGACGCGCTCCCATCTCGGGCCGGGGGGAGAATGTGGAGGGAGGCGTAGCCGGCGTCGCGTGGACGGGCAGAGCGGAGGCCAGGAGGGCCACGACCAGGGTCAGCGTGACGGCGAGGACCGGGACCCGGAGCCGGGCGGGTGGGCGGGAGGCCCGGCCCCCCCCTTTCCGTCCTGCCTCCATGGGTGCTACTAGGGTGGGACGACCTAAAGGATTTGACCGGCGCGCCCGGGAGGAGTCCAGCCCGGCCTGGCCGGGAACGCGCGCACGATTTCGCAAAGGGTATTATGGCCCGTCCTTCTGGGCCGCCCCGGGAGATCCCTTGAGCGTCCAAGCGGTTCCCGCCACCTCAGGAGATTCGGCCGAGGGGCTGTCGGTCCCCGTCCGGAAGAGGCTGCTCCGTCTCATGCTCCTATCCAGGGCGCTCGACGAACGGGGCATGACCCTCCAGCGCCAGGGGCGCATCGGGTTCTACGTTCCGGTGGAGGGGCAGGAGGGAGCGCAAGTGGGCTGCGCGGCGGCCCTGGAGCCAGAGGACTGGCTGTGCCCTGGCTACCGGGAGACCGCGGTGGCCCTCACCCGGGGGGTCCCGCTCACGCTGCTCCTAAGTCAACTCTACGGAGGCCGGACGGACCTCTGCCTGGGCCGCCAGATGCCGAACCATTTCGCGTTCCGGCAATACCGGTTCGTCAGTACCTCAAGCCCGATCGGTACCCAGATCCCGCACGCGGTGGGGCTTGCCCTGGCCGCCCGGCTCAAAGGAGAGAAGGTGGTGGCCGTGACCTTCTTCGGGGACGGGGCCACGAGCTCGAACGACTTCCACTCGGGGCTGAACTTCGCCGGGGTGTACAAGGCGCCGGTGATCTTCTTCTGTCAGAACAACCAGTGGGCCATCTCGCTTCCGAGGAGCAAGCAGACCCGGTCCGAGACCCTGGCCCAGAAGGCCGAGGCCTACGGGTTCCCCGGGGTGCAAGTGGACGGGAACGATGTGGGGGCCGTGTACGCCGCGGTGAAGGAAGCCCGGGCCCGGGCGACCGCAGGAGGGGGCCCCACCCTGATCGAGGCGGTGACCTACCGGATGGGTCCCCACACCACGTCGGACGACCCCCGCCGCTACCGGTCCCCGGAGGAGCTCGCCCTCTGGAAGTCCCGGGACCCCGTGGAGCGCCTCAAGGAGGCCCTGGAGAAGGAGCACGCGCTCTCGGAGGAGGAGTTTGACCAGCTCTTGGAGGGGGCCCGGGCAGAGGTGGCGGCGGCGATCCAAGAGGTGGAGCCCCTGCCCCCGCCGGACCCGTTGACGCTCTTCGACGACACCCTTTCCCGCAGGACGCCGCAGCTCGAAGAGCAGCGGGCGGCGTTCCTCGCGGAGGCCCCGGTGTCCGGGAGGAAGGAATGACCGAATCCACGCTGATCCAGGCCGTGAACCAGGCTCTCCGGGAGGCCATGCGGGCCGATCCTGACGTGATCCTGCTGGGGGAGGACATCGGGGTGAATGGAGGGGTGTTCCGGGCCACCGAGGGGCTCCTCAAGGAGTTCGGCGAGGACCGGGTCATGGACACCCCGCTCAACGAGAGCGGGATCGTCGGGACCGCGGTGGGAATGGCCCTCTACGGGTTGAAGCCGGTGGCGGAGATCCAGTTCCTGGACTTCATCTATCCGGCCTTCGACCAGATCGTCAGCGAGCTCGCCAAGCTCCGCTACCGGTCCGGTGGGCAGTTCCCTTGCCACGTGGTCCTTCGGGCCCCCTACGGCGGCGGGATCAAGGGGGGCCTCTACCACTCCCAGAGCACGGAGCAGCTGTTCACCAGCATCCCGGGGCTCAAAGTGGTGGTCCCCTCCACGCCCGCCGACGCCAAGGGACTGCTCCTCTCCTCCATCTTTGACGAGGACCCGGTCCTCTTCCTCGAGCCCAAGCGGATCTATCGCTCGCTGCCGGGCGAGGTTCCCGAAGGGGACCACCGGGTCCCCCTGGGGAGCGCCCGCATCGCCCGGGAGGGTGCCGACGTGAGCGTCTTTGCTTACGGGGCGATGGTCCCGGTGGCCCAGCAGGCCTGCCAGGGGCTCGACGCCCAGGGGATCCATCCGGAACTGGTCGACCTCCGGAGCCTGGTCCCCCTGGACGAGGCCGCTGTCCTACGTTCCGTGGAGAAGACGGGGCGTGCGGTGATCGTCCACGAGGCTCCCCGCTTCTGTGGGTACGGGGCGGAGCTCGCCGCCATCCTGGCGGAGAAGGCCCTTTACTCCCTCAAGGCGCCCGTGGTGCGGGTGACCGGCTACGACACCCCGTTCCCCTACGCGCTCGAGCATCTCTATCTCCCCAGCGTGGACCGGATCTCCCGGGCCATCGAACGGACGGTCCGCGCGGCGTAGGTTCGAAACATGGTCTACGAGTTCCGTCTCCCGGACATCGGGGAAGGGGTCGCCCAAGGCGAGATCGTCTCCTGGCACGTGAAGGAAGGGGACGTCATCCGGGAGGACCAGCCCTTGGTGAGCGTCCTCACCGACAAGGCGAACGTGGAGATCCCTTCTCCCCGGGCCGGGAAGGTGCTCTCCCTCCACGCCAAGGAAGGGGAGATCGTGAAGGTGGGAGCGCTCCTGGTGACCCTGGATGCTCCTGCGGGCCCCGGAGCCACGCCCTCGGGAGCGTCGCTGCCTCCGGCCACTCCCCCGGTGACCCATCCCGCTCCGGCACCCACCGGGACCCCCTCCGGAGGGGACCGGGTGATGGCGACCCCGTCCGTCCGGCGGAAGGCCCAGGAGCTCGGGGTCGATCTCGCGCGGGTGAAGGGGACGGGGCCCGGCGGGCGGATCCTGGAGACCGACCTCACGGCCGCTCGGCCAGGACCCGCAGGGGCACAGCCCGCCTACCCAACGCCGGGACCCGGGGCGACCGTATCCGGTGGGGCCCCGCCACCGAGAGCATTCTCTGGCCCCGAGGGAGAGGTGGAGCGGATCCCGATCCGGGGGATCCGCCGGGCCATCTTCGAACGCATGGCGGAGGCGCAGCGTTACGCCTCGCTCTTCACCTATGTGGAGGAGGTGGATGTCTCCGAGCTGGTCCGGCTTAGGGAGAGGTCACGCAAGAAGCTGGAGGAAAGGGGGATCCCGTTGACCTACCTCCCGTTCATCCTGAAGGCCTCGGTCCAGGGGCTCAAAGCCCATCCACGACTGAACGCGCAAATCGACGAGGAGAAGCAAGAACTGGTCGTCCACCGTCGGTTCCACCTGGGAGTGGCCCTGGCCTCGGCCGAGGGGCTTCTCGTCCCCGTGGTCAAGGATGTGGACACCAAGAGCATCTACCGCCTCGCCCAGGAGTTGAAGGACCTCGGGGAGCGGGGACGGCAGGGGAAGCTCACCCGCGACGAGCTGACGGGGAGCACCTTCACGGTCACTTCCCTGGGGGCCCTGGGGGGCCTCATGGCCACCCCCATCGTGAACTATCCGGAGGTGGCCATCCTGGGGGTCCACAAGATCGTGAAGCGGCCGGTCTACGGGGCCGACGGGAGCGTGGGACCGGCCATGCTGATGAACCTCTCGGTCTCCTTCGACCACCGGGTCCTGGACGGCATCGAGGCCGCCGAGTTCATCGCGGTGGTCAAGGGCCATCTGGAGGACCCCCACCAGATGCTGCTCGAGCTCTCGTGAAGGGGGTCCCTGTGCCCGCCCAGTCCCCCGGGGGAAGCGGGTCGGTGGTCCCGCTCCCCTACGATGCCGACCGGCTCGCCCGCCTGATGGGACCGGGCTGGGCGGAACTGCTCCAGAGGATCTACCGCGGGATGCTCCTGGGGCGGATCCTGGACCAACGTCTCCTGGGTCTCCAGCGTCAGGGGCGGGTGGGGTTCTATGGGCCGGCCATGGGACAGGAGGCCACGAACGCCGCCGTCGCTGCCGCCTTGGGGAAGGAGGATTGGGTCTTTCCGGGTCTCCGGGAGCAGTTGGTGGCGCTGCTCCGGGGCCACCCGCTCCCTGTCTACCTCGCCCAGCTCTTCGGGAACGAGAAGGATCCGGCCCACGGGCGCCAGATGCCCTGCCACCCCACGGCCCGGGAGGTCCACTACGTCTCCATGTCCAGCGTCATCGGCAACCAGGTCCCCCAGGCGGTGGGGACGGCCTGGGCCCTTCGCCGGAAAGGGGTCCCCGCCATCGCGGTCGCCTTCTTCGGGGACGGGGCCTCCAGCTCCGGGGACTTCCACGCTGGGCTGAACTTTGCCGGAGTGCTCCGGGCGCCCGTCCTCTTCGTCCTCACCAACAACCAGTGGGCGATCTCCCTGCCGTCCTCGCGGCAGAGTGCCGTGGCCATCCTCGCAGAGAAGGCCCGGGCCTACGGGTTCGCTGGCTCCCGGGTGGATGGCACCGACCCGGTGGCCGTCTTCTGTGCGGTACAGGAGGCCCGGGAGGCGCTCCTGAAGGGAGACGGCCCTCGACTCCTGGAGTCCGTCTTTTACCGGATGGCCCCGCACTCGTCGTCGGACGACCCCACGCGCTACCAGCCCCCGACCTGGTCGGAGGAGGCCCGGGCCCATGACCCGCTGGAACGGCTGGAGGCCATGCTCGAACATCTGGGGGTGATGCGCGCAAGCGCGCGCGACCTCCTCCGGGAGGAGATCGAGACGGAGATCCGTCGTGCGATCCAGGCCACCGAACCGCTGCCCCCCCCGGGACCGGAGAGCCTCTTCGAGGACACCTTCCAGGACCCCTTCCCTCCGCTGACGGAAGAGCGGGACCGGTTCGACACGGAACAGGGGGGGCACTTCCCGTGACCACAGAACTCGACGTGCTCGTCGTGGGAGGGGGGCCCGGAGGGTACCTCGCCGCCCTCCGGCTGGGGCAGCTCGGCCGGAAGGTGACCCTGGTCGAAAAGGAATTCCTCGGGGGGGAATGCCTCAACCGGGGGTGCATTCCTTCGAAGGCTCTCCTCCACGTCTCCTCCCTCCTGACCGAATTGCGCGATGCCGGGCCGGTCTTCGGAGTGAAGGCGGAGGGGGTTCGCGTGGACCTCTTGGCGCTCCAGACCTGGCGGGCCGGAGTGGTGGAGAAGGAACGGGCCGGGGTCGCCCAACTGCTGAAGGCGGCGGGGGTCTCCACACGGTCGGGCACGGTGGAGCTCACCGGGCCCCGGACCGCGCTGCTCCGGCCGGCGGCCGGAGGCGATACGGAAGAGCTCCATTTCCAGGCAGCGATCCTCGCCACGGGGGCCTACCCCATGAGCCTGCCGGGGATGGAACCGGATGGTTCCCGGGTGCTCACTGCCCGGGAGATGCTCACCCTCTCCGAGGTTCCCCCCCGGCTCCTCATCCTCGGCGGCGGGGTGACCGGGGTGGAGCTCGGGCAGCACTTTGCCCGCCTCGGGAGCAAGGTCACCATCGTGGAGCTCCTCCCACAGATCGTGCCGGGGACGGAGAAGGACCTTGCCGCGGAGCTCCGGCGCAGCCTCGAACGGATGGGGATGGAGATCCTGACCGGGACGAGGGCCACCGGGCTCGAACGCGCAGGGCCGGGCGTCCGCCTCACGGTGGAGATTCCCGGGGGCACCCGGGTCCTCGAGGCCGAACGGCTCTTCTTGACCGTGGGGAAGCGGCCGGAGACCCGCGGCCTGGGCCTGGCCGCGGCCGGCATCACGCTCGGCCCCGGAGGGTTCCCCACCGTCAGTGACCGGATGGAGACGAGCGTCCCGGGGATCTTCGCGGTGGGCGACCTGGCCCGGCCCCCCATGATCGCCCACAAGGCCTACCGGGAAGGCATTCTCGCGGCGGAGGCCGTCGCCGGCCTTCCTACCCGATGGAGCCATCAGGCGATGCCCATGGTCATCTACACTGCGCCGGAGCTCGCCTCGGTCGGTCTCACCCGGGAGCAGGCCGAGGCGTCGGGCCTCCGGGTGCGTGAGGTGCGATTCCCGTACGCCGCCTTAGGACGGGCCCACGCCAACCGGGTCACCGAGGGCTTCGTGAAGCTCGTCGCGGAGGAGGAGACCGGTCGCCTGCTGGGCTGCCACGCCGCCGGCTACGCCTCCGGGGAGTTCATCGGGGAGGTGGCCCTCGCCCTCGAGATGGGGGCCACGGTCCGGGACCTGGCCGAGACCATCCATCCGCATCCGACCTTCAGCGAGCTGCTCCAGGAGGTGGCCTTCCTTTGGCTCGGCGAACCCCTCCATGTCTCCCGATCGATGGCCCATGTCCGTCGCAGTGGTTGACTGGGGCCTCCTCCCCTATGGGGAGGCGCTGGTGCGGATGCGGGAAGTGCGCCGGGAGCGGGCCGCCCAACGGATCCCGGACACGCTCATTCTGGTCCGCCACCCCCCGGTGATCACGGTAGGGGTTCAGGGGACCGGCGGGGAAGCGCTCCCCCCCGGACTGCCGGTCTTCTCGGTGGAACGGGGAGGCCGGGCCACCTACCACGAGCCGGGCCAGTGGGTGGGGTACCCGGTGGTGGACCTCAGTCCCCGGGGACGGGACGTCCGGCACTTCGTCCACGATCTGGAGGAGATGGTGGTCCGGGCGGTGGCTCCCCTCGGCGTCCGGGCCGGCCGACGGCCCGGGGAGCGGGGGGTATGGGTGGCCGGGACCCGGAAGCTGGCCTCGGTGGGGATCGCCGTGGAGGGCTGGGTGACCTTCCACGGGTTCGCGCTCAACGTCGACGTGGACCTCGAGGTGTTCCGGAGCTTCCGGCCCTGCGGTCTGGACGGAGACGTGATGACCTCCATGAGCCGGGAGCTCGGGAGGAAGGTGGCGTTGGAAGAGCTTCGCGCTCCGCTCCTGGATGCGTGGGAGGGGGTCTTTGGGGGGCCGGTGCGCTACGCCCCCCTGGTCCCCCCGGCCCTGCAAGGGTCTTCTTAGGGAGTGCGCCGCGGAGCGGCCCGCTCGGCGTCATTTCCCAGGGTTTTCAAGGTATTTAGCCCACCTCCCGCCTCGTCCGGTCGAGAGCCCGCCTGATAGAACCATGGAACCACCTTCCTCGGGACGGGGGACCCCGGAGGGGGCTGGCCGGAAG
This sequence comes from Thermoplasmata archaeon, assembly GCA_021806135.1. Taxonomy (GTDB): domain Archaea; phylum Thermoplasmatota; class Thermoplasmata; order Lutacidiplasmatales; family UBA184; genus JAKATE01. The sequence continues at coordinate 16,359 of JAJZYB010000030.1, forward strand.
CCCTCCCACCGTCATGCCGTCCTGGCCATGATCGTGGCGGTGGTGTTGGTGGGAGCCGGGGGGATCGCCTACCTACTGGCCACGCCGGGCGCGTTCTCCGGCTCGAACTCCGAGAGCCATTCCGGGACGCACAGCACCTGTTCCCCTCCCTCCAGCCCCGCCTGCCGGGGCGTGACCCCTCCTCCCATGGTGGCGAACGTCTCGATCCCTTTCTCCACGGTCGGGGCCGGCCAACCCGCCCCGGTGGAGGTCGGCCTGCCGGGGTTCTTCACCATCATTTCCAACACCATCCTCTTCGGGGACGGCACCGAACGGGTGGGTACGTCGCTCAACGTGACCCACTCGTACCTCCAGGGAGGGTTGTACTACGTCTATGCCGACGTGCGGACGACGACCCAGCAGTCCCTCACCGACCTGGGGGCCCTGGCCCCGGTGCGGGTCACCTCGGCGCCCCCCCAGGCTTCGGTGCTGGGGGACCGGGTACAGACGATGGGGACGGTGGTCTCCAACAGTACGACGAAAGAGAACGCGACCTCGGTCCTCCGGCCGGGGGGTTCCGTGACGCTCAGCGCCTGGATCGTGGCGGGGCCGACGAACCGGTCGACGGTGGTGGGGTCCCCGTACTTTGCCCTGGGTCCCTCCGGACGCGGCAACCTGACCCTGGGAGCCCCCGCCGGGGCGGGTTCGGGATCGGGGAATCCACTGACGGTGACGGTCACGGCCGGAGCCGGGGCCGCCGGAGGAGAGTATCCGGTCTCGTTCGTGGTCCCGACCTCCTTGGTGGTCGGAGGGGGGACGCTCGGAGCGTTCGATAACTACACCTTCACGGTCTTCGTGGGAGCGAACGCCACCGGGGGAGGGGGGGCCGCCCTGGTCCAGCACCCTCTTGTTCCCCCGGACCGGGGAACGCTGAACGTCTACCTGGAGGCCCCCGGAGGGTCCCGATCGGAGGACCCGGCCATCGACCACGGGCCGGTGGGGGTGGGGCCGATCCTGAACGTGTACCAGACCCTGATCGCCTACAACGGGTCGAGCGTGGGCCCGAGCCCGACGGACTTCGTGCCGGACCTGGCCACGTGCGTGCCGGGGAGCGCGGCGTGCGGGGCGATGTATGGGGGGGAGAGCCTGGTCAGCGGCACGGGGAACTACACGTTCGTGATCGACCCGGCGGCGCAGTTCTACGACGCGGGGACGGGGGCGCACTACGGGGTGTATCCATCGGACGTGGTGTTCAGCCTGGCGAGGGCGTGCCTGTTCTCGACCTACCCGGGGTACCAGGTGAACCCGGGGTGGATCCAGTGCCAGGCGCTGGTGCCGAACGGGAACGTGGCGGACCCGGTGGGGACGGCGGCTGGGCTGGCAGCGAACGCGAGCTGGGACGGGGGGCTGCATGCCCCGTTGAACAACACCCCGGGGAACATCCTGACGGGGATGACGGTGAACAGCACCGAGTATTGCCCGAAGGTGAACGGGGCCTTCGCGGGGAACGGGTGCGTGACGTTCAACACGCAGACGCTGACGGGGACGGGGTGGTCGTACTTCCTGGAGCTGATGGCGAACCCCGAGGGGGCGTCGATCATGAGCTGTGCGTGGGTGACGGACAACGGGGGAGGCATCCCCGGGTTCAACGTGGTGGGCGACCACTGCACGGTGCCGGGGACGGACACCCTTTCCCCGACAGCGTGGGACTCGTACATGACGTACGGGGCCCCCACCACCTACAACCTGTACCTGCAGTGGCACATGATGGGCAGCGGGCCGTACTACCTGACGAACCTGATCATCACGGATGCGTACTACCTTCAGGCGAACCCCTACTGGGGGGGGACGGCGTGCGTGGGAGGCTCCTCGCTCGGCTGTCTCCCCGGTGTCTTCAACGCCACCCGGCCCTCGTACATCCCCACGGTGAACGTGATCTGGGAGAGCAGCGCCACCCAGGGGGAGTCCGCGTACGCCGCCGGGGTGGCCGATTTCGCCAGCATTCCCGCCCCGGACACGGCATTTCTGCTCCAACTGGAGGGGCAGGGGACCGTGGCCGCCGGGGAAGTTCCCTCGTTGAACGTCTCGCTCCTCCCCTTCGCCTTGGACTTCAACGTCTCAGCCTCCCAGCAGGACTCCGGGGCCCGGATCGATGTTCCGGGGGGGATCCTGCAGGACCTGAACCTCCGGCAGTTCCTGGTGAACGCGTTCCCGTACGCCACGGAAGGGAGCGCCGTGAACACGGTCGATGGGCTTCCGTATGCCCTCCCGTACGGCGGGGCCATCCCTCCCGGGGAGGGCCCCTTCTCTCCCGGGAACCTGAGTGGGCCCGGGGGCGACCCTTCTGCCAACGCGAGCCGGACGGGGACGGCGGCCTACTGGTGGGCGCAGTTCGAGAGGGACCCGGTGTATGCGCAGTTGGCCGCGAAATGGTGCCTCGCCCCCGGGCAGGGGCCCTGCGACCTCCCCTTCGGGATCCCCTCGGGATCTTATGGTCTCATCGCCCGGCTCTACGCGGGCGAGGTGTACAATCTCAGCAACGGGGCACTCCGTCTGGTCCCCTTCATCACGGGGGGAGGAGCCATCTCGGGGAGCTCCCCGCCCTCCTTCGCACCAGGGACGGCCCCACAGGCGCTCTCAGTGGCGAGCTGGAGGGCGGAGTACCCGGATCCGACCGGTTTCGTGACCCCCTTCTACCTGCCGGGGTCGGCGTACCCCTTGAGTGACGCCCTGAGCGAGAGCCTGCTGGGTACCGGGCCGGGAGGGAACCTGACGATGCCGGGAGAGTACTACGGATCCACTTGTGCTGACGGGGGGACCCTCACCTCTCCCGACGGTTGGGCCATGTCCGTCACGCTGGGCTGCCAGGGCTGGGCGTACCGGGCCCTCACCCACCTCTTGGAGCAAGGGGCGGCCTGTGCTCCACCGGGGTGCGGCCTGGGGGACCGGGAACTCCTTTACTCGAATGCGGAGGCCATCGCGAACAAGTTGGGGCTCTACGTCTCCCTGGGCCAGCAGAACACGGTCTACAGCTACTCCCGCTGGATCGACCCGGCCGAGATCAACGCCAACGCGATGATTGGCGGGGTGGGAGATCAACCCTGGTATACCGTGACCTACACCAACGCGCAGCCCTGACCCCGGCCGGGATCCGGGCGGGCCCGGTGGTCCCTCGTCAGCGAAACGGTGGGTCGGCGAGCCTTTGGCGAGGCCGATCGGGGAACCGTGAAACGCGAGTACCGATCCTGGCGGTTCGGAGACCGCCGCTCCAGTTGAAGGCCTCTGACCGAACTGGATCACTCGCCGAGAGATCGATTCCCGAGAAAAGGTCATGATCCGGCGATGGAACCACAACGGTTGCAGGGGTCCGGGGCGCTTTCAAAGTATAATACAGCCCCTCTTCCTCTCTCGGGTGGGTCCTTCTGTGGAGCAACGTGGTTCACTGCTCCGTTCGGGGAGAGGTCCGGCGGGAACCGGCCCCGGTTCCCGCCATCGATTGGCCCTCTGGGCCGGGGTGGTGGTCGCGGCCACGCTCGTGATCAGTGGCGTGACGGTCTACCTGGGCTTTCCCGAGGATTTGGCCGGCCCGTCCGGGGGAAGTCATTCCTCCACCCATACCAGTTGTTCTCCCCCGACCAGCCCTGCCTGTGGTGGGGTGCCCCCTCCGCTCAAGAACCTGACCGTGGTGGCGGCCTACTCGGTGGCCCAGACCGGTCAGCCGGTCCCCTTTCAGCTCACGGGTCTTCCGTTCGTCGGGGGGGATCTCTACCACTACGTGTTCGGGGACGGGGTGTCCGAGAACAGCACCTTCACGAACGCCACGCACGCCTACTCCTCCCCCGGACGCTACTATATCTTCGCGACCCTTCGCACTCCTAACGGGGCGACCTCGGACAACCTGGGACAGCTCGTTCCCCTCCAGGTGGTCCCACAGCCGACCGGGAGCGGCGGCCTCATCGTCCCCGTCACAGGTTCGGTGGTGTCGAACTCCACCGCCCGGATCCTGCCCACCTCGGTCCTCCGTCCGGGCCAGACGGTGACGCTTCAAGCGTGGATCGAGGAAGGGGAGACCAACGGTTCAGCGAAGCTCGGCACACCGTACTACGCACTGGCGGGATCGTCCCAAGGCCGGCTCGGGTTGGGGCAACCGACCGGCTCCGGGGCGGGCCCGGCGAGCCCGCTCAGGATAAACGTCAGCACCTTTTCGACCACCCCTCCGGGGGCCTATCCGGTCTCGTTCGTGGTGCCGATCACCGTCGGCGCGGCGGGATCCTTCTGGTCCACCTACAGCAATTTCACCTTCACGGTCTTCGTGGGGGGATCCCAGCCCGGAGAGGGGGCCGCCCCGCTCGTCCCTCCCCACGTGACCCCTCCCTCCCCCGGACGGATCAACGCGTACGAGTTGGCCCCTGGCGGGTCCCAATCGGAGGACCCAGCCCTCGACTACGAGCCGGTGGGGATGGGGCCGATCCTGAACGTGTACCAGACCTTAGTCGCCTACAACGGGTCGAGCGTGGGTCCGAGCCCGGCGGACTTCGTGCCGGACCTGGCCACGTGCGTGCCGGGCAGCAGCCAGTGCGGCAGCCTCTACGCGGGGAACACCCTGGTCTCCAACACCGGGAACTACACCTTCGTGATCAACCCCGCCGCCCAGTTCTACAACGCGGCATCGGGAGCGCACTACGGGGTCTATCCCTCGGACGTGGTCTTCAGCCTGGCGCGGACCTGTCTGTTCTCCACCTACCCTGGCTACCAGGTGAACCCCGGGTGGATCCAGTGCCAGTCCCTCCTGCCCAACGCGAACGTGGTGAACCCCACGGGAGTGAACCCAGCCCTGGCCCCCGATCCCAGCTGGGACGGGGGGATCCACTTCCCGCTGAACAACACCCCCGGGAACATCCTCACGGCCATGACCGTGAACAGCACCGAGTATTGCCCGAAGGTGAACGGGGCGTTCGCGGGCAACGGCTGCGTCACGTTCAACACCCGGACCCTGACCGGCACCGGCTGGTCGTACTTCCTGGAGCTGATGGCGAACCCAGAGGGGGCATCGATCATGAGCTGTGCGTGGGTGTCGGCGAACGGCGGAGGCATCCCCAGGTTCAGTGTGGTGGGCGACCACTGCACGGTCCCCGCGGCGAACAGCCTCGGCCCCACGGCCTGGGACGCGTACATGGGCATGGGAGCCGGCCGCAGTTACAACTACAACACCTACCTCCAGTGGCATATGATGGGCAGCGGTCCGTATTACATGGCCAACCTGCAGATCTCGAAGGCCTACTATCTCCAGGCGAACCCGTACTGGGGCGGCACGACCTGTGTGGGCGGAGCGGCGCTCGGCTGCCTGCCGGGCCCGTACAGCAGCACAAACCCCACGTTCATCCCCACGGTGAACGTGATCTGGGAGACCAGCCAGACCCAGGGAGAGTCAGCGTATGCCGCGGGCACCGCAGACTTCGCCAGCGTTCCGGAGCAGGATACCGGGCTGTTGCTCCGACTGAGAGGGAATGGATCGATCGGGGCGGAGGTGACCCCAGCCTTCGTGACTTGGTTCTATCCCCTCGACATGGCGTTCAATGTAAGGGCCGCCCAGGGCTACACGCCCATCCCCATCAACGTGCCGGGGACGATCCTGCAGGACCTGAACTTCCGCCAGTTCCTGATCAACTCGTTCCCGTATGCCACCATCCAGTCCACGGTGAACACGGTGGACGGGATCCAGTACGCGTTCCCGTACGGGGGAGCCGTTCCGCAGTTCATGGGGAACTTCTATCCGGCGAACATCAGCTGGCCCACGGCGGACCCCTCCTCTAACCCCAACGTACGGGGGACCGCGGGCTACTGGTGGGCGCAGTTCCAGAATGACTCGATCTACCAGGCGCTCTCCACCGGCAACGGTTGCTTGGCCCCGGGCAAGGGACCGTGCATCCTGCCGTTGATGGGCCAGCTGGGGGTTCCCGCCTCCACCACCGAGAACACGCTCTTCGCCCAAGAGGTGTCAAGTCTATCCCACGGAAAGATCGAGATCCTTCCGATCACCCTGCCGTTCCTCCCGGAGGTGGCGAGCGCGCTCCCGTCTCCGGGACAGAACCCGATGCCCCTGTTCAACACCGGCTGGTACGCAGACTACCCCGATCCCACCGATTACATGGCGCCCCTCTACCAGCCGGACTCCACCTCGGGGTACACCTTCGAGGACGCGGTGATGGAGGGCCTGGCCTCTTCGGGTGCGGGCGGGAATCTGACCATGGCCGGCCAGTACTACGGCTACGGCGGGAAGACCGTCACGGCCTGCGTGGGCGGGAACACGCTGTCGGCACCCAACGGATGGAAGATGGTGGTGACCATGAACTGCCAGGGGTGGGCCTACAAGGCGCTCACGAACCTGGTGGCGCTAGGGGCCGCCTGTGCGCCTCCGAGCTGCAGCCTGACCGAGCGGGCCCTGATCTACAACAACGCCGAGCAGATCGCCTCCAAGCTCGGGCTCTACATCTACAACTTCCAGGACAACTCCATCTCCAGCTACTCCAGCTGGATCAACCCCTCGGGGATCAACACCAACCCCATGGAGGGCGGTGGCGGAGACCAGCCCTGGTACACCATCACGTACCAGAACGGGGGACTCTGAGCCAGGGAGCCAGTTCGACTCGGTCCCGGGGGACTCACCCCCGGGAACAACCCTTTCCCCTTCCTTTTCCGTGCTTACGGTTCAACGAGTGGCTTATTCGTCGGACTCCGGCCGGCCGTCTGGATGGGGCCCCTCGAATCCTGCCAGAGGTCACCCTTTCGTGCAAAGGGCAGGACCAGTAGTTCGGTGCAACAGGACGGGGCACCGGAGGTGTGATAGCTCCTTATCCTTCAGGTTGTAGAACGTCGCGAAAACTAGGCCATCCCTCGTCGTAGAAAGTAGGCCAGCAATCGTCGCGAAAAGTATGCCACCCCTCCCGCCACTCCCCCGATCCCCTCCGGGGAGTGG
>JAJZYB010000059.1 GCA_021806135.1 Thermoplasmata archaeon
ATCGCGACCATCCAGAAAATGGCCTATGGGTTCCGCAACAAGGGCCACTTCAGGACGGCGGTGCTATTCCGATGCGGGGGACTGGACCTCTACCCTGAGACCCACCCGATTCCCGGATGAACCGAAAGATGTTCCCGACTCGGGCTACACCTTCTCAAGCTGGAGTTCCAGTGGGGAGGTCTCCATCACAGGGTCCGGTGCTTCCGTGACCCTGTATGTGCACGTTCCTGGGAGTGGAAGGTATCAGGGTTACGTGACCGCCACCGTCAGTTGAGCGACCTGCCGGACGCGGGAACCCTCGCGGAGGTCGGAAGCTCTGACCGGTGTGCGGGCTCGCCCTGAAGGCAACCTCCAGAGTTCCCACCTTGCCGGCTGACGCCGCACTGCATTGGAGTTCACGCCGGCAGGTGCGCCCGTGCCCTGCCGACAAACTGTCGTAGTTCGCTCCAGTCCGGGCGTACCCGGAGCGCTTACCACCAGTTTCCCACCACGGAGGGCGTGCCCGCGGGAGTCCCGCCCGACACCGCTGGGGACCAAGCGTTCCCGGTCGCCCTCGCCCAGGTCCGCCCAAGTGCGGCTCGTCCGGCTGAAGAAAGGGCCCCGAATGCGGCGAGAGCTCCCACTCCCCCGGAAATCCTCCTCCGAGCCCGGTGATGTGAGGGAGGGTTTCCCCAGGGCCTTTCGCTCCGGACATGGGGATACCCCTCTTGTGGCGCTGCCTCGGTCCGGTAGGTCACGGAGAGCGTCAAACGACCAGACCCACCCGAACGAAGGGCAATCCGGCCGTCTCCACGCATCATGCAAAGCCCTCTCGGAGCGGACCGACCCAGACCACCGTCGGACCCCTTCCGGCCGAGAGCAACCAATCAGTCGTGCGGGAGCCCCGGGTCCACGCTCTGGAAGGCGACCTTCCCCGGCCCGGTGACCTCCAGGACCTCGAGCGACTCCAGGTGCCCGAGGAGCCCGCCTCCGAAGGGGAGGTTCGCGGTCTTCACCTCGGCGCTCCCGCTCTTGTACAGCAGGGCGCCGGCGTCCAGGGTCACGGTCTCCCGGGGCTGGAGGGCCATGCTGAGGACATTCCCGTAGCCGTGAAGCGCCACCGAGCCCGGACCGGTCAGCCGGTCCATCCAGAACCCGATCATCCGGCCCGGTCGGTGGGTGCCGTGCACGTGGAACATCCCGTAGCCCACGCTGGCGGAAGCGCAGAGGATGGACCCCTCCCGGACGTCCAGGACCTCGTTCTGCGAGAGCTCCACCACCCGGACCTCGCCCACCCCGTCCCGGGAGAAGGCCACGTGTCCCGGGCCGGTGAACTCCGTCAGGAAGAAGGGCATGCCCCCGACGGAGACCCGCTCCACGCCCTGGAGAAGGCCACCGGCATGGACGGTCTTTCGGCCCACCGTCACCGGGGTGTCCTTGTAGAGCATGATCCCGTGCTCCCCGTAGACGCTCTCGCCGGGGGCCAGGGTGGCGAGGACCGAGGGGACCAGGCCAGGGACGACCTCGAACTGCATGGGTTCTTCCGGAGCCCTCCCAGGACAAATACCCTTTCCCGTGGTTCCTGGGCGAACCCCCCCACGGGCTGGGGGGGCCGTCTTCCCTCCTCCCGGCCCCGGGCCCGGCACGGTGAGGGAAAGGCTACGGGAACCGATACCCCGCGAGTTCGAGGACCTCGTCGTGCGACCGGGTGAAATCGGTCCGGGGCGTCCTCGCCGGCTCCACCGTCCTGAGCTCCGCCCAGGCGGGATGCGCCGGCATCCCACCGGACGGCAAGGTCCCCCGGTAGAGGAACTCGATATCCCAGTGCATGCCCCGGTCCGGGTGGCGTCGGGGGCGGTACGTCTCCGAGAAGACCTGCGGCCCGTCCAGGGAAAGCCGGGGAAGCCCGAGCTGCTCCTTCAGGATCCGGGCCGCGGCCTCTTCCGGGGGCTCGAAGTGGAGGAGATGGCAGGAAGGGAGCATCCAGCCCTGGGTGTTGAGCTCCACCCGCCGCGGATCGAGGGCGCCCAGCTCGCCCCACGGCTGCCTTGGATCGATCCTTCCCACCAGGACCGCTTCCGGGTGTCCCGGAGGGGAGAGGAGGACGAACGACGAAAGGCAGAGCCCATCCTCCGGGAGCGGCCAGTAGCCGGCGGAGACGGGCCGGTCCGAAGCGAAGCGGCTGAACCGCCGGGTCGGAGGAGGCGCCGGGGACGCTCGGACCGGGTCACCCGTCCTCATCTTGTCCGCGCTCCCTCTCCCGCCGCGGAGAGAGGAAGCAAGAAGATAAGACGACCGGACCCGGATCCCTACCGTCGTTGTCGGTGCTCCGGCCGTCCGACAGGGCCCTCCAAGGAGGTGGCGGCCGGCGGACGTGCGAGCGAAGGGCCGCCCCCGCGAGAGCCTACCGATGAGTCGCCGGAAGGTCGCAGGGGCGACCTTCGAGGCGAGGCTGGACCTCATGCCGGCGCCCGCGGACCAACGATGGAGCGTCCCCGACCGCTCCAACCCGGTGTCCATGCGTCAGGCCGGAGCGACAGGCGCGTTCACCCTGGACCGGGGCTTCTCCGAGGACGGGTTCGAGGTCTTGCCGGATCGCTGGCACGGGCGTCGAACCTGGGCCGTTGAGACGTCTGCCCCGCCGGCCCGCCAGCGCGTCGAAGGGCGGCCCGGGGGTGGCGGCTCAACCGGCGTAGTAGGCCGCGTCGTACGGTTCCGGCTTCAACCCGCGCCGGGTCCTCACCTCGGCCACCACCGTCGTCTGGAGCTCCGTGGGCAGGTGCTCGAAGCCGAAGGTCTCCGTGCTCCAGAGGACCTTGCCGGCCGTGGCCGAGCGCAGATCGCTCGCGAAGCCGAACATCTCCGCCACCGGCACCTTCGCCGCGATGGTGTTGAGGTCCCCCACCTGGGTCATGTCGAGGATCTCCCCCCGTCGCCGCTGGAGCTCCCGGGTGGCCCCCGCGAGCACCTCCTGCGGGACGTTCACGGTGACCCGGCTCAGCGGTTCCAGCATCACCCGCCCGGCGATGGTCATGGCCCCGTAGATGGCCGAGCGCATCGCCGGGATGGTCTGCCCGGGCCCCCGGTGGATGGAGTCCTCGTGGAGCTTCGCGTCGACGAGCCGGACCTTGACCCCGAAGCAGCGCTCCGCGGCGAGGGGACCCCGGTTCATGGCCTCCTTGAACGCGTCGATGCACAGGTCCATGGTCTCGTGGAGGTACTGGATCCCCTTGGTGGCGTCGAAGAGGATGTTCGTCCCCTCCACGGCGGTGATCCCCCGGGCCTCTTCCCGGTCGATGCCGAGCTCCACCAGCTTCGCCACCACGGTCTTGATGTCCTTGAAGGACTTCCCCTGGTGGATCTCCCCCTCCTGGAGGGCCTTCACCACGGTGGGGGGAAGCGGCTCCACCTCCACGTAGAAGCGGTTGTGCTTGTTCGGGGACTTCCCCTCGAAGGAGTCCGGGCTCTTCCCGGCCACCGTCTCCCGGTACACCACGATGGGCTTGCTCGCCGTGATGTCCACGTGGTAGTCGTTCACGATGCGGTACTGGGTGATCTCCAGGTGGAGCTCCCCCATCCCGGAGAGCAGGTGCTCGCCGGTCTCGTTGTTGATCTCCACCTTCAGGGAGGCGTCCTCCTTGGCCACCTTCCGCATGGTCTCGATGAGCTTGGGGAGGTCCCCCATGTGCTTGGGCTCGATGGCCACGGTGACCACCGGCTCGCTCACGTGCCGGATCTCCTCGAACTCCACCATGTCCGGCGCCGTGGAGATGGTGGCGCCCACGTTCGCGTCGGTGAGGCCGATCACCGCGGCGATGTTGCCGGCCGCCACCTCTTCCACCATGAGACGCTCCGGTCCCATGAAGAGGCTCACGTGCTGGACCCGGTTCTTCGCCCGGGTCCCCACCAGGTTCACCTCCATCCCCTTGACGAGACGGCCGGCGAAGACCCGCCCCGTGGCGATCTCCCCGGCGTTGGGGTCCATGGTGATGTCCGTGATCATGAAGGCGAGGGGTCCTTCGGGGTCGGCGTGGACCATCGCCTGGCCCACGGGGCTCTCCAGGGGGCCCTTCCAGATGTGGGGGATCCGGTACTTCTGGGCCTCCAGGGGGTTGGGGAGGTGGCGGACCACCATGTCGAAGATGACGTCGTTGATCTTGGCGAGGCCGGCGAGCTCCTTGCTCCGGCCCTCGGTCACCATCTGGTTGATGTCCTTGAAGGTGACCTTGGTCTTCAGCATGTAGGGCAGGCTGATGGCCCAGTTCTCGTAGCCGCTGCCGAAGGCCACCGAGCCGTTCTCCACCTTCACCTGCCAGGACTCCACGTACTCGGGGGGGGCCATCCGGCGGATGAGCTCGTTCA
>JAJZYB010000060.1 GCA_021806135.1 Thermoplasmata archaeon
GATCTTTCCGCCGACGCTCGGCCCCACGATCACGGGCCGGTCCATTTGCAGGTGGTCGATCAACGCCACCAGGTCACGGACCGGAAAGAACTCGGACGTGGCCGGGGAAGAACCTCCGTAACCGCGAAGGTCGTAGCGTGCTACGCGGTGCTCGTGCGCCAGGAGGGGGAGCTCCCGGTCCCACATACGGTGATCCGCGATCCCCTCGTGAAGGAGTACGATGGGCGGCCCGTTCCCGGTTACCTCGTACGCGATCATCCCCCCGGGGACAGCTAACGTGGCTATTGTGTGCTTGTCGGTCATCGGCCTTTGGAGCGCAGCCCGCTGATATAAGGGGGGACGGGAGGTGCTGAAACAGGGGCGGGCTGAGCTCGGTGACTGTAGGTTCTCAGGCGTCCGCTCGACCTTTCCCCGGCCAACCGAGACTCAGGGAGTCCATGGGCTAACGGGATGGCTCAGCCCTTGCGTGGGGCGATTCCGCCCCGAGCCGTTCCCTGGACGGGTTCTCTCTCGTTCGTTCCTCCCTGGCCTATGGTCTCTGCTCCCGGCACCGGTGGGGTCCGGTTGGCGCGGTGGGTGTTTCACGACCGGGTTAAGGCCCTAGGGGCGACTCAAAGGGTCTTGAAGGCGCCCAAACCCTCGGGGCCGCCTCACGGCGAGGGTAGACGCTCGCTCTCCCCCGTTTCCACGCGCCACCTGGATGTCCGTCTCGGGGCCTAGAACCCGCGTAGCGGGAGGGTCTCGCCCGATCAGGATCCACCCGGGACAGGCGGTCTTGGGGTTGACCATGCCTCGACCGGGGGACTTCTGCCCGGGCGAACCGGAGGGCTCTCAAGGAGATGCATTGGCCGGCGCTTGCTCGTCCCCGCCGAGGGGGATTCCGCATCGGGCACAGTACCGGGACCCGGGGGCATTCTCATATTCACATCGGCGACAATGGGTCTGCAAGGGGGGAGGGACCTCCCAATACGGGGGAACGTTGCGTTCGTCCCACTCGGTGGATGGGCCAGCCCCCCCGGGAACCGGACCCGGGGCGAACCCCGCCGCGACCGATGGCCGCTGCCAGGGACCGGGAGGGTTCGGGGGTGGCGGTCGCCTCCGGCGGAGGGAAACCATCAAGAGGGCGGCCAACAGGACCACCAGGGCCACTAGGAAGAGGGTCAACCAGTTGTTGTCAAGCCAGTTCCCCTGAGTGCTGGGGGAGCCGGTGACATTGTAGTGGATCGCGGCGACGGAACTTTCGTAGTCCGCGTCGGTCACGGTGAGGAGGACGTTAAGGGTCCCCGAGGTCCGCGGGGTACATTGCACCTCCGAGAACGAGCTGCCATTGAGGATCTGGCAGCCAGAGGGCAGGCCGGACCAAGCAAACTTAAGCGGGGTTGTGCCCCCCGTCACGTAGCCGAGGAAGGTCACGTTCTGTCCTAGCGGCCCCCCGAGGCTGCTCTCGAACAGGTTCACCTCCGGGGACGGTTGGACCGTGACGAGGGTCGCATTGGAGTAGACGGAGACCCCGTTGGAGTCGGTGACCTCCGCGTAGATCGCATAGGCCCCCGCCGTCACATTGGTGCAGCGGACCTGCGTGGAGAAGGGAAGGCAAAAGGACGGAAGTCCGAACCAAGAGACGACGAGTCCGCCACTCCCCCCGCTGATGTTGAGGGAAAGGAGGATGGACATCCCCGCGTCCAACGACCGGGGACCCCCGGTCCTTTGGATCGGTCCGGCGACCGGCCTCGGCGAGACCACCACGGTCGCATTGGGGGACGTGTAATTGAGCGATCCGCCAGGGCTGGTCGCTGTCACTTGGATCGAGTACGTCCCCGGGGCGGTGGGAGTCCAGTCATAGAACCCGGGCCCGGTGCTTGCGAGGGTCCCATTGATCCAGAAGGAGTAGGAGATGGGAGCCGTCCCGGTCTCTGCCGTGGCCCCCAGGACCACCTGCTGGCCCACATCGGCGGCTTGCCGACCCACGGAAAGGACCAGAGGAGGGGAGTCGGTGGAGAAGTTCCACGATATCGAGGCCGAAGAGCTCGAGACGTTCTGGGCGGATTCCCAGTGGGGGCCGTAGATGGACCCGTTCGTGGCCTCCACGAATATGGGGAGGGAGCTGCCCGGGGGTTCGGAGATGACCGGGGTCTCGTGCCCATAGCAGATCGCCCCTGAGGTGTTGAACTCGTCCGACCAGGCCACGAACGAGGAAATGTAGACTCCCTGGACGAAGCCGTAGGTGATCTCCGGAAGCCCGGTGTAGGCCAGACAGGAGGTCGCATACACGTCCACCACCTCGGTCATCGGGCCCGTGAAGTATCCATTGGAGTTGGCCGCGGTCTGGAGCGGAATGAAGGCGGTACCGCCGGGGTTGGGCGGTGTGACACAATACGGGATCGATGCGGCTCCCGAGACCAGCGCGACCGTCATGCACACCTGTGTCGCGGAGATGGTCAGGCCGAGAATGACCTGCTCGCCGGCACTCAAGGTGAACCCGGGATAGCACACCGGGGTGGAGGAGGTCTGGTTGTTCGCCCAGTACTCAAAAAGGGGAGCGAAGCCCGGGCATCCCGGCCAGTTGTCCCCCACGGTGGCCTGGAACCAGTCCCCGGAGTTGCTCAGCCCGTTAAGCTCGTAAGCCGTGGCATAGGGGCTGGTTTGCAGGGTCACCTCGGTGTAGACCGAGGTGAACCCGAAGGTGGTCTTGCCGTTCAGGGAGCTGACCGTGGCTCCCTCTTGCTCATAGTAGGCGGGGCTGGAGGCCCCGGGGTGCGGTCTCAGGGGCAACGGGGAGAGCGGCCGGGGTGAGGGTACTCCGAAGTGGGTCGTGGATAACGGAGAGGCCGTCGCGACGGTGGGAGCCAGCACCGCGACCACTGCGACAAGACAGACCAGCAGTCGAGTGGTCACGGGGTCAGAACAGGGTGCGGGGGGATATCTAGATTCGTCCAGACCGAGGCGGCAGGAACGGAAGGTCGTGGAGAACCAGTGCCCGGTGGATGCTTTCTAGGCAGAGGACGCAGGGTGCGAGCCCCTTCCTTCTGGCCTGAGGCTCGGACAGACTGGGGAGGATGGTCAAGGGTTCCGTGTGCCGGAGACGCGAATCGATCCCTCATCGTCGCCTTTGCGTTTCCCCGGGATCAGGGCCAGAGGCCCTCAATCCCGAACCCCGTACGAGAAGGAGAGAGCCGCGTCCAGAGGCCGCACCCTCTGAGTTCAGCTCACATCTGCGAGGGGGAGGGGGCGTCCGGCAACACCGGCCGAGGACCCTGTCCCAGGACAACTTCAGACTCAATCGCAGAGACGTCGCGCAGGAGGGCCACTAGGCCACCGATCGCGAGGGTGAGGGTCGCCCCGATCGCGAAGAGGAGGTTGAAGCCCAGCGCGGAGGGGAGAGTGAGGGCGACGCCGCCGCTGGCCCCGACCCCCGGGAGGTTGTAGTGGGTCGTGAAGCTGGCCAGCACCAGCGCCACCACGATCGGGCCGATGCTGGACCCCAGGTCCTGGAACATCTCCACGAGCCCGGTCTGGATCCCGCTTTCTCCCCTTCGAGCGCTCAGCACCACCAGGTTCGTGATGGAGATGATGAGACAGACCAACCCGACGAAGGTCGGGATAGCGAAGACCATGACCGTCAGGTAGTCGGTGTGAGAGGCCAACAAGAGCAGGAAACCTGCGGAGGCCAGCCCCGAGCCCAGCAGGGCCAGGGGCCGGGGTCCGTACCGGGCGATCCCCCGCCCCACCAGGGGCGCAGCCATGAGCATGGAGAAGGTGGTGGGGAGGCTCAAGATGCCAAAGTCGAAGATGGTGCGCCCCAGCCCCACGACGGGGGTCTCCACCAGGACCGTGAGCGTGACGAACCCGATGAACATCGCGGTGCCCACGAGTAGGATGATGACCAGGCTCAAGCCCAGGCTTCTCTCCCGGAAACGGGACAGAAGGATGACCGGTTCGGAGGCTTGGGTCTCTCGGAAGTAGAAGGCGACACCCAGGACCCCGGAAAGGCCCAGGAGTCCCGGCACGCCCCAGGGCAAGCCACCGAAGTGGAACGCGGACAGATTGGTCCAGCCCCAGTCCGGCGCGAGCGAGAGAGCCAGGAGGAAGGTGGCCAGGGTAGCTCCTAGGAGGGTCGCGCCGGGGATGTCGAGCCGGGCCTGCAAGCGGTGACGGGACTCCGGGAGAGCGACAAAGGCAAGCCCGGTCAAGGCGGCGGCCAGCGGGATCACCACGCGGTAGGCGAACTCCCAGCCGAACGACTGGATGAGCCAGGCGCCGGCGAAGAGACCCAACGATGAGCCCACC
>JAJZYB010000031.1 GCA_021806135.1 Thermoplasmata archaeon
GGGAGGGGCGTCCCCCCTCAAGGACGGCGGCGGCGGAGTTGCTGGTCCCCAGGTCGATCCCGATGATCTTGCTCATGGTCTGTTCCCCCCAAGGCCTCCCAGGGGTACGCGCCGGCCCGTATAGGGCCAGCGAGCCCCCCGGGCTCCCCGGTGGCATGAGAAGAATGTAAGCACTACTATAAAAAGACGCCAGTTGAGCATGCTTCCTCCGGTGTACCGAAATTACTTCCGACCCCCACCCTAGATAAACCCCGCAGAAAGCTGGGGGGGAGGCCGAGCGAGCGAAGCCAGCGAAGCCAGGGGGGGCCCGGGAAAACCCCTCTTCCCCCCCGGGCCGGCAGGCGCCGCGACGACCGGCTCATCTCCCCCGTCACCCAGGAGGGCCTTCCGAACACCCTGGGGTGGCCTTGGACCTGGCGGAGGACGATTGACACATCACGCGGGGGCTCTTCAAGCGCCCGGGCCACCAGAAGGGTGGAGCGGGCGCCCTGGCCGACCTTGCCCGCCGGGACTGACCCCTGGGACGCCCGCGTATCTCGGGCCCGACCGGCGAGGAGAGAGGAGGATGGACGGGAGCCATAACCGCTTATGGGCGTCCTGGCCTACGGCCCTCCGGCCATGCCTTCCAACCTCGCAGCGGAGATCTGCGTGGCCGCAGCCATCTTCCGGGGGGATCGATTGCTCCTGGTGCGTCGGTCGAACGAGGAGACCTTCTTCCCCGGTCTTTGGGAGATCCCCGGAGGGCATGTGGAACAGCGGGAGACCCTGGAGCGGGCCCTTCTCCGGGAAGTACGGGAGGAGACCGGCCTCGCCATCCGGCCCGGACCGCCCTTCTTTGCCTGGAGCTTTGGAGAGGTCGCACGGACCGTCGAGATCGACTTCCAGGCGACCTTGACCTCCTCCCCCAAGATCGTGCTCGACCCCCGGGAGCACGAGGCCTTCGCGTGGGTGAGGGAACGGGAGATTTCGACCTACCCCACGAGCGAGGCGATCGCCCGTGTTTTCCGCGCCGCCTTCGCGTCCCGTCGCCCTCGCCCTGCCGGTTCCCGGCCCCCTTCCCCAGGCCTCCTAGGCAACCTGCGCGGAGGGGACCGGCACCGGACCCGCCTCAACCCTCCCCTCCCGCGGTCCAGAGGAGGTGGGCTCCCCCGTCCACGGGGAGGGTCTCCCCGGTGATGAACCGGGCCCCGTCCCCTCCCAGGAACAGGGCCGCTTGAACGAGGTCCTCCGAAGTGGTGTTCCTCCGGGTGGGGAGCCGCGGGTGCCGACCCTCTCGCCGTGCCAGATGGGGGCCGCCTACGACGAAATTGACCCGGGCGTCGGGAGCATACTCCAGCGCGAAGGATCGGACCAGCGAGCGACCGAGGCCCTCCACGACCCCCCCCAGCCAGCGGCCCTCTGAGCCTGAGGGAACGTCGCCGGGGTAGACGAGGACCACCGCTCCCCGACCGGCTCTCAATGGACGGGAGAGCGACCGAAGCGAGTCTACCATGAACCGCAGGGCCCCCGGACCGAAGGAGGGCGGCCAGAGGAGGACGGCGAGCTCGATAGGCCACCCTCCCCACGACCCGTTCTTCCCGCTCTGCCCACCGTCCACCCCCCCTCCTACGGGGAGGGTCCGGGGCCTGCCCTTCAGCGGCGCTGTCATTCGCCCGCCCGACCCCTCCCGGGGCGGTGGGCGGAGCGAGACCCCCTCCTTGGCGAAGGCGCGCAAAAGGGGTTGAAGGGACCGCTCCCCCCCAGGAGGGCAGATGGTGCACCGGTACGAGGGGCCTCCGACAGCGGTCATCCTAGCGGGATCCCCCCATCCACCCCCAGGACGACGCCGGTGACGTTCCGGGACCCCGGCCCCAGGAGGAACCGGACCGCGGGCCCCACGTCCTCCGGCTCCCCCCAACGACCCAACGGCGTGCCCTCCGAGACGAACCGGTGGTAGTGGGGGTCCTCGTGGCCCCCGCGGTTCAGGTCGGTTCGGATGAAACCGGGGGCGACCCCATTGACCCGAACCGCCGGTGCCAGCTCCCGGGCCAGGACCCGGGTCATCTGTTCCACCCCGGCCTTCGCGGCCTGGTAGGCCACCCCGCCGATGGCCGGATGGGACCCCAGGACCGAAGAGATGGTCACCACCGCTGGATCCCGTCCCGCCCGGAGAAGGGGGAGCGCCTCCCGGACGGTCTCGAAGCTCCCGATCAGGTCCACCCGGAGCACCTCCTCCCATTCGGAGGCCGGGGTCCCCTCCACCGTGGCTCCCCGGTAGATCCCTCCGCAGGTCACGAGGCCGTCGAGCCGACCCCTCCACGACCCCACCCGGGCCAGGAGACGACGGACCTCGGGGGGCCGGGAAAGGTCGGCACGGAAGGCCCGGCCGGATGCTCCCGTCCCGATCAGCTCCGAGACCAGGCTTTCAGCCGCCTTCCGGTCATGCACGTACCCCACGGCGACCTCGGCCCCGGCCTTCCCCAGGTCCTGGGCGATCGCCCTGCCGATCCCCCGGGACCCTCCGGTCACGAGCACCACCCTGCCCGCCATCGAGCGGCTCTCGCGCTGGTTCCCCGGGACCGGCATGGGTCTCCCGGCAGGTCCTTCCGGGCTCAAATACCGTCGGGCCCATCGCACCATGTGGCCCGGAACCTGCCGCCCTCCTCCCCGGCGCTCGCTCCCCTCGAGAGTGCCCTGCGTCCCGGGTTCGAGGAAATGGTCCGCTGGAGGGAGGCCCTCCACCGTGATCCGGAGCTCTCGGACCAGGAGCATCGGACCCGGGAGAAGGTCTTGGGCGCCCTCTCGGACCTGCGGATACCCGCCAGTTCGCTTCCCCGCTCCTGCGCCGTTGTCGGCGTCCTGGCTCCTCGTGCGCCGGGGCCTTGCGTCGCGCTCCGGGCGGACATGGATGCTCTTCCCGTGCGGGAGGCGACTGGAGCCCCCTTCGCCTCGCAGAACGGGCAGATGCATGCCTGTGGGCATGACATCCACACCGCCTCCCTCCTCGGCGCTGCCCGGTACTTGAAGGAGCGCGAAGCGGACCTCCCTGGACCGGTGAAGCTCCTCTTCCAGCCGGCCGAGGAGGAGGGACACCGGGGAGGGGCCCTCCCCATGATCGAGCACGGGGCACTCTCCCGCCCCCCGCCCGTTGCATTCGTCTTCGGCCTCCACGTGGACAGCCAGATCCCCCTCGGGCACTATGGCTTCTTCCCGGGGCCCATGATGGCCGCCCCGGACCACGTGGCGATCCAGGTCCGGGGGCTGGGCGGTCATGCGGCCTACCCTCAGACCACCGTGGACCCCATTGTCATCGCCTCCGAGATCATCGTGGGCCTTCAGACCCTGGTGAGCCGAGAGCGGAACCCGGTGGACCCCGCGGTCCTCTCCCTCACCCACGTGGCCGGCGGGAGCAAGGACAACGTGCTGCCGGACCGGGTGGACATCGAGGGCACGCTTCGGACCTTCCGCCCGGAAACCCGCCGCCGGATGGCCCGACGGATCCGTGAGCGGGCGCAAGGCATCGCCCGGAGCGCCCGGGGGTCGGCGGCAGTGACGGTACGGCGGGGCTATCCCCCGCTCGTCAACCCTCCCGTCCTCACCGAACGGCTGGAGGCCCGGTTCCGTACCCTCTTTCCCGGCCGGGTCCACCGGATGGCGGAGCCGGTACTGGGGGGGGAGGACTTCGCCTACTTCCTGCGTCGGCGCCCCGGGATGTTCTTGAGGATGGGGACCGCCGATGGGAAGCTCGGGAGCGCGAGCCTGCACTCCGCCCGGTATCTGCCAGACCCCCGTTCGTTGCTCAGCGGCGCGGCCGCCCACGTGGCGGCAGTCGCCATCCTCCAAGGTCCGGCGGCAGGGCCCTCCGCCGGTAAGCTCGCCCACCCAGCCGGGCTCTTGGCCTCCCCCCCCGCGGCCGAGAACCCCTCCCGTCGGCCATCCCTATAGCTCCGCACCCCGTGCCCCCCGATACGGAGCGTGAACATGCCGGTCCCGCGTCCCCTGGCCCCCCGTCGGGACTTCCCGGCCCTGCGGGGCCGACCAGGGCGCCCCGCCCCGGCCTACCTGGACAGCGCGTGCATGTCGCTCACGCCCCAGGCCGTCCTCGACGCCCAGGAGGAGTACTACCGGGACTACCCCGGTTGCGCCGGGCGGTCGGTCCACCGCTGGGCCGAGGAGGTTCAACGGCGATACGAGGAGGCCCGGGAGACCTTCGCCCGCTTCTTCCGGGCACCGGGCCCGCAGCACCTGGTGAACGTGCGGAACTCCACCGAGGGGCTCAATGCGGTGGCCCAGGGCCTCCGCTTGAAGAGGGGGTCCCGGGTCCTCTTGACGGACCAGGAGCACAACTCGAACCTCGTGGTCTGGCAACGCCTGCGGGAGACCCGGGGGATCCGGCTCGATGTCCTGCCGCTCCCCGAGGACCGGCCCTTCGACGAGGAGGCCTATCTGAGCGCCCTGGAACGGCGCCCGGCCCTGGTGAGCTTCTTCCATGCCTCCAACCTGGACGGACGGACGCTTCCGGCCCGGGCCCTGGTGGAGGCCGCCCACGACCACGGGGCCCGGGTCCTCCTGGACGGGTCCCAGGCGGCCGCCCACCAGCCGATCTCTCTCCGCTCCATCGCACCGGACTTCTACGTCCTGTCCTTCCACAAGATGCTCGGCCCGACCGGCACGGGACTGCTCTACGTGGGCCCCCGTGACCTGGAGACCTTCCCTCCGTGGTTCGTGGGAGGGGAGACCGTGGAGACCACCGAGTACACCACCCATACCCTTCGTCCTCCTCCGCACCGGTTCGAGGCGGGGCTCCAGAACTACGCCGGGGTCCTGGGAGCCGAAGCGGCCCTCCGCTACCTCGGCCGACACCGTTTCGAGGACCTGCCCGCCCATCTGGAGGGCCTCCAACGCCACCTGGGGAGGGAAATCGAAGGCCTCGAGGGCCTCAGCCGATTGGGACCCCCGAGACCCCGGGACCGGGGAGCGATCTTCCCCTTCGTCCTCACCGGCCTCGCTCCGGAGGACGTTGCCCTCTTCTTGGACCAGGGCCATGACGTCTTCGTGCGGTCCGGGATGAACTGCGTCCACTCCTGGTACCAGGCCCGGGGCCTTCCGGGAAACGTCCGCGCCTCCTTCCACGTCTACACCGGCCGACAGGACGTGGATCGCCTGGTCCGGGGGCTCCGGGAGCTCCGGGACCGGGTCCCCGCCCGGCCGGTGCGAGGGGACCGTCCCTAACCGTACATGGAAGAGGTGGGAGAGGTCCCCGTGCGTTCCCGGCCCCCCTTCTCATGGGCCGAGCGCTGGATGGAGAGCAACTGCTGCTCGATGCGCTCCGCCTCGTTGTACAGGGGGACGGGATCGATGATGGTCTGGAGGAGCACATGGTCGATGGTCTCGATCACCTTCGCCGCGGCCCGGGCATCCGGGTAATCCGGGTGCGCCTCGGCCAGGAAGGTCAGCACGTCGAACCCCCTACGCCGGCCCTCGTTCAGCAGGACCCCGGCCACACCGGTGATGACCCCTTCCTGGAAGAGCGTGACGTTCGGTTCGATGTAGAGCTCCCGGGCGCGCCGGGTGGAGGCCACCCCGTAGACCCGGACCTGTGGCGGCCCGTTGGGGGGGCGGGTACGGTCCCCCTCCGGTCGCTCGATGACCAGGCCCTCGGGGGAGATGAGCAGGGAGCAGCGCTGCTCCTGGGCCCAGGAGAGCATCGCGTTCCCCAGGGCGGAGACCACCTGCGGAGGGGGTTGGAACTCGCTGATGAACGCCACCACCTTCTCCGGCCCGGTGCCCCCGGCTTTCCGCCCCGGCGGTTGCCCGGCGTAGATCCGGACCGGATGCTGGGGCTCCCCTTCCCGGATCAGGGAGACCGTGGGGAAGGCGGGGGAGTCCACGATCCCCACCTGCTCCATGTGCAAGGCATCGATGAGGTAGTTCGCCACGATGGACGAGACGAGGCCCACCGAGGGGAAACCGTCGATGATCACCGCTCCTTCCAGGTCGGTGCGCTTGACCTCGTAGATCCTGACCTCGTCGGCGGCCAACGAGGTGGTGCTCCGCCAGCTCATAGGGTCCGATCGACGAGATTGCCGAATTCCTTGCTCAGCATCGTGGCCAGGTCCTTCGAGAGCTCGCCCCTCACGGCCTCGGGAGCGGCGGCGAAGCCGAGGCGCGCCATGGCGGCGGTCAGCCGGAGCAGGGCCGCATACTCCCGGGCGCGGGCATCCAGGAGGTCCTTCACCGAGGACTTGAGCGCCCGAGCCAGCTCCGGGTTCTCCCTCAACTTCTGGTCGAGGTGCCGTCGGACCTCCTCCTTCACCAGGTCCCGGGTGGCATCCGCCACGATCTCCTCCGGATGCAGCAGGTCCCGCGAGCCCTTGAGCAGGATCTCCAAGGGTCCTTCCGACTCCGCGTCGCCCGTCACGGACGGGCGGCAGCAGCCCGCAAGCTATGTACCCTTCGGCTTCCCCGGGGCCGTCTGGAAGGGCTCCGGGCCCCCCCCGGGAGGGCCAGAGGGGACCGCGTCCGAGGGGACGAGGGCTCCGGCCTCGAGGCGGCTGGGGAGGTCGGCGCCCGAGAGCACCGCCGCATAGAGGGCCAAGAGCCGGGTCACATGCCGCTCGGGCGTGACTTCCTGGAGGACCTTCCGGCGGCCCGTCGCCCCCCAGGATTCGCCCCGGGCCGGGTCCTTCAGCACGTCGAGGAGCCCTTCGGCCAGCGCCACCGGGTCCTGGATGGGGACGATCCGGCCGTTCCTGCCGTCCTCCACGATCTCCGGGATCCCCCCGATGGCCGTGCCCACCACCGGCCGGCCCCGGGCCAGGGCCTCGAGGGCGACGAGCGGGAAGTTCTCGTACTGGCTGGAGGGGACCGCGAGCACCTTGACGCCGGCGAAGAAGGCCTCCTTCTCCGGGCCGCGGACCCGACCCAACCACTTCACGGCCGGGCCCAGTCCCAGCTGCTCCGAAAGCGAGGCCAGGGCCGGCCGCGCCGAGCCGTCCCCGGCGATGTCCAGGATAGCGTCCGGGTACTGCGAGCGAACCCTCACGAACGCCCGGAGGAGGTCCTCCACCCCTTTGTAGGACTCCAACCGCCCGATCCAGCCGATATGCGCGGTCCCCCGCGGATAGGGAGCGCTCCCCTGCTGGACCTGGAGGGGGATCTGGGCGAACGAGGGCAGGTGCACGGCCGGGCGATATCGGTGACGGTCCAGGTAGTCCATCAGGGAACGGCTGGGGCACAGATAGGCCCGGACCTTCGGGGCCACCCAGGCATCGAACAGCCGCTTCTGCCAGAGGCTGTACGGCAGACCGCGTCCCACCGCACAGCCGGTGAACTGGCAGCGCCAGCGGATACCCCCCTCGCAGATCACCGTCCCCGGACGCACCAGGGTGCCGATGGGGCAGACCAGCCAGGCGTCGTGGGCGGTGACGACCAACGGGACCCCGAGCTGCCGGAGGAACCGGCCCACGGTGGTGAAAGCGGCCTCGAAGTGGTGGAGTTGGACGAGGTCGGGCCGGAAGGAGCGGACCGTCTCCTCCAGGAACGCGGAGACCCGGGGAAGCTCTCCCAGGTCCTGGCGCATCCGGGCCTTTACGGCGGTCATGGGGACCATGGGGAGATAGCGCTCGTCCGGGACCGGGACCGTGGGCCGGACGTCGGTGAGATTGACGAGGAGGTTCGGGTGTCCCCGGGATTCCAGCTCGTCCATCACCGACCGGAGGTACCCCTCCGCGCCGCCGGTGCCGGGCCCGTCCCAGGAGTTGATCCGAAGGATCCGCAATCTGTGTTCCTCCCGTTCCCCCTGGACCGCCCATCGGGAGAGCCCACCCGGGTTAAGCCCCCTTCCCTGCCTGCGCCGCCAGCCGACCCCCGGGAGCTCCCGGGGAGGGGGAACGGTTCCGGCCAACCTTCAAGAACCCTCACCCGTGGAGAACGGCCATGGTCCGGGTGGGGGTCACCGGTGCCGCCGGGTTCCTGGGGGGGGCCCTGGTCCCGCAACTGGCCCGGGCGGGCTACGAGCTCCGCCTCCTGGACGACCGGTCGGGTCCCCTCGAGGCCGTCCACCCCGGGTGGCCCGTGGCCCGGGAGGACTTCCGCTCCCCGGGGGGACGACGCCTCCTCGCCGACTGCGACGTGGTCCTGCACCTGGCCGCCCTCTCCGGGGTGGTGCTTTGCGCGAGCGAGCCGGAAAGGACCCGGGCGGTGAACGTGGAAGGCACGGGAGCGCTCTTCCGGGAGCTCTCCGAGCGCTCGATCCCGGTGGCGTTCGCGAGCAGCTTCGCGGTGGTCGGCATCCCCGAACACCTGCCGATCACCGAAGAGACCCCCCCCCAACCCACCCACGAATATGCCCGGCAGAAGGCCCAGGGGGAAGAGGCCCTCCGGCGCGAGGTCGGCTCCTCCCACGGGCCGGGAGGGGCGATCCTGCGGATGAGCAACCTCTACGGCCGGTACCGGATCGCAGAGCGGGTGGTGGGAAAGGGGAACGTGCTGAATCTGTTCGCCGCCCAGGCCCGGACCGGGACCCTCCTCGTGAACGCCCCGGGGACGCAACGCCGGGACTTCATCCATCTCCAGGACGTGGTGGCCCACTGGGTCGGTGTGGCCGGTTTCCTTCGCACCCCCCAGGCCCGGGGCCGGACCACCCTCTTCAACGTGGCGAGCGGGGAGACCGCCACCGTGCTGGAGCTCGCCTCCCGGGTCCAGGCGGCCTGGGCCCGGCTCCACCCGGGAGCGGCGTCGCTTTCGGTGAGGGTGGTCCCGAACCCCCGGGGGGACATCGAACTGTTGCAGCCGGAGTTCACCGTGGAGCGGAGCCGGACCGAGCGGCTCCTGGGGCTCTCCTGCCGGCGCTCCCTGGAGAACTCCCTCGACGAGATCCTCGCCGCCTGAGCCCGCGCGGAAGAGTTTATGTGCGTGCGGGCCTCGAGCGGGCCGGAGCCGGGCTGGTAGATCAGTTGGAAGATCGCTACCTTGGCAAGGTAGAGGCCGCGAGTTCAAAGCCGGCGGAGGTCTTCCCTCCGCCGGAGAGAATCTCGCCCAGTCCACTCCCCCGGGGGGCCCCGGTCGGCAAACTGTCGATGGGGCCCTTCGACAGGATGCGATAAGCTAATGAACCGGCGAGCGTGGGCCATCGGGCGATGCCGTCGGAGCTCAAGGAGAAGATCGCCGGGGAGGTGGTGCTCTCCACCCACCCTGGCCGGACCCTCCGGAAGTGGCGGGAGGACTTCGGCATCTCCCAGGGAGAGCTCGCCCGGCACCTGGCCACCGTCCCCTCGGTGATCTCCGATTACGAGGGGGAGCGCCGGACGAGCCCGGGCGCGAGCTTCGTCCGGCGGTACGTCGACGGGCTCTTCGCGGTGGACCGTCTGAAGGGAGGGAAGGCCTCCCAGCGCATGGGCGCCCCGGCGCCCTCCGACGGGATCCTCGGCATGCGGGAGTTCTCGGTGGCGGTGCCCCTCACCGCCCTCGCCGAGCACCTGGAGGCCAAGTCCGTGAGCCGGGTGGACCTCCACCGGGACCTCCACGGCTTCACCCTGCTCGACGCGCCCCGGGCCATCCTCACCCTGGGGGCCCAGGAGTTCGTCCAGATCTATGGGTGGACCACCCAGCGTCTGTTGATCTTCGCCGGCGTGCGCTACGGACGCTCCCCCATGGTCGCCATCCGGGCGCACCCGCTGAAGCCCGCCGCCGTCCTCTTCTCCGCCCCCGGCCGGATCGACCCATTGGCCGTCCGGTTGAGCGAAGTGGAGAACATCCCGCTCCTCACCACCCCCCACGGCCCCAAGGAGATCTTGGCGAGCCTGGAGGAGATCTGAGGGGGAAGGAAGGAACGCATGAGCGAAGAGCCCGTGGGCATCGTGAGCTACGGCGCATACGTCCCGCGCTACCGGATCGCACCGGCGGAGATCGGGGTCGTCTGGGGGACCGACGGCGAGGCCATGGGGAAGGGCCTGGGGGTCTTCCGCAAGTCGGTCCCCGCACCGGACGAGGACACCATCACCATCTCCACCGAGGCCCTCCGCCAGGCCCTCGCCCGGGGCCGGATCTCCCCGCAGAGCATCGGGGCGCTCTACGTGGGGAGCGAGAGCCACCCGTACGCGGTCAAGCCCACCGCCACCGTGGTGGCCCAGGCCGTGGGGGCCACCCCGTACCTCACCGCCGCCGACTTCGAGTTCGCCTGCAAGGCCGGGACCGCGGCCATCCAGACCTGCATGGGCCTCGTGAAGAGCCGGATGATCACCTACGGGGTGGCCATCGGGTCGGACACCTCCCAGGGGGCTCCCGGCGACGCCCTGGAGTATTCCGCCAGCGCCGGGGGAGCGGCCTTCATCATCGGTCGGGAACGCCTCCTGGCGGAGATCAACGCCACGGAGAGCTTCACCACGGACACCCCGGATTTCTGGCGGCGGGAGGGCCAACGCTATCCGAGCCACGGCGGCCGGTTCACCGGGGAACCGGCCTTCTTCCGGCACGTGGGAGAGTGCGGACGCCGGATGATGGAACGCATGGAGACCAGCCCGAAGGACTACCGGCACGTGGTCTTCCACCAACCGAACGGCAAGTTCCCCCAGCGCATGGGAAAGACCATGGGGTTCACCGAGGAGCAGATGCGCTACGGGCTGGTGACCCCGTACCTGGGGAACACCTACTCCGGGGCCGCCCTCCTCGGGCTCGCGAACGTGCTGGACCACGCGGACCCCGGGGACCGGATCCTCGTGGTGGGCTACGGCAGCGGAGCCGGCTCCGACGCGTTCGACCTGACCGTCACCGACCGGATCCATCAGTTCGACCGGCAGGGCCCCCGGATCCAGGAGTTCCTGGACGGGGGGGTCCCGTTGAGCTACGCGATCTACGCCAAGTTCCGGGGCAAGATCCACCTGGGAGGGAGCTAGGCCATGCGCGACGTGGCCGTCCTCGGGGTGGGCCAGACCCGCTTCGGCGAACTGTGGGACCGCTCCTTCCGGGAGATCGGCATCGAGGCGGGCTTCGCCGCCCTCACCCAGGCCAAGCTCGGGTCCCACGACCTGGGGGCGCTCTACCTCGGGAACATGGCCAGCGGGGCCTTCCTCGACCAGGAGCACATCGCCCCGCTCATCCTGGACTACGCCGGTCTCGCCCCGCACCATCTCCCGGGGATCCGGGTGGAGGCCGGGGGCGCCTCCGGCGCCGTGGCCCTGCACCAGGCCTACCTCGCCGTGGCGAGCGGGGCGCACGACTTCGTCATGGTGGGAGGGGCCGAGAAGATGACCGACGTGCCGGAGGACCTCCAGCTCGCCATCACCAGCGCCGCGGCGGACCAGGAGTGGGAGACCGTCTTCGGGGCCACCCTCCCCGCGCTCTGGGCCCTCATCGCCCGCCGGCACATGCAGGAGTACGGGACCCGGCGGGAGGACTTCGCCCGGATGAGCGTCCTCGCCCACGAGATGGGCTCGAAGAACCCCCGGGCGCATTTCCGCAACCGGATCACCCTGGACCAGGTCCTCAACGCGCCGCCCGTGGCGGAACCGCTGGGGATGCTGGACTGCGCCCCGTCCTCCGACGGCGCCGCCGCGTTGGTCCTCGGGCCGCTGGAGAAGGCCCGACGGTACACGGATACCCCCATCCGCATCGCCGCCAGCGAGGTGGCCTGCGACACCCTCGCCGTCCAGCACCGCCGGGACCCCACCACCCTGGACGCCACCGTCTTCGCCGCCCGGGCCGCCTTCGGCCGGGCCGGCTGGGACCCGAAGGAGATCCGCCTGGCGGAGATCCACGACGCCTACTCCATCAGCGGCCTTTTGGCCCTGGAGGACCTGGGATTCGTGGCGAAGGGGGCCGGGGGGAGCGCCTTGAGGGACCGCAGCTTCGGGCCGGGCGACACCCTCACCGTGAACTCCTCCGGGGGGCTCAAGGCCCAGGGCCAGCCCTTCGGCGCCGTGGGGGTCGCCCAGGTGGTGGAGCTGGTCGAACAGCTCAGGGGCGAGGCGAAGGAGCGCCAGGTCTCGGGGGTCACCCGTGCCCTGAGCCACAACCTCGGCGGGACCGGGGCCACCGCGGCCATCCACCTGCTGGAGCGGACGAACTGAGGGAGGAAAGAGGACCATGACCATCGCACGATTCTGGCGCGAGACGCCGCAACGCTACAACCTCGGGGCCAGCCGGTGCTCCTCCTGCGGGAGCGCGTTCTTCCCGCCCCGGGTGGTCTGCCCGGTCTGCCCGGAGCACCGGCGCTCCCTCGGGAAGATGGAGCCGCTGCAGCTCTCCGGGGAAGGGGAGGTCTACTCCTTCACCGTGGTCCACGACCCCGCCGAAGGGTTCGAGATGCAGGTGCCCTACGTCCTGGCCCTGGTCAAGACCCGGGAGGGGCCCATCCTCACCGGCCAGGTGGTGGACGTCTCGCCGGGGGACGTTCACGTGGGGCTCCGGGTCCAGGCCACGTTCCGGAAGCTCCGGGAGGAAGGGAAATCCGGGGTGATCCACTACGGGTACAAGTTCGCGGTGGCCCGGGAGGAGGTCCGGGAACCGGTGGCCCCCGAAGGGGAGAGCGTCCCTGAGCCCCGGGCCGAGGGTCCCCGACCGGCCCGGACGTGAGCGGCGAGGTCCCGTCCCCCAATGACCGGGGCCCGGGGGAACGGTCCCACGTCCCCTCCCCCGAAACGGGGTCCGACGAGGGCGCGGGCGCGTACTCGCGGGGGTTCGGGGACGGGGTGCGTAGCGCCCTCCGGGAGATGATGGCCTGGGCGGGCCGGGGACACACACCGGCCGAGCTGAGGATCTTCGCGGAGAGCCGGCTCGCCCACCTGGACGAGGAGGTGGCCCTGAAGCGCCGGACCCTCCTGAGCGCCCCGAGGGCCATCCCGCTGGAGAATCTCCTCCGGCTCCGGGGAGCTGACTCCCGTCCTGCCTTCCCGCCGCTCCTCCCGGGGTACACCTACCTCTTCCTGGAGGAGCGCCCGCAGCTGGCCCATCGCTTCGTCCTGGAGAGCCTTCCCCGGCTGGGAGGCGCCTTGGGCCTCACCCGCCTCGCGGGCGATCTCCGCCGGATCGCCCCTCCCGACCGCCTCCAGATCCTCGACCTGGGGGTGGAGAGCACCGACGAGCCCGGAGCGGAGCCCGCCTCCAGCAACGTGAGCGGGCTCACCGGCCGGGTCCAGGACTTCCTGGCCTCGGAGAAGGGCCCCATGATGGTCTACGTGGAGGCCCTGGACTACCTCAACACCATAAACGGGTTCGAGTCGTCCATCAAGTTCCTCTACTGGGTCACCGGCGAGATCCGGCGGCACCACGGGGTCCTCCTGGTGAGCACGGTCCCGGAGGTCTTCACCCTCTCCCAGGTCAAGACCCTGGAGCGGGACTTCAACCACGTGGTGAAGGCTCCGTGAAGGCCCCGCGTCGGGGGCTCTCCTCCCGGGGCCCGGGGGGTCCGCCGGGAAGGGAGCGGGGCCCGCCCCCCAACGGGACCGGCCTGGCGCCCAACCGGACCCCCTCGTAGAGCTCCAGGAACTGCCGGAGGGTCTGCCGCTGGCTGAACAGGGCCTCCACCCGGGCCCGGGCGCTGCTCCCCAGCCGCGCCCGGAGCCCCGGATCGGTCAGGAGCCGCGCCAGGGCCCTGGAGAGGACCTCGGGATCGGTGGGATCCACCGCCCATCCGTCCTCCCCCGAACGGACCATCCGCGCCGGCCCTCCCTGCGCCCCCACCACCACGGCCACCCCCGAGGCCATGGCCTCCAGGAGCGCCAGGGGTTGCAGGTCCGCCGTCGACGGCAGGGCGAAGAGGGCGCTCTGGGAGAAGAGGGAGGGCTTCTCGCTCTCCCGCAGGGTGCCCAGGTAGACCGCCCGGCCCACCAGACCGGCCTCGGTCTGGGTCCGGGCCCGGACCCGCTCGGACTCCGGCCCCTCTCCGGCGATGACCCCCAGGAACGGCAGGTCGGCCGGGAGCCGAGCCAGGGCATCCAAGAGCCGGTGCACCCCCTTGTCCACCGTGAGACGCCCACAGAAGAGGATGAGGGGACGGCCGTTGGCCCCGAGGCGGGTGGCCCACGGGACGTCGGTGACGCCCGGGCGGAAGCGGGACGTGTCGACGCCATGGGGGATCACCTCCACGGGAGCGCGCCGGTGGGTGAAGACTCCCTCCAGCAGGCGGCCCCCTTCCTCCTGGGGCACGGTGACCAGGTCGCACCGGGCGTACAGCCCCGCGTTCCAGCGCCAGGCGAACCGGAAGAAGGCCCGGGTGGCCCAGATGTCCGGGAGGCTCTGCTGCATGTCCTTCAGGTTCGTGTGGAAGGTGCCCACAGCGGGTATCCCCCAGTGCCGGGCCGCGAAGAGCCCCGTGGTCCCCACCGGACCAGGGGTATGCACGTGCACCAGGTCGAAATCTCCCGCCCGTCCGGCCAGGGCTGCGCCGTGGAGGAGCGCCCACCGGTACTGCGGGTAGTAGGGAAGGGGGAGGGAGCGGAGGCGGACCACCGGGAAGCCGTAGGAGGTGTCGTCCTCCTTCCTCTGGCGGGACTGGGGGGTGAAGAGCGTGACCTCATGCCCCTGGCGCGTCAGCTCCCGGCCCATGTACACCAAGAAATGGGAGACCCCGTCGTGCGTGGGAAGGAAGCTGTCCGCAAAGTATGCCAGCCGCACCTAAGACCCGCCCCCTCCGCGCTCCGGGAGCAAGCTCCTCCCATAAGGGGCCATCGGTCCACCGGAGGGGGTCCGGGCTCCTGGAGGGAGGGCCGAAAAGAGCGGCCCGGGGGAGCTTCCGGGCCCTCTGGAGAGGCCCACCGGTAGGACCGGGGGCTCCACCCGCCCACGACCGCGAAGCCTTCCGCCCATTCCCGCCCAGACCTCAGGATGGGAGACTGCCTTTAACGGAGACCTGCCTTGTTCGGGAGCCCGGCTCGAAGGCCCGTATGGGAACTGTTGCCCACCCCGGAGCGACCGACGAGGAACTTTGGCCACCTCCCTTCGGTCACCGCCATAACGGTTTAAGTCTGGGGAGGGCCATCTTGAGACCATCCCATGCCTCCTCCTAGCGAACCGGCACCATCCCCACCCCCCAATCCGTGGGTGGACTTCGAGGAACTGGCCAGGCTCGCTCCCAAAGAACTGCACGAGGCCTACTCCCAAAAACTGCTCCGGCGGAGCCTCTGGGACCTGGGGCACCGTCATCCCCGGAGCCTCGGCCGCCTCCGGTGGGAGGCGAGCGGGCGCCGGTACGGGAACTTCGCTCAACTGCTGCTGGAGCCGGAACCGGCGCCGGAGGTGACCCTGAGCTTCACCGACACCGTCCGGAAGACCGAAGCCTACGAGTTCAACCCTCCGTGCAGGTCGATCACCTTCCGGACCGACGGGAGGGGGACCGGCGCCTTCCTGCCGATGGGGGACCTGACCAACGAGAACGTCGACCTCCTCGGGAGCCCCGATCTGGAGGAGGGGGTGGTCCGCTTCGCGTTCCGGGAGGCCTTCGTCCCCCGCCCGCTCTCCCACGAGCAGGCGACCCAGCAAGGGGCCCCTCCTCCCCCCCTTCCGTTCGGCCTCTTCTCCTGGAGGAACCTGCACCGCTTCACCCGGCACCATGGCGTGGTGCCCTACCGCCTGGAGCTTCTTCTCTACTTGCCGGAGACCCGGGTCCGCTACGAGCTGGACCTCCTGCTGAACCGGCTCCTGCAGGACCCGCGAACGGCCCGCCTCCCCCTGGACCTCGCCGCCTTCCGTTCGTCCCGGCTTTGCGCGGGTTTCGACCGGTTCGTGGCCCAGCTGACCCTCCCGCTCATCCCCCGGAGGGCACTGGAGATCCTCTTCGAGTCCCGGCAGATCTCCCCCCCGGAGCTCGCAGCCTGCCTGGAGATCTCCTCCGAGCTGGCCCGTTCCTCTCTGGAGACCCTCCGGGTCCACGGGCTGGCCGAGATGACGGGGACCCCGCCGGTCTACCTGCCCATCCTGGAGAGCTACCTCACGCCGGAGGAGTGGACCCGGGAGCGGTCCCGCGACGCGGTCAAGGACGCACCGTCCTGAGGCTCCAGGGGGGGGGCGACGGGCCTGTGGGGAATCCCCGCGCGAGGGTCGGTCCCCCCGCGCCTTTGAACCCCAGTTCCCTGGCTTAGAAGGCCAGTGCATCGGTCCAGGCTATGCTACAGGCCCCGGGAAGGCGAGAGCCCCCTGCCGATTAAGCCTTGGGCAAGGGGGGGGACTTCCCCTGGTGTCCAGGGGGTGCCCGGGTCGGGCCAGGAGGCCGGCGAGGCGGGGACGGCCCCGTCGGCCTCCCCCGGAGGCGCTCCGCCCTCACGCCCGGGCCTTGGGGACCGGACCGTCGGCCAAGAGCGCCGCGATCCGGTGGGCGAGACGCAAAGGTTCGGGATAGGAGCCCCGGACCAGGCTCTTCCTCAGCAGGGCGCCGGCCTCCTCCCGGTCGAGGCCTGCGCAGGCGACCCAAAGGGGCTTGGGGCCGGAACGGAAGGGAAAGAGGGGAAACTCCTTCCAACGCCGTTCCCGTTCCTCCGCCCGGTTCCCGGCGTGACGCTCAAGCGCCCGGCTCATGGCGGCGAAATCGGGCGGGCGCCGGGTCACCGTCACCACCGGCAGGCCCGTCCTCCGATTAAGCGCAGCCAGGTCCACCACGTTGAACCCGCCGAGGCTGATGCCCCCCAGGAGGATGGCCTGGCTCGCCGGGCGGAAGCGCGAGGTGCTCACCAGGCGGGCGAGGGTCTCGGTGGCCTCGTCCCCGTCCACGGTGACGGAGCCCTTGACCAGGCCTTCGAGGTAGCCGGGAAGGGAGACCACCGCTCCCACCAGGGCCGTTTCCGCCTGCCCGAACCGGAAGGGGGCATCGTCGAAGGCGAAGACCCGGGGATGGGGCTTGCCGGAGCGGTCCTTGCGCTCCCCCCCTCCGGGGGCCATCGCGGCCGGAGGAGGGGCGCCCATGGTCAGGACCGAACAGTTATGCCGTCCCTCCTCTCTAATCTTGCGTGTACCCCGCCCCCGGCTCCACGGTGGCCCGATGTCCCCGCTGCCGGAACGAGTTCCGCGTCTTCTATCCCCCCACCCAGATCGCGGTGGGCTGGTCGTATTGCCCCCGATGTGGGCAACCCACGCCGGTGCTACCTCCCCGCCCGCACCCGCCCCTGTTCACCTGGGAGGTCTATCCCGGGCTCTACCCGGAGACCCGCGGCCCGCGCCAGCCGCTCCCCCGGACCCGGCAGACCCTGGGGCTCCTGGTCCTCTCGGCCGCCCTCCTGCTCCTGGGGATCGCCGTGGTCCTGGGCGGACTGGGAGCGCTGACGGTGGGGGCGGGGGACCAGGGGGTCGCCGGGACCGTCCTCGCCCTGGATCCGTTGACCGGTGCCCAGTCGCCGCTTCCCGGCGCCTGGGTGAACGTCACCGGCGCGGCGGGGGGCAATTCCACGGTGACCGGCCCACAGGGGTCCTTCGGCTTTCCCCGGCTCGCACCGGGGGAGCACGCGCTGACGGTGGCCGCGTCCGGATACGGCAATCTGACCTTCGATCTCTTCCTGTCCCCCTACTTCAAAGCCCCCCAGGGGAACCTCAGCGACCTCGCCCTGGTGCTCCTGCCGGCCTCCAGCGGGAACGCGTCCCGGGTCATGGCCGAATCCCCCTTCCCGGATCTGGAGAGCTATCTGGCCTCCGTCTTCTCCACCTCGGCGCTGGAGGCGCTCACGGGCCTTCTCGCGGTCTGGGGGGCGGTCTCCATCCTGCGCGGCCGCCCACCGGCCCGGGGAGTGGTCGGCGCTTCGGCGGCCGTCTTGGGCCCGGTGCTCGCCGTGGCCGGGGGGTTCACCCTCCTCTTCCTCCAGCCCACGCCCTGGCTGCTGGTCCCGCCGGTGCTGGCAGGAGTGCTCGGGCTGGTGGCCACCGCTGCGCTACTGGCCCTTCAGCGTCCGCTCTACATCCCGGGTTCGCCTCCGAGGGGACCGCGCCCGTCGTAGGGGGATGTCCCCGTCCGGCGCCCTCAGGGGGGACCGCCCGCGGACCGGTCCCGCGGATCGGGGTCGAGGCCCCCCTCCCGCTCGGCGTCCGTGAGCCGGCGCCGTCCCCGGAAGCCCCCGTTCAAGGGGTGCCAATGGTGGATGCCGTCCTCGTCGCTCTTCCAGCAGAGGAGGATCACCTCCCCCTTGCGCAGCGCGTAGAAGTCCACCAGGCCCGCGTTGAGGTCCTTCACCTCGATGCCCCGGTCGCGCCAGCGCTCCAGGTCGGACTCCACCGTCCGGTAGAGCGTCTGCCACTCCCGTTCCAGCCGCCGGATCCGGGCGGCGTCCGGATGGTCTGCGGCATCGACCTCCTTTCCCCAGAGGCGGGCCATCCGCTCCCGCTCCTCCTGGATCTGGGCGAGCCGGGCCACCTGTTCCCGGAGCACCATCAGGCGGGGGGAGATCCGGTCGAGCTCCCGTTCCGCTTCCGGCACCTGCCAGAAATGGGGGGCCGCGAGCGGGAGGTCCGGGGCGTCCTCTCGGGGAGGGTCCGAACTCATGGGTTCCGACGAGGGCGGATCGGGCTAAGTCCTTTCCCCCGCACTGGGTCGTCCGGTCCCCCTCAGGGGGGGCGCCAGCGTGGGTTCTACGCCGTAGCCGGCCGCCTTGAGCACCGCCAGGACCCGTTCGCC
This sequence comes from Thermoplasmata archaeon, assembly GCA_021806135.1. GTDB lineage: Archaea > Thermoplasmatota > Thermoplasmata > Lutacidiplasmatales > UBA184 > JAKATE01. The sequence goes on from JAJZYB010000031.1 coordinate 18,569, forward strand.
CTGCTCGGGGTCCCGGACCTCCAGCTCGAGCTCGACCGAGGCCTGCCCCGGAGGCAGGGTAGGGGATTCCCGGTCGTGCCTAATGGTGTAGACGTTCGCTCCGGTCCCTGCCACCGTGGACAGAAGATCGGCCAGCGCCCCCGGCCGGTCCTTCAGGGGGGTGCGGAGGTGGAGGATGCGCCCATCGGCGGCGAGCCCCGACCAGAGAATCCGGTCGAGGAGGAACGCGTCCAGGTTCCCTCCGCTGATGACCGCCACCGCAGGACCGTTCTCCTCCAGGAGCTCCGGGTGCGCGAGGAGCGCGGCGAGGGGGGCTGCGCCGGCCCCCTCGGTGAGCAGATGGGTACGTTCCAAGAGCAGGAAGATCGCCCGGGCGAGCTCGGCCTCGCTCACCTCCACGGCCCGGACCGAGTGCTCCTTGAGGATCCGGAAGGTCAGGTCCCCGACCCGGCGGGTGGCGATCCCGTCCGCGAAGGTGGAGGGGGCGGGGCCCTCCAGGATGCGACCGGCGAGAAGGGAGGCTCTCAGCGATCCGGCGGCCGCCGCCTGGACCCCCACCAGGCGGACCTCGGGCCGGAGCGCGTGGATCGCCACCGCGAGACCGGCCAGGAGGCCCCCGCCGCCCACACCAGCGAGCACGGTGCCGACGGTAGGGAGGGCATCCAGGATCTCCAACCCGAGCGTCCCCTGTCCGGCGATGACGGCCGCATCGTCGAAGGGGTGGACGAGGGTCAGTCCCTCCTGCTCCCGGAGCGACTGGCAGGCCTCCCACGCCTCCTGGTAATCCGCCCCGGCAAGGACCACCCGAGCCCCCAGCGCCTCGGTGGCGAGGACCTTGGAGGGGGACGCGCCCTTGGGCATCACGATGGTGGCCGGGATGCCCCGGGCCCGGGCTGCGTAGGCCACGCCCTGGGCGTGGTTCCCCGCGCTGGCCGCGATGACCCCTCTGCGGGCCTCCTCCTGGGAGAGGTAGGCCATCCGGTTGGAGGCCCCCCGGATCTTGAACGACCCGGTCCGCTGGAGCGTCTCGAGCTTGAGCCAGAGCCGGCCCGGGGGGAGACCCGGGAACGCGGGGGCCTCCCAGAGAGGGGTGTTCAGGGCCACGCCGGCGAGGTTGAGCTGCGCCGCCCTTACCTCGGCCAGACCCGGCACGCCTCCCAGGGGAGGGGACAGAGAGGGGCCGATGGCCGGGGCACGGCTGACCATGGCCCGGTGACCCCGGGGATGGATTTTACCCCATCCCCCGGGGGGGCCGGCCGTTTACCGGCTCCTCCGATAGCCGCGGGCTCCCCCAGCCTTAAATACCTCTTCCTGTTGGAGCGCGTTCACCCAGCGCGAGGATGCTGACGGAAAATGGCCCGGAGACACAAACCCCGACGGGGTTCCTTGGGATTCTGGCCCCGGAAACGGGCCATCCGCGTGGTCCCGCGCTTCCGTAACTGGCCTCCGGGTCCGGCCAAGCCGCACGTGGAGGGCTTCGCCGGGTACAAGGTGGGGATGACCCACGCCTTCCTGGTCGATTATCGGAAGCGGTCGACGACCGCCGGTCAGGAGGTGGCCGTGCCGGTCACGGTCCTGGAGGCTCCCGCGCTCAAGGTCGCGGGGGTCCGTCTCTACGGTCGCGGGCCCGACGGAAGGAGCGTGGTGGCCGAAGCCTGGACCGACGAGCCGGATCCGCATCTTGCCCGTCGCTTCCCCATCCCCGAGAAGCTCGATCACCGGGAAGCCAGGGCCCGGCTGGAGAAGGCCTCAGGGGAGGACGTCCATCTCCTCGTCCACACCCAACCACAGCTCTTGACCGGCGTGCCCTCGAAGACGCCGGAGATCTTCGAGGTGAGGGTCTCGGGTCAGGACCTCTCCGAACGGAAGACCTTCGCCCTGGGCCTCCTGGGGAAGGAGATCACCGTGAACGACTTCGCGAAGGAGGGGGACATGGTGGACGTGGTGGCCGTGACCCGGGGGAAGGGGTTCCAGGGGCACACCAAGCGTTTCGGCGTGAAGCTGCAACCCCGGAAGAACTCCAAGCACCGCCGGATGATCGGGACGCTCGGCCCCCACAATCCCAGCTACGTCACCTACCGGATCCCCCAGGCAGGGCAGATGGGATTCCATCGCCGGACCGAGTACAACAAGCGGATCCTCAAGGTGGTGCGGGACCCGAAGGCGGAGCCGTTGAAGATGGAGGGAGGGTTCCTCCACTACGGCGAGATCCGCAGCCCGTACCTGATCTTCCACGGGTCGATCCCCGGACCGGCCAAGCGGCTCATCCGACTGCGGATGCCCATGCGCTTCGCCGGGAGCCTCCCGGAGAAGGTGGACCTCCGGTACTTCTCCACCCAGAGCAAGCAGGGGGCCTAGGGCGCTATGGCCGAGGAACCGAAGTCCCCCCGTCGACGCCGGCCCTCCCCGGACCATGCCTCCCCCGCCAAGGGCCACCGGATCCATGTGCTGACCCTGGAGGGGAAGGCCGGGGAGACCCTGGCCCTTCCCGAGGTCTTCTCCGAGACCGTCCGCCCGGACCTCGTCGCCCGGGCGGTCCGGGCCGCCCAGGCGAACCGGCGACAGGCCTACGGCCCGAGCCGCAAGGCCGGGATGCGACATTCCGTCCAGTGGTCAGGGAAGGGCCACGGGGTCTCCCGTACGCCCCGGCTCATGGAGTCGAACCGGGGGGCCCAGGCGCCGAACACGGTGGGGGGACGCGGAGCGCATCCCCCGAAACCGGCGACCATCTGGTCCCAGAAGATCAATGCGAAGGAACGGCGCCGGGCTCTGATCAGCGCCCTGGCGGCCACCCGCGACGCCCGGTGGGCCCTGGAGCGCGGGCACGAGGTGCCCGACCACCTGCATTTCCCGGTGGTCTTTGATGACGCGTTGGAGTCGGTGGATTCCGCGGCCCGGGCCCGGGAGATCCTGGAGGGCACGGGGCTCTGGACGGATGTCCAGCGGGCCTCGGAGGGCATCCATGTGCGCGCGGGCCGGGGGAAGCTCCGGGGACGGGTCCGCCGGCATCCCCGGAGCCTCCTCGTGGTCGTCAGCGCCCCGGGCCGCGCCCGGGGATTCCGGAACTTCCCCGGCGTGGACGTGGTCCCCATCCATTCGCTCGGCACCGAGCACCTGGCCCCCGGAGGGGTCCCGGGCCGGCTCACCCTCTTCACTCCGAGCACGTTGAAGCTCCTCGGGGAGCGTTATGCGCCGGCGGGCCTCCCCGCCGGGGCCGGGAGGGGTCCATGAGTCGCGGCGGGCCAGAGCGGGTCATCCTGCACGCCTACGTGACCGAGAAGGCCATGGGCGAGATGGAGCGGCAGAACAAGCTCGAGTTCATGGTGGCGCGCCACGCCACCCGTCCCATGATCAAGAAGGCCGTGGAGGAGCTCTACCAGGCCAAGGTGCTCAAGGTGAACGTGAAGATCGGGATCGCCGGGAAGATCGCCACCGTGCGCTTCCGCAAGGACTTCTCGGCGGAGGACATCGGCTCCCGGGCGGGGGTGTTCTGATGGGAAAGCGCATCATCCCTCGCCGGCGGGGAGCCGGCACTCCCCCGTACCGTTCCCCCAGCCACCGGCACCACGGGGCCGTGAAGCTCCCGGACGCCCGGGAACCCGGGGAGGCCACCATCCGTTCGCTCCTCCACGCTCCGGGACGGAGCTCGCCGGTGGCCGAGGTGGAGACGCCGGAGGGGCGGATCTACCGGTTGATCGCCAATGCCGGTTCGGCCACCGGGGACCCCATCACCCTGGGCGTCGGCCCGGTGGCCCGGGGGTCGGTGCTCATCCTGGGGGACATCCCGGACGGCACCCTGGTCTCCAACATCGAGGTCCAGCCCAACGATGGGGGGAAGCTGGTCCGTTC
>JAJZYB010000032.1 GCA_021806135.1 Thermoplasmata archaeon
TCATCCGAGTTGGGCCTGAGTGAGGGTGACCCTACCTTGGGTCGCTCGAACTTAAGTTCAGCAAGGGGGACTAAGTCATAACAAGGTATCTGTAGGGGAACCTGCAGATGGATCACCTCCTAGAGCGTTCTGAAGCGCTCCACGTTTCACGCGCACCGGTCAACGCGGTACGGTTCTCTCCCCCCCGGGCTGTCAACCCTTTCTATGGTAGCTACTCTTCCGTTATATAGGTCCATCCGGTCCCGTTGGACCATGAGCCTCGCTCACCCCGTCGCTCCCTTGGCGATGCCCGCCCTCGACGCCTCGCTCCGGGAGGCGACCGAGGCGCTTTCGCAGGGCCGGCCAGTGTTGCTCTTCGACGCCCCGGACCGGGAGGGAGAGACCGACCTTATCTTCCTCGCGGAGGCCGTGACCCCCTCCGCGGTCCGCGAACTCAGGAAGGAGGCTGGCGGCCTCATCGTGGTGACCATCCCGGAAGAGGTCCGGTCCCCCCTCGGCCTCCCGTACATGGACGCACTGTTGCGCTCGGCGGGGAAGGAGCATCCGCTCCTTCCCCGGCTGGTGCCCGAACGCTTCCGCTACGATCGCCGGAGTTCCTTCGGCATCAGCGTGAACCACCGGGCCGGCTTCACCGGCATCCCCGACCTGGACCGGGCGCTGACGATCCGGGCGCTGGGGGAGATGGTCCGGGACCGGGCCCACGACCCCCCGAAGGCCCTCCGGGACCACTTCGCCTCCACGTTCCTGGCCCCGGGGCACGTACCCGTGCTGTACGCTGCCCCCGGAGGGGTCGCGGAGCGTCGCGGGCACACGGAGCTCTCCAGCGCGCTGGCCCGGATGGGTCGGCTCACGCCCTCCCTGGTCCTGTGCGAGATGCTCTCGGACGACGGCCGGTCGCTCCCCGCGGCCGAGGCGCGCACCTACGCGGAAGCCCGGGGCTACCCCTTCGTGGAGGGGCACCGTATCGTCGAGGCATGGTCCCGATGGCCCGGGTGATGGCCACGGGGGTGTTCGACCTCCTCCACGCCGGGCACCTCTACTATCTCAGCCAATCGAAGAAGCTCGGTGATGAACTCGTGGTGGTGGTCGCCCGGGACCGGACGGCCTCCCGGGTCAAGCGCCCGCCGGTGATCTCCGAGGAGCTCCGACGAGAGATGGTGGAGGCGTTGAAGCCGGTGGACCGGGCGATCCTCGGGTCCCTCACGGACATCTACCACACCGTGGAGGAGGTCCGGCCGGACATCATCACGCTGGGCTACGACCAGCGCTTCGACGAGGTCGAGGTGGAACGGGAGTGCGCCCGGCGGGGGGTCCCGGTGCGCGTGGTCCGGCTGGGAGGGCTCCCCCAGGACCTGCTGGCCACAAGCCGGATCATCGACCGGGTGCTCTCCCTGTATGGCGGCTCCAGGCAGGGGAACGGGGCCTCGGAGGGCCGGGGCGCATGAAGCGGGTGGGCGTGGTGGACACCACCTTCGCCCGGGTGGACATGGGGTCCATCGCGGTCCGGGCCCTTGAGACCACCACCCCGCACCTGAAGATCGTGCGGAGGACGGTCCCCGGGATCAAGGACCTCCCGGTGGGGGCCCGGCGTCTCTTCGGGGAAGGGATGGACCTGGTGATGGCCCTGGGGATGCCCGGCAGGGCGGAGTACGACCGGGTCTGCGCCCACGAGGCCTCCCAGGGGCTCATGACCGTGGGCATCCTGGAGACCCGGCCGGTGATCGAGGTCTTCGTCTTCGAGGGGGAGGCCAACACCCCGCAGGAGCTGGCCTATCTGGCCCGGCGGAGGACCGAGGAACACGCCGAGAACGCCTATCTCATGCTCTTCCATCCCGAACGGCTCATCGGGCGGGCCGGGCTGGGCTTGCGCCAGGGTTTCCCGGACGCAGGACCGGTCCGTTAGCGCGGGGTCGGCGGGAGGGGGACAGGAACCAAACCATGGCGAAGGAAAGGACGGACGACGATGGCGCACCGGTGCGATTGGCCCTGGTGGTGAGCGAGTTCAACTACGACGTGACCATGATGATGCTGGAACGGGCCCGGGAGGAGGCCAAGTTCCTGGGAACCCCGGTGACCCGGGAGCTCCGGGTGCCGGGGGTCTACGACATGCCGCTCGCGGTCTCCCAGCTCTTCCGGCGGGCGGACGTGGACGCGGTGGTGGCGCTCGGGGCCGTGATCGAGGGGGAGACCAAGCACGACGAGGTGGTGATGGGCCAGGCGGCCCGGAAGTTGCTGGACCTCTCCGTGGAGTCCGGCAAGCCGCTCGGCTTCGGTCTCACCGGCCCGGGGGAAAGCCGGCTCCAGGCGCAGGACCGGATCGACCGGGCGGCGTACGCGGTCCAGGCGGCCGTGAAGATGGCCCGTCGGCTCCGCACGGCCTGACCGACGGCCGGGGCTCAACAGCCCCCGTCGGTGCAGTCCAGGATCCCCATGCCCCAGCAGGCGGGGCAGGGGGTACGGCCCAGCCCGGCGCACTGAGGGCAGGGGGCCGGGGATACCTCCACGCTCCCGGAGCACCGGGAGCAACGGAGCTGCCCCTTGCCCCGGCAGTCCTCGCAGAGCATGGTCCCGCGACCGGGGGAGGCCTTCCCGCCTAATTTCCCTTCCGGGGACCGCTGGAGGGAGGGGGGAAACGGTACCGAAGGAAGAGATGGTCCCCGGCCTGGCGGATGCCCCAGAGCCTCCCCCAGAGCGGATGCCCAGGGGCGAAGGTCCTTCCCTCCACCAGCCCGAGGCGATGGGTCCCGGGGTCCCTTCCCGCGATCTGGGGGGCCAGGGTCAGGAAGAGCTCGTCCACCAACCCCTCCGAAAGGAAGTCCCCGAGGAGGTGGGGGCCGCCCTCCAGGAGGAGGGTGGGGGTGGGACGGGTGGGAGGGAGGGCCTGGAGGATGGACCGTGCGCGGAGCCGGTCCCCTCGTCCCACCGGGAGGACCTGCACGTAGGGGGGAGCCTTCCGAGCGGCGAGGCGACGCGCCCCGGCGGGGGTGGTCAGCACCAGGGACCGGACCTTCCCGGAGGCGAAGACCGGCAGATGGAGGTCCACGTCCCCTCGTGCGGTGACGATCACGTTGACCGGCTGGGGGCTCAGGCGCAGTGAGGACCTCAGGGCGCGGTAGGATCCGGCCGCCTCCGGGCAGATGTGCTCCCCGGTCCAGAGGTGGTGAGGGACGGAGCGCAGGGTGCCGGCCCCCACCATGACGTAGTCAGCCACCGAGCGGAGGAGGCCCATGAGCCACCGGTCATGGGGGTCGGAGCCGCTGATGTCGGCCCCTCCCGCGTGGTCCTTCAGGTCAAGGGCGACGACCCCGTCCACGGTGCTCGCGAAGTTGGTGAGGACCCGGGGTCGTCCGCGGGGGGCGGGTAACCGGAGCGGACCGTAGACCCGGGCGAGGCTGGCGGGAAGGGGGAGGGGCGGACCGACGGGAGGGTCGCGGAGCCGGAGGAAGGGCGCGAGGCTGCTCATCTGGGCGTGGGGGTCGTCATCCGAAGGAACTCCTGCCGGAGGGCGGGGTTCTCCTCGTAGTGGCCCCGCCAGAACGACGTCCGGGTGGAGGGGGTCAGTTCCCGGACGCCGCGCATCTGGGTGCAGGTGTGGTGGGCCTCGATGTAGACCGCCACCCCGTGGGGTTCCAGGATCTCCTGGAGGGTCTGGGCGATCTGTTGGCCCATGCGCTCCTGGACGGTGAAGCGCCGGGCGAAGAGGCGCACCAGGCGGGTGAGCTTGGACAGACCGATGATGTGTTCGTGGGCGATGTAGCCCACGTAGACGTTCCCGTGGAAGGGAAGGGCATGGTGTTCGCAGAGCGCGAAGAACGGGATGGGCCCCTCGATGACCTGGCTGAGCTCGCAGTCCGGTCCCCCGTGGCACTCGGTCTTGAATGTGGTGACGAGCTTGGGGTCGCCGTCGTAGCCCTGGGTGGCATCGAAGAAGGCCCGCACGAACCGGCGGGGGGTCTCCCGGGCCCCCGGCGAGCTCAGGTCGAGTCCCAAGGAGCCCAACATTTCCGCGGCGTAGCGTTCAAACCGGAGGAAGTCCTCGGTGGAGAGGTGCCGGGGGTTGGCTCGGGCGAGTTCCGGCACCCCATTGTCCTCATCGGGATCCACTTCGCTCATCGGTGCTCGGTGGGGGAGACCCGTGCCCCTTCAAGACGATAGTGGATGGGGACCGGGCCTGTCCCCTCCGGGATGGATCCGGCCCGGCGGGGAACCACCACCAGGTGAGCCCCGAGGGAAAGGACCGACCACCGGTCTGTGGGGCGGTGTCCCGCGGTCGATCATGGGGGGGAGGATGGGCCGCCCGCCGCCGCCCGCTTCGCTTCGTGATGCGGGCGGCGGTGGGGAGGATGGGAGCACGGGGATTTGAACCCCGATATGCGGGTCTCTCCTTGGCGCGCTCCAGTCCTTCGTCATGGGCCCTGAGGGGCCTCCGCAGACCCGTGAGGGTGCTTTCCAAGTCCTTCCCTGCGGGAAGGTCCTTGACTGGAGCCCGCTGGTCTGCCAGGTTAGCCTATGCTCCCTGTTCCTCCGTTGTCATGAACAGGCCTATAACACTATCGTGACGCCCGGTGCCGGCCGTCGGGCCACCGGTCCCTCAGGATCGGAATCGCCCTCTGGGGACCCGACCGATGATGTGGACGCGACGGGCCGTTTCCGGCGAGGGGCCACTACCGGCACGTTCCCCTCTTTCCCGGTCGCCGTCGCGGATCCCCGTTCCTGGGAAGGGCTCGTCTCCGACCGTGGAGTCGGGACCCGACAAGACACGGCGGGGTGTTCCTGAAGATCAGGGTTGGATCCCGGGGTAACCTTGCGAGGGACTTGCGAAGGCGACGACCCATGCGGTGGGGTCCACCGGGCTCATGTCCGTCGGCGGAAGTCAGGAGCCGCCTCCCTCCTCGGGTGGAGCAGGGTAGCAGTTCTTCGGGAAGAGGGTCGGCGCCCAGTGCACAATCGCAGAGCATTCCGTGGGGGGTATCTTTAACCCGAAGCAAGTTCCTCCAAGGGTAGCGCTTGGGTGCAGAGATGCTTGAATGGCATTGTTCGTGGGGCCTTCGGGTCTCGATGTTCACCGGGATGGCCGAACCCGGAATCCGGGGGTGACGCTGCGTGGTCCTGCTCGAGGCCGGGGAGACGGTTCTACGGCAGGAACGGTGCCGCATGGGGGAGCGGGACGGACTCCTGTTCCTGACCACCCATCGACTTCTCTTCGAGGGACGAATGACCGATGGCCGATTGACCCAAGCCCTCCGCGGACCGCGGCTGAGCACGTTGCTCGATGTGCCTTTGCGACAGATCTCGAACGCCCACGTGGATCCAAGACTCATCGGCCGCCCGACCCTGCGGGTAGACCTTCAGGGGCACGCCCGCTCGTTCCGGGTGGTGGACGCGGCTTCCTGGTACTCCTCCATCTCCGTTGCGAAGCGACAGGCTGGGCCCCCATCGTCTTGGCCTGGTCAACCGTCCCCTGTGGTGGTACACGTCCAGACCCCTCCAGCACCTCCGCCACCCCCGGCGACAGTGCGGGCGCGGTGCCCGTACTGCAAGACGGTTTACGATGAGGCCGTCGGAAACTGCCCCAGCTGCGGCAGCCGCTTCTATTGAGTCGGCCCAACCCCGGGAAGGTCGGTACGATCCAGGTCCGACTCCGCTGCAGGAGAGTCAACGGGGGGCTTTCGAATCCCTGGGTGAAAGATTTCAATGGACCAGGTGTTCCTCCTACCACTCATCGGGGAGAAACGGGGCAGACCTCCCAACCCGGGTCCGAACCCCGTGGGAAATGGACGCGTCAGGACCTGGCCCCAGCGGGGTTCAAATCCCGCTCAATAGGATTCGACTGAGAGCCCGGGAATCCTTGCAAAGTCCGGATCCCGGGTAAGCACGACTAGACCACGCCGCTTTGCGGCCGCCGCGATCAGGAGGTCCATGTGGGGGACCGTTTCGCCGCGGCTTGCGCACAAGGCTCCCATCTGGGCCCCATCATCCGCCTCCTGTTCACCGACCTCTAACACTTCAAATCGGCTGACCATCTCCCGAACGCGCAGGAGATACTTTCCCCCCCGGCGATAGCCCGCTTCCAAGACCTCCAGGAGGGCCGGAGCAGCAATGGTCAGATGTTCTGAGGAAGAGTCCAATTCCTCCGAACGGCGCCTCGCTCCCGGTTCGTTTTGGAGGAGATCGAAGCAAAAGGTGGAGTCGACGCAGCGCAAGTCTACTTCCCCCCCATCTTGCGGACACGCTCGGCCCGGCGCCGGTCGGCCTCTCTGCCTTGCTTGCGCTCCGCATCAAGGTCGGCCCGTTGATCCGTGGAGAGGTCGCTCCACGCCCCGGCGAATTCGGCCAGTTTGCGGGTGGGACGGAAATGCCGCTTCACCAGGTCGCTGAAGCTCTCGTCCCGCTTCTTATGCGACTTGAGGAGAGCGTATGCCTCCTGATCCACCGCGATGGTCTTGTTATCCATGTGCCCAAGACGCATACACAGCCCCTGTGTATATGAGGGTTCTCGCGCCCCTGGGGCGGGAATAGCTCGGGAGACGCTGGAGAACCATGGACGCGTCGGGATTTGAACCCGAGACCTCCTGATTGCAAATCAGGCATTCTTCCGCTGAACTACGCGCCCACCCAAGGCCCGGACCGTCTCTCCCGCCTCCCCCCCGGCGCCCCCTCATGCCGAGAGCTGGGCCTCGACCTTCCCTCCCTCGTGGCTAACCGCATCCCAGGCCCGGTCCAACTTCGGGACGGTCTCCCGTTGAGCGATCTCCTTGGGGTCGACCCACTCGAATTCCGTGTGCTCCCAATCGATGCGCACCTTAGTGCTCTGGGTCCGGAACAGCATGGGGTGTACCACAAAGATCTGGTCCGAGTCCCGGGCAAGCACCGACGGCCCAGATCTCACCCACTGGACCTCCCCGCGGCCGATCCCGGTCTCTTCCTCGATCTCCCGGCGCCCTTGCTCCTCGGGCTGCGGGACCTCCAGGTACCCGCTGACCCCGGCCCACCGACCGCGGAAGGACCCCACCTTCTGAGATCGCTTCAGCAACAGGACCTTTCCGTCCTCTCGCTGCAGGAACGCCGTTACCACCGGCGTCTCCTTCACCCCCGGGAGCTCCACGGTCCCCTTCTCGCCGTCAACGGAGATATTCTCCCCATCCAGCAACAGGTCCATGTCCACCCCCTCCACACAAGGGATCCGGGCAATCACCGCGGCACTGACCACGATGGCATCGGCACGTTCCACCACCATGGCGACCGGTCCGACCCCGCGCTTCCCCGCCCCGTAGATCACGTACGGACCCACGGTGCTCCCGCGAGCCTCGGGGAACGCGAGCACCGTCCCGCCCAAGGTCCGACCGTTGAGTTCGCTCGACGCATTGTCCACCCGGCCGGTGAGGGGGTCGATCTCGCCCAGAAAAGAGAGCGGGATCGTGCTCTTGGCCACCGGTCCGGCCGCCGTTCCCCCGTACACCTTGTGGCCCTGGACCAGCATGGGAATCCGGACGCGGACCGGTCTATTTGAGCCCGAGCCGACCCCCAGTATGGGGCCGGCCGGGCAGGAATTCGTGCTCCGCCCCGAGGATAACACAAACGACGTATAGCCCCCTCCACGTCCTGCTCCCCATGCGGTTCTCGGCCTTCTCCGTGCTCGATGATCACCCGGAACGCCGGGCCGATCGGGGGGGTGACCGCTACGAGGAGGCCCTCGCCCTGGCACGGGAGGCCGATCGGGACGGTCTTGAGACCTTCTGGGTCGCGGAGCATCACTTCCACTCCGGCGGTGTCCTCCCTGCCCCCGCGGTCTTCCTGGGAGCTGCGGCCAGAGAGACCCGACGCATCCGCCTTGGCGTGCTCGTCGCCGTCCTTCCCCTCCACCGGCCCCGGGAACTTGCCGAAGCCCTTCTCACCGTGGACCACCTGTCCCAGGGGCGCCTCGAGATCGGGCTCGGGAGCGGCTACATCCCCCTGGAATTCCAGGGATACGGGGAGGACCTGGAGCACCGTCGCCAGACCTTCGACGCTCGATACCCGGAGTTACTGACGGCCCTCCAGGGCGAACCGCTCCCCGCACCGGGATCCCCGGAAGGCTCTGTCCGGCTCAACGTCCAGGCTCTCCAGCGACCGCACCCCCCGCTCTGGATGGCGGTTCAGAGCCGGGAGGCCCTTCCCTACGTCGCACGACGTGGCCTCTCCGTGGCGATGATCCCCTACGCCTCCATGGCCGACCTGTCCGAACTGAAGAACCGGGTCGCGCTCTTCCGGGAGGCCCTACCGCCAGGGGCCAACGTACGGGTGGCCGCGGCCTTCCACATCTTCGTCGGGAGGGATCCAAGACCCGGCCTGGCAGCCCTTCGGACCTACCTCGGCGAGCGGCTCTCCACCCAGAGCACCCACTATGCATCCCGCGCGGGAGAGGATCCCCAGGGCTCCAGTGCCGAGGGCTTGGTCAGCCGGGGCCTGGCCCTGGTCGGAAGGCCGGAGGAGGTCTTGGCCCAGGTCCGGGCCATCGAGGCGACGGGGGTCACGGACCTCTTCGGCATCTTCGACTTCGGAGGCCTATCTCCGGCCCGTTCCCGAGCGTCCCTACGCCGGTTTGCCGCCTTGATCGGGCTCCCCACGGGCAAGCAGGACGCCGCCACGCCGGAAACCCCTGGCCGCCCCGGGCCTTGAACCAGCCTCGCCCCTCCCTCCTGACCCCCGTCGGTCAGGGGGAACCTTACGTGTCGTCGGCAGAGGTCTTACCGTTCCCCTTCCCTGCCGAGGACGGCAGGGGGGACCGCTTCCCAGGGGGCGAGGTACCAACCGTTGGAGATTCTGCGCGGGGCACCGGCACCGTTGGGGATGGGAGGGTCGGGGCCTTCCCAGGAGACCCCGCGGTCGCTGGCGGAACGATCCGGGGCGAAGTGGGCGCGCTCCCCGCCGGCCCGGGAGCTAACGTCTTTGGAGCGGGGGGTGCGCTGGGGCCCGGCGGCGCGAGGGGATCCCGGGAAGCGAGGTGCGGGGGAGTGGGGATGACCTTCGGCGGCTGGAGCGCCGCCTTCATGTGGGCCATCAGCCGGGTCCACGCCAGTTCCGCTTCCGGCAGCCGGTATCCCTTGGAGTCCCGGTTCAAGAAGTGGTGCCGCACCCCCGGGAGCACGAGGCTCTCGAAGGGGAAGCCATACCGTCGGGCCGCTTCCCGGAGCAGGAGGAGGGACGGGGCCGCCACATTGTCGTCCGATCCATAGACCGCCAGTACGGGCGCCCTCAGGGATTGCAACCAACCGTCGGGACGGATCATGAAGGGATAGGCGAGCGCCACCGTCTCGACCTCCGGTGTCTGGGCGGCATAGGCGAGCGCCAGAGCCCCCCCGTAGGAGATCCCCAGGACCCCAAAGTGCGTGGGGTCCACCATGGGGCGGGACTTCACGTAGAGCCGGCAGTCATCCAACACCCGGAGGTAGGGTTCCCGACGGCTCTGGGAAACAGGGACGCTATCGAAGAGCATCCGGTAGCCCCGTAGCTTGGCGTAGGTCATCAGGTTCATTCCCGGGGTCTTCGCGAAGTCGGGAAGGATGACCTCGAACCCTTCATGGGCCAACCGGACCCCCGCTTCCAAGACCTGGGTGGTGAGCCCAAAGACCTCAGGGACCACGAGCACCGAAGGTCGCTTGACCATCTTGGTGGGGGAGAGCACCACGACCGGAGCGCGCCCCCCTGGGACCGCCCGGGAGGGAAGGTACTCCCGGGACGACGTGAAGGGAGGGGCCGGGGCGGCCGGCTTGGCCTCGGTCTTGATCCAAGCCTTGTTCAGGAAATCGATGACGCAGAGCTTGAAACGCTCCTTGGAGAGGATGATCACGGCTTGGCGTTGGTGACAGATGTCACAGACCCCCACCACCCCGGAACCAAACTCCCCGGAGGGGGTCTCGAGCATCAGGTCCTCGTCGGTCAAATCGCCCTCCGGCCCAGCCCGGACGGAGGGGGGCAAGGAGGCCCTTATAGCTTTGGGAATCCGGCCGATCAGGGGAAGGGCGGGGCCCGGGGACCCGAGGTGAGGTGGTGGTCCCCCCGCGGAAAGAGCACGCCCACGCCTTGGGCCTCCAGACGGCGGCGGAGCAGCCGGTCCGAGGTCACCACCCAGGCACCGAGCTCCCGGGCCAAGGACTCCAGGGCCTCGTCTCCGTGCAGGTCCGTGGGGAGCATGGGAAACCGCTCGGCCAACAGGCGGGCGGCCCTGGCATGGGGGTTTCCCCGGGCTTCCAGCCGCTTGAGCTCCCCATGGACGCTCTCGGGGACCCCGATGCGGGCCCCTTCCATCAGACGATGGATCTCCGCCTCCAGAGGGAATCGCCGGGTGAGGGGAAGATAGAGCGTGTTGGTGTCCAGCAGGACCCAGGGTCTTCCCGAGACCGGTGGGACCGGACGGGCCGGATGCCCAAGCAGCTTCTCCCGTCCCGAGGGGCTTCCGCGGGAGGCGATGGCCGGGCGCGCCTTGCTCCTTTGCGCCATGGTCCTCCCGTCCCCCTTCAACGAGGCGGACGGACCACTTGGATCCCGAGGCTGTCCCGGTCCACGGAGCCCGGCCCCGGTGGACGGGAACGCAACAGGTAGCGTTGGGCCTTTTGATTGGCGGTCTTCGGGACTTCCGAGATGAACTCCAGGGACTGTGGGACCATGAAGAAGGGAAGGCGCTCAGCGGCGAACTCGAAGAGCTCCCGCGGCTCCACCCGGGCGCCCGGCTTGAGCTGCACGAAGGCCTTGACGTCCTCCTCCCCCAGGGGGGAGGGGACCCCCACGACCACCGTCTCGAAGACCCCGGGGTGTTGATTGAGGACCTGCTCCACATCGTACGGGGCGATGTTCTCGCCGCGCCGGCGGATCACGTCCTTCTTGCGCTCCACGAAATAGTAATACCCATCCTCGTCGCGCCAGACGTAGTCCCCGGTATGGAACCAGAGGTTCCGCCAGGCCTCCACCGTCTGTTCCGGCTTCTTGTAGTACTCCAGCATCATCGAGTAGGGCCTCCGGGGACGTACCACCAATTCGCCCCGCGTACCGGGACCCACCGGGCGGTCCCCCTCGTCCACCACTTGGGCCTCCACAAAGTCCAAGGGAAGTCCGATGGACCCCAGCCGGACCCGGTCGGGAGGGTTCATGAGGGTGGTGCAGCCGCATTCCGTCATCCCGTAGAGTTCCACGATCTTGAGGCCGAAGCGCTCCTCGAAAGGCCTCCAGATGCCCTTCTGGGTACCGGCGGTGAGGGCCACCCGGACACCATGCTCCCGGTCGGAGGGACGGGGGGGCTGCTTGAACAGGACGTTCACCATGGAGATGAGCAGGCTCACGTGGGTGGCGCCCAGCCGACGGGCCGCCTCCCAGTAGTCCGAGGCGCGGAACCACTCCGTGAAGGCGACGGTGAGGTCGTTCAGCAGGGCGGTGTGGGTGCTCATCTCCTGGGCGTTGCAATGGAAGAGAGGAAGCTCGGTGAAGAGCACGCTCTCCGGCGTGAGCTCGCTCCGGGTCGATATCGCCCGGGCCGTGGACAGGTACTTCTCATGGGGGATCACCACCCCCTTGGGCGGGCCCGTGGTCCCCGACGTGTACAGGATGGAGGCCGGGTCCGACGGCTGGGCTCTTGGAAGCCCCGAGCGCTGGACCGGGGGGCCCAGGAGGTCCCGGAACGCCTCCACCGACGGGGGGATCTCCTCGTAGCGACCCGCCGGGTCGAATCCCACCACCCGTGCGAGGCCCGTCTCCGCTCGCACCTTCGCCACCTCGGGATAGAGCCGGAAGTCGGACACCAGGATCTTCGCGTCGCTGTCCAGGAGCTCGTAGCGCAAGAGCTCCCCCTTCAAGGCGGTGTTCAGGGGGACCATCACTCCTCCCAGCAGATTCGTCCCGTACCACGTTTGAAGGAACTCAGGGCAGTTGTAGAGGAAGAGGGCCACCTTCTCCCCGGGGCCCACGCCGCGCTCCTGCAACCCCCGGGCCACCTTGAGCGAGCCCTGGTAGAGCTCCCGGTAGCTCAGAACCCCCGTGTCGGTCCGGACCGCGGGTCGGTCCTCGTTCTTCTTCGCCTTCCCCTCGAGGAGGGCGGGAAGGTCGTGGTAGTCCTCCTGGGCTTCGAGCACCTCCAGGCCCACCGGTCTGCCCGATATAGGATTGCCGGCCTTACGGCTCCCTGGCGTGGGGCGCGGGGGTGGCGAGGGAGACGGACCCCCCGCAGGCCTTTCCGGCCGGCGCCCACGAGACCGCCGGTTCTCCGCGCTCGTCTCCGTCGGCCGAGGCGGGCACCGAGTCATGGTTATGAGCCGGCCGAAGGTGTTCCGCATCGGCAGGAACTCATGCCTCGTTCCCGGAGCCAGCCTTACCACCCCAACGCCCCCATCGTCCCGGAACTCTCGGCGGGAGGGATCGTGGTGGGTTCCGCCGCCAAGGAGATCCTGCTCCTGCACGAAACCGCCGAGGACCGCTGGTGCCTACCTAAGGGGCACGTGGACCCGGGAGAGTCGTTGGGGACGGCGGCCCTCCGGGAGATCCGGGAGGAGACCGGCCTCACGCCGCTGAGGATCCGGAGGGAGGTGGGGGAGACGAGCTACCGGTTCTTTGACCCGGGCCGGGGCCAGAACGTCCACAAGACCGTGGTCTATTTCCTGGTCGAGGCCCGCGGAGGCACGGTGCGGACGGAGCCGATCTTCGACGCCTTCGCGTGGCTTCCACCCAGCGAGGCGGTCCGCCGGATACGGTTCCCCTCGGAAAGGGCAGTCCTGCGGCGGGCCCTCCCCCTGCTGGAAGAGCCTCCGAAGGCCTGAGGGGCCCACCTCGCCTCCATGATGGGCCCCCGCTCCCCGCCTGCTCGATTGGAGGGCTTCCGTTTCGACCGCCGGGTGTACCTCTTGGCCAGCGCCGCCTTCGTCCGCTCCTCTGGACGTTCGGCCGCCTACGTATTCCTCCCGCTCATCCTCTACACCCTCTTCCACCTGAGCTTCCTCCAGGTCGGGCTACTGACCGCCGCCATCGTTCCCGTCAACGTGGCCGGCTACTTCATCGGGGGATCGGCCTCCGATCGTATCGGCCGCCGCCCGCTGGCGGCCTTCCCCCCTCTCCTCATCGCCATCGCCTTCGTTGCCCTCTATCTCTGGGGGGCCCAGGACCTCACCCTCCTGGTGGGTCTCTGGGTCCCCCAAGGTTTCCTCATCGGGCTCCAGGGTCCGGCCCAGGACGCCATGGTGGGGGATGTGACCGAGCCTCACCAGCGGGTGAACGCGTTCGGCTTCCAACGGGTCATGGCCAACGCCGGCTTTGCGCTCTCGCCCGCCCTGGGGGGCTACCTCGCCGCGTCCTATGGCCTTCCCATCGTCTTCCTGATGGCCGCTGTCACCACCTTCGGCGAGGGGCTCCTCCTTTTGCTCTTCCTCCGGGAGTCCAACCCGCAGGACGTCAGGGCCGGCGCTTCCCCAGGAACCGAGCAGGCACCCCGGTTCCGAGACCAGCTCCGCGCTCCCTTCCACGATGGCCTGCTGCTTGCCCTCGGGTTGTTAGGGGCCGGCCTGGCGTTGGTGAGCGGCCAGTTCGGCACCCCGTTGGCGCTCTTCCTGGAGGGCATACGGGGCTACTCCTACGCCGGGATAGGTCTCCTCTACTCCCTCAACGGGATCCTCGTGGTGACCTTGCAGATCCCGATCTCCTGGAACCTTCGGCGGCGCCCCCTGCTATGGATGGCGGCCGGGACCACCTTCTACGCGGTGGCCTATCTCGTCTTCGAGGTCGGAGCCGCCTACGCGATCAGCCTCCTGGCCATCTCCCTCCTGACCCTGGGGGAGGACGTGGTCTCCCCCTTGCAGTCCTCCCTTGTGTCCGGTCTCTCGGGCCGGAAGGGTCGGGGCAGTTACTATGGAGCGTACAATGTGTTCACCAACAGCGCCCGGGCCGCCGCCCCCGCGGTAGGGACCCTGCTCCTTGGCCTGGGGAGCCAGGGTCCGCTGGCGCTCTGGGGCACCATGGCGGGCCTCGGGTTCATGGTGGCGCTCGGGTTCGTGCTCTTTGAACGAAGGACAGGCTGGACCGCCATGCTCCCGTCCCGACCGTCGACCGAGGATGGCTGACGCCGCTGCGTCCGGGGACCCGTCCATCCAGGGCTTGAAGGGCAAAGGTCCGTACGTTGGCACCGAGGGAGGGATCCCTCAGGTCCTGGCGTGCGAACCACCGGAGATCCTCGGATTCCTCGTTCCGCCGGAGCCGCCCTCCCACCCGGCGGCAGAAGTAGACCAGGTCCAAGTGATCGTGCGCGCTGTCGATCCATTCCACCTGCACGTGGTGCGGTACAGGAAGCAGACGCACTCCCCGTTCCTTCGGAAGCCTGGAGGCCCCGGGAACCGGGCGGACGCGGAGCCCGGTCTCTTCAAGGAACTCCCTCGCCAGCGCGGCAAGGGGATCCTCTCCCTCCTCCACATGCCCTCCCGGGGGAAGCCAACGTCGGAGCTTGCGGTGGAAGAGGAGGAGGACCCGGCTCCGGTCCACCAGATAGCCGGTCACGACGAGATGGTTCGGTCGGCCCCTGGGTGCCCTCCGCCTGGCGGGACCTTTCCGGGGGGAGGACGCCGGCCGGGTCATTCTTCAGGGTCCCGGGGCCGGGGTGGGGCGGTGGTTCCCCTGGGATATCCGGGTCTCCAGGCGTCGTTTGACCCCCGACCACTCCTCTTCGAGGATGCTGTAGTAGACGGAGTCCCGCCGGAACCCGTCCGGGAGGATGACCTGGTGGCGGAGGACCCCCTCCCGGACGGCTCCCAGGGCCTCGATGGCCCGTTGGGAACGCAGGTTTCGCGCATCGCTCTTGATCTGGACACGGATGACCGCTTCCGTTTCGAACGCGTAGCGGAGCATGAGGAACTTTGCCTCCGGGTTGATCCCCGTCCCCCAGAGTGGGCGGCTCAGCCACGTACCCCCGATCTCCACGCTCCTGTTCTCCCGGTCGATCTCCATGAACCGGGTCATCCCGATGGGGCGCCCCCCCGGGGACTCGAGGATGGTGAAGGGGAGGTCCGTCCCTGCCTCCTGACGCCGGCGCATCTCTTCGATGTAGTGGTCCATGGCGGGGCGGTCCACCAGCGTGCCGCCCCGAAAGTACCTCCAGATCTCCAGGTCCCCGGCCGCCGTAACCAATCCTTCGGCGTGCGATGGGTCAAGGGGTGCGAGCACGACCCGGTCCCCCCGGAGATGCACGGGAGGGCGGAACCCGTTGCCCGGCATGGGTCGAGGAGAGGGACGGTGATTTGAGACTTGACCTCCGGTGCCCCGGCGGCCGGATCCTGTCGGCAGGCTTCTTGTAGGCCGCCGGGTTCGAGCTCCCATGACCGACGAGCCGGTAACTCCGGAGATCGCCTCCCGCTTGGCCCGTCACGTGCTGAAACGGAACCTGGGCATCCGACGTGGGCAAAGCGTCCTCATCGAGAGCTGGAC
The DNA here is from genome assembly GCA_021806135.1 of Thermoplasmata archaeon. Lineage (GTDB taxonomy): Archaea > Thermoplasmatota > Thermoplasmata > Lutacidiplasmatales > UBA184 > JAKATE01. The sequence continues at coordinate 15,430 of JAJZYB010000032.1, forward strand.
CCACTCCTTGCCCTGGGCCCGGGGGTTCGTCCTGGAGTCCCGTCGGTTGGGGGCACGGCCCCTGACCCTCTACGAGGACGAGGAGACCTATTGGGAGAGCCTGGAGAAGCTCGGACCCGCCTCCGTGGGCGAGGGGTGCGGAGCCGAATGGGCGGCCCTCTCGAAGAGCGACGCTTACATCTTCTTCTGGGGACCCGGCGACCGGGCCCGGTATGAACGGCTCCCGCCGAAGGTCCGCGCCAAAGCCACGGAATACAACGCCACCTGGTACAAGACCGCGGGGAAGGCCCACCTCTGCGGCGCCCGTATGGAACTGGGCCGGGTCACCCCCTCCCTGGCCACGGCGTTCGGCGTGGACCTGGACCGGTGGCGGGAGGATATCGTTCGGGCAACGCTCGTGGAGCCGGTCGTCCTGACCCGGGCCGGTCGGCCGCTGGTGAGGGCCCTTTCGACCGGAAAGCTTCTCCGCGTCCGTCACCCCAATGGGACGGATCTCAACATCCCCTTGCGTCGGGCCGAGCCCACCCTCGCAGCGGGAGTGCTCCCGACGGATCCGAAGGCTGGCGTCTTCGAGAAGTTCTTGACCCTGCCGGCCGGGTCGGTGAGCCTTCCGTTGGACGGGAAGGGGGTGGAAGGGACCCTCATCGCCGACCGTCCCAGCGTTCCCGCCTTGACCCGGTGGGTGGGGGGACGCTGGGACCTGCGAGGAGGGAAACTCACGGATCACCGGTTCACGGGGGGTAACGAGAACTTCGAGGAGGGCTACGCCAAGGGAGGAAAGGGGAGGGACCTGGCGAGCTGGATCGCCTTCGGCCTCAACCCGGAGCTCAAGATGTCCCCGCAGTACGAGGACACCCAGGCCGGGGTCTTCTGCCTGGGGATCGGAAGGAACCTGGGGCAGGGGGGTCACAATGCGAGCTCCTTCTTCGGGTACTTGTCCCTCGGCGGCGCGGAGATCACCGTCGACGGGAAGCCTTTGCCCCTCCCGGCCGAGGCCCCTACCGCTCCCTGAGGGACCGAGGGTCCGGACCCCCGGGACGAGGTCGCATGCCCGCCCGAAGCTCCCCGGGGAATCCCCAGGACTATCCGTTCCCGCTGGCCCACTGGATCTTGAGCCATGCCGGTCTTCGGCACGACCTTGCGCAGAGCGGGATGAAGGGAGTCCTGCTCCGGACGGAAACGGCCCTCCGGAAGCCGGTGGAGGGGGACGCGCACGACCTCCGGGCATCCCTCGCCAAGCTCCACGGGACAGCCTCCCGGAACGTGTTTCTCACCCACGGGGCCACGGAGGGCAATGCCCTGGTGCTCCTCTTCCTGGCGCGTTCCCTCTCTCGCTCCCTGGGGCGAGTCCCGCGCGTCCATCTCTTCTCTCCGGAATACCCTCCCCTGCGGGACATGGCCCTCTGGGCGGGGGCGCGCCCGGTCCGGGCACAGGAGCGGCAGGACCTGACTGTCCTCTCCAACCCGAACAACCCCCACGGGACCTTCCGGTCGTCCAACGAGATGCAGGAGCTGCTTTCCCGGCGGGTCCCGGTCCTGGTGGATGAGACCTTCCGGGAGTTCACGGAGCGTCCCACCCTGGCGGGTAAGGGCCACCGTGACCTTTGGGTCACCGGAACGTTCACGAAGGTGTACGGGGGGGACTCGATCCGGGTAGGCTACGTGGTGGCCCCACCCGGGGAGGAGTCGTCCTTCGGCGCCCTCCAAGGGCTCCTGTTGGACACCCTCCCTTCCGCTTCGGTGATGAGTGCCCTGGCGTTGTTGCGCGACCGGTCCGTCATCCTGAGGGAGAGTCGGGAGCTCTTCCGGCGGAACGAACGGATCTTGCACCGGCACCTGGGGGGTTTCCCGCGGCTTTTCGCCCCGGTCGCCTTTGACCGGGGCCTTTCTGGGCTCCCCGGGGATCTCCTCGCCCACCAGGCGGCCGCCCGAAGCGTCCTCGTCTGTCCGGGGTCCTACTTTGGGGACCCCTCTGGGGTGCGGCTCTGCCTCACCCGCCGGACCTTCGCGCGGGACCTCGAGGCCTATATCCAGGTCCGGGACGCCCTCCTCGCCGGTCCAAGGCATCGCCCGAGTGCGGCGGCCACTTAGTCTTGCCTGGGACCCGAGGGGTCCCCCGGGGTCGGGGGGCTGCGGCTCACGGTGGGGGATCGCAAGGGCAGGGAGAAGCAGGTGAACCCACCCGCAACCCGAATGCAGGGGCACAAGGAGGAGCCCGGAGCGCCTTCCCCTGCGGGCTGGCCGGGACTAGGGGGCGCCGTTCGATGGCTCCGGTGTCCCGGTCGGGGGGCTTGGGGCCCGGAAGCGGGCCCCTTTGAGGAGATCCAGGGAGGCGCGATACCCGGCGTCCGCGTGCCGGATGACCCCCAGGCCAGGGTCGGCGTTGAGCACCCGTTGGATCTTCCGTTCGGCTTCCTGCGTCCCATCGGCCACGATCACGAGCCCGGCATGGATGGCATTCCCGATCCCCACCCCTCCACCGTGGTGGACGGAGACCCAGGTCGCCCCGCAGGCCACGTTGAGGAGGGCGTTGAGGATCGGCCAATCGGCGATGGCATCGGTGCCATCGCGCATGGCCTCGGTCTCCCGGAACGGGGAGGCCACCGCCCCCGTGTCGTGGTGATCCCGGCCGATCGCGACGGGAGCCTCCAGTTCCCCGTCGTGGACCAGGTGGTTCACCAGGAGCCCCAGACGTTCCCGGTGAGGGTAGCCCAGGTAACAGATCCGGGCCGGCAGGCCCTGGAACTCGACCTTCTCACCGGCGAGCCGGATCCATCGGAGGAGGTGCTCGTCCTCCGGGAATTCCCTCAGGATCGCCCGGTCGATCCGGCGGATATCCTCGGCGGCCCCGCTCAAGGCCACCCAGCGGAACGGACCCGATCCCACCGCGAAGAGGGGACGGATGTAGCGGGGGACGTACCCGGGGATCTCGAAGGCCTCGGCGAACCCCCCCTCCTTCGCCCGGGTCCGGAAGTTGTTCCCATAGTCGAACCCCCGGGCCCCTTGCCGGAGGAGTCCCAAGAATGCGCGCGCCTGTTCTACGATGGCCCGGTAGACCTCCTGTCGGTACCGTGCCGGGTCCTCCTGCCTAAGCCGGAGCGCATCCGTGAGCGTGTGCCGGTTGGGGATGTACCCCACGCTGAGGTCGTGGGCGGCGGTCTGGTCGCTGACCACGTCCGGGACGAGCCCCCTCCGCAGGAGCTCCGGATAGACATCCGCCGCATTCGCCTCCAGGCCGATGGAGAGCGCCCGTCCCTCGGCCAACGCACGGTCCTTCAGCTCGAGCGCCTCCTCCAGGGATCCGGCCCGGACGTCCAGGTAGTGCTTGCCGAGCCGCCGCTCGATGGCCCGGGGATCCACGTCCACCAGGATCCCCACGCCCTCCAGCATGGTGATGGCGAGAGGTTGGGCCCCTCCCATCTCCCCCAGGCCGGAGCTGAGGACCCATTTTCCCCGGAGGGTCAGTTGCCCGAACTCCTGCCGACAGAGGGAGGCCAGGGTCTCGTACGTCCCCTGAAGGATCCCCTGGCTGCCGATGTAGATCCAGCTCCCCGCCGTCATCTGGCCGTACATGGTGAGGCCCCGGGCCTCCAGGTCCCAGAAGATCTCGTCCGTGGCCCAGCGGGGGACGATCAGGGCGTTGGCCAGGAGCACCCGGGGAGCCTCTCGATGGGTGGGGAAGACCCCCACGGGTTTGCCGCTCTGGATGAGGAGGGTCTCCTCGTCCCCCAGGGTCTGGAGACTTCCGAGGATCCGGTCCAGATCCGGCCAGCTCCGGGCGGCCTTCCCTCGACCCCCGTACACGATGAGGTGCTCGGGGTCACGGGCGACCTCGGGATCCAAGTTGTTCTGGAGGAGCCGGAAGGCGGCCTCCTGCGGCCACCCCCGGCAGGAGAGGGCCTTCCCTCGGGGGGCGTGGACCGTCCTCGGACCGGAGGGGTCGCTCATCGCACCCGAGGACCGTTCGTCAGGTATGAAGCCTCGCCGGCGATGACCCTCTGGGATTGGTCGTGGTGTCGGGGGACCTTCCACCGAAGGCCCAACCCCTCCTGAGGAGGGGTGCGTTCCGGTCCATTGGAACAGCGAGGTGGCTCACGGAGCGCCCAGGGACGGCGCCATCGGACAGGGCGGTTTACCGGGGGACCAGCCCCCGCACAAAGATCCACGGTCAGGGACTGCCGTTCGTTCCCGCGCCGGTACGGTCCACTCCACGGAGGAACTCCCCGACCCCCGCCATGTACGTCTCTCGCTCCTCCCAGAACCCCATGTGGGAGCTGTTGGAAAGGACCCAGAGCCGCGAGCCGCGCACCTCGTCCACGATGGCCTGACCCACCGTCGGGGTGACCTCATCGAAGCGGCCGGTGGTGACGAGCAGGGGCAGGGCCAGTTCATGGAGACGCGGGGTCAAGTCGATGTCCCGGAGGTTGCCTACGATGGTGAACTCGTTCGGGCCGTTCATGGTCTGGTACACGGGGACGCTCAGATGGTTCAGGGAGTAGGTCACGGGCTCCGGCCAGGGGTCCAGTCGACAGACGTGCCGCCGGTAAAAGACATCCACGGCACGGAGATACTCCGGGTCCTGGAATTCGTTACGGACCTCGTGCTTCAGCAGGGTGGCGAGGGTCTCGGGGGGAAGTTCCCGCTTGAGCCTCTCCATCTCCGCCGAGGCGAGGGGGACATTGGCGAGGCCGCCGGTGGTGACCACGCTCCGAGGGCCCTGGGGATGGTCCAGGGCGTAGGCGAGGGCCAGGAGACCCCCATAGCTGGATCCTAGCAGGTGGACCCGACCGAGGTCCAACCCCTGCCGTAGGCTCTCCAACCGACGCACGTCCTGGTCGAGGGTGAAGAGGGAGGGGTCGTCCACCCTTTCGCTGCGGCCGCATCCCAGCGCATCGTAGAGGAGCACCCGGAACCCGAAGCGGGACAGATCTTCGAGGGGGAGTAGGTAATCGTGGGTGGCCCCCGGACCGCCGTGGAGGCCCAAGACGGTCGGGGCCCCCCGCTCCGGGCCGAAGCTACGGTAGAAGATCTGGTGTCCCTCGATCTGGACGAACACGGGGATGTGCCCTCCCCAGGCTCCAGGGAGGGCGCTGCTTGAAGGCTTCCCTGGGGCGGATGGGGGGGGCGCAGAGGCTTTCTACCTCGGCCCGGGTGGGGAAACCGGGACGCCGCCGTAGCTCAGCTGGTGGAGCGGCTGATTTGTAATCAGCAGGTCGGGAGTTCGAACCTCCCCGGCGGCTAGTTCGGCCCGCTGGAGGGGACGGCCCCGGGTCCCCAGGTGGCTCGACCGCCAGGAGCTCCGGCGTCGGGGCGCTAAGGTTCTTGGGACCGCCGTTGAAGGGACCAAAGGAGCGTTCCGGCCGCGAGCGCGGTGGCGAAGGCGAACGCATAGGCGTAGGCCTGACCCACGGTGAAGAGGATGCCTACCACCACGTTGGAGACCAACAACCCGATGGCCCGGCTCGAGCTCAACCAGCCCATGCCCTTGGACAGGCCGGAGGCCCTCACCCAGGTGGCCACGAGCACGGGCTCGAAGGTCTCCACCGACCCGGTCGCGAACCCTAGGCCGGCGGCGGCAAGGTAGAAGAGGGCCAGATTGGAGTGGGTGAGGTACGAAAGGGCGAGGCCCAGGGAGGAGACCGCGGCCAGGAGGTATCCCAGGGACCAGAGGGTCCGTAGGGGCCTACCGCCTTGGGTCTTCCCGAGGAAGTAACCGGCCACTCCCGACACCCCCAGGTAGATCCCAAAGGTGAGCATTCCTAGAGGGATGCTCCCGGTGCTCTCCGACACGGTGAGGATGGGGAACCCGAAGGCGTAGTAGCTGAACCCGAAAAGGGTGGCCGCCACGAGGAGCCCCTGGAACAACGGCACCGGGGATCCGGGTGGGCTCCCCCCGGAGGTCCCCCGGGGCGCTGGAGGGGGCGCCGGGACCGGGGGGTTCTTGTCATGCGGGCCGGGCCGAACAGGAAGGAGCACGAGGGTGGAGATCACCAAGGGGATGAGGGTGAGGAGCACGATCTCCCGGATCGGGACCCCGAGGAGAACGAGGGCCACGGAATAGGTGACGGCCAGCAATCCCCCTCCCACATCCAGCGCGTGGAGGAAACCGAAGACCCGGGAGCGGACGGGGGGGGCGGTCAAGTCGGCCAACCACGCCCGGCGGGCTGGGGTCCGGAAGTATCGGGCCCACCAGCCGAGCACGAAGAGCCCTCCCACGAGGTACAGGTCGGGGAAGAGGACGCTCACCGACATGAGCGGGATGAGAGCGTTTCCCGCCAGCGCGACCCACTTGCGTCCCCGGCGGTCGGCCAGCCATCCCCCGGCCAGGGAGAAGAGGGAGCCGACCCCGAAGCTCAGGGCCAAGAGGAGACCATAGTCATAAGCGGGGAGTTTCAGGTCCAGGACCAGGAGGATCGGGAAGAGGACGGTGACCCCTTGGTAGCCCAGATCGGCAAAGAAGGCCGAACTGGCGATGAGCACCCCGTCCCGGGATATCCACGCTTCAGGGGTAGGCGAGGCCCGGTCCACGGGACCTAGTGGCATGATGCCGAAATAGGCGATACTATATCTCTCCCCTCTTCCTGGGGGAGAGCATGCGCGTCGCACCCTCCGTACTCCTCACGCCGAACGAACGAACTCAGCTGGAACGATGGTCCCGGG
>JAJZYB010000061.1 GCA_021806135.1 Thermoplasmata archaeon
AGCTGCAGGTAGTTCATCGGCCCCGACGGTTCCGGTTTCTGGGCGTACCGGGGGGTCGCCCCGCAGACCACGACGCGTCCATTCCGTCTCAACCGGGCTAGGGCCTCGTCGAGGACCGGGCCTCCCACGTTGTCGAAGAATATGTCGATCCCCTGGGGACACAGGGCATCCAATCGGGCTCCTACGTCCTCGGACCGGCGATCGATCGCCGCCTCAAGGCCTGCCTCCGAGAGGAGCCAGTCGCACTTCGGTCTTCCCCCCGCGATGCCGATCACTCGGAGGCCCAGGATCCGGGCGATCTGGGCCGCGATCGATCCCACCCCTCCGGCCGCGGCCGAGACCACCATGGTCTCGCCTTTCCGGGGTTTCGCCACCTCGCGTACCCCGAAGTAGGCGGCCATTCCGGTGACCCCGAGGGTCCCAAGGGCCAGGTTGGGAGGGACTCCCGAAGGGACCTTGGTCGTTTCGAAGAACCCGTGCCCATCCGTGACGGAGTAGTCCTCCCAGCCGGAATACCCGTGCACCAGGTCCCCGGGGCTAAACCCCGGATGTCGGGACTCCACGACCTGGGAGACCGCGAGCCCGCGCATGGCCTCCCCGTCGGGGATCCCTCCATACTCCGGGGACGAGACGCTGAACACCTGGGTAGGGTCGAAGGAGAGCCAGAGGTTGCGTACGAGGATCTGGCCCTCGGTGGGCGAGGGAATCGCCGACTCGGTCCAACGGAAATTCTGGGGTCCCACCGGCCCCTCGAGGCGCTTCGCTAAGACCCACTGCCGGTTCTTGCCCGAGACCGCAGGGCCGATCATCTTATCGCCGGTAGCCGGTGTGGGCCTGGGAGTCGGGCAGGACTATTTATGTACCGCTCGTACCGACAGACCAAAGACCATATTCCTGGAAAGGGTACCTACAAGAGGTCCTCTTTCTGGCGATGTTCTCTCATTCTCTAGAAAACCCCATCCTCCCCCTCGTGCGTAGGACCCCGGAGGGAGGGGCCCCATGAAGCTCAGGACCTTCGTCCTTCGCCGCCTGCTGTCTGCGGTCCCGGTATTCATCGGCATCCTGACGGTCACCTTCCTTCTCCAGTCGCTCCTCCCTATCCCGCAACAGGCAGCCATTGCCGGCTGTCCCAATGGTGGGAGTTGGGTCCAACCGGCCGGGCCAGCCCAAAGCCTCTACGCCTCGTGCAAGATCTCTCCGCCTTGGACCCAACCGGTCCCCCTCCGTTACGGCGCTTACCTGGCCAACATGCTCACCCTGCGCTGGGGGTACGAGAACCCCAATAGCTACATGGCCCGGAACAACCTCGCGGTCATGGCCTGCGCCGCGCCTTGCCAAGTGACGACGCTGATCGGAAATTGGCTTCCGTATAGCCTTGAGCTCCTGGCTCTTGGCGGCCTTTTCGCCTTGTTTCTCGGGATTCCGCTGGTCAGCTCCTCCGTTCTCACCCGCGCACAAACCAAGGGCCGGTGGGCGAGGATCCTCTCCGGTTCGGGGTACGCCTTGCCGAGCTACCTCCTACCCTCCTACCTCCTTGTCGCCGCCCTGGTCTTGGTGGGGCTCCAGAGCAACAATACCCTCGGTTGCACAAACGGGGTCTGGGGGACGTTGACGGGGAGCTGGAGCAACTGCTTCTTTCAGTTTTACCCAAAGACCGGGCTACCGCCCTTCCTCGGGTTCTCTGGGGCGACCCACCCCACAGGGATCCCCACACTAGATGCGATCCTCTACGCGGCCACTCACGCCGCCCCGGCGGGCGCTCCCTCATACTACTTCTGGGGTGTCGCGGCGGACCAGGTCCGAAGGCTGCTGCTCCCAGCTGCGGCCCTCTGCCTTGTCTTCTTGGTCTCGCTCTCACGGTTCACCCGCCTCCCGGGGCCCGGTGCCCCTTCCAACGACCCTCGACTCTTCTCTCGAGCCCAAGGCGCCTCGGAACGGGGTGCCTTCCACCCCACCCTCCGACGCAACGCGCTCACCATCATCCTTCAGAGTTCAGGGCTGGTCCTGTCCACCTCCCTGGTGGGCCTGGTCCTCATCGAGATCGTCTTCCGCCTCGATGGTCTGGGGACCCTGTTCTCCCTGGCCCTCTGGGCTCCTTGGGACTACGGGACCCTCCTTGGGTGTATCGTCGCCTTCGCGGGATTGACTCTCTTTCTGAACGTCGCTCTGGACGTATGGCGGGCCACGATCGACCCCAGGCGGAGGACCTCGGCGTAAGACGAGTTCCTCCTGCGAGCAACTTCGAGCGCGTGCCATCTGTTATCGGTTAGGTCATCCACTCTCGGCCGAACCTCTCCCGGCTGATGCTGGGGTCGAGCGCTCTCGCCGCTAAGCGCACGGCCAGTTCCGCCGGGGGCTGAGGATGTACCCACTGGCGGCCCAGGCGGGCCAGCGTCATGTTCAGGAGGTCCCCCGCCACCCTGACGAACGCCTGGGCCCACCGTCGGGAGGGTAGCCGCTCGCGCCACTCTTCGGGAAGGGCCTCCCGCACGACGTTCTGCAGCCGCCGACTCACGAGGAGCGGGAGCCACCTTGTCCAGATCAACGCCTCGGCCACGTACCGGTTCTTGGTCCGGACCTGGTCCAGGAGGAAGACGCCCTTGGCCTCGCGGAACAGGAGTTCCACCGGCCACCTTCCGAAGTAGTGGCTCACCGCCGCCCCAGGAGCCAGGGTGAGGTCCGTGGTGAAGAACGCGTCGCCCTTCTCCCGCCCCTTCGGGTCGCGGGAGACCACCACCCTCACGAGCTGGTCCGGGCAGACGTGATACCAGAGCGCGTCCCGCGTCTGCAAGAGGCGCTGGGCCATCTTCGCACGTCGGTCTACCCAGGTCCGCTTCCACCCCTGCTTCGTCCTCCGGGCCCACGCCTCCGGGGAGTGCAACCGACCGCGCTTCTTCCTCGGACGACCCACCTGCCCCGCCCTTGGTGGGGCCGGAAGGGCGTAGAGGGCGACGTCCTTGCGTAGCCGGGAGGTGACCTGGGTGCACGGGAGCTTCCAGCCCGCGAGAGGAGCATAGGCCCTGTCCGCGATCAGGTGGAACGGGCGGTCGGGGAAGAGGTCGACGAGACCCTGGACCATCCGGGCGACTAGGTCCAGATGAGTGGGAGCGTGCTTGCGGTACAGACGCATCGCGAGGGGGAGGGCCAGGGGCTCTCCGCCCCAGGGGGGACGGACGCGGAGGGTCAGAGGGATGAGATTGAGGCCGCGGTCGAAGACGGTGTTCTTGCCCCCGGAGCGCCCGGCATCACGGAAGACTCCCGCCCCCTCGATCTTCCGTCCACCCCATTGGAGGAGGGTGTCGTCGGTGAGGAGGTCGATCCTCCCCTCGGGAGCGAAGAGGTGGACCAGGAAAAGGGCGGTCAGGGTCCAGAGCTCGTACAGGGACCAGGAGGCACACCGGACGAGACGAGGGTTGGCGTCGTGGGGGCGCTGGGCGACAAGACCGCCCCCGCGCATCACTCAAGTGACAGTTCCGCGAGCCGGGCAGACGACCCGGACCGTGAGGAGTTCTTGGAAGATTGCGAAGACCAGGACGGTGAAAGCAGGAGCGAAGAGGGCGAGGAGACTTCTCCAACCATCGCCGTTCGAGCGGGGGTTCCCGTGGACCGTCGAGTTCTTGAGGGCGGGCGGTGCAGATGGGGTCGCAGTCTCACGGCTGCCCCCCGGGCGATGGTGCTTCACATCTTCGCGTCTCGGGGTGACTATCAAACCGCGGGGTTCCACTGGGACCCGCGGTCACCCCAGTCCAGGTCCCCTACGCCACGCTCGCGACGGGCTCAGAGAGTGCGAAACTCCACTCTAGATAACCAGAGGATAGGCAATGGTCGTGGACTTCGAACCGCCTAAGACACCAGGCTACTGGGTCGCCTCTTTATCCCGGACCGGGCCGCGGACGGAAGGCAGCCGGGCCGTCACCAGGCGGAGAGCGGTTACCAGACGAGGAAGATGAGAGTGCCCCGACCGTGCCTGAGGACCGAGAGCCGGGACGGGAGAGGCCAGGATGGCGGGGAAGCGTTTGGAGCGGAAGTCCTTGGATCTGACCAAGCTGGGCGGACGGGAAGATGAGCCC
>JAJZYB010000062.1 GCA_021806135.1 Thermoplasmata archaeon
ATCGCCCGGGAGAGCACGCTGTCCGCCACCTGGAAGGCGCTCTGGAGGGGCAGGCGCGGGACCAGTTGGAGGAGCTTGTCGTTGGGGATGGTGATCACCGTGTCCACGCTCGCGCGCAGCCGCTCCAAGCCCAGGAGGGCGTTCTCCCTCCGGACCATGCCCTCCGACGTGAACGGCAAGGTGGCCACCGCCATGACCAGGCAGTTCCCCTGGTTCACTTCCCGGGCGATCTGAGCGACCACCGGTGCCGACCCGGTGCCCGTCCCTCCTCCCAGTCCCAGGGCGACAAAGACCATGTCCGCTCCGGTGAGCGCCTTGCGAAGGTCGTCCTCGGCCTCCCGGGCCGCCTGCTCCCCGACCTGGGGGAGCGCGCCCGCGCCCAGGCCCCGGGTGCAGCGCCTTCCCAGCAGGATCTTGTGCGGCGCTTGGGTGGCCAACAGATGTTGCGCATCGGTGTTCAGCGCGTAGAGCTCGGCACCGCTGATCCCATCCTCCATGAGGCGGGCCACCGTGTTGGAGCCCCCTCCCCCGCACCCGACCACCTTGATGTTGGTCTTGAGACTCGCGAGTACGGCTTCCAGCTCGGCATCCTCGGTGGAGGGGTTCGGTGCCGGTGGATTCGTTGCGCCCTTGCCGGAGGGAAGGCGTGAGAGGATCTCCTGTGCCAATGGTGTCATAGACGGAAAGTGCCCCCGGGCCCATCCCCCTCCGCTTATAAATGCTTATGAGCTTCACCGAGGCCACGGGCTGGCTCCCGGACCCGGGGTACTCCGGGCGACCCCTCCCCGCACCCCCATGCGCTTCTCTGAGTGGGAGCACCGGTACCGGGAGATCATCGAGCGGTTCGGCTTCTCTCCCACCCGGGAGGAGGTCTCGGCGGATTGGCTTGCCCGGGCCCTTTCTCCCCAAGGGTCCTATCCGGGACGCCGGGCCGGGCGCTCCGATCTCCGTGACCTCCTCGACGGCCGGGACATCTTCGTCATCGGCCGCGGCCGGGGAGGCTTTCCCCCGACCCTCCGGGAAGGTCGGAGAGGAGACCAGGTGGTGGTCGCCTGCGACGGGGCCACCACCCCCTGCCTGGCCCGGGGGCTGGTCCCGGACCTGGTGGTGACGGACCTGGACGGACGTCTGCCCGACGAGGTGAGGGCGAACCGGTTGGGGAGTCTCCTCATGGTCCATGCCCACGGCGACAATCTCCCCGTCCTCCGGAAGTGGCTGGACCGGTTCCCCGGACCGGTGGTGGGGAGCTGTTCCGCCCGTCCCCGGGGGCCGCTCCTCAACTTCGGAGGCTTCACGGACGGGGACCGGGCGGTCCTCCTGGCGGAGTCCCTGGGGGCCCGGAGCGCCACGCTCGTCCGGTTCGACCTCGCCCACCCCGCCGAGGGTTCCGGCCCGGCCGGGAGGCTCAAACGCGAGAAACTTCGCGTGGCCGAGGAGGTCCTCCGCGAGGTCGAGGCGCGGGGTCGTCTCCCCGTGAGGCGTTACCCGGAGGTCCGTTCCCCCCCCCGGTCCCTTGTGTCGGGGAAACCCTCCGTAGGACGCCAGGACCACCTCAGGAACCGGGAGCCACCCAGAAGAGCATCTCCCCGTGCCCGTCCTCGTAGAGGAGCACGAATCCGGGGCCGCTGAGATAGGAGAGCGCCTGAGGGCTCATCGGATAGGCCGGGGCGTTCGGGTCGAGGGCAACCCCCACGTGGAGCATCGTCCAGTCCACGGCGACCGCGTCGAGCGGCCGGGGGACGTGCCCGGGACCCCGGGGAGCCAAGGAGGCGTTGAGCTCGGCCTGGGCACACGTCCGATTGTCCCCCAGAAAGAGGCAGGGCGTGGTGTCCCAGGTGGCGGGTTGGCCGGAGAGCCCGAAATAGAGGTCGCTCAGCCGATGGTCCGCTGCCAGGGCCGACCCCGGCGGCAGCGAGGCGGACGCCCACTCGATCATCGTGAGGTCCTGGGGGGTGAACCCTTCCTGGAACCCCTCGAGGGCGCTGGGCGGGGGGTAGGCCACCAGGGCGTTGGCTCCGATGAGGAGAGCGACGAGTCCGATGGCCACAGCCCTCCGCGGGGTCAGCCCTCCGCCAGGCGAAGGTCCGATGAGGTGCCGCAGGGAGATCGCCACCAGCAGGGCCAGCGGGATCGCCAGGTACTCCGGGTGCCGCTCCGGCAGGATCACGGGGTTCGCCGTGACCAGTCCATACGCAGCCGAGGAACCGAGGACCAAGACCCAGAGGATCGTCACCATCCCCAGGGTGCTGAAGTTGGAAAGGCGCCGACTCCCGGCCGCGAGCGGGATGAGCAGCAGGAAGGGAGTGTACCAGGCCAGGGTGAAGAGGCTGATGGTGTCCGTGGTGGTCGGCAGCGGGAAGAGCGTCAACAGCGTCAGGGAGCCGAAGACGAGCGCTCCCAGGATGATCATGTGGGCGTAGATGCTCCGGCGGCCCGGCCACTTCACCCGGAAGAGCGGGCGGTGGGGAACCGAACCTCCCCTTCTCCGAAGATGCACGAGGAGAGCGGAGAGGATCACCACCACCCCCGCCCCCACGGGGACCAGCGCCGGGCTGGCGCCCAGGATGCCCTGGGAGAGGAAGGAGGAGAACGGAGGGGCGTAGAGAAGCCAGTAGGCGAAGAGGACCGAGACGAAACCGCCGAGGAACAGGAACTCCCGGGTCGGAAAGCGCGACGACCAGCGCCCGGGGAAGAGAAGCTCGTGGAGGACGAGCACCCCGAGCGCGGAGATGAAGAAGAAGTAGCTCGACAGGTGGTGCGTGATGATGAGGGCCCCCGCGCTCAAGGAGAGGACCACCAGCCAACGCCGGTCGTTCCGTTGCTCCACGAAGGCCCAGAGGGAGGCGACGCAGAGGAGGTCCCCCAGGGAGAGCGGGGCCGCATGGGAGATGTCGAAGAGCCGGGGGAAGGCCACCGCCGCCAGGGCGGCCCCCACCAGCGCGACCGTGTCCGAGGGGTAGAGCCGGCGGAAGAGGAGAAAGACCGGGGCCACGGACAAGGCGGCGAGCGCGGGAACGGCCACCTCCAGGCTGATCAGTGGGTTCGCACCGGTAGCCTGGGAGACGGCCGCCCCCACCTCGAAGATCCCGGGGAAGTACGGATAGCCGAACCCCCAGCCTGGGTAGCCGGAGAGCAGGAAGTGGCCGTTCTGGACGAGCGTCAGGGTCAGGCGGTAATACTCTCCGGTATCGGATCCCCACGCCGCGTAGAGGAGCAACGGCTCGAGCCCGAGGAAGACCGCCAGGAGCACCAGAGACAGAAGCAGGAACGGGACGAAGCGTCTCATCGTTCGTGGGGGCTCCCTGCTCTCCGGTCCCTCGTAAAGTCCTCCCCGGGGTCTCCCCCGAGGCAACCCACAGCGCACATACCGATGACTCCCGGGTCCCTTCGAGCTCCCCGGTCCAGCTCGCGGGGCCGGGGCGCCCTCCTAGCGCTTAAATAAGAAGTGAAATTGGGGCCCGACCGTACCGGAGTTCCCCCTTGCCGAAGAAGAGGACCCCGCCGCCCTCGAAGAGCCAGAAAACCTCCCGGCGAAAGGGCGGTGGTCCCCGGCAGCCTTCCAAGAAGTCTCCGACGAAGAAGCCCCCGTCGCGCCCTCCCGCCAAGACCAGCGCCTCGAGCCTGGTTCCACGGCTCGAAGCGTCCGTCCCACCGCCTCTGCCTCCCCTTCCCCCTCCCTCCGTCATCCCCCAGTTGGTGCTTTCCGTTTCGTTCGTCCGCGACGGGGACGAGTTCCTCGCCCGGCTCGAGAGCTACGGGGGTCACATCACGGAGCTGAAGAACCGCTCCCTGGACCAATTGCTCACCCTCGTGGCCGGGGAGCTCGAAGACCTGCTGACCTAGTGGGGTGTTTCTGACAGATGCGATATTATTCGCTCCTCGGTGAGGCGGGGTCCGGCCCTACTGGGGGGCCTCCACAGGATAGCCGAGAATCTGCCCTGTAGCGGGGTCCACGATTGGGCCCGC
>JAJZYB010000001.1 GCA_021806135.1 Thermoplasmata archaeon
TCCCCCCGTTGGACGCGACAGCCCGAGCCTCTCTGGCGGAGCGAGCGAGAGTGACGCCTCACGGCCTCACCCCTCCCGTGCTGAGTCCAGACGCAGGGAATCCAAGCCCGTTGGCGCAAGTCGCCAAGGTCTAGGCTTCGGAGAACGGCTGAACAGTAACCGCAGATCTACTCTCATGTCACCTGGGGTTGGAACAAGTGCCTGGACCGGCTTGAGAGTGCCCTCCATGCCCCAAGCTGGGGAACGATCGGCCCTTCCATCGCGGTCACCCTGTTACACCGGTGGGACCGTGACGGCGCTCCCTCGAGGGGACCGGCCAAGCCTTCACGTTCCTGGATGTTAGCGGAGCGGGATGCAATCAACGACTCGTTCACTCAAGACCCTATTGAGCCAGTGTAGGTCGTCCGGTAGAAACGCTTTCAATCGGACCGAAATCCTTTCATCTGCAAGTCCGATCGCCAATTTGGCATGTTCAGCGACGGACTTGTCAATCTGTACACTCGAGATATCGAAGCCGGTATCCGGTTCTATCGGGAACTCCTCGGGCTCAAGGAGACATTCCGGACCCCTAAGACGGGAACGCCCACGCATGTGGAGTTCAAAGCCGGAGGGTTCACGCTCGGGCTGGGCACCGTTGAGGCAGCCAAGCAGGTCCACGGTGTGGATGCTTCCCCAGGTAGTCCCGGCATGGCGCTGGTCTTCTGGACCGAGAATGTGGACCGGGCCTTCGACAGGCTCCGGTCCGCTGGGGCGGTCGTGCTGCAGCCCCCACATGACACCGGTAACAACAACCGCAATGCCCTCTTCCGTGACCCGGATGGCAACCTCGTCGAGATCATCTCCAAGAGAGCCTAATCCCTGCCTTCTGAGCCGTATAGGTCGAACTGGCGCTTCATGCAAGATCGGGATGGACGTGGGCCCTCAAAATGTCTTAATTGGACAGAGAACATGCCAAACGTAGCGTTTGCCGTTCCGAAGGAGTCCACGAGGAGATGAGGCAACACCCCGAGATTAAGGGGCGGGGAGTCGCTCGGCGGGCCCGCCAGCAAGAGATCGCCGGCTTGCACCTTTGTGACCGCTTACTGGAAGATTCGCGACTCTCTGAGAAGGGCGCTGTAGCCATACGGCGAAAGGGTTCGCCGGTCAGTGGCTAAAGCTCGCGCGTGACACCGATTGTCCTGGACGCCAGCGGCATGGTGACGCCTATCCAAGGATGGATCACTCGGGGTTCCCCGCTGCATTCTTCCGAGGTCACGTTCATCGCCCCTCCTGGCATCCGGGATGAGGTATAGCCCAAGATCGACACCCGAACTCGTGCTCCGGGGCGCGGGCCCTCCCCGCTCGGCCCGTTGGGGGATCTCCCCCTCGGTCAGAGCCCAGACAACCGTCCATGATGGTGCAAGCTGGCTTGCACCTGGCCCTTCCCGAAACGGTCGAAGTCCGTGCTCGGATCGCCAGTCCCGAGAAGGGGAAGAGGGATGATCATAGAGGGCACGCATGAGATCCTCGACCGCCGGCTTCCGGACCACCGTTAGTGCGCATCCGGGGATGTGGTGTCTACCTAGGAGAGGGGGTTCCCGGACAGCCTTCCTGCGAGGAAAACGCGTGGTTGTCCGCGTGGACACGACGAATCGGGGCGTCCACTTACAGGGGCTGTGATTGGCCCACGACAGTGGGTTGGGCCTGCGAGATCACCTTGACGAAATCTCCAGACCCCGCCACGTGCAGGCTGGGGGCTGCCACAAGCCCCAAGGTCATAGAGGAAAGGATGGTAAGTGTGGAGTTGCTCCAGCCGGTAGAATCCCAAACGTTCAAGATAGTGCCTTGAGGGTTGTAGAGAAACGCGATCCACCCGGTGCCTGGGGAACAACTGGAGCTTCCAGAGGAACAGCCTCCAGTGCCGACCGGAATGTAGTTCCCTCCGGAGGTGACCAGGGCGAGGCCGAAGTACGAGGTGGTCACGGGCTGGGATGGGTCCAGGGAGAAATTGACCCACGTGGCACCTCCGCGAGTCGATGAGAGACTACCCTGGAGCGTGACCTCGAGGGAAATGGGGCGAGGGTCCGTCGCTCCCGAACCGAGGCTTGCGACCAGAATGTAGAGGACGGAAGCCAGGATCACGGTGATCGCCACGAGTAATATGGTCGCGACCATGGGACTGACTCCACTATTTCCCCGATGCATTGTGTAACTCCAACTCTTTACGAAAAATGGCGGTCAGAAATGGTTGAGGGTGGAAGAAGGGAACGGTATTCTACGCCTTCTCCCACCCTTTCCGGCTTTGTTACAGCCTCACATCGTGGCTTGGCCGGAGACGGAAGAACTCCCGGTCCCAAAGGCCGAAAGGGTGTCGCCCGATCCAGCCAAGGTGGTCTGTGACACGATCACCACGGTGTACGCACTGCTGACGGTGACAGGGCCCGCGGCAGACGTCGTCCAAAGCGTTGTAACCGGGTTGAAAATACCTACTGCCGCACCGTTCGTTCCCTCCAAGATTGCATACCATCCGGAGGCCGGTGCCCCACATCCCGCGATTGGGGCCAAATTCACATTGCATGTGACCGGTGCTCCGCCGGCGACAGGAGTGCCCGTCGCGGTGACGATCTTGAAGCCGAACAGGCTTGTCGTCAGTCCACTGGTCGTGGACACCGAGAAGGAGTCGAGGTACGTGGCGGTTGTGTTAACGGTAGCTTGGGAAGGGGTCCCCTGTCCGAACCCGATCTGGTACGGCTTACTCCCGGTGCTGCCCAAACCTGAAATCAGGATGTACAGCACGGCAGCGAGAACCACCGTGATGGCCACCAGCAGGATCGTGGCGATGATCGGCGATACGGCGCGGCGCTTACCCCGGCGCCATCGTGGGGTTGGCATCATTTTCTTGTTCACCTGTTTCCTTCGAGGAGTTGGTCCTCGCAAAGACCAATACTGCCCGCCCCCCCTATATGAACCTTGGCTCGGGGTATTCGACACACAACGATATTAATATCGACACATTAGGCAGGCAGCGAAGGCGGGTTTTCCCCTCACAGGATGCTTCCTGTTGATACACCCTAATGCGCATAACAGCGCGACCGGGCACTCTCCCCTGCAACTTACCGATCGGGCGGGGAGGCTTTGAGCCTTCCGCTCCAAAGGACCCGGGGGGCCCGGTGGGCAAAGAGCTTTTCTTCCCCAGGGTGGCAGGGATACCCGGTAAGTGACCGTGCACGTCATCGGAGGTAGCGCCTCCACCTCGCTCGCCGAACGGATCTCCCGCGAACTGGAAGACTCCCCCTTCAGCATCCCCTACCGCAAACGCTTCCCCGATGGCGAACTCTACGTCCGCATCGGCGGCAAGCTCGAGGCCGAGGAGGCCGTCCTCGTCCAATCCACCCGCTCCGATGAGGACCTCATCGAACTCCTCCTCCTCGAAGACGCCATCCGCGAGGCGGGCGCCCGACGACTCTTCGTGGTCGTCCCGTACTTCGGCTACGCCCGCCAGGACCGCTCCTTCTTCCCCGGAGAACCCATCTCCGCCCGCGCCCTCGCCCGACACATCGGGCTCGAGGCCGATTCCGTCATCACCGTGGACCTCCATTCACCCTTCAACCGCGACGCCTTCGAGAAACCCCTTTACGAGGCCAGCGGCGTCCCCGCCATCGCCCGCCTCCTTCGCGAACGCCCCGTGGACCTCCTCGTCTCTCCGGACAAGGGCGGGGTGGACCGGGTCAAGAACATGTCCAGGATCCTCGGCAAGCCCTGGATGGCCTTGGACAAGCGCCGATTGGACAGCGAACACGTGGAACTGGCCGCTCCCCCCAACGCCCCGGAGGTCAAGGGAAAGCATGTGATCCTCATCGACGACCTCATCTCCACCGGAGGGACCATCGTAGAGAGCGCCAAGCTCCTCCGGGCCATGCATGCGGAATCCGTGGTCGCGAGCTGCACCCACGGCCTGTTCCTCAAGGACGCCTTCGAGCGGATCAAGTCCGTGGTGGACGACGTGCTCTGCACCGACACCCTGGAGAACCCCGCCCGACGGGCGTCCGTGGCCCCCGACATCGCCGCCATCCTCCGCACAGAACTCGCCCGGCGTTGATCCGCCAAAGATGGTAAATGCATCCTCCGGTTTCCTCCCACGGAGGAGCCCGCTCTAGAAGAGGCCCGATGGAATGGGCGAACCCCCCACCCCGCCGATACGTCGCCCACAACCACCCCCTACGGACTTCCCGCGGCCTGAGCCGCTCGCCCAGGCGGAGCGGGCCTTGCGGCGGGAGCTGGAGCAACGCTTTCATCTCATCCGCGACCTGGAAGAGAAATTTCCGGCACTCCCCCCTCGACTCCAGGCCCTCTCTACCCAACCCCGGACCGGTGCCCGGGAACTCCATGGAGCGTGGAAACGGGAGTTGGGAGGGGCCTACCAGGACCTGCTGGCCACCACCATCGAGCTCGGTGACCTGCTGCGCCACTTACGCGACCGTCGCCAGCCACCCCCTTGAGGCAACATCCACGTCAACGCTTTTGTAAGCTGGACCCCACGACCTCCACCTTTGCTCATGAGCGACCCCCACCTTTCCATCTCGGCTGCCAGGGATTACCGGGGCGACCTCCTCGAGCCGCTCGCTGGCCTCAGGACCACCCTCCGGGAGCGGGGAGAGGGCCTCCCCCCCGATTGGCCCTCCGTCACAGAGCAGGACCTCAGGCTCGGAAAGCTCCTCGGCTGGGTCGCCAGCGCACCCGGGGGTCCCGCCAGGGCTCTCGCGCTCCTTGCCCTGCGGGGAAAGCGAGGCTTCGGTCAGGTACACCTCTGGGAAGGGGTGGATCCAGCCACCGATGGGATCGCGCTCCTGAACGCCCTCCTCCAGGGCCTTCCTCCCGAGGTGGTCCGGCTGGACCTCTCCATCTCCTCGGACCCTGATCCGCTGGAACAGGGCCTCACGGATGCCCTTGGCACCTCCTCCCTCCACTTTGAGGTCATCACCCGTCACTCCATGGGCCGGTCCTTGGACCCCTCAAACCCTCCGCTCCCCCCACCCCTACCGGAGAGGTTCCGGTTCGCGCCCGCTCTCGCCTTCCAACCCCGCCTCCTCGCCGCCCTGGATTTCCAGGCGTTTCAGGGCGGACCGGATGCGGGCATGGTCGCCGAAACCCCCAGCGATAACCTGCGTCTGATCGAAGGGCTCCTTCAGGGCGACCTGGGCCCCCCGATCCGTGAAGCCTCCCCGGCCCTGTTGCTGGAGAAGGAAGGGCCAGAGGCCCAGCTGGTGGGCTTCGTACTCGCGCTGGAGGATAACCCCCACCGAGCCCTCATCGCGGATGTTGCCGTCCTCCCCGCATTCCGCGGGCAGGGTCTGGGGAAGGCCCTCTTGGTCCGCAGCCTAAGGGGACTCATCGCGCTAGGCTTCTCCGATGTCCTACTTTGGGTCACGGAGGCCAATGCCGCCGCCCAACGGCTCTACCGGAGCGCGGGGTTCACCGCGCTCCGCTCTGGCCATATCTTCCGCTGGACCCGGAGCCAGGCCTCTCCCTCCACCCCCTCCCTCTCCCCTTAAGCCCCGGGAACCTTCGGAGAGCCTGTGCCTGCCCCCTCCAAGGACGTGTACATCGTCGGGAGTGGGATCGCGGGACTCTACGTCGCCCTCCGGGCCCACGAGGAGGGGCTGCATCCGATCATCTTCACCAAGTCCAGCCTCGCCGAATCGAACACCCGGTACGCCCAGGGGGGCATCGCCGCCGCGGTAGGAGAAGGGGATTCCCCCCACGCCCACTACGTGGACACCCTCAAGGCGGGCGCCGGCCTGGTTTACCCGCCCGCCGCCCGGGCCCTGACGGAGGAGGCGCCTCGACGTATCGCGGACCTGGTCCGATACGGGGTTCCGTTCGACACGGTCGAAGGGCGCCTCAGCCTGGGGCGAGAGGCCGCCCATTCCCGCGGCCGCATCCTTCACGCGGGCGGAGACGCCACCGGGCTCCACATCGAGGAGACCCTCCAACGGCGCGTACGCGACGAGGGGCTGGAGGTCCGCGAACACTCCCTCCTCCATGACCTGGCCTCCGACCACCGGGGGTCCGTCTCTATGGCGCTTCGAACTCGCCGCGGGCTGGAGGAGCTTCAGAGCCCCACCGTTGTCCTCGCCACCGGCGGGGCCGGGCACCTGTACTTCCAGTCCTCCAACCCCCCGATCGCCACCGGCGAGGGAGTGGCCGTTGCGGCCAGGGCAGGCGCATTGGTCCAGGACATGGAGTTCGTCCAGTTCCACCCCACCGCCTTTTGCCGGGAAGGGGCCCCGCACTTCCTCATCACCGAGGCGGTCCGCGGCGAGGGGGCACACCTCCTCAACGCCCAGGGTGAGCGCTTCATGCCCCGGTACCACCGGCAGGCGGAGCTCGCACCCCGGGACGTGGTGTCCCGTGCCATCGCCTTCGAACTCCGCAAATCCCACAGCTCCTGTGTCTTCCTCGACGCCCGGCACATCCCCCGGGAACGCCTCCTCCTTCGCTTCCCGACCGTGGGACACTTCCTGCATACCCAGGGACTCGACCTTTCCCGGGAACTCATCCCGGTCTCCCCGGTGGCCCACTACATGGTCGGAGGGGTGGCCAGCAACCTGTGGGGGCAGACCACGGTCCGAAGCCTGTACACCTGCGGAGAGGTCGCGTCCACCGGCCTTCACGGGGCAAACCGCCTTGCCAGTAACTCCCTCATGGAGGGACTCGTCTTTGGTGAACGTATCGTCCGGGCCGTCCTCTCCCATCGTCGCTGGGAGGGCCCCCCCCGACCGGGACGAACTCTCACCCTCCGCCTCCCCCGATCGAGGAATGGACCGCCCCCTCCCGAGAACAACCTGAGCCGCCGTGCCATCTCCAGCCTGCTGTGGACCCACGTGGGGATCCTCAGAGAGAGGACCGGGCTCGCCGACGCCGTGCGTCGGCTCGAAGAGGGCTGGGCGGTCGCCCGAAACGCGGCCGGGCCCCAAGGGATCGCCCCCCCGACCAGCGATCTGCTGTTGACCGCCCTGTTCATCGCCCGGGGTGCCCTCGCCCGGGAGGAGAGCCGGGGTGGACACTTCCGACAGGACTTCCCGAGGCCCCGTGCCGCCTGGAGGATGCACCTGGGGATCCGGATCCGGGTCGCCTGATCTCCCTTTGCGCCGCCCCTCAGGAGCGGGCCGTCAGAGGTGCCAGGTGGGTAGCCCGTAACCCTTCGGAAACCTCGGCGGAGGCGTCGGTCCGCCGAACGGATCCGGTCGCGGCATCGGCTGGCCCCCGGTCTTCTTGCTCACGTAGGCGTCGATGGCCTCCGCGGCTTTGGTCCCTGCCCCCATGGCGTAGACGATGGACTTCCCCCCCGTGGCGAAGACCCCGTCCACGTCGGTCATCCAATCCTCCTTCTTCCCCTCGGGCCAACCCTGGGCCGAGACCTTCAGCCCCAGCTCGGGAGGCAGGTCCTTCAGGGCCGCCTTCTCCCCCACCGCCACAATCACCGTGTCGCAGGAGAGCGTCTCCTCGGTGTTGGGCACCTCGATGACCTTCCGCTTGCCCTGTGCATCCGGTTCCGAGAGCCTTGTCTGCTGCACCACAATGCCTTCCACATGCTCCTTCCCGAGGATCCTCACCGGAGCCCGGGAGTAGAGGAATTGGATGCCCTCGGCCTCCCCTTCCGTGACCTCCTCCTCGCCCGCCGGCATGTCCTCCCGGGCGCGACGGTAAACCACGGTCACGTCGCCCTTGTTCGCCAAACGCAGGCTGGAACGGGCCGCATCCATAGCCACGTCCCCGCCTCCGATCACCACCACCTGCCGGCCCTTCCGGCCGAAGGCGCTCTCCTCGCCCAGGTTGGCGGCGAGGAGGAACTCGAGCGCGTGGAACACCCCCGGGAGCTCCTCCCCCGGGATCCCCAGGGCGCGGGGGTCGGAGGCCCCTACCGAGATGAAGACGGCGAGGTACCCCTCCTTCAAGAGGCTCTCGGGGGTGAAGTCCTTCCCCGCCTTCTTCCCCACCACGAAGGTGCAGTCCAGGTTCTTGAACCGGGCCAGGTCGAGCCCCATCTCGTCCCCGTCCAGGTGGTAGCGCGGAATGGTGTCCATCTGCCCTCCCAGGAAGGGCTCCTTCTCGAAGACGGTCACCGAGTATCCCCTGAGGCAGAGCTCCCAGGTGGCCATGAGGCCCGCCGGGCCTCCCCCGATCACCGCGATGCGCTGGTTCTTCGGTTTGCTGGGGACGTAGAGCAGGTCCGACTTCCCGAACTCGAGGGATGCGCGTTTGAGGTGGCGGATGGCGATGGGGACGCCCCGGCCCCCCATGATGCAGTCCTCCTCACAGTAGTGATAACAGGTCTTGCACAAGATCATCGCGAGCGGATTGTCCCGGAGGGTCAGCCGGGCAGCCTCGTCGAACTTCCCCTGCCCCACCAAGATGTTGTACCCCCGGCAGTCCTGCGTGATAGGGCAGGCTTGCACACAGTAGGGCATCGCGCACTCGAGGCACCGTTGTCCTTCCAGGATGGCCTCCTCACGGGTGTAGGGGTGAAGGATCTCCTCGAAATGGTCTGCGCGTTCCTCTCCTGGATCCTCGGGAATGGGTGTCCGCACGTACCGATTTGGTCCCATGACTATCTCCTTAACCCAGGCCCACCGGGGGCTACGGAAAGGAGTGTCGCTTTAAAGCCCCAATGTGGAACTTCAATGCGGTCTGATCCCTTCCTTCCGATGACTCCAAGCACTTCATGGGCGCACCCTGGATGGGAGTGAGCCACCCGGTGACTGCCCGGGCGCGCCACCAGGGATGGGGAAGCGCTCGACTTCGGGGGGGGACCGAGGATAGGCCCCCAAAGCACGCGAAGACCCGAGGCACATACGAGACCTTGGTCGACTCTTCAAGACGCAGCCGCCCGATAGGCCCGGGTGGAATGAACCCAGTCGAATCTGAGGGCTTTAGCCCAAGAGCTATCCCGGGCTGGAGTCGTTTCTCCAGTTCCAAGTGGCCGTCCATTGCGTGAGGTCGTCATCGCTCAGGCAAGAGGCTATATGGGGAGCCGTGGTCACACGGTAGAACATGACCGAACACGTCGTTCGGTGGCGCCTCGTGGCCACGGGGAAGGTCCAGTTGGTGGGCTACCGCGCCCGTGTGGCTGCCGAGGCCGAGAAACGGGGCCTTGTGGGGTCTGTTGAGAACGACGAGAAGGATGAACGTCGTGTTCTCATCGACGTACAGGGACCTGAGCCGATCATAGAGGCGTTCCGTACGAAGATTGAAACCCCGGAAGGCCGAAGTGTGCCGAGGACGGTGCTCCGGGAGGGAAAGCCGCTTCCGGTGGACGAGGCGCTTGACGAATTTCGAGTAAAGCGTGGGGAGGTCCACCTTGAAACCTTGGAACGAATGGAGTTCGCTGGGGAAGCTCTGACCAACCTCTACTCGGTGACCTCGGATCTCTCCAACAAGACAGTAGCAGGCTTCTCCTCCCTCAGCGGGGAAATGAAGGAGGGCTTCTCCTCCCTCAGCGGGGAAATGAAGGAGGGCTTCTCCTCCCTCAGCGGGGAGATGAAGGAGGGCTTCTCCTCTCTCAGCGGGGAAATGAGGCAGGGCTTCGAGGTTCTGGGCGGAAAAATCGACGAGGGAGTCCAGGGAACCTCCGCGCTCCATCGGGACATCATTCAGCGCTTTGACGAAATGGGCAAGACCTATGGGATGATCAGCAAGAGGCTGGGACTCATCGAAAAGGACCTTCGGGCTCAAACGAAGGCGACCCTTCAACAATCCGTTGCCCTGCTCCGCTTGGCCAAGACCATGGAGCAGGTGGCCCGGATCGCGTTGGGGGCCAGTACCCATTCTCCACGAACCCCCCTTCGCAACCGTCGGGAGTAAACTCCTCACCGCCAGGATTGCTGTCGAAGATCCTAAGGGAGGTCCCGGGGTCGACTACCCCGCCGACGACCCTGCCGCAGGATCCCTGCCCCGTCGAGCGAAGCCAGACCCCTTCCCCGAGAGAGCCCCAACCGTGCGCATTCCGTGATGCGAGAGCGGGAGGGTCCTCGATCCGGGCGGTGACCAAAGAGTTAGGAACCCTGGCCCACTTCTCCTGCCATGGAACTTTCCCTCTCCCCGGAACAAGAGGACTTGGTGGCGTCTCTCCGGAGCTTCGTCCAACGAGAGGTCGCACCAGTGGCCGAGCGCATGGACCGGGAAGACTTCTGGCCCGAGCAACTCTTCCACCGACTAGGGGACCAAGGATTCTTGGGGATCACGGTGCCTCCAGAACTCGGGGGAACGGGACTGGATTACCGGGCCCAGGCACTGGTCCTTCTCGAACTCGCCCGAGAGAGCCCTGCCCTGGCCCTATCGGTGGGCGCCCACAGCAACCTCTGCCTGGACAACCTCTTCCGGAACGGGTCCGAGGCCCAACGGCGGCACTACATCCCCGACCTCGCCTCGGGCAAGCACGTGGGCGCCCTCGCCCTGACCGAACCGGGCTCCGGGTCCGACGCGACCTCCATCCGCACCCGGGCCGAGAGGAAGGGTCATCGCTTCATCATCAACGGCTCCAAACAGTTCATCACGAACGGTCCGGTAGCCGACCTCTTGATCGTCTACGCCCGGACCGACCCCGCCCGAGGCACTCACGGGTTGAGCGCCTTCCTCCTGGAGAAGGGAACCCCGGGTTTCTCCACGAACCGCAAATTGGACAAGATGGGCATGCGCGGCTCCCCGACCGGGGAACTCTCTTTCGCGAACGTGGAGGTGCCCGAAGAGAACCTCCTCGGCAAGGAGAACGAGGGGGTCTCGGTGATGATGAGCGGGCTCAACGTCGAGCGGGCCGTTCTGACCGGGATCCCCGTGGGGATCATGGAGGCCTGCCTGGAGCGCTCCGTCGCGTACGCCCGGCAACGGGAGCAGTTCGGCCAGAAGATCGGCTCCTTCCAATTGATCCAGGAAAAGCTCGCAAACATGTACATGGACCTCTCCGCTTCCCGTCTGCTCCTCTACGAGGCGCTGGACTCAGTCTCCCGGGACAAACGCCTGGGACGATCCTCCTCCGCCGCGTTGACCTTCGCGAGCGAGGCCTCGACCCGAGCGGCCCTCCAGGCCATCCAGGTCCATGGCGGGTACGGATACATGCGCGACCTCCCGCTGGAACGGCTTGCGCGGGATGCCAAGCTCCTCGAGATCGGTGCCGGAACTTCCGAGATCCGGCGCCTGATCATCGCACGCGAACTCCTGGGTCCCGGATGGGACTGAGAGGCGGGACCGTACGAGCGGACCGATCGCGCGGGAACGGACCGGTTTCCGCCACCGATACCCCCTGCCCGTCCTTCCGGTGAGACTGGTGGACCGGCCCAATCGATTCCTGGTCCGGGTGCGTTTGGCCGATGGTCGGATCAGGCCGGCGCACCTGCCCAACCCCGGCCGGCTCCGTGAGTTGGTCCGCCCCGGGGCCCGTGGGCATGTGACCCGGATCGCTCCAGCCCACCGGGAAGGCCGTAAGACCACCCTCACCCTGATCAATGTGGAACGACCGCGCGCCGCGACCGGGTGGGTCTCAGTGGACAGCCTCCTGGCAAGACCCGTGGTCGACCGGGCCCTGGCCGAGGGCCGCATTGCGTCCTTGGCGTCCTGGGGGCCCTGGAGAAGCGAGTTCCGGTGGGGCTCGTGCCGGTTCGACCATGGCGTCCCCGGAAGTGCCTCCCATCCCATCCCGCGGGCCTTGCTCGAAGTCAAGAGCTCCAACTTGCGAGAGGGGAGGACCGCCCTCTTCCCTGATGCCCCCACTACCCGGGGTGCCCACCACGCCGAAGTGCTCGGTGAGTTCGCTCGCCAAGGGGGCAGGGCCGCCGTGCTCTTCCTCATCCAACGATCGGACACCGACGAGTTCCGACCCTACGGCGCCATGGACCCGAGATTCGCCCATGCCTTGGAGAAGGCGCGGTCCAACGGCGTCCTGCTGTTCGCCTGGGACCTCCGGATCCTTGCGGACGGGGTCCAGTGGGGGAAGCGTCTTCCGGTCCGCGCAGCCCGCTGGGACCCGGGCCCTGACCTGACGAACGGCCTTAAGGCCCGGCCCGTGGTTCCGGAGGCTCCCAGGACCTCATGACGGCCCCAACCATACCGCGGTCCCACCCCCGCTACCGGAGCCTCATGGTACGGTCCGACCTTGCCGAGAAAATGGCCGAGGGCCTCGTGGTCCCGGAGGGTCTCATGGCCCACGGACGGGGGGAAGCCTTCGACTATCTCCTAGGGGAGAAGACCACGCCAGAAGCAGCCAAGGCCGAACGGGCCGCCGCCGCTCACCTGCTCCTCGCACGACACCCCGTCCTCTCGGTGAACGGGAACGTGGCTGCGCTGGCGGCAGCCGAGGTGGCCTCTCTTTCCAAGAGCCTCCCTCGCCTGACCGTGGAAGTGAACCTCTTCCATCGCACCCCGGACCGGGCGCGACGGGTGGCGGACGCCCTCCGGCAAGCCGGGGTGCCCACCGTCCTTGGAGAGCACCCCACCGCCCGCCTCCGTGGCCTCGCCTCGGATCGCGCCTGGGTGGACGCCCACGGGATCCTCCGGGCCGATGTGGTAGTCGTTCCCCTGGAGGACGGAGACCGGGCGGAGGCGCTGGTCCGCGCCGGGAAGTTCGTGATCTCCGTGGATCTCAATCCGCTCTCCCGTACCTCCCAGAAGGCCCAACTGCCGATCGTGGACGAACTGACCCGCGCCCTCCGGCACATCGACCTCGGAATCCTCCGTATGAGGAGATGGGAACCTTCGCGGATCTCGACGGTGGCGCAGTCCGTCGAGGCACCGGAAGTGCTCAGCTCCGCCCTCAGGAGGATCCGGGTGCGGTTGGACCGACTGGCGGCGCCGGAACCCCGTCGCGGATCGCCTCGGCGTGCGGGCTGAGCAACCGTGCCACCTCGGCCAAGAACTCCTCGTCAGAGGCGTCATAGGGGTCGAGCTGGTCTCCATCGATATCGATCTCCCCCACCACCCCGCCCCTACCCACGATGGGGACCACGATCTCGCTTCGGGTCTCGAGAAAGCAGGAGAGGTAGTCGGTGGAGGCACGGACGTCGGGGACATTCACCGTCCGGCCCTCGCGGGCGGCCCGGCCACAGACCCCCCGCCCCAAGGGGATGCGCACATGCTCGGTGGGGCCCTTCCCGTCCCAGGCCGCAAGAGAGAGCTCGTCCCCCCGAAGGAGATAGATGCCCACCCAGTTGTAGTGGGGGAAACGTCCCCGCAATGACCGGCAGACCCGGAAGAGCGCGGTGGCCGTACCTCCGGGTTGCAACAGCGCTCCGATCTCGCCCAGGGCTGGTTCCCATGCCCCCCGTTCGACGCTCATCGTTGAGGTCCTCCTTCTTGGCCCGACCCCCCGGCAAACGACCGTCGGGGGATGGGTGAGCGCCGAGGGGGAGAGTTTCCACCGGTGGGGTGCGCCCCGCCGGTCTTTGAACTCCCGCGGTGGAGACCACCACGAGCTTTCCAGACTCGCGCCGTACCGGACTGAGCCACCTCGGCACGCCCGCCCGCCCCAGCGGGGCCATCGAGATAATCCTAGCGGATGCCCAAGCCTCTTCCCGATCCCCAGCGGCCGCGCCGCCAGGCCGGACGGGACCACTTCCGGTGGCGAGGCAGAGCCCGGCACCCGTCGCCGGAAGTGGTCACTGCCGGTGAGGAGCCCCCGTGCCTTAACCCCAATACCCCCTGTCTCCCTGCTGGCATCGATGTGGACTCCTCTTCTCCCGGGAAGGGAAAGCCTGCTCCGTGCCCCCTTCACGCCCGACACGGTTACGCACCGGGGTCTCACCCCCACCCCCCCCGTGCAAGAGCCTTATAGGGGGCGGCGCCGCCGAGAGGAGACGCCATGACCGGTCGCCTTGCCTCCACCGCCCAAGCAACCCCGGCGCAAGCGCCTGTCCTCGAGGTCAAGGACCTCCACCACTCCTACGACGGGAAGCGCGAGGCCCTCCAGGGGGTCAGTTTCACCATCCGACGCGGGGAGGTCTTCGGGCTCCTCGGGAAGAACGGGGCCGGGAAGTCCACCCTCATCAAGGTCATGACCACCCTCCTGAGACCCACCCAGGGTTCGCTTCGGGTACTTGGCATGGACCCAGCGAGGGATGGGCAGCGGATCCGGCGGCGCATCGGCGTGGTCCAGCAAGGAGAGTCCTTCGACTTCACCACCGTCCAGGGGAACCTCGACATCTATGGGATCCTCTGGGGGATCCCCAAGGAGGAGCGGGAGCGCCGAAGGGACGCGCTCATCCAACGTTTCGGGCTGGAAGACCTCCGGAAGCGGCGCTCCTTCGACCTCTCAGGAGGACAGAAGCGCCGGGTGCAGGTCGCCCGGGAGTTCATGCACGACATGGACATCCTCTTCCTGGACGAACCCACCGTGGGGCTGGACGTGATCATGCGCCGGTCCCTGCTCGACTCGATCCGGGGCGAGGTCTCCCGGGGTCTCACCGTGGTCTTCACCACCCACAACCTCGAGGAGGCGGACTACCTGTGCGACCGTATCGCGGTCATCGACGGGGGCAAGATCCTCGTCCTGGACAGCCTGGAGAACCTCAAGCGCCTCTACGGGGGAAAGCGGACCATGGAGATCACTCTCGGAGCGGGGGACGCCCCCGGCTACTTCCAGGCCCTTAAGACCCGGCTCGGCCCCACCGACAGCCTGACCGTGGAGGACCGTTCCGGGATCCTCCTCACCGACGAACCGAAGCACGCCCTGTCCCTCCTGGTGGAACTGAGCCAGAAGCAGGCCATCCAGATCGAGTGGCTGAACATCCGCAAGAACACCCTCGAAGATGTCTTCCTCCATTCGGTGGAGCCGGGGGGGCAGACCCATGCCGATCCCTAACCTCCTGCGGCTCATCTACCGGAACACCCGGGTGAACACCGACCCCGGGAGCCTCATCATCCTCCTGGGCCTCCCCGCCCTTTACCTCGTCTTCTTCGGGTTCGGCTTCCAGTCCCTGGCCGGGGCGGCCGCCGGAGGGAAGAGCTACCTGGCCTACCTGACGCCGGGGATCATGGCCTTCCAGGCGGTCATGGCCGGTACCGTCGGAGGGAGCATGCTCTGGGCAGACCGGCGCTACGGCATGCTCGCCCAACTCCTGGTGGGCCCCTTCACCCGGCTCCAATACCTCCTGGGCATCATGTTCACCTCGGTCCTCTTCGGGCTGGGAGGCGCTGTGGTGATGCTCGCCCTCGCATCCCTGTTGGTCGGGGCGGGGACCGTGACCCTGATCGGCGCCGGCGTCATGCTCGGTACCATCGCCCTGGGCTCGATCTTCTTCGGGTCCCTCATGCTCCTCGTTTCTGCCCTGGTGAAGTCCAACAACGCCTACAACAGCATCCAGATCCTGGTGATCTTCGTGGTCAACTTCGCCAGCACGGTCTTCTATCCGCTGAGCAGCGGTCTCCCCCTGGCCATCCAGGTGCTCTTCCACCTGAACCCCCTGACCTACGTGGCGGACGCCGTCCGGGGCGCATACTTCTCCCAGTTGACCCCGACCGAGGGCTGGCAGGTCCTCGTCCTCGCCGGCGAGACCGTCGTGGTGCTCTACCTGGCGATCCGGGCCTACATGCGCTCAGACGTGAGCATGGAGTGAGGTCCCGGGTCTCCCCGGGAGGCTTTCCCAGCCTCCTCCCGCCGCGCGCCGGTGCCTCCCCAGAACGCTGCGGTCACTGCGCGTCCACCCACCACGACGGGGAATCCCCCGAGAAAGGACGACCGAGCGGCCGGGTTCAGAACAAAGGCACGGCGTGCCCGCAGCGAGGACATACCGAGTGCGGTTCGAGGTCCGTCCAGAACCCACACTCCGGGCAAGGCCCCATCTCGCTACCCAGGGGGACCGTGCAATCGAAGCACCGCCCCCGGCGTTGGTCCTCGGGGAGGATCACCATCTCCTTCCCACAGCTGACGCAGTGTTGGAACTTCTCCTCGGCCGAGGAGAAATTCCGTGCGTCGGCCCCCAGAAGCATGGCGAAGCGGCTGAGTAGGGAGCCGACACTTAAAGCTTGGGAAACGGATCGCCCCGCTGTGGCCCTATCGGAGTCTTCTCGGGAAGGTGGCCCACTCCCGGGGTCCGCCAACCGATTCCCCCCCGCCGCCCTCCTGAGCGGGGCGAGGGGACCCTCCCGGAACCCCCCCGCCACAGTGACCCGCGGGTGCCGGGGACACCGACACGACTCTCCGGAGACCTCGGGCGAGTCCTTTTGACCGGTCGGGCCGCGATTCGGATCATTCCGCCGAGGAAAAGTCTGACTGCGCTCTTCGCGGACCGGAGGATCGGCAGGGGTCGCGGTCCCGGCAGCGCTTACCGACGCTGCCGTCGCCTGGGCGTCCTCCGGGCCGAGGGGGTCGCAGGGGTGGGTCGTCCGGCAACCCCCAGCGCTCTGCCCGGAACCTCCTGTACCAGCGAGGGAGGTGCCACCAGCGAGCCCCACGGAACAGAATGCCGGGGGGCATTCCGCCCCCCGGGAGGACCGGTCGAAAGAACGGGATCGGTGGAAGGTTTGGACCGGCCCTCCCTCGCAGTGGTCCCTTCGGGACTCCCATGGGTGAGCAGCCAGGCGTTTCCCGTGCCGAGACCCCTTACCGTTCACGCCACTGCGCCTTCGCCCACGCCAACGCGAAGAGGATCGCGGCCGTGGCCACCAGCACCAGACCATCTTCCACGCCCTGGACGAGCGTGAGAGGGCTGGGCGAGATCCCCAGGGCCCCTTGGACCAGGTTCGCGGCCCAGGTCGTCGGGAATATGTAGGCGATCGGACGCAGGAAAGCGGGCCACCGGGTGATCGGGTAATAGACCGGAGGGATCACCGTCAGGGCCAGGGAGATGATGGGACTCACCGCAAAGGTCTCCCGTACGTCCGCGAGATAGGTTGCGAGCGTGAACCCCAGCGCGCTCGCAAAGATCCACAGGAGCACCAAGGTCACCACGACGGCTACGCCCCCCAGGAAGACGTAGTGGCCGAAGAGGACCGATAGGATGGCGAAGACCGTCATCCCCGGGATCGCGTAGACGAACTCGCTCAGGGCCATCCCGGTGACGTAGATACCCGCCCCCATGGGGGAGGCGACGACCATGTCCTGCAGCTTCAGGTCCTGCTTGTAGTGGGTCATGTCCGTCTGTAGCGAGGTCCCGATGGAGAGGATGGTGAGGATCATCCCCCCGGCCACCCCGAACGGGATGGCGGCGGGCCCCCCGACGATGGCGATGAAGAAGAGGAACGAGAACGGGCTCGTGAGGGTATTGACCAGGTAGAGCGGCTGCCGTTTCATCGGCACGAACCCGTTCATGGCCACCAGGGACCAGATCTGACGCGCCCGGGACGTCCGGTCCACCTTACGCCTCCTCCGCCGAATCCGACTCGAAGTCCTTCCCGACCATCTGCACGAACACGTCCTCCAGACTGACCGGGCCGAGGGAGATGCGGGCGCCCCGCTCCAGGCCCTTGCGCGTCAGTTCCCGGGCCGCTGGTTCGTGGGTGAAGAGGAGCAACCGGTCCCCGATCCGGGAGACCTCCCCGTAGCTCCGTAGCTCCTCCTCGGTGAACCCGCTTTCCACGGCCACCCGGTAGGGGTAGCGAACCCGGCCCGCCACCTCCCGGGGGGTTCCCTCCAGCAGGATCCGGCCATGCTCCAGCAAGGCGATCCGGTCCGAGAGGGCCTCCGCTTCGTCCAGGTAGTGCGTGGTGAGCACGACCGTGCGGTGCTCGCTCACTGCCTTGCGGATCGCCGACCAGACGCTCCGGCGGGCGAGCGGGTCGAGCCCCGTCGTGGGCTCGTCGAGGAAGACCACCTCCGCGTCCGAGGCCATCACCATGGCCACCATGGCCCGGCGACGCAGCCCGCCGGAGAGCCGGTTCACCTGCGTGTGCGCCCAGGGGACCAGCCCCAGCTCCCGGAGCGCCTCCTTGGCCTTGGCCTCGGATTCCCGGCGGGCCCCCCCCCGCATCCTCAGGTAGTAGGCGACCAGCTCCTGCGGGGTGAGCCAGTAGAGTGGACGGGACTCCTGGGGGATCACCGCGATCCGGCCCCGAACCGCCCCCACCTCCGAGACCACGTCATGCCCGAGGACCTCCACCGAGCCCGCCGTCGGGAGCAGTTGGGTGGAGGCCACCCGGACGAACGTGGTCTTCCCCGCCCCGTTCCGGCCGATGAGCCCCAGAAGCCCCCCCGCCGGGACCCGGAGGTTCACGTCCACCAACGCGTCCTGGGCCCCTCCCCGCCAGAGGTACCGCCGGCCGAGGCCCCGGGCCACGATGGCATCCGTCATGGGAGGCGCGCGGAGGACCCATCGCGGCGCGGGTTCCCCCGGCCCATCAGCTCAATACCTCGTCCAAGCGGTCCTCCCGTTCGGCCCGCCGAAGCTCCAAGGCGATCCGGCGACCCGTGGAGAGACCGGGGCGTACCAGGTCGGAGTAGGGGGAGCCCTGGATGAACAGGTTCGTCCCGGCCACGATCCGGGTGGAGATCTCGAAGACGTAGAACTTGAGCTCCTCCGTCATGATCCCCTCCACGCAGAACGGTCCTACCATCCCCCCGAAGAGCTCCAGGGAGCGCTCCACGATCCGTTCTCCTATGTCGAACACGTCCGGAAGCAGGGACTCCCGGAGCACCACCGGGACGTTGCCGGTGACCACAAAGGTGGGGCGGATCCCGCTACGGGTGAGCTCCTCCTGGCTTCCCAGCTTGTAGAGCTCGTCGATGTTGGCCTCGTCCCGCCGGTCCATCCCGAGGAGCTCGAGGGAGCCCTCGCCCACCCGGTACCCGTCCTCCGAGAGGGGGGAATAGAAGAAGTGGAGGTAGTAGCGGGTACCGATCACGTACTGCTGGATCACGTGCGGCTCCGTGATCGTGTAGCCCTCCAGTTCCTGCCGGTTCTTGGCGAGGATGAACCCCCGGCCCCCCTTGGCTCCGTAATACTTCACGATCACCGGCCCGTCCACCTCGGAAGGACCCTCGTACCGGCGCGGCATCCTCACGCCGGCCGACTCGAGCCAGACCCGCTCCTTCTCCCGGTCCGACTCCCAGGCCATCACCCGCCGGTTCCCAAAGACCGGGATGGGGAGCTTGGCGAACCGCTCGGGGCCGACGTATTCCACGAAGGACCCCGTGGGAACGAGCACGCACCGCTCCGACCGGAGCCGTTCCACGTGATCCGGAAGGTCTCCGAACCTCGGCAGGGTGAGGAACCCGTCGGGCCGGGCCAGGGGGAAGGCGTCGTAGAATCGGGGAGGACGCCCCTGGGCGATCCCCAGGGAGCGGTACCCTTCCTGCCGGGCCCCATGGAAGATTTGGAGGCTCGAGTGGGAACAGAGGGTGGCCAGCGTCAGTCCTTGGCCCTTCCAGGGGCCCAGGAGTTCCGGGTCGCAGAGCTTTCGCGCCATAGCGCCGTGACCAGGCTTGCCCATAAGGGATTTTCGCACCGGACCCAGCGGATCGGGGGCCCGGGACCGGTCCGTCGGGTCGGCCGGCCCGGCGCCCCTCCGGGTGCCCCCTCCAAGTCGTTAAGAAGCGTCGCTTTCCCCTGGAGGCGGACGATGCCGCAAACCTCCCTGGTGCACGGTACGGACGTTTGGAGGATCTACCCGTCACCGGCCGGGCCGGTTGAGGCGTTACGGGGAGTCACCGTGGACATTGCCCGGGGCCGGATGGTGGCCATCATGGGCCCGTCCGGCTGCGGAAAGACCACCTTCCTGAACTGCTTCTCCGGACTGGACCGGATCGATCGGGGATCCATCCAGGTGGAAGGGGTCGACCTCCAGTCCATGACCGACAGTGAGAAGAGCCACTACCGGGCGCAACGGATGGGGTTCATCTTCCAGTCCTACAACCTGCTCCCCGTGCTCACCGCCGCAGAGAACGTGGAATTTCCCCTTCTGGTGGGGGGGACCCCCGTCCCGGAGGCGCGTCGCCGTGCCCTGCAGTGGCTGGAGGAGCTCGGGCTCAAGGGGAAGGCCAACGAGAAGCCCAATGCCCTCTCCGGCGGACAACAGCAGCGGGTCTCCCTGGCCCGGGCCCTGGCGCCCGAACCGGCCATCGTCTGGGCCGACGAACCTACCGGGAACCTTGACGAGGAGAACGCAGGCCAGGTGATGCGCCTCCTCAAGGACCTGAACCGGGCCCACCAGCAGACCCTCATCGTGGTCACGCACAACCCCGACGTGGCACGGCAATGCGATGTGACGTACCGGATGCGTGGCGGCGAACTTCTCTCGGGGTAGTCCCATGTCGAACGTCGGAGCCGGGCCGGCCCTCCTCCTGCTCATCCTGCTGGGGGTGGCCCTCCTCTCTCTCCTCTTGGGCCTCCGGGACCCGGTGATCGCCAAGGTCGGCCTGAGGAGCTTCGTCCGCGGCCGACGCCGTACGCTCCTCTTCGTCCTCGGCCTGGTGGTGGGCACCCTCATCATCTCCTCGAGCCTCGTGGTGGGGGATACGGTGGGTACCCTCGCCACCCGCGCGACCTACATCTCCGACGGGGCCGTCCACGAAACGATCTTCGACCTGCTGGAGGTCTTCGTGGCCCTCGGACTGATGGTGGGCATCGCGGCCATCGGGATCACCTCGCTCCGGGCGGTGGTGGAACGACGCAGCCAGATCGGCATTGCCCGGGCGCTGGGACTTCGCCGGCGCCAGATCCTCCTCGCCTTCCTTCTGGAGTACGGGTCCCTGGCCGCGATCGGGATCCTGATCGGGACCGCCATGGGGCTGCTCATCGCCTACCACGCAGCGGAGGGCACGGGGGCGGGCTTCCTGACCTTCTCGGTGCCTTGGGGCAACCTGCTCACCGTGATCCTCTCCGCCTTCGCGTTGACCCTCCTCGCCACGGGAGTGCCCGCCCTCAAGGCGTCCCGTCTTCCCCCCGCCGATGCCATCCGCTACCTGGAGTAGCCCGGACCGGGTCCGTACGCTATCCAGATAAAGAGCTCCGGCTCCGGCGCCGGGAGCACCGACGATGACCGGCGAGGCGCCCCCGGAGTCCCCCCTGGGACCCCCCTCGCACATCCCGCCGGATCCGTTCAGGCCGGACCCGGTGGACCCCAAGACCCTGCCCCGGCTTCTGCGTCCCGGCTACCGCGCCTTCCTCTGGGCGATGGCCACCCGGAAACGCCGACGCTTCTATTACAACCTCACCCGGGCCTCTTTGGTCATCGGCATGGTGATCCTGGTCACCTTCGCCATCCTCCCCGAACTCACGGGCACGGGGTTGGCCCCCACCGATCCGCTGACCCGTTCCGGGGCCATCACGATAGGCCCGGACAACATCACCGGGTTCTCGGGGCTGGTGGAAGGGGAGGATGTGATCCTCGGGAACTTCACCGTGCTCTCGCCGGCCAACGCCTCGGTGGAGTTCTTCATCGTGCCCGCCGGGAACTCCACGTGGGCCACGCTCGCGAGCCAGCTGGCGGGCCAAGAGGGCTCGTACAGCACGGGAGCCCCCGTCCACGCGGGGAACTACCAGTGGTCGGCCATCCTCACCCTCACCTACGACTTCCTCTTCCTGAACCCCTCCGGCAACTACAGCGTGACCGTCTATTCCAACAGCCAGTACGTCTCCTCCGAACCTCCGGCCTGACCGGCCGCCGGGGAGGAGACCGTCAGTGGGGGTCGGAGCCCTCGGGCTCCCAGGTGTAGCGCAGTTCGAGCTTCCCTTGACCGGCGAGCAGCCGCCGCAAGCGGGCAGGGACCTCGGGGTCCCGGAGCAGGGCCGCGGTGCGGTCTGGGTCCCCCCCGCCGGCCCGGACCTCCAGGGCGTGGGCCCGGAGCAGCGGTAAGGTGGCCTCCGGCGGGAAGTGCCAACTCCGCCGGGCCTGCCGGTGGAGGCTCAAACGACTTCCCCGGAACCGATGGACCCCCAGGCCCAGGGCCAGCCCTTCCATCTCCTCTTCGATCGCCTCCATCTCCTGCCGGGCCTGCCGGCGTTCCGAGAGGAGCTCGGCGTAACGATCCACCAACGTCACGATCCGCTCCCGGGAGCCGGCGGGGACCTCTTTGAACTCCGGGCAGAGGGAGCGGAAGTCACACCACCGGCACCACGAACCCACCCGGGGCTCGTAGTGCCCCGAACGGATGCCGTCGGAGACCTCTCCCAACCGGATCCCCAGGTCCTGGATCGCTTCCGGGGGACGACGGGGGGTCCTCAGGGCGCTCAGGCTGCGCAGGTGGTACAGGGTCAGCGACTCGACCGGCCGGCCGTAGTTCTGCTCCACCAGGGCCTGGTAGAGCGTCAACTGGTCGGAGAGTTGCGCGTCCTTCAGCGAGAGCTCCTTCGAGGTCTTGTAGTCCAGCACCTCGAGCCCCCCGCCCTCGGTCCGGTCCAGCCGGTCGACGATCCCGTGGATGGGGACGCCCTCCAACTCCGCGCGGAGGTCCTTCTCCACCGCGACCGGCCGGGGGGGCTCCTTCACATAGACCGAATGGAACCGGGTCAGGAGGTCGACCCCCAGGTCGAAATAGCTCTCCTCCTCCTGGGCTGATGTGTAGCCCTCGGAGACCCACTCCTCCCGGTAGATGCCCAGGAGCCCGGAAAGATCCATGGGGGTCTGGGCCACCGAGGGGTCGGTCTGCGGGCCGGAGAAGTCCCTCAGCGTCCGTTGCCCCCCAGGTCCCTTCCCGGGGAGTCCCCCCTCCACCACCAGAGGGGCCACGAAGCGTTCCAGTGCTGCGTGCACCGACCGACCGAAGGAGAAGAAGGACCGGGGCTTCTCCCGAAGGCGGTCCACGTACAGGAACTTCCAACGGAGCGGACACTCCGCGTAGGCCCGGAAACCGGAGTAGGAAAGGGTGGGGGCGGCGGCCACGGGCGTCTCCCACCCGTCTAAAGGTTATCCGCTTTGGGGGACCCGTACCCTCGACTGCCGTCCGGAACGGCCGCCGCCTTCCGAGGGGCTACCGGCGAAGGGTGAGCGAGAGGGTTCGTCAGGTCTGCCGGGAGCCCCAGGAGCTCAAGGAGCTCCTTGTAATGGTTGCGGATCGTCACCGGGGTGACCTTGGCCACCGCCGCCACCCGGTCCTGGCTCCGGGGCTCTCCGGTGAGATTGCAGGCGATGTAGATGATGGTCGCGAGGATGCCATTG
Source organism: Thermoplasmata archaeon (assembly GCA_021806135.1). Classification (GTDB taxonomy): domain Archaea; phylum Thermoplasmatota; class Thermoplasmata; order Lutacidiplasmatales; family UBA184; genus JAKATE01. The sequence goes on from JAJZYB010000001.1 coordinate 23,059, forward strand.
GCGAGCACGCCGCTCGTCGGGTAGCTCCGTTCCGCCTGGCCCAGGAGCTCCTGGACCTTGGTGCGCACCTCCCGGGAAAGGTTCAGGTCCTGGGTGAAGCGCACCAGATAATCCCGGGGCTCCAGCGGCCTCAGGGCGAGCCGGAGCTCCCGGGAGATCAACGTGAAGGCCCGGCCCACCTCGATCTTCGAGGCGCGGGATTGGTCGATCACCTCCCGTAAGGTCCGGGGCACATGGCATTGCCGGCAAGCGGCATAGACGCTGGCGGCGACCAGCGCCACGATCTTCTTCCCCCGGGTGGCCTTCTGGTCCAGCGCCTGCCGGTAGATGAGGATGGCTGACTCCCGCACCTCCCGGGAAAGCGAGAGGACGCTGGTCAACCGCTGGATCTCGGCCACGGCAATGCCCAGGTTGCGTTGGCGGGTCCGGGGCGCGCGTAACCGGTGGTTCAGCTTCCGGAGGTGGTAGTAGCGGGAAGTGTGGTCCCGGGACAGCGCGTGGCCATGGGAGTCACGGGAGGGAGGACCGATCTCGCTGAAGAGGCCCTTGTCCGGCAGCAGGGGGCTCGAGGCCGGGCCGTACCCCTGTCCCTCCGCGGAGGAGGTCCCGTCCCGGGAGGTGAGGGGCCCCCGCTCGTTGACCAGGGCGTTCGTCTCCAGCACGAGGCCGCAGACGTCGCAGACCACCTCCCCCGTGGTCCCGTCCTTCGTCCACCGGCTGGATCCACAGAGCCGACACCGTTCCGGGGAGACGGGATCGCCCGGGGTCGTCCGACTCCAGAGTCCTGGAGAGGACACGGAGAGAACACCCTCCATCCCCGCCGGGGTCGACTCATCCTTCATGTCGTTCTAGGAGGACCCATAGGCTCCAACGGGGATTAAAACTGTTCGTTTTGGGTTGTAACGGGTGTACGGACCAACCCGGCTGACCCCGCCGATGCCTTTCCACTATCCCGGGGTGTCGGAGGAGGGAGGATTCTCTCGGTCCAGACCCGGTGCACCCCGTCCATCGAGGGGGACGCGGAGGGTGGGTCCGTCAGTCGCCACCCCGGGCCCAAGGAGGCCTCCACCGCGCTCCGGAGGACCTTTTCACAGAACGAAGGAAGGTTCCCTCCGTCTCCGCAGACGGTGCAACCCTCCCACCGGACCTGGTTCCCGGTGCCCTCCTCCCAAGTGAGACGGCCGAGCTTTCGCGATCCCCAGCGTCGGCGAAGCAGGGCGAGCGAACCCTCCCGGGTACCGGGCCGGCAGGCAAGGGACCGGCCAAGCTCGGACGCGAGCCTCTCCAGGGAGGGGGTCAGGTCCATCGCGCTTCCCACGGCCCCATAGATCGCTCCGAGGCTCCGCAAGGCCTGTTGCAGGCGTTCCAAGGCGCCCCCGAGACGGCGGGGATCGAGCGGGAGCTCCAGGGGGAGTCCCCGTCGAAGCTCGGCGACCCGCTGCGAGAGCTGTTGGCCCACCCGGAACATCTGCTCGAAGTTCATCGCGAAGAACCGTACCAGTTCCGGCGAGGTCAACCAGATAGCCACCTCCGAGTGGCGTCTGGGTTGCCGGGACAAGGGCAACAGGAGGAGCAGGACCCCCTTGCCGTCGATCACGTAGTAGCGGGTGTAGCGAAGGCCGGGGACATGCCGCATCTCCCCCAGGGCGCTCGCCTGTTCGAAGAAGGGGAGGTTCTGGGGGGTCACCTCCACCACTGCCCGGAACCGGACCCCCCGGGCCTGGGTCCGGGTGGCCGCCCGGAGGCGAGCGAAGTTGCCGGCCCGTGCCGTCCCCTCGATGTAAAGGAAGGAGTCCACCCGGCGCCGGGCGAGTTCCATGATCGCCTCGAAGGCCTCGGTGACCCGCCGCTCTCCCTCCACCGGCCGGAGAGGGCGGGCGCGCTGGAAGTCCCACGGACCCAGTCCCCGTGTCCCTTCCTCCCGCTCCAGGTGTTCCAGAACCCTCGCCAGCCGGTCACGACGGGCGCGGACCCGGCGGTGCAGTGCGGACAACACCTCGGGGGGCGCTCGGGCCGAGACGGAAAGGGGCCGTCCCCAACCCGAGACGAGGCCGAGGGACCGCAAGCTACGGGTGAGCCGATACCCTTCGGACCGGTCCAGCCCGAGCTCCCGGGAAAGCCCTGCGACCGTCAGGGGGCCTCGCTGGAGCAGGGCGACATAGCCCCGGAGCGCGAGGGAGGGAATGCCGGAGGCGCGGAGCTCTCGTTCGAGGGTTTCGAGCGGGTCGGTCATCCGGGCGAAAGGTCCTCCCGGCCCGGCCGCCGGGCCCTCCTCGGGGCCACCGGCGTACCCTGCTCGAAGAGAAGATCGAAACGCGTCTGGTAGCTCCGCACCACGGAGCGGGAGCGCGTCCACAGAGATGCCTGACGGGGCCCACGCGAGACCCATGGACTCGTCAGGACCGCCAACAGGAGGCCCTCCCGGTCGACCAGGGCGAACGGACTGGTGACGAACCTGGGCTTGACCTGGCGGAGAACCATTCCCGGGGTCCCGGCCAGGGCGCGGGCCAGTCGAGAGGAGCCCTCCCCCTCGCTGACGAGGACCCGGATCGACACCCCCCGGGCCATGGCCCGGATCAGGTTCGCGCGTTCTCCCCGGACCGCCGGGACGAGGGCGGAGAGCGAGGGGAATCCCACCTTCAGCGAGGTACGGACCTCGGCGACGCGCCGGAAGAAGAAACGCCGGATCTCCGATCGGCCCTCGATCCACTCCTCCCCGAGCACACGGGAAGGGGCCGGGGCCTCCGGGCGGACCGTCCTCCGGCGCCAGCGTCGGCCCTCCCTTTCCAGTTCGCGCGCCCGGACCTTGAGCTCGCCCATCCAGCTCCGGAGCACCCCCGGGAGGGAGCTGGTCTCGAACTGCTGAGGGCGCCCCCGGGCCGTGACCAGCCCGCGCCCGGCCAGGGCCTTGAGCTCGCGATACGCCTCCACCCGGTGGATGCCGGCCCGCCGGGCAAGTTCCCGGGCGGTCAGGGGACCCTCGTGACGGACGAGCAAGAACAGCCGGGCCGCCGACGGGGGAACCCCCGCCTCCTCCAGGGCCTTCCCCAGCTCCTCGGGGATGGTGGACATCCTCCGGGAGATGCCCCGGTTACACTAAAAGCGCACCGTTCCGGCTCTTTCCCTCCGCCGGACACCGTCCGGCGGACCCAGAATGGAGGGTCTTAGAGCGCCACCTGGAAATCTTCCACCGTCATGGTGAAAGGGCTCTCGGGGGTGACCTTGCCCTGCTCCCGGAGCAGTTCCCGGGTGAGCAGCCAGTACAGCAGCGCCAGCGCCGCCCGGCCCTTGTTGTTCGCCGGGATGACGAGGTCCACGTTGCGGGTCTCGTTGTTCACGTCGCAGAACCCCACCACCGGGATCCCCACGTTCATCGCCTCCGAGAGGGCCTGCATGTCCGTGGCCGGGTCCGTGACCAGGAGCGCCTTCGGCTCGACGAACTCCTTGAGCTCCGGATTGGTCAGCGACCCCGGGACGAACCGCTCGGAGAAGGTGATGGCCCCGACCGTCCGGGCGAAGATTCGCACCGGCTTCTGGCCGTATTGACGCTGGGAGACCGCCAGGACCTTCCCCGGGGGGAAGCGGTTCAAGAACTTGGCCGCGAGACGGATCCGGCGGTCGGTCTCCTTCAGGTCAAGCACGTACAACCCGTCGTAGCGGACCTTGTGGATGAACTTCCGCATGCTGGCGGACTTCTGCTGGGTCCCGATGTGGACCCCGCTGGTCAGGTACAGGTCCTCCGGGATGAGGAGGTCCATCTCTCCCCGGCGGTCCGCCAGCAGGGAGTCGGGGCTTTCCAACGCGGCGGACGGGTCCGAGGTCGCCATCTAGCTCTCCCGGGAACGCAATCGCACCAATTCATTAAGCTTGGCCATCCGCTCCCCTCCCAAGACCCCGGTCTTCAAGCCCCGGGAACCGAACGCCAGCGGCAGGTGGGCCAGCCAGGGGTCGGGGGTCTCCCCCGACCGGTGGGAGCATACGGTCCAGGCGCCGGCGGCTTCTGCCCGTTCCACCACCCGGCGGGTCTCGGTGAGCGTCCCCACCTGGTTCACCTTCAGGAGCACCGCATTCGTCGAGGCCATCTCCATCCCCCGCGCGACCCGGCCCGGGTCGGTGGTGTAAAGGTCGTCTCCCACCACCCACGTGCGTCCTCCCCGGCCCACCTGGGCGGTGAGTTGTGCGAAACCCTCGAAATCCTCCTGGTCCAACGGATCTTCCACGAAGACCAGTCCGAAGCGGTCCGTCAGCTCCTGGACGAACCCGATCTGTCCCTCCCGGTCCAGGGTCTGCTCCCGGTAAACATAGCGACCTTCCCGGAAGAACTCGCTCGCGGCCAGGTCGAGACCGGGACGGAGGCTCAGGCCTGCGCGCAACCCCCGGTCCTGGATGGTCTGGCACGCGCTCACCAGGAGCTCCAGGGTCTCCAGGTTCCCCAGGGGGGAGACCCACCCTCCCTCGTCCCCCCGGCCCAACGCAGCTTGAGGGAAGCGCTCCCGGAGACGACGACCGACTTCCCGGTGGACGGCCACCATCCCTTCCACGGCCCAGGAGATCTCGGGTGCCTCCGCCAGCACGATGAACTCCTGGATGTCCGGCCCGCCCATGGCGTGCACTCCCCCATTCAGGACGTTCCCCGCCAACGCTGGAAAGACGGGAGGGTCGTGGGTCCCGCCGGCGAGCGAGCGCCAGAGGGGAAGCCCCTGCGCCCGGGCGGTGACCAGGGCGTACGCCAAGGAGAGCGCGGTGGTGGTGTTCCCGCCCAACGTGGAAAGATCTGGAGACCCGTCGGCCTCCCGCAGGGCCGTGTCGAAGGCCGTCTGGTCCCCCAGGACCTGTCCGACGAACTGGTCCTTGACCCGCGCCCGGAACCGTTCCAGGGCGACCTCCACCCCGCCCTCGGGGAAGGCCATCACCTCGTGGACCCCCCGGGAAGCCCCGCTGGGGGCGCCCGCCCGGGCCCGTTCGCCGCGGTCCGTCCAGATCTCGGCCTCCACGGTGGGGTTCCCCCGGCTGTCGAAGATCCTCCTGAGCCTCAGCTCGGAGATCCGGCCCGGCGCGGAGGGCGTCATGGGGAAGGTTCCCCGGGTTGGACGAATTCCGTCAGGACCCCTCCGAAGCTCTCCGGGTGGGCGAACGCCACCCAGTGGCCCCGGGCCCCTCGCCGGGGCTGCGGGTCGATGAGCTTGACCCCGTGCCCCTTGAGCTCGGCGAGCTTGGCCCCGAGGTCACCCACGGCGAAGGCCACGTGGTGGAGCCCTTCTCCCCGGCGCGCAAGGAACCGGCCCACCGGGGAATCGGGACGGGTGGGCTCCAGGAACTCCAGCGCTCCGGTGCCAGTGGCGAGGAAACAGACGCGTACCCCCTGCCCAGGGACCTCCTCCGGTCGGCCGGCCTTCTGGCCCAGCGCCGACTCCCACCGGGGAATGGCCTGGTCCAGGGACCGGACCGCTATCCCGAGATGATCGAGCGGCATCGGGGGCCGACCGCCACCGGACGAACATATCCTTTTCCTCGCCCGGTCCCCCCGGGGAACGCCTCGCCCCGAAAGACCCCCCTCCAGATCAGGACGGTTTCCATGGGCCGCCCTGCCTGGCCGGAACCGAGGGCCGTCCCTCTGTTCCCTCGAGCCAGCGACCGACCAGGCCCGCTCAATACTCCCGGGAAGGCGCCTGTTCTCCGAACCTTCCACGCCAAAGACCGGCGATCTCCCCGAGGGTCGCGTTCTCCCGCAGCGCCGCGATCACTCCCGGAAGCACATTCTCCCCCCGGTCGGTGGCGTCCCCGAGAGCCTCCAGGGCCTTTCGGCACGCCTCGGCATCCCGCTCCTTCCGGAAGGTGCGGACCCGGGAGACGGCACGGGCCTCCAGGGAGGCCGGGATCCGCTGCCCCCGGTTCGCCCGGGGCCCGGGGAAGAGGGAGAACCCCTCCTCGGTCTCGGGATGGACGTTCACCCCCACGATCCTCTCCTCGCCCCGCTCCAAGGCCCGGGCCCTCCGGTAGGCCTCCCGTGCAATCTCCCCCTGATAGTATCCCCGGGCCACCGCACCCTCGGCCCCTCCCATCCGGTCGATCTCCTCCAGGTACTTCCGGGCCTGCTCCTCCACCTGGTCGGTCAGGTCCTCCACCGCCCAGGCCCCCGCCAAGGGGTCCACCGTCAAGGCCACGCCGCTTTCCTCGCCCAGGATCTGCTGGGTGCGCAAAGCGAGCCGGGCCGAATCCTCCGTCGGCAATCCCAGGGCCTCGTCCAGGGAGTTCGTGTGGAGCGACTGGGTCCCGCCCAGCACCGCTGCCAGCCCCTCCAGGGTGGTCCTGACCACATTGAGCTCCGGCTGCTGGGCGGTGAGCGAGCTACCGGCGGTCTGGGTGTGGAAGCGGAGCTGGCGGGCCCGAAGGCTCTTCGCGTTCAACACGGTGGCGGTGAGGTCGGCCCAGAGCCGCCGGGCGGCCCGGAACTTCGCCACCTCCTCCAAGAGGTTCCGGTCCGAGGAGAAGAAGAAGCTCATCCGGGGCAGGAACTCGTCCACGTTCAGCCCCCGGGAGGCCACCGCCTTCGCGTAGGCGAGCCCGTCCGCGAGCGTGAAGGCCACCTCCTGCGCCGCCGTGGCCCCGGCCTCCCGCATGTGGTAGCCGGAGACGGAGATGGTGTTGAACTGGGGCATTTCCCGGGTGGCGAACTCGATGAGGTCCACCGTGAGCCTCATCGAAGCCTGGGGAGGGAAGATGTACGTCCCCCGGGACGCGTACTCCTTGAGGATGTCGTTCTGGACCGTCCCCCCCAGCCGGGCTCGGGGCACCCCCTGGGATTCGGCCACCACCACCGCGAGGCCCAGGAGGATGGGGGCGGTGGCGTTGATGGTCATGGAGACGGTGACCTGGTCCCACGGGATACCGGAGAAGAGATCCTCCATGTCCTTCCGGGTCGCCACCGAGACCCCGCAGCGCCCCACCTCTCCCCGGGACCGGGGATGGTCCGGATCATATCCGATCTGGGTGGGGAGATCGAAGGCCACCGAGAGCCCGGTCTGACCCTGCCGGAGGAGCTGGTGGAAGCGGCGGTTCGTCTCCGCCGCGGTCCCGAACCCCGAGTACTGGCGCATGGTCCAGAGCCGGCCCCGGTACATCGTCGGCTGGATGCCCCGGGTGAGGGGAAGGGCCCCCGGGAACCCTATCCGTTCGACATACCGGCCTGTCCCCTCGTCCCCGGGGAGCCCCAGCCTTGGCTCCCCCCGTTGACCCAATGGGTCGGGGGAGAGTTCGGCGCGCACCTTCTCCTTCCACCGGTCCCGGGGGGAGGCGACCTGGCGGCCCATGGTGAGGAACGCAGGGGAAGCGGCCTCTAAAGGGTTCTCGGCCCCCCGGGCTCAGGGCGCGGAGACGCCGCTGGCCAGCGGCCGGAGCCGCTCCAGGCGGCTACCGTGGACCACCAGGAAGGCCACAGGCTCGGGCAGGTGAAGTTCGGAGAGGATCCGTGGATGGACCTCCCCCATCCAGAGCACGACCTCCCCCGCCACCCGGATCTGGGCACAACGGCCCGGGATCGTCCCCGGGACCTCCAAGGGCTCCCGGCCCGCCGTGAGGCGGAAGAGGTCGAGCAGGCGTTCCGCCCAGGCCGCGGCCCGGGCGAATCCGGTGCCGGCCGCTCCCTCGACCAGAGCGAACTGCCGGTCGGTCCGGGTACCGGTGGCCGCCTCGGCCTCCCGAAGGACCACCGTCCCGAGCTCAAAGACCCGCTGCGGGTACGGGGACCGGGTGTTCCGGCCCAGGGAAGCAAGGAGACCGGGCACGAGGGAGCTGCGGACGTGGGAGAACTCCGTGGAGACCGGGTTCACCAGGGCGAGGGGTTCGGAGAGGGTCAGGCCCCAACCCGCGGCGGTACCGGGGATCAGGACGGGAGTGTAGAGCTCCTGGAAGTCCATGCCGAGGGCCACCTCCCTGAGTTGGGCTTCCTGGTGCGCCGACCGGCTCCGCGCGCCCCGGGTGGAGGAAGGAGGAAGGATGGGTGGGAATCGCCCGAACCCCCGGGCCACGGCGACCTCCTCGATGAGGTCCACCTCCGCGAGGAGGTCGGGTCGCCAGGGGGGAGCCTCCACCTGGATCCTTCCCTCCCGTACCTCGGCCGCCAGCCGGGCCTGCTGAAGGTGGTCGGCCAGCTCGCCCGCCGTCAGGCGCACGCCCAGCAGGCGTTGCACCCCGGCCCCGGCGAGGGTGAACCTCCGGGGGCGTAGGACCTCCTGCCCGTCCCGGGAACCCTCAGGGCCATGGATAGGGACCGGGTGGGCCTTCCACCCCCGCTCCACGAACGGAAGGAGCATGTATCCGATCAATTCCCGGACCCGGGCGGGGCGGGTGCCCGTGGCTTCCACGAGGATCCGACGGTCCCCGGGACGGATCTCGCCGGTGGTGGCCGCGTTCAACACGGGGGGGAGGGAGAGGATCCGGTCCTCCTCGTCCCTCAGGGTGAGGGCGAGTTCTCCCTGCCGCCCCAGGTCCCCGTAGCGGAGCGCGAGAGGGTGCGTCTGATAGAAGTCCTTCCCGGCCAGCTCCTGCGAGGAGGACAGCGGAGTGAACCGGATCTGCCCGAGCGGTTCCAAGGCATACCGGAAAGGGGGGGTCAGACGTTCCAAGGGGTAGAGGCCGAGGCTGCCGGCCCGCCGGTCCCGGCCGGTGGTCGCATGGAGGAGCTCCTGGAAGCGGATCACCTCGTCGAGGAGCCCGGCATCCAGGGCCCCGCCCCCCGCAGGGGCCTCAAGGGCCACCGCCAAGAACTCTCCTCGCAGGGGCGACACGGAGGCGTTCTGCCGGGCCTCCACCCCGGGGAGGGGCGCCGGCTCGAACGCGTAACCCATCCCACGGGCAAGCCCCATCAGCCCGGAGAGTTCCCGGGCGAGGCCGGCCTCGTCGAGAAGGTCCAATCGATCGGGGGTGACCTCCACCGTGAGCCGGTCGCCCAGCCGGGCGCCGGGCTCCACCTTGCTCCGGAAGAGGGTTTCCCTCAGGGTCTCCTCCGAGACGGGCCGCGGGAGGAGGGCGTTGATCCGCTCGAGGGACAGCGCGCTTTGGGGCATGGTCGGGTCAGAACCTCCACTCGGAGAGGCGAGGGAGGTCGTCCAGGAAGAGTTCCCGGATGTCGTTCAGCCCCAGGGCCACCAGCGCCAGGCGGCCGATGCCGATCCCCCAGGCCGCCGTGGGCACCTTGACGCCCAACGGCCTCAGGACCTCGGGCCGGAACATCCCCCCCGGCAACGCCTCGATCCAACCCAGGGTCGGGTGGCGCACCATCCCCTGGACGCTCGGCTCCGTGAAAGGGAAGTAGGTGGGCTGGAACCGTACCTCGGGGATCCCCAGCGCGTGCGTGAACTGTTCGAGAAGGCCTAGCAGATGGCGGAACGTGAGGCCCCGCCGGCCCATGACCCCCTCCGCCTGGTGGAACTGCAGGTGGTGTTGGGCGTCCACCGCGTCCCGGCGGAAGACCAGGTCCACGCTGTACATCCTGAACGGCGGCCGGGGATGGCTCGCCAGGTACCGACCGGTGGCGGCGGTGGTCTGGCTCCGGAGGACCACGCGCCGGGCCACGGATTCCTCATAGGGGGTCTGCCAGCCCGGGGAGAGGGCGGAACGCTGGCGCGGCGGGGCTCGGCCCTCGTGCACCGCGGCCACGCTCCGGAGCAGGGCGGCCGGGATCCGTCCCCCCTCCAGTCCGGCCAGGGCGAGCATGTCCTGGAGGGACCGGGCCGGATGCTCCTGGGGCATGAACAGGAGGTCGTTGTTGTAGAACTCCTGCTCGACGATCGGGCCCCGGTACTCCTCGAAGCCCAGGCCGACCAGGACCTCCTCCACCTGCCGGAGCCACTCGAGGTAGGGGTGGTAGCGGGCCCCCCCGACGAAGGGCACGGGGGCCCGGACGTCATAGGGCCGGAACGCAAGCGTCCTCCACCGGTCCTTCAGCAAGTGCTGGGCGGTCAGGGCACCGACCCCCTCCGGCCCCGCCCCTTCGAGAGAGACGGAGGCGCCCTGTGGGGAGAGGGACCAACGGCGCTCCACGGTGCGCTCGACGGTGACGAGGCCACGACGGGCGAGGTTCGTCCGGACCTCGGAGCTCACCGGGAGGTCACCCTGGTCCAGCCGCGAGAGGACCTCCTCCTCCTCCAAGGTGGCGGGAGGGTCGGCGGCCAGAGCGAGGCTCCGGCCGGGAACGAGGAGCCCTTTGCGCTTCAACTGGCCCAGGGCTACCGTCAGCGCATCGGGGTCGAGCCCTTCCCCCCGGATCTCCTCGAGGGTTCGCGGGCCTCTCTCCAAGAGCCGGAGCAGGCGTCGCTCCGGAAGCCCCTCGGCGAGTGCCTCCCTTCCCCGTACCGTGAGGACCCAACGCTCCTGGGAGGTCTCCTCCAGCACCAGCCAACCCTTGGCCCTAAGGCGCTGCAGCCCCCCGCGAACCGTATCGGGGGGGGCGGAGACCCGGGTCATCAGGTCGGTCTCGCCCACGGGGGATCCCGGGGTGGCGCCGCGGAGGGCCCGGAGGATCTCTCGTTCGAGACCGGAAAGGGAAAGGCCGAGCGGGGCATCCCCGGGAGCTCCCTCCATGTAAAGCCCTAACCGGAGGAGGCGATAAGTCCTCCGCCGGAGGAGAAGAGGAAGACGTCCCCTCCCCTGCCCGGCGACCCGGGCTAGGCGAGCCTAGCGCTGCAGAAAGGGCAGAGCCCGAGGTCCCCGGGGACCATCCTCCCGCAGCTCCAGCAGGGAAAGGGAGCCTGGGGGGAGGAGGTCTCGAGCGGCGTTTCTGTCCCCCCCCGAGATCCCTCTTCAGCTCCGGTCGGTACCGGAGACGAGGAGGGGATCGCTCCCGAGGGGTCCCGGACGTCCACCGACGGGGCTTCCGCCTCCGTGGGACCAGGGCTGGACACCACCCTGTGATCCGGAGAGGAATCCCCGGGGACCGTCCGGGGTGCCTCCTCCACGGGCAGGGGGGCCGGTGGGATCCCCGGCGGTCCTTCTTCCGGAGAAGGGGGTCGGTGGATCCCGGCTCCGGTAGGTTCGGCCCAGCCCCCACCCCCCGTGGGAACGGGCGGAGGGGCGGCCTCCTGCCCGGGTGGGGGACCGGGCTCCGGGGAACTCCCCCCGGGCTGCTCGATCCGTTCTGTGGGAGGAGGTGGGGTGGACCGGGACCTTCGTCGGACGCCCAGCGCCCATCCCAAGGCCGTCGCTCCGGCCATGATCAGGACGAACAGGACCACGTTGTCGGGGTAGGTCATGTATGGCGTGAGGAAGTTCAGGTAGCCTCCCAGCAGGGACACATCGATGATGCTGGAATTGGTCCCCACCTCGGAACGGGTGAAGATCTGGGCCTCCACGAGGATGCGATCGAACAGGTAGCTCAGCGGCACCCGGAAGGCCGCCGCTCCCCTCCCCGTGGCATTGGTGGTGATCGTCACCGTTCTCAGCGGAGTGCTGGAGCTCGCCGGCGAGGGGTATGACAGGAACGTGACGTTCACCGGGATGTTCGGCAAGGGACGGGATCCGTTCATGACCGTGAGGGCCACCGTGAAGGAGGAGCCGGGCTGGCCGGTCCCGGGGGTGAACGCCATGCCGATGGAGGCGAACCGGTCCGTCAGGTCACCAAAGAGGGTGAGCGCGTTGGTCGGGACGCCCCAGCCCGTGACCGGATCCCACCCCGGGCCCGGACCGGCGGAATACACGCAGTTCTTCCCCTGGTTGATCTCCCGGAAGGGCGCAGGACTGAACCCGTTCCCCTGCGCTGTCCCAAGGGTATAGAGCCGAGGGTTCAGGAACCCGAGCCGATGGCCGGCCACGGAATCCATCTCCGCCACCATCCCCGCCCACATGGGAGAGGCGAACGAGGTTCCCTCCCCCTGTTGTGCGCTCCCGTCAAAGTAGAGCAGGTTGTCGGCCGCCGGACCGGCCACGTCCGGGACTCCCCGGCGGCCCGGGCCGAACTGCTGGATCTCCTGGTAGGCCGAGCCGGACTGTTGCCAGGTCGGCGTGGAGTACGCCGCGGAGAAACCCCCTCCGCTGTGGGACCAGGCGACCTCCGAGGTCAGGGTCCCGAGGCCGTTCAGGGTAGGGACCGTCCCACCCACTCCTGTGACCCAGGGAGATGAGGCGGGGTACATCGTGTCCACGGTCCCCTGGCATGCGTTCGAAAGCGTCCCCCCCTCCCCTCCATCATCACCGGAGGCCGCGAAGACACTGATGCCTTCCGCGGCCGCTTGCTGGAAGAGCGTGTCCGCAGTGCTCTGGTAGGAGGTGCCGGTGCTGTCCGGCGAGCCGAAGGACTCGGTGATCACGCTCACCCCCGCGGAGTTCACCAGGTAGGAGAGCCCGTCAAGGAGCTGCGTCGTGCTGGGGGAATAGCCCGGGGCCGGCCCGTCCGGGACGTACGCCACCACCAGATGGGAGCCGGGAGCGGCCGCCCCTGCCCACTCCATGTCCAGGGTGAGCTCGAAGGGAGCATGGCTAGGATCGTTGACCGCGCCCGCCGAGGGGGCCGGTGCCCCGTCCAGGGGAACTGCCGTGTAGGTGAACGGAGGTTCGCTACCGGGATAGAACTGCTGCTCGAAGGTGGTGATGTCCTGGGGAGAGAAGCCGTCGCCCCAGAGGAGGATCCCGATGCTCGTCCCTTGGGCGTAGCGCGGAAGGCTGCTGACGTTGTACAGGCTGTTGAGCCCGTAGAGGGAATGGACCTCGTTCGGGGTGATGAGCGAGGTCCCCCCCTGCAGGGGGCTCGAAGAACCGGAGAGGGAGGAGAACGGGAGGGAGAAGGTCTGGGTCCCGGAGTCCAGCCCGGTGACCGCTTGCACATACGGCTGTAGGGCCCGCGGAAGGGTGGGGAGGGTTGCCGGGAGCATCTCCGTGCCGTTGGGTCCGGTCCCGGTGACCAGCCGGGTCGAGAAGAACGTCTCGGCCGCCTGCGCGGTGCCCCGGACCGTCAGGAAGAGGCCGTCCGGGTAGGAGTGGACCACGGAGAAGCCGGCTCCTTCAAAGGCGGCCTCCACCCGGGAGAGGGTCCCCCGACCGGGACCGAAGCGTGCGGCAAAGGCCCCCGGAGTGAGGTAGTGCCCGAACTGGGCGGTCCCGGGAGTGGATACCTCGGTGGCGAACTGGGAGAGGGAGGCCGGGTCCTTGGAGTAGAGGCTCACCCCCAGGTACAGGGGAGAGCTACCAGGGACCGGCGTTTGGCCCTTGAGGGAACGCAGGGGGCCGGCATGGAAGCCAAGCAATGCTCCCGCCGCGACCCTGAGCGGGGGGGCCCCTCCTGCCGGCGTGGTGCCGGGGGTCGCGGGCCTCACGGCGGAGGCGAGGGTCCCCCCGGTCGACGCGAGCAACAGCACGAGAACCAGGGCGGGGGCCACCACCTTGGGTAGGGGGAAGGACTGGGGCGGATGGCGCCCGAGGTTCTCCGCCATGAGAAGAACGAGGGAAGGAACCTCGTTTTATCCCTTTGTCTCGGACCGACGGCCGCCCCTCAGGTCCTGGGTTCAGGGTTCCAGAGAGGCTTGGTGTACCCCGCCGTCAGGTGGAAGGGGGTCGAGCCGCCGAACGGATCGGGCCGGGGAGCCGGAGCTTCGCCTCGCTTGGCCCCCAGGAACCGGTCCACGGCCTCCGCCGCCCGGGTCCCCGCCGCCATGGCATAGACCACGGATTTCCCTCCCGCGGCGAAGACCCCGGGAAGCGCTGTCGAGTGGTCCTCGCCCTTCCCTTCCGCCCAGCCCCCTCGGGACCATTTCAGGTCCAGCCCCGGCTCGATCCCGGTCAGGTCCGCCTGCTGCCCCACCGCGACGATGAGGGTGTCGCAGGGGATGGTCTCCTCCGATCCCGGGACCGCAACGAGACCCGGCAGGGCCCCAGCGCCGACCGGCCCGGGCTCCATGCGCTGGACCACGAGGCCCTCCACGTGGTCGGTCCCCATCACCCGGACCGGGGCTCGCTCGAAGAGGAAATGGATCCCCTCCTCCTCGGCCCCCTTGAGTTCCTCCGGGTCTGCCGGCATGCGCTCCCGGGTGCGCCGATAGACCAGCGTCACCTCCCCGCCGGGGGTCAGGCGGACGGCGGACCGGACGGCATCCATGGCCACGTCTCCTCCGCCCACGACCACGATCCTCCGGCCCGCTTTCACCGACCTTCCCCGGTGAACCTCTCTCAGCATGGAGAGGGCGGGTATCACGCCGGGAAGGTCCTCTCCGGGGATCCCCAGGGTTCGGTGGCGGGACGTCCCAAGCGCCAGGACCACGGCCTGGTACCCCGCCTCCAGGAGGTCCTGCGGGTGGAGGGGCACTCCGATCTTTTCCGTCGGCCGGAAGGTCACGTCGAGGTCCCGGAACCGCCGGAGGTCCTCCTCGAAGTCCTCCCCCCGGATCCGATAGTTGGGGATGGTGCGGATCAGGCCGCCGAGAAGGTCCTCCTGCTCGAAGACCGTCACCGAGTAGCCCCGGATGCCGAGCTCCCAGGCTGCCATGAGCCCGGTGGGGCCGGCCCCGACCACGGCCACCCGCTGGTTCCGGGGAGGGGCGGGCACGTAGGTGAGGTCGCTCTTCCCCATCTCCAGGGACACCCGTTTGAGATGGCGGATGGCGATGGGGACTCCCTTCTTCTTCACCACACAGGCGTCCTCGCAGTAGTGGTAACAGACCTTGCAGAGGGTGGTGGCGAGGGGATCCTCCCGGAGGGTGACCCGGGCCGCCTCGTCGAACTTCTCCTCGGCCACGAGCTTGATGTATTCCCGGCAGTCCTGATTGATGGGGCAGGCCTCCACGCACCAGGGCCGGCGGCACTGGATGCACCGCTTGGCCTCCAGGACGGCGTCCTCGAGCCGGTACGGATGGAGGATCTCTCCGAAATCCCGGACCCGCTCGGCGGGAGGGGTCTCCGGGATGGGCACCCGGACCGGGTTGAGCTTGGGGGGGACCACCTTCGGAGGGGTGGGCGGGGACGCTGTCGCCATCGACCCGTGGAGGGCTGGGTCCGTATAAGGCGCCACGCCAGAGGGCTTCCCCTGGGAGGACGCCTCGCAGGGGAGAGGGGAGGTTCCGCCGCCGGGAGGAGCACGAGGGCCTCCCCGCGTTTACCTCGGGGCCGGTTCCGGCCCGGACCGCGCCCCCCTCGCCATCCGGCCCGGGGGGAGGTCACGGAAAAGGGGATAGCGGAGAGCTCCTCTGGCCTAGGGAGGGGCCGATCGACCATGGTGCTGGATTCGCTGGGGAAGTCCCTTCGGGCCGTGCTCGCGAAGGTGGCCCGGAGCACCAGCGTGGACGACGCCTTGCTCTCCGAGGTGGCTCGGGACATCCAGCGGGCGCTGCTCCAGGCGGACGTGAACGTGGAGTTGACGGCCCGGCTGACCCAACGGCTGAAGGCCCGGGCCACGGAGGAGAAGCCTCCGGCCGGGGCCAACATGAGGGATTTCCTCATCCGGATCATCTACGAGGAGATCCGGAACATCCTCGGAGAGAACCGTCCCTACGACGTGAAGCCCAAGCGCATCCTGTTGGTGGGGCTCTTCGGCCAGGGGAAGACCACGCACGCGGCCAAGCTCGCCCGGTTCTACCAGAAGAAGGGGGTGCGGGCCGACCTCATCGCGGCGGACGTGCACCGTCCAGCGGCCATCGACCAGTTGGAGCAGTTGGCCCGCAGGGTGAACGCCGGCTTCTACGCGGACCGGACCGAGACGCGGGCGGAGGAGATCGCCCGGGCGGGCCGCGCGCGCTTCCCGGACTCGGACGTCCTCATCCTGGACACGGCCGGGCGCAGCGGCCTCGATGAGGATCTGCTCGCCGAGATCCGGCGCTGCAAGAGCGCCTTCGAACCCAACGAAGTGCTGCTCGTCCTTGACGCGGCCATGGGGCAGGCCGCCGGCCGGTCGGCGGGGGCCTTCCACCAGGCCGTGGGCCTCACGGGCGTGATCCTGACCAAGATGGATGGGTCCGCAAAGGGCGGGGGGGCGCTGAGCGCGGTGGCCGCGAGCGGCGCCCCCATCCTCTTCCTGGGGACCGGGGAGCACGTGGAGGACCTGGAGGCCTTCGAATCCGCCCGCTTCGTCTCCCGGCTGCTCGGCATGGGGGACATCAAGACCCTGCTGGAGAACTTCGAGTCCCTGGAGGGGAAGGAGGAGGCGGAGAAGGCGGCTGAGCACCTGCTTTCCGGCCGGTTCACACTGAAGGATTTCTACGTCCAGCTCGATTCGCTGGGGAAGATGGGCCCCTTCTCGAAGCTTTTGAACCTGATCCCAGGATTCTCCTCCGCCAAGGTGGATGAAGGACAACTGAAGGAGACCCAGGCCCGGCTCCAGTCGTTCCGGGTGATCATGGACTCCATGACCCCGGAGGAGATGAAGGACCCCGCCCTGCTGAAGACCGACCGGATCCAACGCATCGCCCGGGGGAGCGGCCACCGGCCCCAGGAGGTCCGGGCGCTGCTGAAGCATTACGAGCAGACCCGGAAGGCCGCCCATGGCCTCGCTTCCAACCGTAAGCTCCGCCGTCAGATGGAGCGCCAGATGGCGGGAGGGGAGCTCAAGCTTCCCAAGGCGTGAAGGGAGACCCTCCTTGGTCGCGGAAGCCGTGGGGACCCTCTTCGCCCTCTTCGCCTTGGTCTTGTTCTTCTTCCTCCCGGGATTCGTGTGGGTCCGGGCCCTCTGGCCCGAGAAACGGTTCCGGGGGCCCCAGGGGGTGGAGAACGTGGTGGAGAGCCTGACGGCGGGTTTCCTCCTCAGCCTGGCGTTCACGATCCTCATCGGATTCGGCCTGGGGAACGGACCCGGGACCTTCCAGGCCGGCCCCTCAGACCCCCTCCTGGAGACCGTTCTATCCATCTTGACGCTGGGGGGTTTCGCCGTAGGATGGCTGCGGGGAGGGTGGGGTTTGCGCGTTCCGGGTCCTGGGGTCGTGAGGGCCGCTCCGGAGGAGGATCTGGAAGAGGTGCTCGTCCGTTTCGAAGCGATGGAGGAGGAAGAGCGCGAACTTTCCCGGGCCCTGAGGAGGGCGGCCGACGGAACCGAAGCCCGCAGCCTCCACCGACGGCTGGCCGACTTGCAGGCGCGACGCCGGGTGGCGGAGCGGGCCCGGGAGGAGGGTTTCGAACGGTGACCGGCTCGGAACAGAAGATGGTGCTCGTGGTGCGGGGGGAGCTCCGGTTGACCCCTGGAAAGATGGCCGTCCAGGTGGCCCACGCCGCCGTGATGTTGGTGACGCCGGACCGGTCACGTCGACGCCGGGAGTACCAGGAGTGGCTTGCCCAGGGGCAGAAGAAGGTCGCGCTCCGGGTGGAGACCCTGGCGGAGCTCAAGTCCCTCCAGCGCAGGGCGGAGGGCCTGGGGATCCCCGCGGTCCTCGTGGAGGACGCCGGACTGACGGAGGTCGCTCCGGGGACCATCACCGTCCTGGGACTGGGCCCAGCGCCCCGGGAAGCGCTCGATCGGGTGACCGGCAGCCTGGCGCTCGCCTAGGCCTGACGGGTTCAGGAAGGGGCCCCCCGGACCGCCTTCCGAGACGGACGGCGTCCGCGTACCCATCAATACATAAATACCTCGTGCTGGTGTCGCACGTCGGTCCAAGGCCGGGTCCGGAAAACCGGGGGAGGGAACCGATGAAGTTCTGGGTCTACATCGCCCGACGGTTGCTCTTGATGGTCCCCGTCCTCATCGGGGTCGTCACCATCGTCTTCCTCCTGCTCAACTCGATCCCGGTCACGGAACAGCTCTCCGCGGGCTGCGCGACCCCGAGGAGCGGGTGGATCCCGGGAACCCCTGCGTACGTCCACTGCGAGGCCCGACTCGGCTTGAACGCACCCGCTCCGGTCCGATACGGGCTCTACCTCCTGCACACGTTCACCCTCCAGTGGGGGTTCGTGAGCCCCAACAGCTTCATGGCCAAGAACGTCCCCGGGGTCTTGGCCTGCCTCACTCCCTGCGCGGTCCTGACCCTGATCCAGGCCTGGCTCCCCTACACCATCGAGCTCGCCGCCCTCTCCCTGATCCTGATCCTGGCGATGGCCATCCCCCTGGGGAACTACTCCGCTGTCTTCCGGAACCGGCCCTTGGACCAAGGGACCCGGGTCTTCTCCTTCTCCGGCTACGCGCTCCCCGGCTACCTGCTCGGGGCGATCGTCATCATCGCCTTGATGTTCGCCTTGGGTCTTTCCAGCACCCAGTCCAGCGGATGCACGAGCGGGGTGTACGGGCAGCTGGTGGGGAGTTGGAGCAACTGCTTCGGGCAATATTACCCCCACGGAGCGATCCCAGGATTCATGAACGGGATGGGCGCCACCCATCCCACCGGGTTCCCCACCGTGGACGCGCTGATCTACGCGGCCACGCACAGCGTTCCCCCCGGCGCCCCGGCGGACTACCTGTGGAGCGTGGCGGCCAACCACGTCCTCCGGCTGCTCCTCCCGGCGGTGGTCATCGCCTACGGGTCCACGGCCTCGATCCTCCGGTTCGTCCGCAACTCCATGCTGGAAGTGATGAACCTGGACTTCATCCGGACCGCGCGCTCCAAGGGCGTGCCGGAGCGACGCGTCATCCGCTACCATGCGGGCCGCAACTCCCTGAACGTGACGGTGACGGTGCTGGGGCTCACCTTCGCGTTCTTCCTGGGGGGCTTCGCCGTGATCGAGGACCTCTTCCAGTTGAACGGCGTGGGACGGCTGTTCACCTACGCCATCCTGCAGCCGGTGGACTTCGGGACCATCTTCGCCAGTACCGTGCTCTTCACCATCATCATCGTCATCGCGAACGTCATCGTGGACGTGGTCTATGGCTACCTGGACCCGAGGGTCCGGGTGGGCTGAGGGGGACCGGCCGACGGTTCTGGGAGGGGTATGAGACCGTTCTTCGCATATCTGGCCGTCCTGATGATGCTCGTGGGCATCGTGCTAGGCGCGCTGTGGTACACGTCCCCGCAAGCCGATACCCAGGTGGCTAACGGGCCCACCTTCCCGAGCTTCGTGGCGCAGGGGCAGGTGGGGGACCCCTTCGTAGGGAGCCTGGGGCTGGCCTTCACGAGCCCGTACGGGACGAACGGCACGCCCTTCACCTATCATGTGGCCTACCAGTACGGTAGTCCGCAGGCGAAGGTCTACGTACAAGCGTGCTCGCCGGGCCAGACCTTCTCCTGTGGCAGCCCTGGTCCTTCGGCGCCGCTGTTGCTGAGTCTGACGGGCGCGTCCTCCACCGGATCCTTCACCGGGAAGGCCGGGAACTGGTATGTGGTCGTCTCCAACGAACCGGTCATCGTGACCGTCACCGCCAACCCCGAACCCACGGAACTGGCCGCGGAGATCGCTGCGGCGGCCCTCTTCTTCGGCGGAGGAGGGCTCCTGGTGGTGGGGCTCATCCTCCGGGACCCCAAGGCGCGGCCGGCGCCCCGCCTGGCAAGGCTGAAGCGGACGCTGTACTTCTTCTTCCAGAGCAAGCTCGCGGTCTTTGGGCTCGCGATCTTGCTGTTCTACGTGGCGGTGGCCATCCTCTCGCCGGTCCTCGCCCCATATTCTGGCACGAACTCCACGCCCACCAACGGGGACGCCTCCACGCTCTCCACCTACTGTGCCTACACCCCCTCCTACGTGGAGCCCTCCACCCCCGGCGGGTGCAGCTTCCCGCAATGCGTGTATGCTGCCAACAACCAACCACCGATGCCGGGGAACTGCGTGGCCTACCCGGTGACCGGCTTCCCGGCGCTGGGGAACCCCGCGAACGTCCCGCCGACCTGGAGCGGGACGAACTTGGGTCCACTTCCCATGGGGTCCATCCTCTTCTCCCAGTCGTACTTCCTGAACACCTACCAGGCGGAGATCCGGGCCACGCCCTGGGACCTGATCATCGCGGGAGCGGTGGTGGTGAGCGGGGCGACCATCGGCCTATTGCTCGGCGCGGTGGCGGGGTTCTCGGGGGGGTACTTTGACGAGGTGGTCATGCGGGTGACGGATGTGTTCCTCTCGATCCCGGGGCTGTTCCTGGTGCTGGTGATCCTGGCGGTGTTCACCTCGGCCGTCTCCTCCGGCGTTGGTGCTCGGATCGCGCTGTTGATCGGGGCGTTCGTGATCACGTGGTGGCCGAGCTATACGCGGATCGTCCGGGGGCAGGTGCTGGTGACCCGGGAGCAGAAGTACGTGGAGGCCGCGCAGGCCAGCGGGGCGAAATCCGGACGGATCCTGCGGAAGCACATCATCCCGAACAGCCTCTACCCGGTCCTCGTCTCCATGTCGCTGGACATCGGGACGGTGCCGCTGCTGCTGGGGGCGATCGCCTTCCTGGGGTTTGCGGCGTACGTCTTCCCGAGCACGAGCACGCTCTTCCCGGAGTGGGGGGTGCTGTCGGCGTGGACGGTGAGCACGAGCGGACAGAACAGCAACAATGTGTTCTCCATCATCGTGGGGGGCCAACCGTTCCCGTGGTGGCAGATTCTCTTCCCCGGGCTGGCGCTGTTCATGTTCGCGATCTCGGTGAACTTCCTGGCGGACGGGCTGAGGGACGCGCTGGATCCCCGGTTGAGGAGGTAAGGATCCTGTCCACTTCGGAAGTTCAGGCCACCGCCCCGCCTCCTCCCGCCGAGGAGCTGACCCAGAGCCGGGAGTCGGCGGAGTCCGCATTCCTTACCGGAGGCCGTGCGGAAGGAAGCGCCGCCGCCCCCTCCGCCTCCGATGTGCTCCTTCGGGTCCAGGATCTGAAGACGTACTTCTACACTTACGATGGGGTGGTCCGAGCCCTGGACGGGGTGACCTTCACCATCCGTCGGGGGGAGACCATCGGGCTGGTCGGCGAGACCGGTTGTGGTAAGTCCGTCACCGCGTTCTCCATCACCCGCCTGGTCGCGGATCCCCCCGGTCGGATCGTGGGGGGGAAGATCCTGTTCAACCGAGCCAACCTCCTCTGGAACGCGGACCGGGAAGCGAAGATCAAGCCCATCAAAGGCACGGTCCGGGCCAAGGTGAGACGCCGGTACCGGCGCATCCGGGACGCCCAGAACCGGCTCACCTCGCTCCGGGGCTCGCAGATCTCCATGATCTTCCAGGAGCCCATGGCCGCCCTCAATCCGGTCTTCAGCATCTCCAACCAGATCGGAGAGACCTTGCAGCTCCACCGGATGGAGGCCATCTGCCGTCGTCTCTTGGAAGCCAGCCCTGCACCGGTCCGGCTGGGGAATCTCGCTCCCCTGCTGCTCAAGGCGGCCCAGGAGCCCGGGCAACCTCACCTGGAGGCGGTGGCGAAAACCCTCGCGGAGCGCTCCTTCCGGCCGGGGCTGGAGACGAAGATCCTCGAACTCTTCCGTGGCCACGAGGCGGATGCTCGCGCGCAACTCCCCGCACTGGAGAAGCACCTCCAAGAGGAGGAGGGCCCCCGCAAGCTGGACTTGAAGGGAACGGCCGGGAAGATCCTCGAGGCGGCCGGGGAGCCGGCGCAACCCCGATTGAAGGCGGTCTGCCACGAGGTGGCGGCCCAGGTCGGGGTCCCGTCGTTGGAGACGGAACTCTTCTACCTGTTCAAGGGCCGGACCCAGGACCCTCAGAAGATGCTCCCGGGGGTGGCGAGGGCCGTCCGACGGGTGACCCTCACCCCTTCCCAGCGGAAGTACCTCATTTTCCGGGCCAAGCTGGCCCGCCACCAGGCCGGGATGCGTGGCCTGTACCTCCGGGAGATGGAGCAGGGGCGGAGCAGCCGGAACGACCGCCGGAAGCTGGGGCTACGGTTCCTGCGCACGTCCGCCTCCTCGTGGGGACTCCGACTCCCGTTCTACCGTGGGCACAACCGCCGCCCGCTGGACCGGGAGATCTTCTGGCAGACCGTGCGACTCTTGGAGGGCGTGGGGATCGCGAACCCCGTCCAGGTGGCGAGAGGCTATCCCCACGAGCTTTCCGGAGGGATGATCCAGCGGGTGATGATCGCCATGGCTCTAGCCCCGGAACCCGCGCTGCTCATCGCCGACGAGCCCACCACGGCGCTGGACGTGACCATCCAGGCCCAGATCCTGGAGCTCATGCGGGACCTGAAGGCCCGGATCGGGACCTCCATCCTGCTCATCACCCACGACCTGGGGGTGGTCGCCGAGGTCTGCGACCGCGTCTGCGTGATGTACGCCGGGAACATCGTGGAGGTGGCCCCGGTGCAGGACCTCTACTCCCGCCCGCTGCACCCGTACAGCCAGGGTCTCCTGGCCTCCATCCCACGGATGGATGACCCGAACAAGAAGCTCGAGAGCATCCCCGGTTCGGTTCCGAACCTCATTCGCCCCCCCAGTGGCTGCCGGTTCCACCCCCGGTGTGCCCACGCCATGGAGGTGTGCAAGGTGAAGCGCCCCCCGATGACCCAGGAAGGCCCCGACCACGCGGTCGCCTGCTGGCTGTATTCCGGACCGGAGGTGAAGGAGTATTAACGCCACCCCAGGCGCTTCGGCCGACGACGAAGGTGGAGAGCAGCCCCGCCTGGCGGCCTCCCTGGCCCCTCCCGGGAAGGAGATGCTCATGGTCGCCTGGCAATTGCGGAAGTACTTTCCCCTCCGGGGGGGGGTGCTGTCCAGCCACATCGGGGATGTCCGTGCGGTGGACGGGGTGAGCTTTGACCTACGTCGGGGGGAGACCGTCGGGCTGGTGGGGGAAAGCGGGTGCGGGAAGACCACCGTGGGCCGGCTCATGCTCCGGCTCATCGAACCCTCCGGAGGGCACACGTTCTTCCAGCCTCCTCCGGAGGTGGCCCGACGTCTGACCGAGATCAGGGACGAGCTCCGGAAGCTGAATCCCCTCGGCACCGAGACCCTGGCCCCCGCCCTCAAGGCCGGCGCAGGATCCACCGACCCGACGGTCCGGGAGAGCCGGGTGCTCCTCAAGGAGCTCGACCAGTTCGCGGACCAGTACTCGCTCTATCGGCTCTCCCCCGCCAAGATGCGGAAGCTCCGGGGGAAGCTCCAGATCGTTTTCCAGGACCCCTTCAGCTCCCTGTCCCCGCGTATGCTCGTTCGGGACATCGTCTCCGAGCCGCTGACCATCCACCACTGGGGCAACCGGAAGCAGCGCTACGAACGCGTGGCCGAGCTCTTGACGTCCGTGGGCCTGAATCCCGAGCACCTCTGGCGCTTCCCCCACGAGTTCTCCGGCGGGCAGCGTCAGCGCATTGGGATCGCCCGGGCCCTGGCCCTGCGGCCGGATTTCATCGTCCTGGACGAGCCCACCAGCGCCCTGGACGTCTCCGTCCAGGCCCAGATCCTCAACATCCTGCTCCGGCTGCAGCGGGAGCAGAACCTGTCCTACCTGTTCATCTCGCACCATCTGAGCGTGGTGCGGGCGGTCTCCCACCGGGTGGTGGTGATGTACCTGGGGAAGGTGGCGGAGTGGGCCAACACGGAGGAGCTCTTCGAACACCCGCTCCATCCGTACACCCAGGCGCTCCTCTCGGCGATCCCGATCCCCGACCCCGCCCTCAAGCGGGAGCGGATCATCCTCTCGGGGGATGTGCCGAGCCCGGCCTCCCCGCCTTCGGGATGCCGTTTCCACACCCGATGCCCCATGGTCATGCCCGTCTGCTCCAAGGTGGAGCCGCCTTTGATCCCCACCGGAAGACGGGGGCACTACGTGGCCTGCCACCTGTATCCGGGCGCCTCGCTCCCGGAGTACGGGCTCATCTCGAGCCGGTCCCCGGAAGTGATCGAGATCCCCTCCACGGCTCCGCCGGTGGAAGGAGGACCGCTCTCCAGCCCGACGCCGGCCGATCTTCCCACCCCGTCCACCCCGACAGCGGCGGAGGGGAGACCGACCCCGGTGGACCCGGTGGTGCTTCAACGGCTGGTAACGGGCTGGCGGGATGCACCGGTGGAGCCGACCGATCCCGCCGGGGGGCCGGGACCGAACTCGCCCCGTTCCCTGGCCGTCCCGCCCGAACCGGCCCCCTAGAGCGCCGGCGACCGGCAGACGACCATGGCGTCTTCCGGGGGGCCCAGGGGTGTCCATCTACGGGGGGAGGAACGAAAGCGAGCCCTTGCCGAGCCAGGGCTTGGATGGAAGGAGTGGGCCCTCTACTCCGGCCTCAAGCCCTGGATCGGGCTGGGCCTCCTGATCATCGATGTCTGGGCCCTCGTCACGGTCATCGGTCTTGCCTCCGAGCCCACGTATGGTCTCTGGGCGCCCTTGGGGTTGGATCCCCTGGCGGTGGTCCTCTTCTCGCTGATCAGCGCCTTGACGATCTACCTCAACATCGTGCTCTGGAGTTACCTCTGGGCGATTCCCCGGGAGAGTGACCTTCGTCCCGGGTCGTTCACCCCGACCCTCCTGAGGCCCTTCGCGGTGGGGCGCTGGACCCCCGACTACCCGGCGTGGGCCGCCGGAAGGTTGGGGAATGCGTCCTCCGAAGCCTCCATCGAAGAGTTTCTCTGACCCGGGGACGAGCCCTTAGGGTTCGTTAATTAATAATCGCTCTATCTTCTTGCCCTTCTTCTCGGCAGGATGGCGTAGTTCCAGTCCCCATGGAACGTGTCCGGGCGAAGCTGGACTCGGGCCATCTCAGCCTCCGTGATCTCCCTCCCCTCCGGATACATCCCTCGGTCGATCTCGGCCCGTACCCGCAACCCGGTCTGGGTCCGCGTCGACCCGATCAGGTTCACGATGACCGCCAGGCTCGTCAACGGCCGTCCCCGCCAGTTCTGCGTGATGAACGAGAAGAGCCGATGCTCGATCTTGTTCCATTTGCTCGTCCCGGGGGGGAAGTGGAGCATGTGAAGGGTGAGTCCCGTCCGGTCCGCGAACCTCTGGAGCTCCCACTTCCACAGGCGGACACGAGGGCTATTGCTCCCTCCGGCGTCGGCCGTGATCAGGAGTGACCGGGCTTGGGGATAGGCGGCGCGGCCCATGTTCCGCCACCATCGCCCGATCGAGTGGACGGCGAAGCTTGCCGTGTCATGGTCGATCCCCACGCTGACCCACCCGTCGTTGCGCTTCAGGTCGTAGACCCCGTAGGGGATGGCCTTCCCGTTCTCGGGGATCAGGAAGTCGTGGACCCGAACCTTCTCCGGCATCCCGAAGGGACGCCACTCTTTTCCCCCGTTCTTGAACTCGCCCACCAACTCCTTCTTCTTCGAGTCCACGGAGATGACAGGTTCCCCCGCCCTGAGTTGAGCCGTCGCTTGGGCGTTGATGTACTCGAACTGTGCGTTGCGGTCCGGGTGGCGAGTACCTTCCTTCGTCTTCTGGTTCCCCTGGAGGCTGTACCCGTTCTTGGCCAAGAGCTCTGCGACCACCGGATAGCTGACCTCATGACCCCTCCGATGGAGTTCCCGGGAGAGCACCCGAACACTCTTCAGCGTCCAACGCAGGGAGGTCTCCGGGTCGCCCCGGGCCCCGGGCTCGACCAGGGCCTCCAGATCGGAGAGAAGGTCGGGGTCCTTCTCGACCAGCGACTTGCGCCCGGCCCCGGGCCGACGGACGCGGGAGATGGGCATTCGAGAGGGATGGACCAGTTCATGGATGCCCCGGACGAGGGTGCTCCGGGCCATGCCCGTGGCTTCGTGGACGAGTTGGATCCCCCCATAGCCGAGGGCCCGAGCCTCGGCCGCGAAGACCAGCCTACGGCGGCGCTCGTCGAGCGAGCGCTCGAGCAAGGAGAATTTCTCACGGAGCGCCCGGACATCCACGCACCGGGATACTCCTCCAACTAGATAAAGCGATTATTTGCTAACGAGCCCTTAAGGTATTGAAGGGACGAATCCGTGCATCGGAAACGGTGAGGGCCCGGGGCCGGTAAATATTGGAAACATAGAGTTTGAGAGCCCGTCAGTCAGGTCCTCGTCGGGCACCACAGGGTCCGTTCTAGCCCCGGTAGCCTCTTATCAAACCGCCTCTATTTCGAGTGGTGGAACGAACACACCGCACGTCGGTGGTTGGGTGTTCAGTTCCGGGCCAGATGCTAATGATTATTTCTACTTAGATTATCAGCTGCATCGCTGACCTTAGTAAAGAAGGCAGAGGGGGAGCGAGGGAGTTGTCCGGTAGACACCACCATAATGATCATCGGTATGGGCAGGGAAAATTTGTAATCGTTAGGGTCCTCATACTGGTCGCTCTCAACGTCATGTTGGTAGTCCTTCTCCAAGAGGCGTTGCCCCCTGCTGGAGTTTCATTGGGCGCCCAGGACAACGCAACTGTTTCTTGCACGGGTGGCCGGGGTTTTTTTCCGACGGTCTTGGTCCGCTTTGAGCTGAATGCGAGTGGCGGTGAGAAGCCCTACGTATATTCTTGGACTTTCGGAGACGGCACGTCAAACGCGTCATCGGTGCCTTACGTAGTGCATGCGTACCAAAGCTTTGGCCAATTCAAGGTAACAGGAATCGTATATGATGCGTTAGGATATCATGCAATTTCCAATACGATATATGTAAATGCCAACATAACTGACTGCTGAAGATAAGACCCCAGGTGTAGGAGTAATTTTCCGTGAGCGACGGCCCTCTATGCGAGATGGTGAAATGAGTCCCGTTGCAGGTCGATGGCGGAGGGTCAGTGGCATTCTGTCGGGTGCCCTGTTGGTGACCGCACTGGTCTTAGCCAGCACAGTAACCTACCTGACTTTTCTTGATCGACCGTCCTCCCCGCAGTCCATAGGGACAATCATGATCCAGCTGGAATATGGACCAGAGGTCGGAACTGCACCTTTAACGGTGAGCTTCCATGTTAACGTAACGGGTGGAGAGAGCCCATACTCGTACTCTTGGAGGTTTGGTGATAGCACAAATTCCACGTCAGGCCCCAATGTGAATCATACTTACTCATCGCAGGGCACTTATGGGGCAATGGTGACAGTGACTTGCTTGGCCGGCAGACTAGAGACCGAGTCAAGACAGCTCCTGGTATTCGTGAATTAGTGGTCTCTGAGTCGACCCCGGCTACGATCCCGCCGCGGAAGCCTTTCCACCCCCCGGGAGAACGCCCGCACGACCTGCCGACGCTCCCGGGGCCCGTGCCTCGTGGAAAGGAAGAACGTCTCGAACGGACTCTGCGGGAGGAAGACTCCCCCCTCCAGCACCGCCCGGAGCAGGCGGCCGTGGGCGGCGGAGGCCACATTCCTGGCCGCCTCCGCGTCCCGTACGGGACCCTCCGTGAGGAAGAGGGAGAAGAGGCTCCCCACCGTCGGGAGGCTCACGGGCCGGCCCGCCCGCCGGAAGACCTCGGAGAGCTCCGCCACCAGCCGCCGGGTCTCCGCCTCCACCCGGGACAGGGTGGCGGCGTTCACCCGTTCCAAGGTGGCCTCGGCGGCAGCCAGGGAGAGCGGGTTCCCGCTGTACGTGCCCGATTGGTACACCGGCCCCTCGGGCGCCACCCAGGAGAGGATCTCCCTCCGACCTCCGTAGGCGGCCAGGGGAAGTCCCCCGCCGATCGCTTTACCCAGCAGCGTGAGGTCCGGGGTCACCCCGAACCGCTCCTGCGCCCCGCCGGGAGCGACCCGTAGGCCAGTGATCACTTCGTCGAAGGCGAGGAGGATCCCCTCTTCCCGGGTCAGGGCCCGGACCCGCCTGAGGTATCCTGGCTCTGGAAGGATCGTTCCGACATTCCCCAGGACAGGTTCCAGGAGGACCAGACCCACATCCTTCGCTTCGGCCAGGAGCGCCTCCAGGGCGTCGGCATCGTTGAACGGCACCACATAGGTGGGAGCTTGAGGAGCGGGAACCACCCCGGCAGAGGCCGGGAGCCCCGCCGCCGCGCTGCCCGCCCGGAAGAGCAGCGGGTCCACCGAGCCGTGGAACCCTCCATCCATCTTGACCACCCCGGGGGCCCGGGTGTAGCCCCGGGCCAGTCTCACCAACGCGGCGGCCCCTTCTCCGCCGGTGGAGACGAACCGCAGTCGTTGCATGGAAGGGAACAGGCTCTGGATGCGGCGGGCGACCCGAACCTCCAACTCCAGGGGAGCCCCGAAGAGGCTCCCGAGCCGGGCCTGGCGCTGAACAGCGGCCACCACGGGCGGGAACGCATGGCCATTGAGCAGCGGACCGAAGCCCAGGCAGAGGTCCACATACCGCCGGCCCTCCACGTCCCAAACGTAGGCTCCCCGACCCCGGGCCAGGAAGCGGGGATAGGGCCGATAGGCGCGGACCGGGCTGGAGACCCCACCCGGAAAGAGGGCCCGGGCGCGTCGGTAGAGCTCCCGGCTCAGATCCATCCCTGCTCCACGGCCTCCAGGGCATAGTAGCTGAGGATCACGTCCGCACCGGCCCGGCGGAACGCCGTGAGGACCTCCGGGACCGCCCGGGACTCGGTCAGGTGACCCGCCCGCGCCGCGTCCTTCATCATCGCGTACTCCCCGCTCACCTGATAGACCGCCAAGGGCAGCTGGAACCGCTCCCGGGCCCGAGCGAGGAGGTCCAATTGGGGGAGACCCGGCTTGACCATCACGAGGTCCGCCCCTTCTTCCACGTCCATGGCCATCTCCCGGAGCGCCTCCCGGGCGTTCCCGTAGTCCATCTGGTAACCCTTCCGGTCCCCCTGGCGGGGGGAGGACCCCTCCACCTCCCGGAATGGATCGTAGAAGGCGCTCGCACTCTTCGCGCTGTAGGCAAGGATGGCGCGGTCGGAATGCCCTGACCCGTCCAGAGCCTCCCTGAGCGCCTGCACCTGACCGTCCAGCATCGCGCTCGGCGCCAGCCAGTCTGCCCCGGCCCGGGCGTAGCTCACCGCCACCCGGGCGACAGAGGGGAGGCTCCGGTCGTTGTCCAGCCCTCCGTCGCGCCAATACCCGCAGTGGCCATCCGTGGTGTAGGCGCACAGGCAGACGTCCGCCGCCAGGAGGAGCCGGGTCCGGGATCGCAAGGAGCGAAGGGCACGGGGTACCGAGCCCTCCTCGTCCCAGGCGCCCGACCCTTGAGGATCCTTCCGGAGGGGCCGCCCAAAGAGCAGGAGTCCTCCGAGGTGCGCCCGTTCGGCCCTCCGCGCCAGCGGAAGGAGCCCTTCGGGGGGATACCGGGTCAGCCCCGGGAGGGAGGGAATGGACTGAGGCTTACGGAGCGCCGGGTCCACGAAGACGGGAAGGATCAGGCTGGAGGCGTGGACCGAGGTCTCCCGGACCATCCGCCGCGAACCCTCCTGGGCGCGGAGGCGGCGGAGACGGACGGTGGGGAAGGAGCTCATGCCGGCCCGGAAGGGGTGGAGAACAGGCGCTCTGCCGCCGCGATGAGCTGGGCCCGCTGCCGGGCCGGGCTGGTCCGTAGCGTCCTCAAGGGGGGGGTCAGGATCCCCCGGGTCAGGGCACGGGCAAAGTCCCGCAGGACCTCCTCGGCGGGGGTGTCCCCGGTCAAACGACGGAGGGCCTCACGAGCTTCCCGGTCGCTCAGAGAATCCGCCAGCTGGAAGAGCCGCTGGGCCAGGCCCGAGACCTCCTGGGCGGCGGCTTCCGCGAGGAAGCGATGGGCTTCGAGCGTGATGCGCCTACGGGCCACGGGAAGCCGGGCCCGCACAGAGTCCGGAAGCGCGCGGGAGGTGGCTTTGAGGGACTCCAGATCGATGAAACGGACGTTCGAGGGGAGGCCCCGGGGGTCCAGGTTCCGGGGGTTCCCGAGGTCCACCACCAATAGGGGGCTGGATCGGTCCGCGAGACCGAGCCTCCTCCCCGAGAGCAAAGGACGGCGGGCGGAGGCGGCCAGGAAAAGGACGTCCAGCTCGGTCCCCCGCCGGAGGAGCTCCTCCACCGTCTGGACCCGCACCCCGTAGGCCCGGCCCAGCGCCCGGCTCCGGGGACCGGTGCGGTTGGCAAGGAGGATATCCGTGGCCCCGGACTTCTTCAGCCGGCCCAGGACCTTCTCCCCCATCCGTCCGGCCCCCACCACCCCGTAGACGGCCTCCTTGGGGTGAGGGAGGGAACGCACGGCCTCCTCCACCGCCAGCCGTGCGAGCGAGCGACCGGTCCGGGAAAGGCCGGTCTCCTGGCGGAGGGTCCGGCCCACGTGGATCGCCCGTTCGAAGAGCCGCCCGATGGCGGGGCCGGCCTCCCCGCGCCTTTTCGCCGCCCGATAGGCGTCCCGGACCTGCCCCAGGACCTCCCGTTCGCCCAGGAGCTGGGAATCCAGCCCGCTCGCGACCCGGAAGAGGTGCTGCACGCTCAAGGTCCCTTCCCGAAGGAACTGGGTCGGGGCGAGACGGAGCGTCCCGAGATACTGCCGGATCTCCGTGCGGAGCTCCGGCGGACCCTCCACGTAGAGCTCGAAGCGGTTGCAGGTGCGGAGGGAGACCACCTCGGCCTTGGGGAAGCGCCGGCGGATCCCCGCCGACAGGACGAGCGCCCGGTCCTCGGTGAGCCTCTCGAGGACCGGCAGCGCTGTGGCCCGGTGGGTCACATGCAGGCTCAAGACCACCATGGGGACGTCGGCGGGAGAAACGGGTGGGTTAAAAGGGGGTCGGAAACCATCCGCGGGTCCCCCGGACGCCTCCCGCTTTACCCGGAGGGGAGGAGGCGCAGAGCTTATGCGGAGGAATGCGCATGTCTAGCAGGCCCTTGGGCCCCGGGGGACCCCCCCGGGACCGGAAGAGGTGTCCATGGAAGGCGAAGTCCGGCTACAACTGTCCTTGGGACGACGGGACCGTGCCATCGCGCTCCTCGACGGAGAGGGCCGCTCTCCCCGGGAGGTCTGGGAGCTCGGGACCGTGGAGGCGGAGAGCCTCGTCCACTGGGAGGATGCCCTGGCCTCCGGCCAGCCGAGCCTCGCGCTTAGGGGGATCCGGGAAATGCTCGGCCGGGGGCTCTCCCCCCCGCTGCTCTGGTGGATGGCGAAGAGCCTCGAGGGGCGGGCCCTCCTCGACCTCGGGTCGTACGACGAGGCGCTCATGTGGATGGACCCGGCCATCCTGCGGACGCGCCGCAACCAGTTCTGGTGGTACGATGCGCTCCTCACCCTGGCCTGGGTCCATCACTTCCGGGGAGAGCACCATGAGGTCCGGCGGGCGGTCGTCCCCCGGCTCCTCCTCTGTCCGCTCCCCGGGTTCGGCCCCTGGTTCGTCGGACAGGGAAGCTACCTGCTTGGCCTATCCTCCCGGGACCCCCAGCGCCGGCTCCAACACTTCGCGGGTGCCCAGGAGGCCCTGGAACGGGCGGAGCGCTACGCGGTCTACCCCTCCCCCTGGAAGGGAGAGAACCTGCTCTTCGCTTCGGTGGCCGCTTTCGAGGCCGGCGGACGGGCCTCGGTCCGCCCGCTGAAAGAGGCGCTCGACGGCCTGTCCGGACCGGAATGGGAGGGGGCCGCCTACGATCCCCTGCGGGATGCCCTGGAGCACCAGCTGGCCCGGGCCCAGGGCCGGGAGGCCCCGAACCCGCTGAGCAGCTACCCCCGCCGCTACCTGGCGAACTGGGAGCCTCTGCCCGGGAGTGCCCGGGCGGCGGACGAGCCGGACGACCTGCCGGGGTCCTGACCGCTCCTCAGGCGTCCAGGTAGAGGGCGAACTCCAAGGGGGTGGGCCTCAGGCTCACCTCGAGGGCTTCCTTCCGCTTCAGTCCGACGTAGTGCTCCAGGAGGTCCTTGGGGAAGACGGTCTCGAGGAAGCCCTGGTCCGACTCGAGGGCGTCCAAGGACTCCTTGAGGGAACCGGGAAGCTCCCGGATCCTCAACTCCTTGCGCCGGTGAGCGGTCAGATGGTAGATGTCCTCGTCCACGGGGTCCCCGGGATCGAGCTTCCGGTTTATCCCGTCGAGCCCGGCCGCCAGCATGGCGGAGAGGGCGAGATAGATGTTGCAGGACGGGTCCGGCGTGCGGAACTCGATGCGCTTGGACTTCTCCAGGGTCTTCTCATAGACCGGCACCCGGCAGTTCGCGGAGCGGTTCCCCCGGGCCCAGGCGATGAAGACCGGGGCCTCGTAGCCGGGGACCAGGCGACGGTAGGAGTTCGTGGTGGGGTTCGTGATCGCGGTGAGCGCCCGGGAGTGCTCCATGAGCCCACCGATGTAGTATCGGCAGGTCTGGCTGACCTCGGCGTACGGCTCGTCCGGATCGTAGAAGGTGTTCCTCCCGTCCTTCCAGAGGCTCTGGTGGGTGTGCATCCCGGACCCGTTGTCCCCGTAGAGGGGCTTCGGCATGAACGTGGCCACCCGGTTGAACTGCTGGGCGGTCCGTTTGATCACCATCTTCATCGTCATGATGGCGTCGGCCATGGCGATGAGCGGCGCATACCGGATATTGATCTCGCACTGCCCGGCGGTGGCCACCTCGTGGTGGTGGGCCTCCACCGGGATCCCGAAGGAGTCCTCCAGGACCATCCCGATCTCGTTCCGAAGGTCCGCGAGCCCGTCCCGCGGCGGGGCGGCGTAGTAGCCGCCCTTCATGGCGAACGGAAGGAGGTTGAACTCCCCCTGGGTCCAGGGTGCCTCCAGGGAGTGGATCTCGTAGCCGTTGCCGGAGCCCGGGAGGGTGGCTCCCAGGGGGGAAGGGTCGATCTTCACGCGGTCGAAGACAAAGAACTCCAGTTCCGGCCCCCAGAACGTCTCATCGAAGCCCCGGGAGCGGGCCAGGTCCACCGCCCGCTCGGCGGCGTAGCGGGGGTCCCGGGAGAAGCGCTCATGCCGGTAGCCCTCCCAGATGTTGCAGATGAACCGGTAGGTCTTGTGGGGGGGGTTGTACCAGGGGAGCAGCCGGAGCGTCCCCACGTCCGGGGCGAGCCGCATGTCCGACTCGTGGATGTCCGTGAACCCCCGGATCGAGCTCCCGTCCAGTTTCGGGATCCCTTCGGAGAAATGTCTTGCCTCGAGCATGTGCATGGGCATCGTCACGTGCTGGAGGAGCCCGGCCAGGTCCACGAACTGGAGGTCCAGCCACCGCACCTGCTCCTTCTCCAGGCGCCCGATGATGTTCTCTGAGGTTGCTCCGTCCGCCATGCTTGCCGACAATGCCGACCCCCGGGGGGAGCGTGGGCCGCTCGGGCTTAAGCCTTCGCGTCGGCGCTTGCGCGGAGAGCCCCGGTCCGGACGCCTCACGCGTGGGCCGGTCCTGCGGGAGGAGAGGGACCGAGAGGCAGGGGGACCCTTTGGCCGAGCAGGAGGGGGAGCGGGAGCACGGTCAGCAGGGCCAGGGCGAGGAAACCGGCCGTGTAGTCCTGGGCCCCGAAAACCGTGGTGCCGAGGCCCACCACCACCAGGCTCCCGACGGACACCTGGATCCCGTTGACCAGACCTACGGCGAGGGGGATCCGTTCCTGGGAGATCCGGGGGAGCTGCGCCGCCATCAGGTAGATCCCGGCGAAGACCACGCCGACGAAGGTCCCGTAGACCGCCGAGAGCCCCCAGAGGGTCCAGGCGGGGGCGAAGGGGATCGCGGCCGCGGCGAGGGCCGTGACCCCGGCGGAGAGCGCCATGAGCCGGGTCGGATGGCGGACCCGCTCGGCCAGCCAGCCGCCCAGCGGCCCTCCGACCACGGAGGAGATGACCAGCACCGCGTCCATGCCGCCGGCCACCGCCGGGCTGAGGTGGAGGACCGTCACGGCCCACGGGACGTAGTACTGGGCGATGGCGAACTCGGCCACCCAGAACCCCAGAAAGGCGCTCCCCAGGACCCAGAGCTCCCGTTCCTTGAGGACCGCCCGGGTCTGCGCCGCGATCGCCGGATACGGGACCGTCGGTTCCGGCAACCGGGGCAGGACCAGGAGGTTCTCCACGGTCACCGCGCCGAGCAGGAGTCCGCCGAGGAGCAGGCTTCCCCTCCAGCCGATCCACGAGGAGAGCAGCGCCGCGACGAAGACGGCGATGCCGGCCCCGAGGTTGAACGCGCCGTTGTACAGGCCGATGGCGAACCCCTGGCCCCCCTGCCGGTAGTACCGGGCGACCAACCCGATGGCCGGGGAGAAGAAGAGCGCGGCCCCCAGCCCGACGAGGAACCGCGACCCCAGGAAGAGAAGGAAGGTGGGGGCGAAGGCGCTCCCCACCGCCGCCACGGACATGAGGGCGATGCCGAGAAGGGAGGTCCGGCGGGCCCCCCAGCGTAGGGAGAGCATCCCGGCCGGTACCTGGAAGAGGCCCACCCCGACCAGGAAGAGGGAGAGCGCCTCCGAAACGGTACCGAAGGAGACCGCCAGACCGGCGGCGACCGCCAGTTGGATGGGGCCGACGTTGTACCAGTTGTACGCGTAGAGGGCACGGGCGCCGACCAGGGAGAGGAGCGCCCGGTCCCGGGCCGGCGCGGGAAGCTCCTCCACGGGGCCTCAGGCTTCCGGAGGGACGAGCCCGCGCTGACGGAAGTACCGCAGGAAGCCGGCGGCCGCCAGCGGGAGGGCCGAGATCGTCTCCGCCCGGACAACGAGCCCGGGGTCCTCCCCCGTCTCCCGGCTTCGCCGGTGCTCCTCTTCGGAGAAGGCCCGTACCAGCGAGGCGACGGTGGGTTCGCCCCGGGCCGCCTCCAGGGCGAGGGACTCCCATCGCCGGACCATCTCGCCGGCCTCCCGGAGCCGGGCCCGAGCCTCCGGGTAGACGCCGTAGTGGCTGAACGCGATCCGCTCCGGCCCCATCGCCCCCATCGCGTCCAGGCTACGGAGCAGGTCCTCGACGTCGAGGTCCGGTGGAGGGACCGCGGGTCGGATGTAACGGGCCCCGGGGACCAGGATCCCGGCCCCATCCCCCGTGAAGATGGTCCGGCTTCCCGTATCGAAGAAGCTCAGGTGGTGCCGGGCGTGGCCGGGGGTCGCCAGCACCCGCAATTCCCCACCGGCGGCGAGGGGCAGCACCTCCCCTCCCCGCAGCGGTCGGACCCGGGCGGGCGGCAACGGCACCACGGGTCCCCAGAGTTCGTGGGCCGCCTCCCCCCACGCGCGGCGTGCGCTCTCATTGAGCCGACGGGGATCCACGAGATGGGGGAGCCCCACCTCGTGCACATGGAAAGTGGCCTCGGGGAGGTCCCCGACGAGGCTCCCGGCTCCCCCGGCATGGTCCAGGTGGATGTGGGTCACCAGGACGTCACGGACCTGGTGGGGCTCCACCCCGGCACGGGAGAGCCCGGCGAGCAGATGCTCCCGGCAGCTCGTGGGGCCCACCTCCACCAGGGCATAGCCTTCCCGTTCCGGCAGTAGATAGGTCCCGATGAGTCCGTGCAGGTCACGGAACCCCAGGTCCACCAGCATCCTTCCCTGGGGAAGCGAGGTGATGGTCTCGTCCATGGGGCCCCTCTACAGGAACCCCGTAAAAAGGAAGAGGGCCACCCCCCAGGCCACGGCTCCCGCGAAGACGGCGGCCCACAGCGCAGCATTCCAGCGAAGGACCTTCGCGCCGTCCAACGGGCCGAAGGGAATGAGGTTGAAGGCCGCCCAATAGACGTTGATGCTCCCCACCAGGAGGAGCACGCTCCCGACGGCCAGCGCACTCGTCCGCTCCAACAGGATCCCTGCGCCGACGAGCACCGCCGCCTCCAGCAGGTTCACCGCCGGACCGGCGAGGCTCGTGAGCCCATTCTCTTCCCGGTCCCCCCGCCCGGCGATGTACGTGGCTCCCGGGGCGGCGAACAGGAAGCCGAGCGCGGAGAAGAGCACCGAGATGATGAGGCCGTTCCAGAACGCCCGGAACTCCGCCCAGAGGCCCAGGCGCTGGGCCGCGAACTTGTGGCCCATCTCGTGGGCGAGGAAGCCGGTCCCCGCGGCCAGCGCCGCCACCGGCACCCCGAGGAGAAGGCTCACGGTGGTGGAAGACGAGAGGCCGTGGCCGAACAGGCTCCCTGCCGTGTACGGGGAGACCCCGTCGAAGATGAGCCAGAGGTCGAAGGTCAAGACCCCGAAGGCAATGGCGATGTGCTTGAGCTCCACCCGAGAGAACCGGGGCCCGTGGGGGAGGGGAGGACGACCGGCCTCGGGCGGAACATGGCGACCCCACATCCGTTCTGTACTCTCCCCCTTCAGCGGGCCCGCCGGGACGGGACCCGGTTCATGAACAGCGGGCTCCGGTAGGCCGGCCTCGCCCGGTTCTCGTACGCCCGCCGGGGCCGGCCGGTACCGCTCAAGAGGTCGGAGAGAAGCTCCACCCCCTCCAGGAGCCGGGGCCCCGGGCGACTGAAGAACGCCTCGTCGGCGAGCCAGACCCCCCGGGCCGGATGGAGGTCCCCCAGGGGATGCGCCGGGGCCCGGGCCAGTTCGTCGGCCGTCCGGGAGAGCGGGTAGCCACAGGGGGCCACCACCAAAAGGTCCGCCCCCAGGCCCCGGACCGTGTCCCAATCCGTGCGCCTTCCCGGGGTCCCGGCCCGGGCGAGTAGCGGGATGCCGCCGGCCTCCCGGATCTGGTCCGGTACCCACAGACCCGCCACGATGGGAGGGTCGAGCCACTCAAGGACCAGGACCCGCAGCGGTTCCGGAGGCTCCACGTCCGGACGGGCCCGGGAAAGGCGTCGCTGGGACTCACTGGAAAGCGTCTTCCCCCGATCCGGGACGTCGAGGGCCTGCGCCAGCGTCTCCATGTCCCGGAAGAGGTGCGCGAGGCGGGTGGGCGAGAGCGTCACCACCTTGGGCCGAGGGGAGAACGTGTCGAGCGCATCCTTGAGCGTGCCGGGAGTCACCGAGCAGACGGCACAGAGGTCCTGGGTCAACACCAGCTCCGGAGCGAGCGTCCGGAGCCGTTCCTCGTCCACGGTGTAGAGCTCCTCGTGCTTCGCCAGGACCTCGGAGACCAGCTGGTCGATCGCCCGGGAGCCCTTCCCGGCAAGGTCGAACCGGGCCCGCATCACCACGGGCAGCGCGCGGGCCTCCGCCGGGTAATCGCACTCGTGGCTGCGGCCCACCAAGAGCCCACCCTGTCCCAGGGCATAGACCATCTCGGTGGCGCTGGGAAGGAAGGAGACCACGCGCATGGAGCCTTAACGAAGGACCGTCCGGACCTTATAGCGGGTTGCCGCCCCGGGAACGCCGCTCCCCGGGGACCGGCGCGGGCATCGACTGGCGGAGGCTCGACCAGAGCTCCTCGGTCATCCCCAACCGGTTCGCGAGGTCCCGCTCCCGGAGGGCCTCCTTCCGTTCCCCGCGCCCACCGAGGCAGAGACTGAGCACCGCGTGGAGGTACGGATCGGCGGGACTGGCGCGTACCAGGTCGGTCACGTGCGGGAGCGCCTCCTTCCACTCCCCCAGCCCACAGAGCGCTTCCACCAGATGGGCCCGGACCACGGGTTCGCCCGGGTGGGCGTTCCAAAGGTCGCGGATCCCCTTCAGGGCTCGCTGGGGGTGCCCGCGGGCCGCCTCGAGCCGGGCCAGACCGAGCCGCGCGTTCCAGAGGTCCGGGTGGGCCTGGAGCGCCCGGGCGAAGAACCCCTCCGCCCGGTCCGGTTGCCCCAGGGCCGCCAGCGCGTCCCCTGCTCCGACCATGGCCGGGGTGTAGCCGGGCTTGAGACGGAGCGCCTGCTCGTAGAAGCGCAGACCCAGGGCCGGGAGACCCCAGGAATCCCAGTGCCGGGCCCGGGCCATGATCTCGTCCAGTTGATGGGCGGTGGGAAGGACCCCCGGGGGAAGCGCACCGGTCTCCTCGGGGGCGAGACCCAGGTTGACGATCAAGAGCCGATAGCGCTCCCCGGTGACCTCCGGCACCCTTTCCTGGGCCAGGAGTTCTCGGCCCGGTCCGGTCAGCGGCGCCGGCGAGAGGACCACCAGGGAATCCCCCTCTTCGCGTGCCCGGGCCAGGAGGGTCCTCAGATGAGCGAGGCCGGGAGGACGGGCGCCCTCATGGAAGACATAGACGATCCCCTCCTCGGTCCTCAGGAAGAGGCCTTCCGGCTCGTTCTTCACGGCCTGTGCGGTCAGACCGAAGGCGCCGGCCACCTCCTCCACCTGGGCGACGAACCGGCGGGAGGCCATCGGTCAACGGGAGCGCACCGCAATCGTTTATAGGTCCCGTCCACCGTCTTACCCCCTCCCATGCACCTCAAGGAAATCCTTTCCGAGCGTCCCCGCATCGAACGTTATCTGGGGGACTTCCTGGAAGAGCACGTCCGGCAGGCCCGGGGCGAGTCCCGATTGCTGGCGCCTCTGCTCGCCTCCGCCCGGGAGTTCACCCTGCGGGGAGGCAAGCGATTCCGCGCCTGCCTCCTCCTCGCCGGCTACCACCTCGGCGGCGGCCGGGACCTCTCCCGGGTCCTGCCCGCCGCGGCGGCTCTCGAGACCTTCCAGAGCTGGATGCTCATCCACGACGACGTGATCGACCACGGGGAGACGCGGCGGGGGGGGCCCACGCTCCACGTGGCGATGGCCCGGCTCCATGAGGCTCACGAGCTCGGCGGGGGCGCGGCGGACTTCGGCCAGGGGATCGCCATCACCCTGGGCGACCTGTTCGAGGCGTTCACGGTGGACCTCCTCCTTCGCTGTCGGGTACCCCCGGCCCGGATCCTCGGGGCGCTGAGGGAGTACCGCTGGATGACCGAGCGGACCGCGTTGGGCCAGCTTCTGGACGTCCTCAATGCCTCCCGCCCGGTCGACGAGGTCTCGGAGCGGGAGGTGCTGGTGGTCCACCGGCTGAAGTCCGCGATCTACACCGTGGCCTCCCCGTTGAAGCTGGGAGCGCTCCTCGCCGGGGCCCGGGAGGCCCGGGTCAAGGCGCTGGGGGAGATCGGGGAGGCCTATGGTACCGCCTTCCAGCTGCGGGACGATGTCCTAGGCGTCGGGACGCAGGACGAACGATCGGTGGGGAAGTCCACCAACGATCTCTTTGAAGGCAAGCGCACCCTGCTCACGGTCCATGCCTGGCATCACGCCGGCCGGGACGGCCGGGAGGCCCTGGGCCGGGTCCTGGGAAACCCCCTCGCCACGCCCGAACAGTTCGACCAGGCACTCTCGGTGATCGAGGAGACCGGCAGCTTCGCGCACTCCGAGGAGGAGATCCACCGGGCCGTGGCCCGGGGGAACAAGATCGTGGACCGGCTCCCGGGGCTTGGGGCGCCGGACCGGGCCCTGCTCCGGGAGATCGGCGTGGCACTGACGGAACGCACGCAGTGATACCGGGACGGTTCACCCGGTGGGGGAAAGGCCCCCTTCCGACGACTCCATGACCCCGGCCGCTTGGAGCGCCCGGGAGAGCTCCTGCTGCATCGTCTCGTAGCGCTCCTTCAGATGGTTCACCTGTCGCTCGAGGGCCTTCACCCGGACCTCGAGGGTCTCCTTCTCCTCGGTGAGGATCCCCTCCACCTCGCTGCGCCCCTTGGACTTCACCAAGAGGTTCCCCACGGACCGGTAGATGACGGCATCCTCGGGGAGGGCCTTTAGCTCCTCCAGGGTGTGATTCGTCTCCCGGAGCTTCAGGTCCATCTGCCCGCGCTGCTGGTCGAGCACGTTCAGGTCCTGCTGGAGGCGCTGGAACTGCCTGAGATCGTTCTGGAGCTTCGCGGGAAGAGCCATGGGAGGCGGTCCATCAAGGGCCGCTACATAGCGTTTGGCTTCCGCTGGCGCCGGGTCCCCCACGGCCGAGACCAGCGGAACCGGGTAAGGCCCGGTCCGCTCGCCCCACCGGGAGGTCTCAGTGCGAACCGGGGGGAGCGAACCTCTTCGACCCCGGGCTCGGGAAGAGGTCGTCCACCGACACGCGCTTCTGCTCCGCGTCGTAGGCGTAGACCACGCCAGGGGACTCGTCCTTCGTCGCGCGGTGGCTCCCGTCGCAGAAGGGCTTGTTCCGGCTCAGGCCGCACTGGCAGACCGCCACCACCTTGTCGCCGATCTCGATGAGGGCAGGCCCGGTGGCGTCATGACGAATGATCCGACTCATGGTTCCTCGCGGGGGGACGAAGCCCTTGGGTTATTTGAACCGATACCGGGGTCGCCTGCCGGCGTTGACCCCGCGCGCTCCCGGCTCCACCGGCCGACCTCCGCCCCCAGGGCGATCCACCGGAGGTGCGCGTTGAGGGTGGCCCGAAGGGCGGATGTGCTCGGGGCCACGATGTGGAGCCGCAGGCCGCCATCCCCGTCGAGGGAGAGGCGGACCTCGCTGCGAGGCACGTCCCGCCCCTCCTCAGGGGCCAGGGAGGCGAAGAGCCGCCGGGAATCCTCAGGGGGGAGACCGGAGAGCGAGAGTTCGGCCCGCCACGGGCCGCTCCCCTCGGGGACCTCAGTCAAAGCGTCCCCGCAGGCCGGTGAGGATCCGCTCGGTCTTCACCCGGGAGGCCTCCACGTACCGGGCCGGGTCCAACAGGCTCTTCACCGCGTCCGGGGGAAGGAACCGGCGGACCTGGGCGTCCCGGGCCGCCCGACGGGCCAGCGGGACCACCGCGGCGGGCCCCAGTCCCCGGGTCAGGCCCCGGAGCAATTCGTGGGCAGAGGCCCGGGGAAGTCCCCGCTCGGTCAGGGCCAGCATGAGCGCCTCGGCCATGGTGCTCCCCTGCCCCCGGGCGAGGTTCTCCTGCATCCGGTCCCGGTCCACCTTGAGGCCGCCGATGATCCGGGTCAACCGGGCGAGCATGTCGTCCAGGAGCAGGACTGCGTGGGGGAGCAGGAAACGCTCATTGGCGGAGTTGGCCAGGTCCCGCTCGTGCCACTGGACCATGTTCTCCAGGGCCACCCCCGGCAGGCTCCGCAGGTAGCGGGCCAGGGAACTGACGTTCTCGGCGTTGATGGGGTTCCGCTTCTGGGCCATGGTGGAGGAGCCCACCTGGGCGGACTCGTCGAAGGGCTCCTGAACCTCGGCGAGCTCCGTCCTCTGCAGGTTCCGGACCTCCGTGGCCAGACGGTCACAACTGGAGGCGGCCAGGGCCGCCCATCCCAGGAACTCCGCCAGACGGTCCCGGCCCACCAGTTGGGTGGGGGCCTCCTCCCGCCCCAGGCCCAAACGGGTGAGGGTGCCGGACTCGATGGCCTCCGCCCGCTCCCCGAAGCCGGCTCCGGTCCCCACCGCCCCGGAGATCTTCCCCACCGCGAGCCGAGGGGCCATCTCGTCGAGCCGCTCCCGGTGGCGCAGGAACTCCAACAGGAAGCCGGTGAGCTTGTACCCGAAGGTGAAGGGGACCGCCTGCTGGCCATGCGTCCGGGCGACCATGGCGGTGGCCCGGTGCTCCCAGGCCTGACGATACAGGGCGGAGAGCAGGCTGTTCAGGTTCGAACGCAACAGTTCGACCGACCCCTTGAGCTCCAGCCCCAGTGCCGTGTCCAAGATGTCGTTGGAGGTGGCCCCGAAATGGACCCATCGCCCCGCCGGACCGCATCGCTCGGCCAGCGCCCGGGTCAGGGCCATGATGTCGTGCCGGGTCTCCCGCTCGAGAGCGTCGACCCGGGCCACGGAGACCCGCCGGCTATCGGCTGCCTTGCGGATGGCCCGCGCCTCGGATCCGGGGAAGAGCCCCGCTGCGGCGCTCGCCTCGGCCAGCGCCGCCTCCACCGAGAGCCACCGGTCCAGTCGGGCCCGGCGGGTGAACAGCCGGCGCGCCTCTGGCCGCCCGTACCGGAAGTCGAGCGGACAGACCAGGTCCTCCCCCGGGGCCGGCACAGGGAAGGAGACCCCCGTCGGGTTATAAGAGACGCTCCCGCTGGCGCCCGGGAAGAGGCTTCCCCGATGGGTCGCGTGGTCGTCGCGCTGGGGGGAAACGCGTTGAACCGCGCGGGGGAGGCCGGGACCTACGAGGGGACCCGCGCCCACGTCCGGGAGACGGTTCGGCCACTGCTCTCCCTCCTTCAGGCCGGGCATCAACTCGTGCTGACGCACGGGAACGGCCCCCAGGTGGGCGCCCTGCTGCTCCAGCAGGATGCCACCCGACGCGAGGTCCCTCCGCTCCCGCTGGACGTGCTGGGGGCCATGAGCCAGGGATGGATCGGCTATCTGATCCAGCAGGAGCTCGCTTCCGGCATCCGTGCCCTGAGGCTCCCCCACCGGGTGATCGTGCTCTTGACCCGGACCGAGGTCTCCGCCGACGATCCATCCTTCCACCACCCGAGTAAGCCGGTCGGCCACTTCTATCCCGAGAACGAGGCCCGTCTCCTGGGAAAGCAGAAGGGATGGACCTTCGTGGACGACACGGCGCGGGGGGGATGGCGGCGGGTGGTGGCCTCCCCTCTGCCCCGGAACGTGCTCGAGGCTCCCTGGCTGAAGGCCCTCCTCGCGGCCCGGGCGGTCCCGCCCTTCGTGGCCATCCTTGCCGGGGGGGGAGGGGTCCCGGTGGTGCGGGCGGACAAGGGCCAGTGGGCCGGGGTCGAGGCCGTCATCGACAAGGACCGGACCGCGGCACTTCTGGCCCATCTCCTCAAGGCCGAGACGTTGGCGATCGTCACGGATGTCCCGGCGGTCCTGGTGGGATTCCGGACCCCCCATCCTCGCCCCCTGGGCAACGTGGGACCCCGGGAACTCCGGCACCACCTGGAGGACGGAGAGTTCGGCGAGGGGAGCATGCGCCCGAAGGTGGAGGCCGCGCTGGACTTCATCTCCCGGGGAGGGGCGCGCGCGGTCATCACCGACATCCTCTCCTTGCCGGAAGCGCTGAAGGGGAGGGCCGGGACGATCCTGACGTCCGGGGGGGGCCGGGGGGGCCTCTCCTCCGCCCGACCGGTCAACCCGGCGCCAGACGCCCGTCGGAGAGCTCGAACTCGGCCCCGCAGTCCAGGCACCGCCGGAAGCAGTGGACGTCTCCGCTGATCGGTCCGGTGAGCGGTCCCCCGCACTCCGGACAGCTCCGCCCGCCAGGGGAATCCTGCTCCACCAAGCCCCCCACCTGTGGTGGAGGAGGGCGAGAGGACCTTTGGAGCTTCCGCTCACTACGGAGGGTTGGGGTCCCCGTTCCGCCGCAATGGTCTTACCAAGGACCTCCGAGAGGTCTGTCCGTTCGAAGGAGCCGTTGGATGCCGGACCCATACTGAAAGGCCTTCTTGGGTCTCCCGGCGAGCGAGGACGGAAGCCCCAGGGCCACCGCCACCTTCCTCAGCAGCGCTTTCGGTTCCCCGGGTCCACGCCGGGCCTCCCAGGGCACATTGGCCAGAGCCTCGATGACCCCGCGGGAAAGATACGGCGCCGAGAGGAGCTTGCCGAGCCGCCGCGCCATGGAGCCGGTGAAAGGGAAGTCCACGTGGAACAGCTGGAGGAGATCCTCCTGCGCCCGTTTCGCCAGGGCAGCCCCGGTGAGCAGCCGGTAATGGGCGTACCCCAGGAAGAGCTCGTCCGCGCCTTGTCCGCAGAGGACCCGCTCCCATCGGGAATGGCGGAGGGCGAGCGAGAGCGCGGTCTGGACCGCCAGGGACGTGGGGGTGAGCGCCGGTGCGGTCCGCCCCAGGTCTCCGGCGGTCTCCCGTACCTCGGAAGGGGATAGGACCGCGGTCGATAGGGGCAGGCCCAGGATGGAGGCTCCCTCAGAGGCGGAGGCAAGGTCCTGGGACCCCGGAAGTCCGACCACCAAGAGCTCCAACGGGATCCCGGCCTTGGCGAGAAGGTGGGCGAGGAGAGAGGAGTCCAACCCCCCCGAGAAGAGCAAGGAGACCGGCCCGCCCCTCGCGGCGTCAAGCACGGCATCCTGGAGCGCCTCCCCCAGCGTGCTCACCCAGGCCTCCTCGGCCGCGGCTCCGGAAGGGACGGGCGGGGACGGAGGCTCCATGTGGCCGTGCCGGTATCCTCCTCGGGGTTTGACCATTGCCGGAACCGTCGCGATCGGGCCGGTCCCCCCGGGGAGAGGTCTGGACCAGCCGACGCTATGCCACCCCCATCGTCACTCCGGCGGTGGCCGTGGATGGGGCGGTCTTCTCGGGAAAGAGCGTGCTCCTGGTCCGCCGACGCCATGCCCCATTCGCCGGCCGCTGGGTGCTGCCCGGAGGCTTCGTTATGCCCGGGGAGACGCTCGAGCACGCCGTGGTCCGGGAGGTCCGGGAGGAGACCGGGATCGCCTTCGTCCCCCGGGGCCTCGTGGGGGCCTACTCGGACCCCCGGCGGGACCCCCGCGGCTGTGTGCTCTCGGTCTCGTACTGGGGGACGGTCCCCTCCGGGCGGCCCCGGGGGGGAGACGATGCCCGGGAGGCCCGGTTCTGGCCGGTATCCAAGCTCCCGGCGCTCGGTTTTGACCACCGGAAGATCCTAACCGATGCGTTGTACTGTGTCCGACGCGCCGCAGGAAACGGACCGGAGGCCCACAGGCCACCGCGGAGGGAGGGGGCTCGCCAGGAGACTCGTTCGACCGGCATCCGCGCTGGGGGCGAAGCATTTAAGCGCACCCGACAATAGTTCCCTTGGTCGAGACCTCCCTCGTGGGAGGGAGACCCTTGTCCATGGCTTC
This sequence comes from Thermoplasmata archaeon, assembly GCA_021806135.1. Lineage (GTDB taxonomy): Archaea > Thermoplasmatota > Thermoplasmata > Lutacidiplasmatales > UBA184 > JAKATE01. The sequence goes on from JAJZYB010000001.1 coordinate 67,191, forward strand.
TACCTCCACAGGTGGGAAGGTTCCCCGGATCCGGACCTATGTGGACGGCCTCGACGAGAAGATCGAGGGGGGCATCCCCCAGGGACAGGTGGTCATGGTGGCCGGGGAACCGGGGACCCTCAAGAGCAGCTTCGCCTTCCACGTGGCCTACCACAACGCCCTGAAGGAGGGGCGCAAGGCCCTCTACATCACCATGGAGCAGTCCCGGGAGAGCCTGCTCCAGAACATGGCCGGCCTCGGGATGGACATCGCGCCGGTGGCCGGGAAGCTTTCCATCGTGGACATCGGGCTCATCCGCAAGAACCTGGACGTGCTGGACCGCCGCTCCTGGATCGAGGTCCTGAAGATGTACGCCCGCAACATGCGGGAGAGCCAGGGGTACGAGCTCCTGGTGCTGGATTCCCTGCAGGTGCTGGAGACCCTCTCCGAGTTCCAGCACCCCCGGGCCGACCTCTTCCAGTTCTTCGAATGGATCCGGGGCCTGGGGGTCACCGGGCTCATCATCCTGGAGGTCCGCCCTGAGGCCCGGGACTTCGGGAGCTACGGGGAGGACTACCTCTCGGACGGCATCGTCCACCTGATGATGTCCCGGATCAACGAGGAGACGATCCAGCGCCGGCTCCGGGTGGTGAAGATGCGCTCCACGAACCACTCCACCAACCTGTACAGCCTTCTCCTCGAAAAGGGGAAGTTCCGCATTGCCCGCGTCATCTCCACCTGACCGTGCCTCCCCCACGCCCCGGCGGGCGGTCTTCCTGGACCGCGACGGGACTCTCAACGTGGACCTCCATTACCTGAAGGATCCCGAACGGCTCGAGCTCCACCGGGGCGTGGGGGAGGGACTGCGCCGTCTGAAGGGGGCCGGGTACCTCCTCCTCGTGGTGACCAACCAGTCCGGGGTGGCCCGCGGGCTCTACACCGTGAAGGATGTTGAGGCCATCCATGCGCGGCTGCTCCAGAGGCTCACCGCCGAGGGGGCAAGCGTCGATGGCTTCTACTACTGCCCCCACGCTCCCGAGGAGGGATGCGCCTGCCGCAAGCCGGGGGTGGCGCTCTTCCAACAGGCGGCCCGGGAGTGGAACCTCGACCTTGCCCGGTGCGTCGTGCTGGGAGACCGCTACCTGGACGTGGAGGCCGGCCGGCGCCTGGGCATGCTCACCGCCTACGTGCCGGAGCCCGGCTCGGAGGGGGAGTATGCGGAGGAACGGCCTCGGGCGCTGGCCGAGGCCGATCTGGTGGCCGCCTCCTTCCTGGAGGCGGTTGAGGGCATCCTTCAGCGGGTGGGGAAGGATTCGGACCTCCCCGGGGACGTGTCGGTCCCCCACGCCGGAAGAGCCGGCTCGATGGACCAGCGGACCGCGGGAGGGACGCGCAAGGACAGCCTTGCCGGCTGATGGACGCCCTCCACGATCTCGTGGAGCCCGTGCCCCGGAGCGGTAAGCCCGTAGCCCGAGCGCCGCGGTTCTCCCGGGAGGACCACCCGGGTGATGAGCCCGGCCCGGACGAACCCCGTGAGAAGGCTCTGGAGGCTCTTCGGCGATATCTTCAGTCCACGCTGAAGCTCCGTGAACCGTAGCCGGCCACCACGATGGAGGACGTGGAGCAGTTCCAAGGCGTGTCGCCGCCCTAAGAGCGCCAGGATGGGACGGAGGTCCGCCCGGTTCCCTGCCGGTTCGGCCTCCTCACCCCCTGCACGGACCATGGGAGCGGAAAGCCCCTGCGGGCTATCCCTACCGGGACCGGGGCTATCCGGTCACGGGGGGGGACGGAGCGGGCGTGGCCCCAGGGATCCCCGCGAACTCCATCACCGTCATGCCGGCCGCCTCCCAGACCTGTCCCTCCGAGACCACCTTCCCTTTCGGCCGCTCCCCGAGGGCCCCCAAGAGGGTGAACAGGGGTAGGAGGTCGCCCTCCGGCGCCGCGATCCGCCACCGGTCCCGGGGGAAGGCGAGGAGCTCCTGCACCCGGCCCCCAACCGCCAGTTCCGCGATCTCCGATTCGATCCGGGCCCCCTCCACCCAGCTCCCGGTGGATCCCATCCGGATCCGGTCCAGCCGGTGGGTGATGGAGCCGGTCGCCACCAAGATCATCCGACGGGGGTCGCCACTGAGCTCGGTGCCGAGGACCCGGCCCAGTCTCAGGTGGTCCTCGGGCGAGCGCCGGGCGATGGAGAGCGGGAGCACGGGCACACGAGCCCCGGGGAGAAGATTCATCAACGGTGCCCAGGCGCCATGGTCCAGCCCCCAATCCTCTGTGACCAATACCGGTAGGGCGGCCCTTTCCGCCGACTCGGCCAGCCGCCGGGCCAGTACCGGGTCGCCGGGGGGTCGGTACGCCACCTGATGGAGCGCGGGGGGGAACCCGGAGAAGTCGTAGACCTGACGGGGGCGCTCGCTTCCGTCCACCTGCCAGCCGGGGCCCGTCATCCAGTGAGGGGAGACGACCACCACCCCCTCCGGGCGCGTCCTCTCCTCCAGATGAAGGCCTCGGAGGGTCCGCACCGCCTCCTCCCCGGCCCCTCCGAACAGCCCGGGATCGATGAGGTTCGGGGCGTTCGGGACGTAAAGGGCGAGGACCAGGGGCATGGGACGGACCAGGCCCCGGGCCGAGAAAACCCTTCAGAACCCGGCGGGGATGCGGGCCACCTTCCGGAGAGCGACCGGCAGGCAGCGGGGGCCTCGTTCCGGCCGGGAGCGCCACCCGACTCGGCCCGGGGAGGGTTTCCCCCGGGTTTTTATACCCGGAGAGAGGCCCACGCCAGGGGCCGCCGCGTTGTCCACCCTGGCCTATACGCTGCCCGCCGCGCCGGGCGGGCTGGAAGGCCTCATCGTCGCGGGAGTGGTCACCACCCTCCTCGCCGGGCTCTCGGTCCGGGCGCGGGCCCTGACCCTTCCCGCAGCCGCGGTGGCCATGGCCTTCGGCTGGGCCATCCTCTTCCTGGGGGGGATACCGTATCTCGCCCTGCTCATCCTCTTCGTGCTCGCCGGCACCCTGGCCACCCGCTACGGCTGGGCGGAGAAGCAGGCCCGGAAGCTCGCCGAAGGGCGGGATGGTCAACGGGGGGTCTCCAACGTGCTGGCCCACATCCTCGTCCCGCTGGGGATCACGGCCCTTCTACCCTTCAACCCCATCCTCGCCACCAGCGGGCTGGCGCCATTCGTCTACGTGTCCGCCCTCGCCTGCGGCACGGCCGACACCTTCGCATCGGAGTTCGGGGTGCTATCGGGAAGGGCCTACAGCATCCTCACCCTCCGGCCAGTCCTGGCCGGCACCAACGGAGGCGTCAGCCCGGGGGGGGAGCTCTGGGCCTTCCTCGGGGCCTTGGTCACCCTGACGGTGGGGTCGGGCTTCTTCTTCCTGTTGGGCTCGGGGCTCGCCACCTCCGCCGCTGTCTGGTTCGTGGGGGGCACCCTCCTGGGCTTCCTGGGCTGCCAGATCGACAGCGTCCTGGGCCTCACGCTCGAGAACCGGGGCTATCTCGGGAAGGGATCGGTGAACTTCCTGGCCATGCTCATCACCGCCCTGGTGGCGGTCGGATGGCTCAAGGCATGAAGGCCCGACGCGTGGACGGCGGGGCGGTGGTCCTCCTTTCGGGAGGGATGGACTCCGCCACCAGCCTCGCGGTGGCGCGACGGGACGAATCCGGGCCGCTGCGGACCCTCAGCCTCTCTTACGGACAGCGACACCATCGGGAACTGAGGGCGGCGCGGGCACTGGCCCGATACTTCGCGGTCGACGAACCCATCGAGCTCACGGTCCCCTTCGCCCCCCTCGCGCCTTCGGCCATCACCAGGAGGGGGCTTCTTCCCCGGGACCGGTCGCTCCAGGAGATCGGGAAGGGCATCCCTGCCACGTACGTCCCTGGGCGGAACACCGTCTTCCTCGCCCTGGCCCTCTCCCTGGCGGAAAGCCGGCGGGCGGACGCGATCTACCTGGGGATCAACGCCGTGGACTACTCCGGATATCCAGACTGCCGCCCCGAGTACCTGGACGCCTTCCGCCGGCTGGCGGCCCTGGCCACGGCCCGGGGGGTGGAGGAGCACTGGACCCCCCGGCTGGTCGCCCCTTTGCTCCGTCTCTCGAAGGCCGGGATCGTCCGCCTGGGGGAGCGCCTGGGCGTCCCCTGGGACCGGACCTGGAGCTGCTACGCCGGCGGGGCCCGCCCCTGCGGACGATGCGACTCCTGCCTGCTCCGGGCCCGGGGGTTCCGCGAGGCGAGAGTGACGGACCCCCTCCTCAAGGACCCCGCCTGAGGACGAACCCCCTCACGGGGGCTTCGGCCAGGGCCCGTACGGCGAACTGGCACGTCCAAGGTACTCCCGGGCGGCGACCAACCGGAGGATCTCCTGCGAACCGTGGGCGACGCGGCCGGACCGGACGTCCCGCCAGCGTTGCTCGTGGGGAAGCCGATGCGAATACCCTTCCCCCCCCGTGAGCTGCATCGCATGGTCCAGGATGGCGAGGGCGGTCTCGTTGGAGAGCCACTTCGCCAGGGCGGCGCGGCCATCCACCGGTCCTTCCGCGCGCTGCAGGTGCCTCAAGGTCTCCCCCACGTACAGGTGGGCGGCCTCCCAGCGGGCCAGGTCCTCGACCAGGGGGAACGAGACCGCCTCGAAGCTGCCCAGAGGGCGGCCGAAGGCCAGGCGTTGCATCACCCCTTCGGCCACCTCGTCGAGGGAGGCCCGGGAAAGGGCCAGGTAGATGACGGCCAGGAGGGCCCGCTCCTGGGTGAGCTCGGTGCGCAGGTAAGTGAAGCCCCTGCCCGGCTCGCCGACCAAGTTCTCCTTCGGGACCCGGACCCGGTCGTAGTGGACGTCGCCGCGGCGCATCCAGCGTTCTCCCAGGTCCTCGTAGGGTTCCACCCCGATCCCCCGGAGGTCCTGAGGGACCAGGAAGGCGGAGATCCCCCGCGCTCCCTCACCCTCTCCGGTCCGGGCGTAGACCACCGCCGCCTGCGCATCGGAGGCAAAGGCGATCTGGCTCTTCGTGCCGCTGAGGACGAATCCCCCTTCCGGTCCGGAGAGGGGCTCGGCGGTGAGCCGGAGGTGGGAGGCATCCGAGCCGGCCCCCGGCTCGGTCACCTGGTTCCCCACGAGGACGGCCCCGGTGAAGAGGGGACGGAACCAGCGTTCCCGGATCGCAGGGGAGGCGTGGACCAGCACCGAACAGAAGTCCGGCTGCAAGGCGAGCTTCGCCATCACGCTCCCGCCCCGGTAGGCGAGTTCCTCCAGGAGCGCCGCCTCGCGGAGGAGGGGCCATCCCCCACCCCCCTCCACCGCGGACTGCCGGGGGCCCAGCCAGCCCCGGGCGCCGAGCGCCCGGTACACGTCCCAGGGGAAGCTGGGGTGCTCGTCGAGCTCCCGTGCCCGCCGGGCGAGGTCCTGCTGCCGGGCGAACTGGCCGAGCTCGGCCCGGAGCTCCGTCTCGTCCGTGGGAGCAAAGCGGGGCCAGGGGCCGGTTCCGGGCTGGGTCGGAGCGCTCATCGGCGCGACCCCCGGATCCTGCGCGGAGGTGCGGCTCCCACCACGCCGGCCCCCACCAGGGTGTTCACCCGCGCCCGGGAATAGCCGAGGAGACCGGACAGGACGGTGACGTTGTCCTGCCCCAGCCAGGGAGCGCCCCGCCAGACCCGCCCGGGGGTGCCCAGGAACTTGGGGGCGACTCCGGCCCCCCTGACCGGCCCCAGGACCGGGTCCCTCCAGGAGAGGAGCATCTCCCGTTGCCGGTAGTGCGGGTTGCGGGCGATCTCCCTCATGGAGGGGATGGGAGCGAAGGCCACGTCATGCCGGAGCCCCAGCCGTTCGAGCTCCCGGGTGGTACGCCGGGCGATGAACCGCTCGATCGGGGCATTCGCCTGCTTCCGGTGGGCCACCCGCCAGGCCATGTCGTCGAACCTCTTTCCCCGAGGCATCGGGATCAAGGTGCGCAACTTCTCCCAGGCTCCCCTGGTCGGCGCGGCCAGGACCACCCAACCGTCCTTCGCCCGGAAGACCTCGTAAGGATGGAGCCGGGGATGCGCCGAGCCCTGGCGGCGACGCACCACCCCCCGCAGGAAGTAGTCCAGGGCCATGTTCTCCATCATGAGGAAGAACATCTCGTACTGGGCCACATCCACCACCTGGCCCCGGCCGCTGCGCCGGGCGGCGGTGACCCCGGCGAGGGAGGCAAAGGCCGCGGCGAGCCCCGTGACCAGGTCATTGATGGCCACGCTCACCCGCATGGGGGGGGCCGGGTCCGGTTCGCCCTGGACGCCGAGGAAACCGCTGAAGGCTTGGGCCACCAGGTCGTAGGAGGCGCGCTGGACGTACTCCGGGTGGCCGTCGAGGCCAAAGCCGGTCACATGGGTCACCACCAGTCGTCGATTGAGCCGTAGCACCCGACGGTCCGGGAAGCCGCGGCGGGCGAAGGTACCGGGCCGGGAGGCATCCAACCAGACCTCCGCCCATCGCAGCAGGTCCGCGAAGACCCGCCGGCCGGCCTCGGAACCGATGTCCAGCCCAAGGGAGAGCTTGTTCCGCCCGTACTGCACCCAGGACTCCGAGACCCGTTCGGCCACCGGGACCCCTTCGGGCAGGGTGGGATTGAGCGTCCGTGTCGGATCGGCGTAGGGGTAGGCGAAGGGAGGGGCCTCCACGTGGACCACTTCGGCCCCGAGGTCCGCGAGGAGCGTGGCCCCCCAGGGTCCCGCGACCACCCGGCCGGTGTCCAGGACCTTCAGCCCGGCGAGGGGTCCGAACCGGGGGGGACGGCCTCGCTTCCCGGCCCTGGGGTCGGCCCGTCGCATGCGTCCGCGGGGGAGAGGGGTCGCAAAAAGACCGACATTCACCGGTGAACCATGAGCATGAACGTGCCTCCCCGCTGGGGGTCCGGCCGATGGGGCTCCCCAAGGTGCACCCGAGCGTTCCACCATGACCCCGTGGACGGGGCGGCCAAGGACCGCCGCGAATGACCACCCCGCCACGCTCCGCCGAGCACCAAGGTCTGACCTCGGCGGCCCCAGGGCGGCCCCGCCCCCATGGTCCGGGAGCCCCGGGAGATCCCATCGGGACCCGGGCATTAGGCCGGTGCCGGATCCCTGCGCGGAACCGACGGGCCGGACCGGTCCGGTGTCTTCCCGGACGGGGGGGCCGGCAGCTAGATATAGGGCCCCCCCTCCTTGCCTTTCCCATGATGAGCGCTCTCCGGCCCGCCGACCCTGGCCGCCGGGACGCTCCTCGAACTTGGGCCTGGTGAGGGGGAGGTGCCGGGACGGCGCCTTCCCCCGATCCTCTGACCGGGGCCGTCCAGGCCACCTCCCCCTCCCCTTCCCCAGATGTGGAAAGAGAGGAAAACATGAACGGAAAGGACCTGCGGCTCCGGCGGCTGCTCCCCCGAGACGATTCCCGGCTCTTCGCGGTCCCCCTGGACCATAGCCTCTCCCTGGGGCCCATCCCCGGGCTCGAGGACCTGGCGCGCCAGGCCGTCGCCCTGCAGGAGGCCGGCGCAGAGTTGCTCATCGTCCACAAAGGAGCGAGCCGGCAGGTCCTCCCCACGCTTCGTCCCGGGACATTCCTGGGGATCCATCTCTCCGCCTCTACCTCCATGGCGGCGCCGGGGGAAAGGAAGCGGCTGACCGGTTCGGTCCGGGAGGCCGTCCGCCTGGGGGCCGACCTCGTGAGCGCCCAGGTGAACTTCGGTGAGCCGGGGGAAGGGACGATGCTCGAGGACCTCGCGCGCCTCACGGGCGAGGCGGAGGAGCTGGGCATCCCGCTGCTGTGCATGGCGTACGTGCGGGAGCGCGGACACGAGAACGACCCGGCCTACCTCGCCCATGCCTGCCGGGCTGTCTCCGACCTGGGGGCGGACCTGGTGAAGACGAACTTTCCCGGTCCGGAGGGGTTCCGCCAGATGGTGCGGACCACACCGGTACCTCTCCTGGTGGGAGGGGGCCCCCGGGCGGACGACCCGGCCCAATTCCTCACCGTGGTCCGCCAGGCCCTCGACGCCGGTGCCCGGGGGATCTGCGTGGGTCGGAACCTCTTCCAGAGCGGCGACCTGGCCACCCTGGGAGGCGACCTCCGCCGCCTCCTTCGTTCCCCGGGGAGGGAACCCTGACGGACCATGGGACCAGATCGGATCATCCTTGAACTCCCTCCCGGCGAGCCGGGAAGGGCCTTGCGCTCCCACGCGCGGCAGCGGGGTTTCCAACGCTTCCTCCTTCCCGAGGAGGACCGGTCGGCCGACCGGGGCGAGCCGGGCGTTCACTATCTGGCCGGTGAGCGCCTCCTGGACCCGCAGGGACGCCCGGTGGGCGAGGTCGTGCCCGTGGGCTCGCCGGAAGAGCTGGAACGCTTCCTGGTGCGGATGCCCCACGACCGCCTCGAGCTCGTCGAGTTCCAGGGGGAGAGGTTGATCCCCCTGGAGAACCTGCTGAGCCGGCGGAAGGGCACCGGCGAACTGTGGGTACGGGCCCCCACCCCCTCCTCCATCCCTGGGTTGCTCGGCGCCCTCGAGCGTGGCTCGGATGCCGTGGTCCTCGCCCTCTCGCGCACGGAGGAGCTCATGGACTTGGAGCATCTCCTCGAGCAGGCGGTGAGGGCCCTGATGTGGACCGAGGTGGTCGTCCGGGAGAGCCGACCCGCCGGGATGGGGGAACGGGTCCTGGTGGACACCACCTCCCGGCTCCGGCCCGACGAGGGACTCCTGGTGGGCAGTCAGGCGGGGCTCCTCCTGCTCGCCCTCAGCGAGTCGGAGGGGTCGCGGTACACGCGACCCCGGGCATTCCGGGTCAACGCCGGGGCCCTCCATTCGTACACCCTGCTGGCGGAGGGGGAGACCCGATACCTGGACGAGCTGGCGGCCGGGGACCGGGTGGTCATCTCGCGACCGGACGGGCCAGCCCGGACGGCCCGGGTCGGTCGCCTCAAGGTGGAGCGCCGCCCGCTTCGGCTGGTGGCGGTGGAGCACGAGCAGCGGACGTACACCCTCTTCGCTCAGGAGGCGGAGACGGTCCGGCTCCGGGGAACCGACGGCCCGGTCGCCGTCCCGGATCTGGTCGTGGGTCAACGGCTGTGGGCCGTCACCCTTCCGTCAGCCCGCCACTTCGGACATGTGGTGGACGAGTCCGTGGAGGAGCGTTGACCGAGTCCGTACCCCTGCCCCCTTTGCTGGTGGTCACCCTGCCGGGCCGGACGGCGGAGGAGCTCAGGGCCGACCTCGGGGAGGCCGCTCGGGCCGGGGCCGACCTGGTGGAGATCCGGCTCGACCGCCTGTCCCCCGGGGAGTTCACCCGGCTGGAGCGGGTCCACGACCTCCCGCTGCTTCACCCCTGGATCCCCGCCATCGGCACCCTTCGTTCCCGGGCGGAAGGGGGAGAGGGGCCCGATGACCCCGCCACGCGCGCCCGGATCCTCCAGCGTGCCCTGGAGCTCTTCCCCTTCAGCTTCCTCGACCTGGAGTTCTCCCGGGATGGGGAGCTTAAGGACAACTTCCGGCAGGATGGTGGCCGGCCGCTCTCCTTGATCGGATCGACCCACTTCCCCGGGCCGGTACCCGTCGGGTCGGTGCTCTCCCGGCTCGAAGAGACGCTCGGGTCGTTCGATGTGGCGAAGGTGGTCCTACCGGCGGACGGACGCTACCTGGTCGAGGAGCTGCTCCCCGCCCTCCAGCCGTTCAAGGACCGGCCGTACGTGGTCCACACGGTGGGAGGACTGGGGTCGGTCCTGCGCGTGCTGGCCCGGCGCCTGGGCATGGAATGGGTCTTCGGGACATTGCCGGAAGGTCCCCCGGGCCGGGCGACGCACCGAGCTGTGGAACCCGCTCAGATCCCGTCGGATCGCCTCCGGCGCTACCTGGATGCCCCCGGGGATTGCCCCTGGTACGGCGTGGTCGGCCGCCCGCTCGGGCACACCCTTTCGCCATACTACCAGAACCTGTTCTTCGAGGCCACCGAGCTCTGCGGCCTCTACGTCCCCCTCGAACCCTCCGCCTCGGACGACCTGCCTGGACTGCTCCGGGCCCTTCGGCCCTACGGGCTCGCGGGGGTCAACGTGACCCGTCCGTTCAAGACCCAGGCCGCCGCACTGGCCGAGAGCGCCGACGAGGACGTGGAGCTCTCCGGGGCGGCCAACACGCTCCTGTTGCCCCCGACCGGGCCCATCGAAGGGCTCAACACCGACGTCCAGGCCCTCCGCCGGCGGCTGGAGGAGGGGGAGCAGGAGGGGCTCTGGGACGGGGGCCGGATGCTGGTGGTCGGGACCGGAGGCGCCGCCCGGGCGGCCATCCTCGCCGGCCTGGGAGCCAGCGCCCGGGTGCTGGTCCTGAGCCGGAGCCCGGAGCGGGCCAGCGCCCTCGCGGCGGAGTTCCCGTCCGAAGCGGTCCGTCCGGCAGCTCCGGAGACCCTGACCCCCTTCCCCCTGGTGGTCCATGCCACCCCTGCCGGCCAGACCGCCGAACCGGGCACCTTTCCCCCTCTCGCAGCCGCGTTGGGGAAGGGGAGCTGGCTGCTCGACCTCGTGTACCGACCGCTCCGTACCCAGCTGAAGGACTGGGCCAATGCCGTGGGGGCATGCTACGAGGACGGGACCCGGATCCTCCTCTACCAGGCCCGGGCGAGCTTTGAACGCTTCACCGGCAGGCCCCTCTCCGACGCGACCTTTGGGGCGCTCCTTCCGGAGGCCTCCCGATGACCCGGGCGGGGCGGGGAACCGCCTGGGGAGGGATCTCCTTCCTCAACGGCATCCCCACGGGAGTCGGGTCCACGGCCGCCGTCCGGCTACCGGTAGAGGTGACCGTGGAGCCGGGGGTCTCGGAGGAGGCGTTGCCGGAGGGTCTGGACGGGGTGCTCCGGGAGAGCCTACGAGCCCTGGGCGATGGGCCGGACGGCGAGCGGGACCGCCCCCTGCGGGTGCGGGTGCGATCCGCCGTTCCCCCGGGTCAAGGTTTGAAAAGCTCCTCCGCGGTCTCGATCGCCCTCCTCCGCGCGCTCCGGGACCGGTGGGGCAGCCCTCCCCTTCCTCCCGAGGACCTGGCCCGGCTCAGCGCCCGGGTCTGTAGGGCGGCCGGTCTCAGCATCACGGGAGCCTACGACGACGCGCTCGCCTCGGCCGGCGGCGGGATCGTGCTGGGGGATGTCCGGGGGGAACAGACCCTCCGCAAGGACGACCCGCCCCCGGGAGTCGCGGTACTCCTGTGGCTGCCGGGAGGCACCCATCCGGAGGTTGCCCTCCTCCGCCAGCACTGGAACCGGGTGCACTCGCCCGAGGCGAAGGCCGCCGAGGCCGAGGCCCGGGCCGGCCGGTACTTCGAGGCCATGGAGCTGAACACCCTGCTGGTGGAACGGGTCCTGGGATACCCCTGGGGAGAGCTCCGCCGTCGACTGAAGGCGGCGGGGGCGCTTGCCTCGGGGGTCTCCGGAAACGGTCCGGCCCTGGCCGTGGTGATCCCCAGCGGAACCGAGCGGCGCTTCGATGGCATCTTCCTCACCGGAGAGCTCCTCCAGACCACGCTAGTCCCGGCCGGCGAGGCGCCCCCATGACCCCCCCGAGGGCTCTCGCCCCCGGGAGCGAGGCGGGGGAGGTCTGGCGGATCGTGCCGGGGCCCCTTTCCGGCAGGCTCGTCGGGTCGGGGTCCAAGAGCTACACCCACCGCGCCCTCCTGGCGGGGCTGCTCGGCCGGGGACGGATGACCATCCATCACCCCCTGGTCTCCGACGACACCGCGGCGAGCCTGGGGGTCTCCAGGGCGCTAGGTGCGACGGTGCACGAGCGCACGGACGGCCCCGGGCTTTCCTGGGACCTGGATGCGAGCGAGGCCCTCCACCCGACCCGCCAGACCCGGCGGCTCTGGGCCGGGGAGTCCGGGACCACCCTACGCCTCTTCACCCCGGCGAGCACCCTTCCCGGGACACCGGTCCGGTGGGACGGGGAAGCCTCCCTCGCCCGTCGGCCCATGGATCCGCTCCTTCGAGCCCTATCGGAGCTGGGGGCACGGGTCCGTCCCGCGGCCCCGGGCCGGAGCCTCCCGTTCCGGATCGAGGGGCCTCTTTCCGCGGGGACCGTGACGCTCCCGGGCTCCGTGAGCAGCCAGTTCCTGTCCGGACTGCTCTTCGCGCTCGCGGGGCTGCCTTCGCCCAGCCGGGTCCGGGTTCAGGGCCCCCAGGTCTCCCAGCCGTACGTGGAGGCGAGCCTGCGGGTGCTCGGTGCCTTCGGGGTGCGGATCCAGCGGGGTCGAGGCTGGTACGGGGTCCCCGGGAACGGCCCGTTCCGGCCCGTCCCGCTGGAGATCCCCGCGGACGCGAGCTCAGCCGCCTACCTCTTCGCCGGAGCAGCGCTGTCGGGCGGGACGGTCCGTGTCGGGCCCTTTCCGGTCGGATGGCCGCAAGCCGACCTCGCCGTGCTGCCGGTCCTGCGGGCCGTGGGCGCCCGCGTCGTCCGGCGAGGGACCGACTGGGAGGTCTCCGGCGGCCCGCTCCCTCTCCGTCCGTTCCGGGCGGACCTCGATGCGTCTCCGGACCTCGCCCCCCTGCTCGCGGTCCTCGCCAGCTTCGGACGGGGGGTGAGCCGACTGACCGGGGGCGCCCAGTTGGTGCACAAGGAGAGCGACCGTCGTCGCGGGACCGAAGCGCTCGTGCGGTCCTTGGGGGCGAGGCTCCGACGTTCCAGGGAGGAGTGGGCGATCCAGGGACCCCCGTCGGTCCGCAGGCTGAGACGGCTTACGCTCTCGGACCATCGGCTCCTCTTCTCGGCGGCGGTGGCCGCCCTCGCCTTGCCCGAGCCGTCGACGCTCGGACCGGGGTCCGCCGCCGCCAAGTCCTATCCCCGGTTCTTCCAGGACCTGGCCGGCCTCGGGGTCGCCGTCCGTCCCACCGGGCGGAAGGGGGTGGGCGGATGAGGATGCGCTTCGGCGAGGCGCTCCAGGTCACGGTCTTTGGATCGAGCCATGGGCCGGATGTCGGTTCGGTGGTGGAGGGCCTTCCCGCCGGGCTCCCGGTCGACCTGACGGGGATCCAGGCGGAGCTCGACCGACGTAGCCCCGTCGGGAGGAAGCTCGCCACCCGCCGGGCGGAGCGGGACCAGCTCATCCTCACCCATGGGGTCTCCGGGGGGAGGACCACGGGGGGACCGGTGGTCGGGTACGTGAGGAACGAGGACGTTCGCCGGGGACCGTACCGCCCCCTGGAGGACGTTCCCCGCCCGGGACACGCCGATTACCCGGCGCGCGAGCGCTACGGCGGGTCTTTGGACCTCTCTGGAGGAGGGATCTTCTCCGGCAGAATGACGGTGGGTCTGGTGTTGGCCGGCGCCCTCGTCCGCCCCTTCCTCACGGCCCAAGGGGTCTCTGTCGTCGCCTTCACACGGTCGATCCACGGGATCTCCGTCCCCGAGACGGCCCTGTCCCTTCCGCTCACGGGACTGGAGGCGGCCTCCCGGGAGAACGAGCTGGGCGCGCCGGACCCGGACGCCGCCGAGGCCATGACCCGGTCCATCGAGGAGGCCCGCCGCTCCGGCGACAGCGTCGGGGGGATCATCGAGGCCCGGGCCGAAGGGCTACCTGTGGGCCTCGGAGAACCCTTCTTCGATTCGCTAGAGGGCTCCCTCGCCCACGCGCTCTTCGCGATCCCCGCCGTCAAGGGCGTGGAGTTCGGCTCCGGCTTTGCCTCGGCCGATCGGCTCGGGAGCGAGAACAACGACCCGTACGAAATGGTCCAGGGAACCGTCCGGACCCGGACCAACCACGCCGGCGGGATCCTGGGAGGGCTCTCGACCGGCATGCCTCTCCTCCTCAGGGTGGTGGTGAAGCCCACGAGCTCCATCGCCCGGGAGCAGGAGTCCATCTCCCTCTCCCGGAGGACCGCGCAACGGTTGGTGGTCACCGGAAGGCACGACCCGTGCATCGTTCCCCGTGCGGTCCCAGTGGTGGAGCACGTCACCGCCTTCGTCCTCGCCGACTTCCTGCTCCGCCGGGGGCGTTCATGAGCCGGATCCCCTGCGCCATCCTGGGGGCCGGCGGCTGGATCGGACAACACTTCGCCCGTCTCCTGAACGACCACCCGGAGTTCCAGGTGGAGGCGCTCACCGGGGGGAAGAGCGCAGGACGGACGCTGGGGGAGCTCTGGCAGCTCGCGGACGTCCCCGTCCCCAGCGAGCTCGGCCCCCGGCGCCTGGTCCAGCTCGCTCCGCGGGAGCTGGCGGCCCGGGGGGTCCGGGTCGTCTTCTCCGCCCTCCCCGGGTCGGAGGCCGGGCCTCTCGAGACCGAGCTTGCCCGCCGGGGGATCGCCGTCTTCTCGAACGCCTCCTCGCACCGGATGGACCCCGGGGTCCCGCTCCTGGTCCCCGAGGTCAATGGTCCTGCCCTTACGTCCCGTCGCTCGGGCCCACTCCTGGTCACCAACCCGAACTGTTCCACGGCCGGGCTGGTCCTTCCCCTGGCCCCGCTCTGGGACCGGCTCCGGCCGACGGAGGTCTTCGTGGCCACCTACCAGGCGCTCTCAGGAGCAGGTTATCCAGGGGTCCCGGCCCTTTCGGTGGTGGACAACGTCCTGCCGTTCATCCCGGAGGAGGAGGAGAAGATGGCGGCGGAAGCGTCCAAGATCCTCGGCTTCCGTCCCGGCAACGGACCGGGACAGAGCCGGGTCCTCGCCCACTGCGTGCGCGTTCCCTCCCGGGAGGGACACCTCGAGGCGGTGACCTTGAAGGTCCGCCGCCCTCTCCCCGCCCGGGAGATCGTTCAGGCGTGGGAATCCTTCCACCCCCTCGAGGACGGACGCGCCTCCGGTGGCCTACCCACCGCCCCGGAACAGCCGGTGCTCTACCTTCCTGAAGAGGACCGGCCGCAGCCGCTCCGGGACCGGTGGGCGGGAGACCCGACGAGGGCCCGCGGGATGACGGTCTGCGTCGGTCGCCTCCGGATCGATGGGCCGTACGTCCGCTTCATCCTTCTCGCGCACAACGCCGTCCGCGGCGGAGCCGGAGGGTCTGTGCTCAACGCCGAATACGCCCGATACAGGGGGGCCCTTGGACCCGGACGCTGAGCCCCTCCCTACGGTGGTGAAGTACGGCGGGGCCGCCCTTAGCCCCGCGATGGCCCAGCGGGCCGCCGAGGATCTGCTCGGCCGGACGGGGCCGATCGTGGTGGTGGTCTCCGCCCGGGCCGGGGTGACCGACCAGTTGCTCTCCTGCCTGGAGCCCCCCTTCCGCACCGTGCGGCACGTGGAGACGGTGCAACAGATGCGGTTAGAGCACCCGGGGCTTACCCCCGCCGGGGAGACCCAGTTCCAGGCCCTGGAGCGGGACCTCAAGCGTCTGCGGTCCGAGGGCCGAGCGACCCCGGAGCTCTCCGACCGGATCCTGACCTACGGAGAACGGCTGGCCGCCTCCTGGTTCGCCGGTGAGATCCAGCGACGGGGCCGGCCGGCCCAGGCGGTTGAGGCGGACCGGCTCGGGCTCAAGACCGATGGCTCCCCCGGCGATGCCCGGGTCCTGCTCGCCGCGTCCGCCGCCCGGGTACGTCGTGGGCTGACCGGGCTCCTCGGGCGGGGGGTCCTTCCCGTGGTCACAGGCTTCCTCGGCGTCTCGAGCGGGGGCCGAGTGACCACCCTTGGCCGGGGGGGCTCCGACTATTCCGCCACCGCGCTCGCGTACTGCCTCGGCTGGTCCCGGGTCGAACTGGTCAAGCAGAGCGTGAGCCTGCGCTCTGCCGATCCCCGGCTGGTCCCGGGGACCCGGCCGGTCGAACGCTTGTCCTTCGACGAGGCAGAGGAGCTCGCCCAGTTCGGGGCGAAGGTGCTCCACCCCCGGACCATGGAGCCGGCCCGGGCCCGGGGGATGGAGGTGACCATCCGCTCCCTGGAGGACCCAACGCAGAGGACGCTGGTGGGCCCGCGTCCCGGCCCGGAGCCCCTACGCGCCATCACCCTGCTGGGCCCGGTGAGCCTCCTGCTGCTCCGGGTCCCGGGAGGGCGCCAGCGGCGAGGGGTCCTCGCCGAGGTGAGCCTCGCCCTCTCCACCGGGGGGGTCACGGTGGCCACCCTGTACACCTCCTCTGCCCTCCTGTGCATCGTGGTGGAGTCGGCCCAGGCCTCCCGGGCCCAGAAGCTTCTGAAGCGGTTCTCCCGGGTGGAGGGCGCAACGCTGGAGGGTCCCCTGCCCGCGGCGCTGGTCACCGCCATCGGGGAGGGGTTGCTCTCCGACCTGGGTCGGTTGCCCGGAGGGCTTCCTCCCCTCGTGCTCGGCGCCAGCGCCACCAATCGGACCCTTTCCCTGGCCGTCCCGGCGGACCGGGGGTTGGAGGTCCTTCGCGCGCTGCACCGGAACCTGGTGGAACGTCGGGAGGCGCCGGGCGGATGAGGACGGCAGGGGCGGAGGTACGGGGCGACCCTCTCGAAGGCTTCCTTTCGGAGGCCCGGGAGGTCTCCGGACCGGCCTTCTACTTCGAACGCGGCCCCTCTCTGGCGGGGGACCGACGCTGGGCGATCTACGGCAGCGCGGGCGAGGAACCCTGCACCCTGCGGTCCCCCCGGGACGTCGGGACTCTCGCCGAGAAGCTGGGGGGACTCCGGACGAGCGCGGAGAGTCGCTGGTTCGGGTACCTCGGCTTCGATGCCTGCGGGCTTTTCGAACCCCTCCTCCGGGCGTCGGTCCCCTCCGGCTCCCCGTTCCCCCTTGGCCAGTTCTACCGCTTCTCCCGGATACGCTCCGGCCGACCCCGGCTTCCGGGCGCGGGCGGGCGGAGGGATCCTGGGGCCTTGACCGTGGGGCCCGTCCGGGACCAGACCAGCGCTGCCCGCTTCGAGGAGTCGGTCCGGAAGCTCCAGAGGTCGATCCTGGACGGGGAGGCCTTCCAGGTGGTCCTGGCCCACCGGCGCGAACGCTACCGTTCCGGGTCGCTGCTCCGGCTCCTCTGCCGGCTCCGGGACCGGGAACGCTACGCGTACCTGTTCTACCTGCGCTTCGGCCCGGGGGACCGGGGCGAGGTCGTGGGGGCGTCCCCGGAGAGCGTGCTCGAGGTCCGGGACGGGCGGGCGACCATCGATCCGATCGCCGGCACGCTGCCTCACCCGGGGCCACGACGGGGCCGGAGGGCCCGACTCCCCCTGCGCTCGGACCCCAAGGAGCTCGCCGAGCACCGGATGCTCGTGGACCTGGCCCGGAACGACCTCGGGAAGGTCTGCCAGCCAGGCTCCGTGAGGGTGCTCCGCCAGGAAGTACGGGTCCGGTATGCGCATCTGGAGCACCTGGTGAGCCGGGTGGGGGGGGACCTCCGGCCCGAAGAGACCGCGGTCTCCGCCCTCGCGTCGGCCTTCCCGGCCGGGACCGTCAGCGGGGCGCCGAAGATCCGGGCCATCCAACTGCTTCGGCGCGAGGAGCAGACCTGGAGAGGCCCCTACGCCGGGGCCGTGGGGCTCTTCGGCCCGGGCCGGCAGGCGGATTTCGCCCTGGCGATCCGCACCGCCTTTGCGTTCGGTCCCCGGCTCTTCACCGCGGCCGGCGCGGGGATCGTCCAGGCCTCCCGCCCGAAGCAGGAATGGGAGGAGACCCACCACAAGCTCTCCACGCTGGAGGCGATCCTCGCCGAGAGCTCCCACGGCGGCGCCGACGCCGGGGAGGGGCGGTCATGAAGGTCCTCCTGGTGGACCATCAGGACTCCTTCGTCCACAACCTCGCCCAGGCCCTGGCCACCCTCGGGGCGGAGGTCTACACCCGGCGGTCCTCCTTCCCGTTCTCCCAGGTGAAGCGGCTGGACCCGGACGCCGTGGTCCTCTCCCCCGGCCCCGGGCACCCCTCCGACCGCGCCACGCTGGGGGTCACCTTCCGTATCCTCGAGGAGCTCTCACCCGCCCTCCCCACGTTGGGGGTCTGCCTCGGGCATCAGGCCATCGGCTACCACTTCGGGGCGCGGGTGATCCGGGCCCCTCGTCCCTGCCACGGCGAGACCTCGCGGGTCGAGCACGACCGGGACCCGATCTACGAAGGGCTCCCGGACCCGTTGGTGGCGGCGCGTTATCATTCGCTCGTCGTCTCGCCCCGCGGCCTTCCCGCGGACCTTAGGGTGAACGCCTGGGAACGGGAAGGGAAGACCCGGGTGATCATGGGCCTACGTCACCGTCACTTTCCCGTGGTCTCCGTGCAATTCCACCCGGAGTCCTACCTGACCCCCCAAGGACCCCGTATCCTCAAGAACTTCCTCGGGGAGGCCCGGCGGTGACCGCGAAGGATCCGGTGCGGGAGGGCCGGGAATGGCTCCTTAGCCTGCAGCACCACGAGGACCTTTCCCGATCGGAGGCCTACCGCCTGGCGGAGCGGCTCGCCTCCGGCACGTTTCCCGAGGCGTTGGCGGGAGCTCTCCTGGTGGCATTGGCCGCGAAGGGGGAGAGCCCGGAGGAGATCTTCGCCTTCGCCACCTTCCTGCGTCGCCACGCCCGTGCTTTCCTCCCGGGAGAGGTCGACGGCGCGGTGGACCTCTGCGGAACCGGGGGAGCCGCTCACCCCACCTTCAACGTCTCCACGGTGAGCGCCTTCGTGGTCGCGGCCGGGGGACTGCCGGTCGTGAAGCACGGGAACTCCTCCGCCCGAGGACCCTGTGGGTCGAGCGATCTCCTGGAGGCTCTGGGCCTCCCCGTGAAGGTCTCCCCGGGCTACGCCGAGGCCTCCTTCCGGCGCGAACGGCTCGCCTTCCTCCACGCCCCCCTCTACCACCCGGCCACCGCCTCCATCGCCGGGATCCGTCGAGCCCTCGGGACGAGGACCGTCTTCAACCTGCTCGGCCCGCTGAGCAACCCCGCTCCGGTGCGGATCCAGCTCCTCGGCTGCTTCGACCGGGCCTACGCCAGGACCGCGAGCGGACTGCTCCCGCGTCTAGGGGTCCCCCGGAGCCTCACCTTCACCGGGGAAGAGGGGACGGACGAGTTCGTCCCCGGGGGGAGGACTTTCGGCTTCGTCCGGCAGGGGGAGCGCAGCGCGAGATGCCGGTTCGAGGGACGGCGGTATCTGACTCCCCGGGAACGGAGAGGGTCCATCGGTCCCCTTCCCCCGACCGGGGCGGCCAGGGAAGCGGAACGGCTGCTCGCCGGGGGATCGGGAGCGCGACGGGGCTCGGTCCTCCTGACTGCGGGGGCCGCGTTCTGGGTCTCCGGCCAGGACCGGACGATGAACGAGGGGATCGAGCGGGCTCGCCGGCTCCTGGACGAGGGCAAGGCACTCGAGAAGCTGCGGGCTCTCCAGGAGTTGGCGGAGGGACGGACGTGGTCGTGAACCCCGTCGAGCCCGGGTTCCTGCGGCGGATGGTCCAGGAGGTCCGTCGCCAGCTGGAGGAAGGCGTCTACGACCAGGTCGGCGAGCCGGGGGAGCCACCGCCCGCCTCGGAGCGCTTCTCCTCGGCGATCGCCTCTGGCCAACGCCCGGGCCTCATCGCGGAGCTCAAGCACGCCTCCCCCGGATACCAGGAGGGGGAACTCCGGGCGCCTGGCCCCGAACGGTTCCTCCAGTGGGCCCGGGCCGGGGGGGCCCAGGCCATCTCGGTGGTTCCCCAGGCCTTCCGCTTCGGTGGCTCGCTGGAGGAGTTCGGGAGGGTCGCCGGGAAGAGCTCCCTCCCCGTCCTCTTCAAGGACTTCGTCCTCGACCCCCGTCAGATCCGGGCCGCTCGCCGTTGCGGGGCCCGTGCGGTGCTCCTGCTCGCGCGCCTGGAGTACGAGGGAGGGCTTTCCGGCCCGCTCGCGAGCCTGGTGGAAGAGGCGCACCGGGCCGGCCTGGAGGCGGTGGTGGAGGTCCACCGGGAAGAGGACCTCCCCAGGGCCCTGGCCTCCCGGCCGGATCTCCTCGGGGTGAACGCCCGGGACCTGGAGACCCTTGAACTGGACCGGGCCCGGGCCCTTCGCACGCTCGCCAGCGCCCGGGGACACGGGATCCCGTTGGTGGGAATGAGCGGCATCGCCGGTCCGGAAGAGGTCCGAGCCTACCAGAGGGCCGGCGCCGACGCGGTCCTGGTGGGAACCCGATTCATCGAGGCGGAGGACCCCGGGGCCTTCCTCCGTTCCTTGCGACCCGGGGAACACCGGTGAGGCGGAAGGGACCTTGAAGGTGAAGATCTGCGGGCTGACCCGCCGGGAGGACCTCGAAGCCTGCCAAGGCGCGGACCTCGTGGGGGTGGTGGTGGGAGTTCCCCGTTCCCCCCGCAACCTCACCTGGACGGAGGCCGAGGGCCTCCTGGCCGCGGCCCGGGGCCGGTTCCTTCGGGTGGTGGTCCTGGCCTCCCCGGCCCCCTCGGAGGTGGCCCGGGCATTCCGGGCCGGGGCGGACCGGGTCCAGCTCCACGGCCCGGTCCCCTCCGGGCTACCCTTCGGGAGCGAAACCACGCTCATCCCTTCGCTGGCCCTGCCCAAGAGCCCCGGCGAACAGCTTCCGCCCTCCCTGGAGCGGATCTGGCACGGCCCCTATCCGTTGGTCCACCTGGATACGGGGGGGGAGGACCGGCCGGGGGGAACCGGCAGGGCCTGGGACTGGGCCGGCTGGTCGGGGCTGATCCGTCGTGACCGCCGGCCTTTCCTCCTGGCAGGGGGGCTGACCTCGGAAAACGTCACCCGGGCCATGACGGAGCTCACCCCGTGGGGGGTGGACGTGTCCAGCGGGGTGGAGTCCCGTCCCGGACAGAAGGACCCCGTCCGCATCCAAGAGTTCATTCGGACGATCCGTGCTTGGGAGGACGCCCATGCCTGAGTGGTACGGCCCCTACGGAGGTTCCTACGTCCCCGAGACCTTGGTCCCGGCGTTGAAGGAGCTCGAACTGGTCTGGAAGAGTGCCCGCAGGGACCCGGAATTCCGCTCCCGGTTCCAGGATCTGGCTCGGGACTGGGGAGGGAGGCCCACTCCCCTCTACTTCGCCGAACGGCTCACCCGGGAGGTGGGCGGGGCCGAGATCTACCTCAAGCGGGAGGACCTGGTGCACGGGGGCGCCCACAAGCTGAACAATGCGCTCGGGCAGGGACTGTTGGCCCTGCGGCTCGGGAAGCGTCGGCTCATCGCCGAGACCGGGGCCGGACAGCACGGCGTGGCCACCGCGATGATCGGGGCGAAGCTCGGGCTGTCCACCGAGGTGTACATGGGAGCGGCGGACATGGAACGCCAGAAGCCCAACGTGCTGCGGATGCGGCTTCTCGGCGCCACCGTCCGGCCCGTGACCCAGGGGCAGCAGACCCTGAAGGAGGCGATCAACGAGGCGCTCCGGGACTGGATCGCCAACGTACAGGACACCCACTACCTCCTGGGCAGCGCCGTGGGGCCCCACCCCTTCCCTTCTCTGGTGGCGGACTTCCAATCGGTGATCGGACGGGAACTACGAAGGCAGAGCCGGGCCCGGTGGGGACGGGACCCGGACCTGGTCCTCGCCTGCGTGGGTGGGGGATCGAACGCCATCGGGACGTTCCACCCTCTTCTCCGGGGGCCGGCCCGGCTGGTCGGGGTGGAGGCCCGGGGCTCGGGAGAGCCCTCGGGCTGGGGGGCCGCCTCCCTGGTCCGCGGTTCGGTAGGGGTACTGCACGGGATGCGCACGTATCTCCTGCAGGACGAGGAAGGGCAGATCCTTCCCACCCAATCCGTCTCAGCGGGCCTGGACTACGCGGGGGTGGGACCGGAGCACGCCTGGTTGAAGGACTCCGGGAGGGTGGAGTACACCTCGGCCACCGACCGGGAGGCCCTCGAGGCCTTCCACCGGTTGGCGCGGACGGAGGGGATCCTGCCGGCGCTGGAGCCCTCGCACGCGCTGGCCGTGGCCCTTCAACGGGCGACGACGTTGCCCCGGGACCAGCACGTGGTGGTGACCCTATCCGGACGGGGGGACAAGGACCTCGCGGAGGTGGAGCGGTTTGGGCCGCCTCGGTGAGGTCCTCCGCCAGCGCCGCGAGCGCGGAGAGGGAAGCCTTCTCACCTACCTGATGGCCGGTTCGGTCCCCCCCGAGAAGTTCCTGTCGTGTGTCCGGGCCTTCCGCGCCGCCGGGGTGACCGGGCTGGAGGTGGGCTTTCCCTTCAGTGACCCCATGGCCGAGGGCCCGGTGATCCAGCGCGCGGCGACCCTGGCCCTGGCCCGGGGCACCCGGTGGTCGGACCTCCTGGAGTTGTTGCCCCAGGTGGCCGAGGAGCTTCCCGTGGCGGTGATGACCTACCTCAACGTCATTCTGCGTCACGGCGGGGGAAAGGCGCTCGAGGAGCTCCGGTCCCACGGGGCCGACGCGGTGATCTTGCCGGACCTTCCCCTGGAGGGCCTCCGGGACCTGGGAGCTCACCGGGCCGTGAAGGGCCTGGACATCGTGCTGCTCGCTTCCCCGGCGACCGGCGCCGAGCGGCTCCGTCGGCTCGCCCGCCACACCGAGGGCTTCCTCTATCTGGTCTCCCGCTACGGAACGACCGGGCTGGGGGGAGGCACGACGCCTTCCACCAAGACCCACGCACTGGACCTGACCGAGGAGATCCGGCAGGTCCATGCCGAACGGCCGAAGTTGCCCATCCTGGCCGGCTTCGGAGTGCGTCACGCGCAGGACATCCGTTCCTTCCTTCAACAAGGGGCGGACGGGGCCATCGTGGGCAGCCTGCTGCAGGATCGGCTCAACGAGGAAGCGCAAGTCTCTGAACTGGACGCACTGGTCCGGGCGCTCGTTCAGGGTCTGGCGAAAACGAGCACCGGGCCTTGACCCGGGAAGGCTCAACTGCGGGCCGTCCCGGGGACCGGGAGTCCCTACCCCACCGTGGGGCGGGGGGGCTCGCGCGACGACGGGCCCCCCAACGGGCGAACGGCCGGGGAAGGCTCAGTGGATGGCGGCCGAGACCTTTGCCGCCACGTCGGGCGGGATCGTCGACATTCCATGCGCCAAACGCGCGTGGACCTGGGCTTCCTGGAGGACCTCCTCCTGGGACAGGGCGTTGTTGATCGCGAAGCCACATTTCATCCCGATGTCCGCGCACTTGAAGTTCGGCATGTTCTAGGACCTCAGGGACGCGAATCCCACCCGTGTAGAAATACCTTCGGCCTCGTCTCAAGAAAGGACGCGTTTCGGACGGGCGGTTTCCGGGCCAGGTCCTTTTCTGGCGCCGGGACTTCCAGACCCGAGCGACCGTACCCCACCGCCGAGGACGAGCCCTCAGGCCGAACAGCCCGAGACGGCGTAATCGTCGCCGTTGAACTCGGCGTACCCGAAGTCCTCGTACAGGTCGACCTCGGTGACGGTGATCTGATGGACAGGGTCGTAAAAGACCACGGTCCCCGTGGAGGAATCGTACGACAGGATCACCGATGGGCCAAGCCGCTGGTGGAGGGAGGAGACCACCGAAGGGGAGATCGCCGGGTTGTCCACCTGGCAGTTGGTGTAGCTCGACCCGCCACCACCGGTGGGGTTGGAGACCAGGGGGGAGGCGCCCAGCCCCC
This sequence comes from Thermoplasmata archaeon, assembly GCA_021806135.1. GTDB lineage: Archaea > Thermoplasmatota > Thermoplasmata > Lutacidiplasmatales > UBA184 > JAKATE01. The sequence goes on from JAJZYB010000001.1 coordinate 90,579, forward strand.
CATTGCTCGTGCCCAGCGCGGAAGTTCCCACGGCGAGGAGCAGCAGTACGAAGAGGCCTGCAGCGACCCGTTGCGAGACCGGCCAGCGGCGCGGTGCACGCCCACGGACCCGCTCCCGCCGGGGAGGGGGAAGGTAGGCGCGTTCAGTGGCCCGGCTTTCCAGGGGGGCGCCGGTCCTCCGGGCGAGGAACAGGGTCAGTGTGTTGCCCAACAGCAGGGCCACGATCACCCCCAGGGTGGGGAGCACCGCGGAGAGGAGAACGCTCCCCAGCGCGACCACCGTGGCGTAGAGCGGCTGCAGGTGGGGGTCCCGGGGGGCGGTCCTCGGCTCGGGGACCATGAACAGGCCGAAGAAGACCAGGGCCGGGTCCACCGCGCCGAGGAGGAGGAGCACCGGGCTCGACGCCTCTCCCAGGAGGAAGTGGGGAAGGAGGCTCAAGAGCGCGAAACTGCCCAGGAAGTAGGCCGGAAGTCGCCAGCCGTTACGGGTACGGAGGGCGACCAGGACACCTCCCACGACCACCGCCAGCTCCTCCAAGGGGGTGACGGCCATCCACCAGGCGGGGGCGAGACCGAAGAGGAGAGCCCCCAGCAGGACGCCGAGGGCGGCGGGGTTGAGCCAGGGGTGGCCGGCGAGCCGGAGGATGTGGCGAAGGGAGATCGCCGCCAGGACCACCAGGACCCCGGCGGCCACCGGAACGGTGGGCGGCAGCAGCAGGACCAGGAAGAGGGAGGTGGCGACGGCGGCGTCCGGGAAGCGGACGGACGGGAAGCGCACCCGCTGGAAGACGAGGTCCAGGGCCACCCCGAGCACCGGGAAGGCGACCAGGGAGGAGAGTCCCAGCCCGTTGAGGGTGGCCACTCCGTAGAGCGCGAGCCCGAGCAGGACCAACCAGACCAGCCGGACCGCGGGAAGGGCACGGAGGAGACGGGAAAACTTCGCCAACAAGGTCCTTGGAGGGAAGGGGCCAGGGACGCCCCCCCTTGAAGCTTTGCCGCCGGCGAACCCTGGCCGGATGATTCACAGTGCGAATCGTCCTGTCGCCGGTTCACATACAGAACGATTAAGAGGGCCTCCCCGTGGACCCTTCCCATGGTCGAAGAGCCGGGACCCCGGGGCCCCTCCCCCCTCCCGGTACGCCCATGAACGGGTAAGGTTGGGACCTCATGGCCGACCTTCCCACCCTGGTGGTGCTCTCGGCGGTGATGGGGCTGTCCATCTTCCTCTCCCTCCCCCTCGTCTTCAACGACCGACTGGGCCGTAGCAGCCTCGTGTTCCTCAACGCCGGGGCCATCGGGCTCCTCGTCTTCCTGGTGGCGGACATCTTCTCCAACGTTTCCCCCCTTCTGTTCAACCCCGCCTCCCCCGGAGGCTACCTGACCTACCCGCTGTACGATGCCATCTTCCTCGCCGGTCTCCTCGTCGCCTTCCTTCTGCTCTTCTCCTGGGAGCACCGTCCCGGCCAGGTGGGGACCTCCGCCCCCGCGAGGATGGGCCTCATCCTCGCCGCCGCCATCGGTTTCCAGAACCTGACCGAGGGACTGGTCTTCGGCTCCCTCTGGGCGACCTCGGCGCACGTGGGACTCCTCGCGGTGATCTTCGCCGGGTTCCTCCTCCAGAACATCACCGAGGGATTCCCCATCGCCTCCCCCTTCCTGCGCACCCGGGGCAGCACCCCCACCATCAGCCTGCGGGCGATGAGCCTCCTCTTCCTGGTGGGGGGACTCCCCACCCTGGCCGGCGGCGTGCTCGGGTACTTCTTCAACTCCCCTTCGCTGGACATCCTCTTCGACGCCGTGGCCGTGGGGGCGATCCTCTACAGCCTCCTCCCCATGCTCCGGGCGGCCTTCCGCAGCGCCCAGGGGCCCGAGGGTTCCGCGCGCCGGGTCCGTCTCCTCTATCTGGGTTACCTGGTGGGGTTCGCGGTCGGCTTCCTGGTCAACGCGTTCTGAGGAATCGGTGGCGAGAAGGACCATCAACGGAGCTGGAGAGCCATCACCCCCGGGAACACCCCGGGCGGTCCCCTCGGGCGTCTGGCTGCAAAGGTTGCTCGCCCTCACGGTCCGGGAGCTTGTGGAGGACCTGGGCATGCCCGGCCGGGAGGCGGCCCGGCGTCTGGGGATCTCTCCGGCAGCGGTCTCCCAATACCTGTCCGGCAAGCGCCTCACCCGGGCCCTGGAGGGCTACACTCCTTCGTCCGGAGCGCTCCGGCTCGCCCATGCCCTCGCCCGGGAGGCCTTAGGGACACCGGCTCCCGGGGCCCTGGCGGCGGAACGGCTCCTGCGGGCCGCCTCAACCCTTGCCGCCGGGAGCCTTCCCGCTGATGCGTCGGTCCTCCCCGTCGAGGCCGTCGTCCCCGGCGCCGGCCAGGCCGACCGGCGCCGGCTCCGTGAGCTCCACCGCCGCATCGCCGCGGAGCAGTCGGCCGTGGCCGACTGCATGAGGCTGGCCCAGAGGGCGCGCGACGAGCTCACCCGGGCCATTTTCCGCCAGATCGCCTCGGACTCCCTCCGGCACGCCGAGATCGTGGCCTCCCTCGCCTCCTACCTGGAACGGGGGGTCCGGGAGGCCCTGCCCTCCGGTGTCACCCGGGCCGACGTGGAGCGCCTGCGGGCCCGGGAAGCCAAGGCGGAGGCCGGATCCTCCCGGCAACTGAGCCAGGAGCTCGGCGGGGTCCTGAGCCTTCTCGCCGCCAGCATGGAGGCGGACGAGCGCAAGCACGAGGCTCTCCTCGAGGGGCTCCTGCGGGGCGAGCTCTCGCCCGGGTCCCGCCGGAGCCAGCGCTCGCGCTAGGGACGGGTCCGCTCGAGGTGGACATACCGGGGGGCCCCCGGCCCCGGGCAGTCCGCCAGCAGGAACTGCTTGCGCACGCCCTGGGCCAACCGGATCGCCCGGGCCACCTCCGGCCACGGCGCGGTCCAGTCCGGCGGGACCACGTGGACCAGGAAGCGGGCGTGGGAGCTCTCCGGTTCCCGTTCGTAGGCCCGGAAGTGCGCCCCGTACTTGAACCCCGTCTTCGGGAGCAGCCCCACGTAGCGGAGGTGCCGGTAGACAGGGAGCCGCAGCGGGAGGTCCGGCTCGATGGCCAGCGCCCGTCGCTGGAACCCCGAGAGCGTCAGCGGCGCCCCGTCGGGGTCCCGGAACATCAGGCGGCCCTCCTCGGCCAGGTACCAGGCCTCCAGCAGGGAGAGTTCCAACCGTTGCCCCACCCGGCTGCCGTAGCCCTCCCCGGCCGGGAGTCCCGGAGGCTCCGACGGGGACAGGAGGCTGACCCGGTCCCCGAAGAGCCAGGCCTCGACCGGGGAGGAGAGCAGAGCGGCCACGTGGCTTCCCCGGGGCTCCACCTCGCGCGCCCGGTAGAAGGTCAGGTCGCTCTCCTCGTCGACCACCCCGAGGAGCAGCCCTCGCTTCGCTCCCCGGCAGGCGTCGAGCCTATCCCGAAGGCCCGGCAGGGAGAACGGCGTCCGCTCCGAGAACGCGGAGACCCAGAAACGCGAGGGGGTCTTCCCCAGGGTCCCTCCCCGGGGAAGCAAGGCGAAGGGGAAGGGGGGGGGACCCGACCGGACCACGTAGCCCCGCTGTCTCAGGTCCCGGTAGACCAGGTAGAGGATATCGAAACCGGGGTCCAGCTGTTGTGCCCGCTTCACCAGGTCCGGGAATCCCAGGTCGAGCCCATCCTGCCCCCCGAGCGAGATCCGATCCATCTCCCGGAGGTAGGCCGTCTCCCGGGGGTCGAGCTTGAGCATGCCGCCTTCCCCGATCTCACCGTAATACCCCCGCCCGTAGAGCAGGGAGGCCTCGGTGGGGTCCCGGACCCAGGCCGACAGGTCGGGGTTGAGCTCCGCGTGAGGCATGCGGCCCGACCCCGGACGGGGGGCCTCGGGACCAAGGGCGGGGGCCGGACCGCTCACGGGGTTCCCCGCTCGGAGGCCTCGAGCTGGGCGTTCACGGACACGATCCCCCGCTCCACCAGCGCGAGTTCCTCCTCCGAGAGAGCTCCCAGCGCCCGGGCCCCTTCCTTGACCGCGGCCAGGTTGGTCAGGGTGAACGAGGGGAGTTCCGCATCCTCGAACCGCTTCCTCTGGACCGGAAGGTCGTAGGTCATGATGGCGGTGGCCGCCAGGACCCGGGCCTTCGCTTTGCGGAGCTCCTCCGCCGCGGCCAGGGCACTTCCCCCGGTGGAGAAGAGGTCCTCCACCACCACCACGGCGGCGCCTGGGGTCAGCATCCCCTCCACCGCCCGGCCGAGGCCATGGTCCTTCGCGGACGAGCGGACGTAGACCAGCGGTAGGGCCAAGCGTTCTGCGAGGAGGGCAGCGTGGGGGACCCCGGCCGTGGCCACTCCGGCCACGGCCTCCGCGCCGGGGTACTGGGTGAGGAGGAGCTGGGCCCAGAGGTCTTCCACCCGGCTCCGGAGGGCCGGGAAGCTCAGCAGCCGGCGATTGTCGCAGTAAATGGGGGACCGCACTCCGGAGGCCCAGGTGTAGAGCTCCCGGGGAGAGAGCGTCACGGCCCCGATCTGGAGGAGGATCTGGGCTACCTCGAGGGCGGGGGCCATGGGCTCGCGGGGGGAGGGCGTCAACGGTCTCACCACGGTACGTCCTTCAGCCGCATAAGATACCCCAGCCAGTTGAAGGCCGTATGCAGGAAGAGGGTCACCACCAGCACCCACCCGAGGGTGAGCAGGCCTGGGGCGAGGGCCGGCCAGAAAGCGGAGTAGAACAGCCCGGGGAAGAGGACCGCGAGCAGTGCGATGGGAACGAGGAGGAGCGGCCATTGGTCGAGCAGGGGGGCGGGAGCGCTGCTGCTAAGACCCTGTCTCCGCTTGAGGAACGAGCCGACGGCATCCCCGACCATGGCTCCGAAGGTGAGCGTCAGGACCGGGGCCACGGACGCGAGGAGCGTGGGGCCGAAGCGGGGCACCACCTGGAGGTCCGGGGGGGCAAGAAGGATGAGCCAGGCCTGCAGGAGCCCCACGCAGCCCCCCAGGGCCCCCCCCAGGAGGAACCCCAGCCAGGTCTTCGACCTCCCCAAAATAGCTCGCCCATCCCAGGGCCAGGTGCGGCCGAGATCCATCCGGGGGCCTTTGCGCCGGGAGAAAGTGGCCAGCGCGTTGGCGGCGAAGGCCGGGATGAGGACCCAGAGGGCGGCCGCGAAGAGCAGGAAGAGCCGCACCCTGGCCGGTGGGGCCCATGGTCTCTTAAGCTTCCCGCTGAGCGCCCGGTCAGCTCCCCGAAAGGGCTTAGAGCCTGGCGGGGTCCAGAATCCCCATGGCATCCGGCGGGGTGGAGAACTTCCGGGACCTTCAGTACTACCAGTTGCTGAAGGAGATGTACGGGCGCCAGCACAAGGCCTCGGCCACGGCCTACGCCTCCTACTGCAGCTGCAAGGAGTGCGCCCACACCTTCCGGGGCGATTGCCTCAAGGACCGCTGCGAGTGCTGCACCTCACAGGCGGCGGCCCTTGGTGTCAAGAGTTGATCGGGCAGGCGCGGACCCGGGGACCCACCACGTGGGGAGGACCCTACCCTTCAGGCCTCGCTCCGGGTCGCTGGGAAGGCCATTCGGAGACCAGCCGGAAGAGTAACTCCTCCACTTCGGCCAAGCGGCGAGGGTCCACGCTCTCCTCGGCGTCGTGGATGTGGGCCTCCTCGTCCATGGAGCCGAAGACCACGGCGGGGAGAGGCTCGCCCGAGGGAGTCTTCAAACGCCTCAGCGCGCTGGCATCCGTGCCGCCGTACTCCCCGAAGATCCCCACGGGATGCCCGGTGACGGCCTCGTACGTCCTCTGGACCCGGACCACGACCGGGTGATCCGGGGAGAGGGAGTATCCCGCCCGCTGCCGGTCCGCGGGGGCCACAAACCGGGCTCCCGGGCAGGCCGAGCGCAGCGGCTCGAAGAAGCTGCGGAACCTCTCTAACGAGGGCCCCACTTCCATCTCCGGCGGGGAGCGCAGGTCCACCGTGAACGTCCCCTCGGCCACCGAGGACCCATCCACGAGCCCGTCCACCAATGCCGACTCCAGCAGACGAAGCGCCTCGCTCACCGGGTTCGCCGCCCGGTGCGGGTATCCCCCGTGTCCAGCCCGCCCGACTATCTGAGTCCACAGTTCCCCCTCCTTCCCGCCGGTAAGCTCCCGGACCGAGAACGGCTCCCTCGCCCCCTCCTTCAGGGACCGCCCCAGCGCCTCCAGGGCCTCGGGGGATCCCGCGAACTGCAGCGTCACCGCCCCCGCGATCTGGTTCGCGGCCTCGGACTCGGCCCGGGCCGTCACCAGGCTGGGAAGGGGTCCCGGGCGCCTCGCGCCCGCCAATTCCATCCGGGTCACCGTGGCCCGACCGGGAATGGTCGGATTCCTCCCGCCCCCGCCAGGGAAGTCCGGAGTCGGCAAGGAGGACCTCCACTCCTGCGCCACCTGGTGGAAGGTCTCCACCCGGCGGGCCAGAGCGACGAACTGCGCGAAGGGACCGGGCCGGTCCCGGTCCACGTCGAGGAAGCAGACCCCGCTGGAACCGGCGGCCACATACGGCGAGCCGTCGGGCAGGAAGGCCGCCTCCCCCAGGAGGAACCGCTCGGGGCTCCCCACGGGAAGGGCCTGGTCATGGGCCACCAGGGCCTCGATGCCTCCGGCTCCCCCGGTCTCCTCGTCGGGAGAGAGGAGAAGACGCACCCCCACCGGCAGCGAACCCCGTTGGGACAGGTGGTGAAGCGCACGGAGGGAGGCGACCACGCCGCTTCCCAGGTCGTCGTTGCTCCCCCGCCCGTACCACCGGCCGTTCTCGCGCGCGGTCAGGGTGTGCGGGGGAGAAAGCCATCGTTCCCGCTGTTCCTCCGGTACGGGGACCACATCAAAGTGGGCCAGGACCAGAAGGGTCCGGGGGGCCGACAGGTTCAGCTCCACGATCACATTGGGACGGGCGGAGGAGAACCGGTCCCGGCCCCCCTCCAATCCCTCCCGTGCATCCCAGAGCCGGGCCGGAAGACCCAGACGCCGGGCGGTGGCCAAGAGGAAGTCCGCGGTCTCCTGGTAGTGGTGCTTCTCCTCGCGCCGGTGGGCAGGGTCCTCCAGGTTCGTCGGCGCAAGCGCCACCAGGTCCGCCAGGAGCGGGAAGGGCCCGAAGGGGTCCGCCCCTGCGCGTCCTTCGTGGGACATGGCGGACATGTCAGCCTCCCTGACCCATCACCGCAGATAACTTGAGGGGGCCAGACTCCGGGCCGGGAATCGAAGGGAAGTAGTCGGGTGGGTCTTCCAGGCCGTTGGCGAAGAGCGCTCCAGGCGCCAGCGCTCTCCCCAGCGTGGTCCCTGGAAGAGCACGGGAGGACAGGCTGCCGGGGACCCCCTGGGCATTTCACCAGGCGCCGCGACCGGAAAGGGAGAAGGAGGGATCAAATCGCGCCGGGCGCGGCCATGTTCAGCGCCACCTTCCGCCCGGCATAAGCCAGGAGGGTGCTGCTGAACGACACGACGATTTCGCCGGTCCCGTTCACGGTCAAGAGCCTCCAGAGCCCGGCTGTCCGTAGAGGGTGGCGGACTCACTCCGCGCAGGATCGGTCCGTCGGTGGTGGAACCCTTGGGCCAACCTTGCGCCGGGCAAGGCGGGCGAGGTCACCAGCCGGCGAAGGATCCCGGGACTCCCCCGGTCGTGCATGCCGTTGGCCAAGGTCCCGCCACGCACGTCCGTTCCCACGAAGGGGGGTCGGGCAAGGGTCACGAAGAACCCATGCCGCCCGCAGAGGGTGGGAGGGATGGCCTAGCGCACGGTGGACCGTTCCCGGGAAGGGGGACGGGGTGACGACAGCCCGCCACGCTGGTGGGAGCCCAAGGTCGGCCAGGACCACGTCACCGAGCTTCCGCCAATCCATAAATATCCCCTGGACGGACCGGACGGCCATGCCCACGGAGAACGTGGTCGAGGTACGGGGACTCGTCAAGTCGTACGGCCCCCTCCGGGCCGTGGACGGGATCGACCTGACGGTACGACGGGGAGAGGTCTTCTCGTTCTTGGGCCCCAACGGGGCGGGGAAGACCACGACCGTGGAGATCCTCGAGGGGCTCCGCGAGCCCACCGAGGGCTCGGCCCGGGTCCTGGGCCTCGACCCCCGCGCGGACAGTGCGCGGCTCATCCGTCGCACCGGGGTGATCCCCCAGGATTTCCGGTTCTTCGAGAAGATCACCCCCCGGGAGGCGATCGCGTTCTATGCCGGGCTCTTCGGACATCCCAAGGACCCGGACGTGCTCCTCCGGCAGGTCGGCCTCGAAGAGAAGGCCAACGACCGCTTCGAGAACCTCTCTGGCGGGCAGAAGCAGAAGCTCGGGCTGGCCCTGGCCCTGGTGAACGACCCGGAGGTGATCTTCCTGGACGAGCCCACCACCGGGCTCGACCCCCAGGCTCGGCGGGCCATCTGGGAGGTCATCCGCACGCTCCGTGCCCGGGGCACCACGGTCTTCCTCACGACCCACTACTTGGAGGAGGCCCAGGTGCTCTCCGACCGGGTGGCCATCATCCAGCACGGCCGCATCATCGCGCTGGGCACCCCCGAAGAGATCATCCACCGGTACGGCCGCCCCGAGGTCCTCCAGCTCGAGGCCCCCCCGGCGTTGGCCACCCTCCTGCGCAAGTCCCTCGCGCTACCGGTCCGGGTGGAAGGAGACCAGGTGGAGGTGGAGATCTCCCGGAAGGAGGACGTACTGACGGTGCTCACCGCCGTCCAGGCCAGTGGGGTCCCCTGGCAACGGGTGACCACCACCCGGGACACGCTGGAAGACGTCTTCATCCGGCTGGTGGGGAAGATGGATGAGGCAGGAGCGAGGGCAGAGGCGGGGACGGCCCCTGAAGGGAGGGACCCATGAACCTACGGCGGGTCTATCTGAGCTTCCAGACGCTGGCCCGGACCTATCTCCGCAACCGGGTGGGGCTCTTCTTCGCCCTGGTCTTCCCGGTGATCCTCATCCTGCTCTTCGGAGCCATCTTCTCGAACAGCGGCCCCACGACCACCGCCTTGGACGTCCAGAACCTGGACCATCAGTCGCCCGACAGCCGGAACTTCACCGCCCTGTTGAACCAGACCGGGGTCCTCTCCCTGACCTTCGTCAGCCCGGGGGTGGGGAACCTCTCCGCCTACCTGGCCGGTCAAGGGGGCACGCCGGGGATCGTCATCCCGGCTGGATTCCAGGCGAACCTGAGCCGGGACCAGCCCGTCCGCGTCCTGGTCTACACCAACCCCACCGACGGCTCCCAGAGCGGGATCGTGGAAGGAGCGGTCCAGGGCGCCATCAACGGGATGAACCTGGAGAAGGCGGGCGGGAGGCCTTACGTCTTCCTGGTGGGGTTGAACGTGGGAAGCACCGTCTACACCTACATCGATTATCTGATCCCGGGGCTCATCGGGTTCTCCATCCTCACCAGCCCGATGTTCTCGGTGGTGAACATCGCCTCCGAGTACAAGAAGGAAAAGATCTTCCGGCAGCTCTCCCTCACCCCGTTGACCCGCGGGGAATGGCTGGTCTCCGCCATCCTCTGGTTCATCGTCCTCACGGCCATCTCCGCCTTCCTCATGATCGGCATCGGTCAGGGGCTCTTCCACGCCCACGTGGGGTTCACCCTGCTCCTCCTCCCCTTCCTGGTCATCGGTCCCGCGCTCTTCGTTTCCCTGGGGCTCCTCGCCGGTTCCAGCGCGAAGGACCCGGAGAGTGCCGCCGTGGTCGGGAACCTCATCACCTTCCCGATGATGTTCCTCGCCGGGACCTTCTTCCCGGTCTCCGAGTTCCCCCCGTGGCTCGCAGCGGTGGCGCACGTCCTCCCGCTCTACTACGTCATCGAGGGAATGAACAACGCCCTCCTCTACGGGAACGTCGTCGCCTCCCTGGAAGACCTCCTGGTGGTGACCGTGCTCACCGCCATCTTCTTCACGGCCGCCATCCGGGCGTTCCGCTGGCGCGAGAAATGACCGTTCAGCGGACCCCGGCAAGAACGAGGGTCCCCGCCAGCAGGAGCAGCAACAGGCTCGTGGGGAAGTAGACCCCGAAGAGGAGGAAGCTGTCGGCGAGCGAGGTCATGATCCGTTCGGTGGTCCCGGGCCCGAGGACCTTCACATGGGGGACCCGGGCCCCCCCCGTGGCCGCCCGGGCGGGCATGAGGTCGCCGATGGCCCGGGGGACCGTCTCGGCCAGGTCCCCGAGCAGAGCGGCGAGACCCCGACGCTCCCCCAGGGTGTTGAGCCCTCCCCGGACCTCGTGTACCACGTGGTTGTCCGTGGTGAGGACCTCCGCCTCGTCCACCAGGCCCTTCAACGAGGCGAGGAGCGGCGCCCGGAGGCCTTTCAACAGGTTGTTCGCGTCGAACAGGCAATACGCGGTCCGTTGCCCGGCGGCCTCCACCACCAACACCTGGAGCCCCGCTCCGGCGATCCCATCCTCCTCCGGGGTGAAGTTCCCCTTCCGGGCGTACCCGATACGGAGGAGACCCTCCCGGGTCTCCGCCCGGGCCCGGCGCAGGCTCTCCCGTGCATCCTCCAGCAGTTGGAACCCCCGGGGAGACCCGAAGGGGATGTCCCCCTGGCGTTCCACGAAGGAGTTGTGAGCGTCCAGGACCAGGGCATCCCTGAACCCCGCCCGAACGGCCTCCTCCCTAAGCATCTCGGCGAGCGCGTAGTCGATGTCGTCGGTGGGCTCGGGAGCCTGGGTGATCAGCAGGACGACCCCTTCGCCCAGACACTGAGCACGGACGAGGGAGCCCGTACGGCCGGAGACGAGAGGGGAGGCCCGATCCGCTCCGGCGCTCAGGCGGGAAAGGAGCTCTGCGCTGGCGCGGAACACCTTCCCCAACTCCGCCGAGCTGGGCACATCCTGGTCGTGGTTGGAGGGAGAGTGGGGGACCATGAGGTCAAGCTCGGCCGGGGCGTGGAGGGCCACCGCGAGCTTCGAGGGCAGGTCGCTGGAGCCCAAGGCCGCGAACGGACCGGGGTGGACCGAGGGAGCGAGCACCACCAGGGGGGTTCGTGACTCCCGGAAGAAGGCCAGCATCCCGAGGGTGAGGCTCTCCTCCGTGGAGATGTTCTCGAAGAACCGCTCCAGGGTCTCCTGTCCCTCCGCCTCCCGGCGGTTCATGTGCGCCATCAACGGCCGGAGGAGGCTCACGCCCCCCTGCCCGAATTCCCGGGCCATGGGTCGGTTGGTGACCCACAGTACGCTCTGGGCGGCAGCAAGGGCAAGGAGGAGGAGGAGGAGTGCCACCAGGAGCTCCTTAAGGGAGGTCCCCAGGAGGGCAAAGGTCCCCAGGAAGCCGAGCAACGGGGTCACGAGAGCGACCCCCAGCGCGTAGCTCTCCCGTCGGTCCAGGAGGGGATCCAGGACGATCAGGCGGAACCAGAAACCCACCGAAAACGTCAGGAGCAAGGTCCCCTCGAGGGGTAGCGCGGTGGTGAGGAGGGATCCCAGCCTCCAGAGCAGGAGGACCCCCACCAGAAGGGCCGCGCTGGTCAGCGAGAGGAAGAGCGAACGGCGGAGGGTGACCCCAGCTCTGGCCCCTCTCGAGAGCCCGACCGAGAGCAGAGCTCCCACCCCGAGCGGGACCAGGAAAAGGGACCAGCCGGCCAGGAACCCCTCCACCCAGCCACCGGGGAGCGTGGGCCAGTGCTGGGGAGGAGCGAAGGCGAGCCCGGCCAGGAGCGCGGAGAGCCCGGCCACGGCCAGGGCACTGAGCGGAGCGGAAGGAGCATGGAACCGGATCCGGCTGGTGCGCCGGTGCGGATTGTACACCTTCCGTCCGGGATCCGCGGGACGGTCACCGGGAGGGCCGGACACGGTGGCGGTTCACCTCCTCGATGATGGGCCTGAGCGCATCCTCGCCCCCTTCCTCCACCACGGTCCCCGTCACCAGGACCTGGGCCCCGGCCCCCAAGAGCGCGCGGGCCTGATCGGCCCGACGGATCCCTCCTCCCACCAGGAGGGGGACCTGAAGGACCTGGTGGACGGCCTGGACGAGGGATGGGGGCACCGGCTCGGCGGCTCCTGAACCGGCCTCCAGGTAGACCAACTGCATCCCCAGGTACTCCGCGGCGAGCGCCCATCCCGCCGCCACCTCCGGCGCCTCGCGGGACAGCACGTCCGCCTCGCCCACCTCCCCCACCTTCATCCCGGGGGCCACCACGAGGTAGCCAAGGGAGATGGGCTCGAGGGCAAGACGCCGGATGGCCAGCGAGGTCGCCGCATGGGTCCGTACGACCCAGCGCAGGTTACGGGAATTCAGCAGGCTCATCCAGAGGATGGCGTCCGCTTCCGGGGTCACTGACTCTGCCCCCTGGGGGAAGATCACCACCGGGACCCGCGTGGACGCATGGATGGAGCGGGCCGCCTCCGACATCCCTTCCGGCCGGATCCCCGTCGAACCCCCGAGCAGGATGAGGTGGGTCCCCAACTCCTCGGCGCGCCGGGCCAGCTCTCCCGCTCGGCTCCCGGGGGTCTTGTCGGGGTCGAGGAGGGTGAAATGGAGCGGGCCCCCCTCCAGCTGGCGTTTGAGCCAGGGCAGGAGAGGCCGGAAGGGAGAGGGCCTCGCGCTCCTCTGGGGCCGGGGCTCGCTCATCGAAGCGCGGCCCCCAGGAAGGCGGCCAGGGCCAGGACCATGGCGAGCTTGGAGCGGGTCTGCCCTGCATGGAGCTTTTGAGGGAGGTCGAGAACGGACCAGACGAACACGGCGTCGCTGGCCGCCACGAAGAGCAGATAGATAACAAAGGCGGGCGTTCCCCGCGGTAGGAAGGTCACGAGGGGGAGCGGGCTCAGCAGCAAGGCGATGCCCACCGCCGCCCGGGCGGCGGCGCTCGCCGCGGCCATGCCCCTGCGCTGGGGGAGGGTTCGCCGGCTGAGGTCGCCTCCGGCGTCCTCCATGTCCTTGATGATCTCCCGCGAGAGCGTCGCGAACATGGCCATGCCCAGGAGAGGAAGGGCCAGGATCGGACGACCCACGACCGCCCCCCCGAAGAGGAAGACCAACCCGGTGAGAAAAGCCACGGTGAGGTTCCCCGACAGGCCCCGTGCCTTGGTGAGACCCTCGTAGGAGAGCAGGAGCCCAACGGCGAGCGCCCAAAGACCCAGGGGAAGGAAACCTCCCACCAGGAGAGGGGTCCCGGGGGAGAAGACCCCGGCGCTGAGCAAGGGGAGGGGGGAGAGCACGAAGAGGAAAAGGAGCGTCCGGAGCCCTCCCGCCGGGGAGATCGCGCCCGAGGCCAGCGGACGGTCGGGGTGGTTGATCCGGTCCTCTTCCCGGTCACGGTAGTCGTTCAGCACGTTGCCGGCGGAGGTGACCAGGAACGTGGTCAGCCCGGCCAGGACCAGGACGAGCAGGGGCCCCGGTCCGGCCAGCCCGCTCACCCCGGTGACGGCGTACCCCCCGATCACCGTCCCCACCCACCCGATTAGGGCGTTGCCCGGCCGCAGCAGGCGGAGGTAGGGGTTCACGGTGGGTTCCGGACCTTAGGCCCGGGGCATAATCCTTTACCTGCTTAACCGACAAACAGCTTCCGGGGAGGCTTATCTGCCCGGCCCCGTCCGAGCGGCGTGGCGGCCCTCCCTCCCGTCTCCCGGCGACGGTTGGACAATGGGTTGACGGTCCTGCTCTACCCCCGTCCGGCCTCCCCGGTGGTCTCGGTCTGGATGTGGCACCGGGTCGGCTCCAAGAACGAGCCCCGGGGAAGCACCGGCGCGGCCCACTGGCTCGAGCACATGCTGTTCAAAGGGTCCACCCACTACCCGCGGGGGGCCGTGGACCGGGCCATCCTCGGCGTGGGAGGGATCCTCAACGCCTTCACGGATAGCGACTTCACCGCCTACTTCTCCACGGTCCCCCGCGAATACGTGGACCTTACCCTCGCCATCGAGGGCGACCGGTTCCTGGGGGCCACGCTGCCCGAACCGGAGATCGACCGCGAGCGTTCGGTGGTCCTCTCCGAGCGGGAGGGGAACGAGAACCACCCGGAGTTCCGCACCGAGGAGGAGCTCTACGCAGTGGCCTTCCGCCGTCATCCATACCGATGGGACGCGTTGGGATACCTCGAGGACATCCAGGGGATGCACCGGGAGAACCTCCGGTCCTTCTACGAACGATTCTACGGGCCCCGGAACGCCTGCCTGGTCGTCAGCGGAGGGTTCGAGCCCCGCGCGCTCCTTCCGACCATCGCCCGACGCTTCGGTCGGCTCCGGCGCGAGGTCGAAGGTACGACGATCCTGGAACACGAGCCCCCGCAACGCGGGCGCCGCGAGTCCACGATCCAGGGGCCCGGTTCCACCCCCCTCGTCCGTCTTGGCTGGCGTGCTCCCGACGCCAGGGGCTCCGAAGTGCCGGCCCTCCTTCTGCTGGACCTCCTGCTCGGCGGGGAGACCGCCTTCTACCCGACCGGTGGTTCCCGGTTCGAGGAACGGGAGCATCCCACCTCCCTCCTCTACCAGGGGCTCGTGGACGAGGGCCTCGCCACCCGGGCGGGATCGAGCTACAGTCCCCGGGTGGACCCTGGGCTGTTCACCATCTCCGCCCAGGCAGCGCCCGGGCGCAGTTCGGAGGAACTGGTGGCCGCCGTCGAGCGCATCACCCGTTCCCTCGGGACCACGCTCGTCTCCGCCGACGAGATCCGGCGTCTCCGCCGGCGGTTGCTTCGAGGAAAGACCCTCTCGTGGGAAGGCGCGACCGGAAGCGCCTTCCGGCTGGGCTTCTTCTGGGCCCTGGGAGACCTGACCCTCGAACCCCGGCTCTTCTCGGAGGCCCTTCGGGTGACCCCCCAGCGCCTTAAGGAGGCGGCGTCCGGGCTCTTCCAGGACCGGGCGCTGAGCGTGGTCCGCTTCGAAGTGGACCCGGTGGACCGGCCCGGCCGGGGCGGACCGGAGGGACCATGAGGAGGACCGTTCCCTCTCCCCCGCACGACCCGCGGACCTTGAGCCGGCGAACGCTCCGAAACGGGCTGCCCGTGGTCCTGCAGCCAGCTCCTCCTGGCTCCGTCACCATGGCCGCCACCTGGATCACGGAAGGAGGGACGGCCCGCGACCCTCCGGGGGGGGAGGGGATGTCGATGGCCCTCGCCCAGCTCCTCTTGGCCGGCACGCGGAGCTTGGACAAGCGTGCCTTCGCGCGCGCCCTGGACGAGTGCGCGGGCAGCCTGGGGTGCGAGCCGAGCTGGGAGGCCCTCGAGGTCCACGCGAGTGGGCCGGCGGGTTCTGAGGCCCGGCTGCTCGGACTCATGGCCGAGGTGGTCTCCTCTCCCCGGTTGGACGCCGGGGAATTGGCCCGCGTGATCCGGCAGCAGGAGGAAGCGCTCCTGAGGCAACGCTCCCAACCGGAAGAGCGCGCCGAACGCGCCCTTCTGGAGGCCGTGTTCCCCCGGGGCCACCCCTACCGCCGGAACCCCCTGGGGAAGGCCCCTCTCCTCCCCACCCTGACCCGCGACGCCCTCGAGCAGTTCCATCAGCACTACCTCCCCACCCGGGGCGGACGGCTGGTCATCACCTCTCCCCGTCCCCTCCGAGCGCTCTGGCCACTGCTGGAGAGGACCTTCGGGGGATTGGAGCTGCGCTCCGGGCCTTCCCCTCCCCCTTCCGTCCCCCCAGTCCCGGGAGCGACCACGGGACCGGTCTACGTCCCCTTGGCGGGGACCGTCCAGGTGGAGGTCCTGGTCGGGCGGGCGGTGCCCCCGCGCGACCATCCGGACTTCCCGGCTCTTTACCTCGCGAACGAGATCCTCGGGGCCCGGCCCACCATCTCCCGGCTCTTCCAGGTGGTCCGGGAGCGTCGGGGATTCACCTATGGGGTGGGAAGCGAGCTGGAGTGCCTGAGATGGGGCGGGCTCTTCACCGCCCAAGCAGGAACGGATCTCAAGCACCGCAAGGTGGTGGAGGATCTGCTTTGCCGTGAGCTGCGGAGGCTCGCGGAGGGCTCGCTCCGGACCCGGGAGCTCGATGCCATCCGGGAGAGCCTCCTCGGGAGCCTCCCCTTGCTCTGGGAGTCTGCGCGCCAGGCACATGGAATGGCCCTGACGGTGGCCTACTTCGACCTCCCGACCGACCACTACTGGCGCTGGCCGGAGACCCTGAGGGCCATCTCCCCGGAGGAGGTGACCCGGGTGGCGAGGCGGCGGCTGGTCGGCCCCGGGCCACCCTTCGTGGTGGCGAGCGGGCCGCCCCTCCCTCCTCCCCCCGGATCGGGGCGTGCCCCCCGGTCCGGGTGAGCACCGGGGCGAGCCGACCGGGGATTACCCCCCCTCGGGCCGGACGGTGGATCGGGGAAGATCCCAGGGTCTAGGCGGCGCCCCTCGGCGGGGCAACGCCTAAATAGCACACACCCATGCGCATCCATATGCCGGGAAGGGGAAATCGTGGCCTGAGCGAGGAAGCGATGCTGCGCAAGAACATCACCATCACACGGGAGGAGAACGAGTTTCTGGAACGGCACCCCGAGATCAATCAGAGCGCCCTGTTCCGGCAGGTGGTGGACACCCTCATGACCACGGAGAAGGCCCCGCGCTACTCCGCCGTCCGGGACCTCCGCCTGGGAAAGACGGTCTACAAGAGCGGCGCGTTCCTCTACCGTCCCAAGTCCGCGGAGCGGAAGGCCCGGGACTGAAGGGACCGCGGCAGCCCTGGCCGGGCCCCCACCGGTCCTAGGACCGGGGGGGACGCGTCCCCAACCCCGGGTCGCGCCTCGATAAGGAAGCCTCCGACCACACAGGGACCGTCAACCGACCCGGGGGGGAGGAAGGGGAACGAGCATACAGGATCCCTTGGACCCCGGGGGTCTGTCGAAGGAGCTCCTCCCACATTCCGGCGTCCAGCCCGGCAACGTGATGATCCGGGACCAGGTGGCCCACCGCGACCTTCCGGTGGCGTACCACCTCCCGGAAACGGGGCACGTAGTGTCCCCCTCCCACCCCCACCACGATCGGACCCTCTCGTGCCGGTTCCCCGTCCAGCTCACGGAGCGTCGTCGCGAGGGCCCGGTGCACCCGGGGATCCTCCCAGACGGTCGGTGAGCTTCCCGCCTCCAGGAAGAAGGAAGGGACCGACAGGAGCGGGCCGTGGTGGGTGGACTCAAAGGTCCCCGGGATCCCGAGGTCGTGGCCGTGCTCGTGGAGCCGCAGGAACGCCTCGG
Source organism: Thermoplasmata archaeon (assembly GCA_021806135.1). GTDB lineage: Archaea > Thermoplasmatota > Thermoplasmata > Lutacidiplasmatales > UBA184 > JAKATE01. Next base: position 107,705 of record JAJZYB010000001.1, read on the forward strand.
TCAGCAGGCGGGCCGGCACCGGAGTGAGGTGCCGGGGCAGACCCCCCAACCGCGCCTCGGACCCCAGGTTGCCGATCGGATGGACGGTGAGCGCCGGAAGCCCGCGCTCACTGCGGTGCACGGACGGGAAGATCACGCCCTCGAGCCGCGGGCCCAACGTGCCGGTGAGGTCGGCGGACAAGGAGAGGTCCTCCAGATGGAGTCCCGGCCGACGGAGAAGGTACAAGCCCTTCCCGAGGTCCCGGACCGTCGTGCCGGCCACATGGTCCCCGGAAGGTTCCCCGTGTCCAAGGCACCCGGCCACTCCGCGGGCCACCGGATCGCTCTCGGATATGACCACCAGCTTCAGGTCCGCACCTTCCCTGGGGTCCCCGAAGCTCGCAGGGGAACGACGGGACCTCCTTCCCGCTGGAGGTTTCCCGGCGGATGAGCCTTCGTCGCGAAAGGGAGGGAAGGGCCCGGGCCGGTTAGACGACAGGAGGATCCCCTTCCACGGTCCGGGTCCGTGAGAGAACCGGCAATCTGACTGGCCCATTATGTAGCCAGTCGGCTCCCCGGGCCAGACCCGGGGAGGAGGGGGAGGCGTATGCAAAGCAAGGATGCCTATACTGCACTGGCGATCGCCGCCATGGCGGGCGCCCTCGTGTCAGGGATCCTACCCGATCCCTGGGGCACGGTGCTGCCTTTAGTGTTCGTAGGTGCGCTGATCCTTGCGCTCTACCTCAGGTTCCAGACCCAGACCCGAGCGGGGGGGAACCCTCTGCCCCGTTCGTCCCTCAGGGACGGACCGCCAGCCGTGGTCGCTGGGGCGAACGACCCCAGCCATCCGGCCGATCCCGCACGAGGGGCGGCCGGGGCCACTCAGTCCGCAGGCGACCGGGAAGTATAAGACACGGGCTCGCCTCCCTCAGGACGGGTCTTCCGGCGTCGGCAGAGGGAGACGCTCTACGGCGTCTGGGGGCCCGAGAGGCGGACGATGAAGTGTGACGGATGTGGAGCGGACCTGGCGGAAGGCTCGAAGCGGTGCCCCTCGTGTGGGCACGAGGTGGGGCTCGGTCACCGGGTCGGGGAGACCTCGGAGCGGGTCGCCAAGGAGACCGGCGAGGTCATCGGAAAGGTGGGGAAAGGGGTCTGGTCCGGCGCCAAAGGCTTCGGGAAGGGCCTCAAGAAGGGATTCAGCGGCTCCGACGACGAAAAGAAGGATTAGGGGAGGGTCAAGGGCCCGCACCCGGGGAAAGGGGCGAACCTGCCCGTCCACATGCGATCCTGGCCTAGGGGCACGCGCCCTCCGTTATCCGGTCGGCCACAAGGACGGGGATCTGCTTGGCCGTGGAGAAGAGCAGGCTTTGGATCGTCCACGGGTTGGGAGGACAGGGCAGGGCGCTCCCCGCCTGCTGGTTGTACCCCTGGCACTGTTCCGGTCGCCAGGCGTAGCAGAAGGTCTGGGGGAAGGGGCTCGAGACGTTCACGGGGACCAGCACCGGTGAGACTGGTCGGAGCCCGTTGGAGAAGCCGCCCTCCCGCATCGACCAGGTCTGGCCCGGACCCAGCGTGAAGATGAAGCAGATGGAACGGCCCGCGGGGGACGCCACGACGCCCATGGGGGCGGTGTTGTTGTCTGTTCCGCGCTCGGGAAGGGGCTCGGGGATCGAGCGGAGCAGGGCGGTCCCGAACTGGGCGGGATTGAACAGGTAGACGGCGTTGAAGGACTGTCCGAAGACGTAGTCCTCGAACGGGGTGCCGTTCTTGGTGGCCCCCCTTTGCAGCACCCAAGAACCCACCCTAAGCGCCGGGTTCTTGAAGGTCCACGTCACCGTCCCGGAGGTGTCTGGCCCGCTCACCGTGACCTCTCCGGCGGGTTGGGCGTCGGCGAGGGGGCGCAGCAGGTCACCAAAGCGCGGCATGGCGGAGGGAGGAGGCGCTCCCCCAAAACCCTGCCGCTGCGACTCGGCGACCCGGGCCGGCGCCGCGGCCCCCAACCGGCCGAGGGCAGGAAACGCATTGGGGCGGGTGACCGAGCGCTCCCAGCGCGTCTTGAACAAAGGCAGGTTCAAGTCCCACGCTTGCCGTCGTGCCTTCACCGGTGGATCAGGCCGCGGTCCTGGTCACCAAGAGGTCTCGCCTCAGTTCGTGGAAGCACGCCACCACCGGGGCCCTGACAAGGTCGTAGCGGGCGGGTCCTGCCTTTCGCAGAACCTGCAGCTTCACATCGCCCCGCCCATCGACGGGCGCCGAGTACCGAAGCGGTAAACCCGGGGACCTTTACCGGTACGCCCGAGAGCGATGGGCGGTTCAGCGTGAGTCCGGCCCCTCACCCCCGAGGAAGAGGAGGAGAGGGTCATCGTCTCGAAGAGGGAGCGGAAGGAGTTCCAGAGGGAACGCTATCAGGTCTGACAGAGGACCAAGAAGCAGGCGAAGGAGGTCGTGGTGGTCCGAAAGCGCACGCCGACTCTTGGGATGCTCCCGGCGGGATTTGAACCCGCGTCAGAGGCTCGAGAGGCCTCTATCCTTGACCACTAGACTACGGGAGCCCGCCGGGTCCGGTACCCCGGGTCCTATTTAACGCTCGGCGGACATCGCTCCCCGCCACCAAGCGACGGACGCCCGCGCCGCGCCCGTGGTACGGGCTCTCGCGCCAAGGCCATATAGCCCAGGGGTCGTATGTACATCAGAATGGTCGCACCCGTGAAGGCCAGGACGGGCCATTTGGTGATCGAGGGGCGGAAGGACTTCCGCGAGTTCGCTCGGGTCTACCCGGAGATCCACCGCCGCGTCCTCGAGGCGAACCGGCCCTTCGCCAAGGAGATGGACCCGATCCTCCCCGAGGTCCTCCTGGACGAGAACCTCCGGGACCTCAAAGGCGGCCGGAAACCCTCCGGGTTCAACCGCCAGGAGGTGGCCGGCCTACGGCTGGTCTTCCCCATCCGCGAGGACCACAAGTTGGAGTTCTACGTGAGCCGCTCCGGCCGGTGCAGCGAGGTGGTGAGCCTCACCGAGACCCTCTCCGGGGTCCTCGCCAAGGCCGGGTTCCGTCATCAGGTGGAGTACGACCGCACGCTCACCGTCCCGGCCCACCCGGGCATCTCCGGCGGATACCGCCGAGAACCCGCTGCGACGGACGCGTCCGGGGCCTGACCCCCCTGCCGGTCAAGCTCCCGTCGACCCCTTGGACCGGGCCTCCTCCAAGACCTCCTGGGAGGCCTTCAGCGCACGCTCGTAGTCCTCGGAACGCAGGGCCATCGCCTCCTTCAAGCGCTCCCGGAGCGCCCCCACGTCCTGATGGCCCTCCTCCGCCTGCGCCAGGACCGCCTCCACCATGTACTGGAGGTTCGTGAGCCGGTGATGGAGGCCGCGTCTCCGGTTCAGCTCCCCCTCGGCCTCCACCAACCCAAGGGCGGCGGGATACACCTCCCCGGCGCTCTGCTGGGACTCCACCCGGCGGAGCAGCACCTCCACCGGGCCCACCTCCACCCCCAGGCCCTCCTTGGCGAAGGCGGTCTCGCTGTTCAGCGCCTGCGAGCGCTCCGGGAGACGTTGCCGGAGCAGCCCCAGCAAGGTCTCCTCGGTCCGGGCCCGCAGGGCAGCCGAAGTCTCCAGGTTCCCGGCGGTGAGTTCCATCTTCGCCTCGCTGAAGACCTCCATCACGGGGGTCATGTCCACCCCGAGACGTTCCCCAAGAAGGACACGCTCCTCGAGGGCGGAGATCTCCCCCTCCAAGGTCCGGCGACGCAGCGCGAGCGCCTCCTGCCGGCCCTTCTCAAGCGCCGGGCGCACCTCCGCATAGCGAAGCTCGGTCACGGCCTCCCGGGCCGACCGGAGCGTCTCCTGCCGGATCCGGGTCTCCTCGGGGTCCCCCACCGGCTCCCGCTCCCACTGCGCCTCCAGGGCGTGGATCTCCTCCTCAGCCAGCGAAGTGGTCTTCGCCCTCGCCTGGGCCTCCGCCTCCTCCAGAGCCCTCAACACCCCGGCCCAGTCCTGCTGGGCCAGCGCCTCCTGGGCGGGGGTGAGCGGATCGGGCCCGGTCCCGAACTCATCCGGATAGAGGCTCCGGGCCTCCGCGTAGATCCCCTCCACCTCCCGCCTCCGGCGGTCCAAGAGCGCCTCCAGCGCCGTCCGGCCCTGCTCGTAGGCCGATTCGGCCGCCTCCTTCGCTTCCCGGTACCTGCCCTGGTCGAAGTGCCGCCTCCCCTCCTCCACCAGGGCCCGGGAAACCTGGACCTCCTCACCCAGCACCTCCAGGGTACCGAGGTACTGGGCCGTCCGGTCCAGGGCGGAGAGCGACTCCCGCCTCCCCTGCTGCGCACCGAGGAGCCGGTCGCCCCCTTCCATGGTCCGTTCCAAGACCCCCGCGTAGTCCCCCCGGGCGAGCAGATCCTTCGCCTGCTCCAGGTCCTCCCGGCTCTGGGGGGACGAGACATGGTTGCGCTCGGCGTCGTCCAGCTTGGCCTCCAGCGTGATGAGGGCGTTCGAGGCCAGCGCGTGCTGGAGCTCCACCCGTTCGAGCTCCGCTTCGGAGCGGGTGGCCAGCTGGAGGGATTCCAGGGGCTTCCCGCTTCCCAAGAGGCTGCGGGCCTGGACCAGGAGGTTCTCGGCCACCACCGTCAGCGCACCCTCCATCTTCGCCCGGTTGATCATCGTCTGGAAGTTGTTGAGCGTCTTCGCCACCTGGGACTGGGTGAGCTCCAGCGCCTCCTGGGTCAGCTGCCGGGCCTCCTCGAGCCGATCGGAGAGGTCCGTTCCCTCTGACGGGGTGTCCAGGGCCTCCAGACGCGCCTTGAGATTGCCCACGGGAGCCCGGACCATCTCCGCCTGGCTCACCGCCTCCCGCGCCTTCTTCAGGGTGGCCACGCCCTGCTCCCGGAACCCCCGGCTCTGGAAGAACTCCCGCCGGGAACGGTCGATGATCTCCGCCACCCCGAGGGGGAGCGGTTCGCTGAGCCGACGATGGGCCTCCCGCAACGCGGACTCCTCCCCGCGGGTGTCCATTCCCAGGGCCCGGGCGGAACGGAGATCGGCCTCGATCCCCTGAAGCTGCTCCTCCAGGGTGCCGCGGAGCGTCTCCCGCATCGCCTCCCGGAGCTCCTTGAGCCGGTCCAGGGCTTCCGGCGCCTGGGCCGTGGCCAGCATCTCCCGGATCTCCGTGAGGCTCCCCTCCCAGACCGGGTCGTCGACCCCCAGCAGACGTGCCCCCTCGAGCAGGCGCGTCAGGTCCTCGCCCTCATGGAGCCCCTCCTGGCGCGCGGAGATCCGCTCGAGCTCCCCCCGGACCTCATCGGAGATGGCCCGGGCCTGGTCGAAGTCCAGCCGCTGGTAGGCCGCCCGGGCCTGGTCCAGGCGGGGCGCGAACTCCCGGAAGGACTCCGGGTCCACCCCGGCCTTGCGGAGCGCCACCATGAGGTCCGCCACCCGGACCGTCGCGTCGAGCACATCCTGGGCGGTCCCCTTCAACCGGATGGCCTCCTCCCGCACCGTGAGCGCGTGGCGGAAGGCCTCCGGATACTGCCCGGCCCGGATCCGGTCGGAGGCCTCCCCCAAGGCGGCCTTCAGCGCCGACGGCTCCAGGCCCATCTTGCCGAGCTCCACCAAGGCGAACTTGGCCCGGGAGATCGCCTCCTCCGCCCGGACCAACTGCTGCTGGAGGATCCGGCTGCGGACCTCCTGGCTCGCCTGCGAGCCCTTGAGGAAATCGCCCAGGCTGAAGATCTGCCGGACCAGGGCGATCTCGCGCTGGGCCTCCTCGGTCTCCACGCCCAGCGCCTCCAGGTCGCGACGCGCACTCTCGAGCTCCCCCACCAGGTGGTCGCTCTCCCGGGCGAAGGCCTCCCCGAGCCCCTTCTCGGCGGTTTCGAGGTTCTCCAGGGCCAACTCGAGGTCCTCCTTGATCTTCAACCCCAGATCCGATTCCGCGAGGGAGCGGTGGAGTTCCATCCGGGCCGGGCCCTCCGGGAGCTTTTCCAGCGCCTGGCGCAGCTCCTCCAGACGGGAGGAGAGCAGGGGTGTGGCCGTGGAACGGACCTCCACGGAGAGCTGCGCGATCCCCTCGGCGGCCTCCGGGAAGAGCCCTTCCTCGAAGCTCCGCCGGATCTCCTCGAGCTTGAGGAAGAACGGCTGGACCGGCCAACCCCGGCGCTCCAGGCGGCTCAGGAGGGTCCCGGTCGACGAGAGACGGCCCCGTAGATAGGGCAGGGCTTCGCGTCCGACCATTCGGATCCCCTCGTCCAGGGCATCCCGGACCTTGTCGAGCAGGTTCTGGCTGAGCGCCTCCTCGGCCCGGCGGCCATACTCCTCCAGATCCGTGGTCCGCAGTCCGCTCCTCGAGAGCCTCGCCAGCAGCTCGCGGAAGGAGTCCAGCTCCTCCCGGGCGGCCTCCACGTCGGCCACGAGCTCGGTGGCGGAGTCGAGCACATGGCGGGCCGCCTTGATCGCGGGACGGAACTCCAATGTCCGCAGCCCCTCCCGGGCCCGGTTCATCTCCTGCACCAGCGGGATGGTGTTCCGACCCAGCCGTCGCGCCTCCGCCAAGAGCGGCCGGGCCTCGTCGAAGCAAGAGGCCACCAGGGTCACCACGGGGGCCTGGACCGACTGCAACCCTTCCAAGAGAAGGGCGCCCAGCTCCCGCCCGCGGGCGCTGGGGATACGGTCGATCACCGAGGAGAGGGCCTTCAGGTACTCCTCCTGCCCGTTCCCCTCGGTCTGGAGCTCCTCGAGCACGTGACGGTAATCCTCGAACTTCACCTCCAGGATCTGCCGGATGGAGGCCTCCACCCGGGCGCGCTCCTCGGCCAGGCGCTCTGCGTAGGTCTCCAGCCCCAGCGGCCGGGCATTGGCGGTCGCCTGCAACTGCTGCTCGAGGCCCCCGCTGGCCACCCCCTGGTCCCGGGCCAGCCTCACCAGTTCTTCGCATTCCGCGCGGAGCGCCTTCCAGCGTCCCAGCGCTTCGGGCAGCTTCTCTTCGAGCTGGACCTCCAGCGAGCTCTCCGCGCCGAGCAAGTCCCCCTCGGTGGCCCTGGCCAGGCTGCCCTGGACCGCCTCGAGGATCGCGGGGGTCCGCTCCTCCACCCCCGCCCATTGGATGAGCTGCCGGAGCCGACGTTCGAGGTCCCCCCGCTGGCGGACCTGGGTCTGGGTCATGAGGCGACCGAGCAGGTCGAGGTACTCCAGCGCCTCCCCGAAGGCCTTCCGGCCCATGGCGTCGTCAGCCTTTTCGTATAGTCCGATCCCTTCGGCGTCCAGGGGGAAGCCCGCCTGGAAGAGCTGGTCCCCTCGGGTGCCGAGCTCCGCTCGTCGGCTCTCGGCGGCCCGACCGATCGCCTCCTGGGACTCGCGTCCCAGGGTCTGGGCCCCCTGGATCGCCTCCTCCCAGTTCAGCCGCTTGACCGCCTCCTTGATCCGCTCGTCGAGCTCCGCTCCGGCGGGATAGTCGATCTGGTATTGGGCGAGGAGCGCGAGCTGGCTCCGAGCCTGCCCATAGACCTCCTCGAAGACGGCCTTTTTCCGCTTGACCTCCTCCGCCTTCTGGGCGATCTGCTTGAGGCGGGCCGCCCCGGAGCCCCCCCCGATGGCCGTGCTACGACCTCCCCGGCCGTGCCGTGTTGCGCATCATGAGGTGAGCGTCTCATACCGTCCCCGGTAATAAACGGTGACGGCAACGGGAGGGTACCGGGTGCCGGGGGGGGAGCAGACGGAGCAGCGGCTCAGCCGCTGCCCTGCAGCTGGCGCTTCCCCATGGCCGAGAGGTACGGGACCTCCTGGCCGGGGGTGAGGGTCACCCCCTCCTGCCGGGGGAGGTTGAACGTCTCGTAAGTCTCCATGTCCATCAACTGGACCTCGTCCCCGGCCAGGGCCAACACCTGGGCGGTCCGCTTGCTGATGAGCGGGACCTGGACCTTGTGCTTGACGGGGAAGACCACGGAGCGTTTGGCCCCGTCGAAGATCCCCATCACGTCCAGCCGGGCCTTCGCTTCCCCGTGCTTCCCGGGTTTGGAGGTCTGGATGGAGAGGATCCGACAGGGCTCGTCGTCCACGAGCATGTAGCGGCCCTCCTTGAGCTCCCGCACTTCCGCCTGGGTCCAGGCCATGATCGTAGGTCCTCTCGCGGGGCACCTCTACCGGTTTAAAAAGCCCTCCCTCCGGCGCAGGGGGCGCTGAGCGCACGCACCGAGCGGAGCGGCCCCGCAGGCCATTCCGCAGTGGAGGGGGCCTGTGTTTGACAAGTATTCAAATACTCGTAAAATTGTGTAAAACGCGTGCCTGCCCCCCCTCGCACCCCGGGATACCTCGGAGTCCGGCTCTCCGACGAGGAGCTCCGGATCCTCGATGACCTCGTGTCCCGGCGGGGCTTCGCCCACCGGTCCGATGGCATCCGACGTCTCCTCCGCGAGGCGGCGGAGCTGCCCGCCCCCAGCCCCCTCCCCAGCCGCGGGACCTCCCTTCCCGTGCCGGTCTCCCTGGCCCGGGAGCTGGAGCGGGAGGTCGACGACGGCTGGGCGCTGAGCCCGGAAGAGGCGCTTGCCAAGGCGCTGGAGCTCGGGCTCGGAGAGCTCGCCCGGCAGCGGGACGAACGACGGACCCGGAGCCGCGAGAACGCCCGCAAGCTGCAGCGGGAGGAGACGGACCGCAAGGAAGCCACGCGGGCGGGCCGACGCTACACCGGGGCCTGAGCCCCCAAAGACGGAGAAAGAACCATGCTGGAGAAAGCCACCTTGGAAGCCCTTGCCGCCAACCACGTGCCGACCATGGTCTGCCGCTGGTGCAGGCTCGATGCCGTTCACAACCCCCGCCTGAGGATCACCTACTGCCCCGTCCACGGGCTCGAGAGCCCGCTCGATGGCCGGAACGCCCCGAACTCCCGGTGGGTGCGCGACCACAACATCGTCCGCGGGGAGTCCCCTCTCCTCTCCGGAGGCTCCTGGGCCATCCCCGCCGGGTGAGCCCGGGGACCCCCGAACCCTTTCCTGCCCACCCCGGGGACCTTAAAGCACCCGGCCAGGTGGCCCGCGGGACGGCCATGGTCCGCTTCTACACCCGCCAGGGGGACCAGGGAGAGACCGGGCTCCTCGGCGGAGCACGGGTCGGGAAGGACGCCCTCCGGGTGGAGGTCTACGGGAACGTCGATGAGCTCGCCTCGCATCTCGGCCTCGTGGAATCCCGTCTGGACCGGTCGCTCAAGGACGTCACGGAGATCCTGGTGCGGCTCCAGGACGAGCTGTTCATGCTCGGCGCCGAGCTGGCCACGCCGAAGGGGGCCAAGCTCCCCGCCCGGCGGATCGAGGAACGCCATGTCCAGCGTCTGGAGGAGGAGCTCGACCGGCTCTCCGCCCCCATCGGAGCGCTCGGGAGCTTCGTCCTCCCCCGGGGGACCGAGGCCGCCGCCGAGCTCCACGTGGCGAGGACCGTGGCCCGTCGCGCCGAGCGTAGCCTCGTCCGACTGGCCCGGGAGGAGACCTTGCGGGAGGTGCTCCTCTGCTACCTGAACCGGCTCTCCGACCTGCTCTTCGCCCTCGCCCTGACCGTGAACCGAGCCGCCGGGTTCGTGGAACGCCCCCCGGACTACAGCCGCTGACCGGAGGACGCCGATGGACGTGGGCCTGGTCGGACAACCCAACGTGGGCAAATCCACCCTGTTCAACGCCCTCACCCTCCTTCACGTCCCCATGGCCCCGTACCCGTTCACCACCGTGGAACCCAACCGGGGGGTGAGCCATGTGCGCGTCCCCTGCCCCCACACGGAGCTCGGGCGCCCCTGCCAACCCGGGAACGCTCCGTGCGAGGAGGGGGTCCGATGGATCCCGGTCCAGCTCGTCGATGTGGCCGGCCTCGTTCCGGGGGCCCACCAGGGCCGGGGCCTCGGGAACCGCTTCCTGGACGACCTGCGCCAGGCCGAGGGGTTCCTCCAGGTGGTGGACCTGACCGGCGCCACCGGTCCGGAGGGGAACCGCTCGGCCCCCCACACGTTCGACCCCACGGAGGCCGTCCGCTTCCTGGAGGAGGAGCTCGTCCTCTGGCTCTCGGAGGTCCTTGGCCGCCAGTGGGACAAGCTCGCCCGCTCGGCCGAGCTCACGGGAGGGAAGCCGGACGAGCTCCTCGCCGGCCGGCTCGCCGGGCTGGGCTTCACCCTCCCCCAGGTCCAGGCCGCGCTCCGGCAGACCGCCTTGGACCAGGCCCACCCCTCCCGGTGGGAGGGGGATGCGCTGACCGGGTTGGCCCGTACGCTCATCACGACCCACCGGCCCCGTTGGGTGGTGGCCAACAAGGCGGACGAGTCCACCCCTCCGGCAGCGGAGCAGCTCCGGCAGGCCCTCGCCCCGTTGGCCTCCTCTCCGGCCTCTGCCGAGGTCGAGCTCACCCTCCGGCGGGCTGACCAGGCGGGGCTCATCCGCTACCGGCCGGGGGACAGCGGCTTCACCCGGGTCCGGCCGGACGCCCTCACGGCCGGGCAGGCCCGGGCCCTAGAAGGGATCGACCGGTTCCTTTCCCTCTGGCGGACCACCGGGGTCCAGGAGGCCCTGGAAGGGCTCGTCTTCACCGGCCTCCAACGCATGGTGGTCTTCCCGGTCGAGGACGAGAGCCGCTGGACCGATTCCAAGGGGCGGGTCCTCCCCGATGCCTTCCTGGTCCCCCGGGGGACCACGGCCCGGCAGCTCGCCTACCGGGTCCACACGGACCTCGGCGAAGGGTTCCTCAAGGCCGTGGACGCCCGACGGAAGCGTACCCTCGGCGCCGACCACCCGCTAGAACCCGGCGACGTGATCCGGGTGGTCTCCCACCGGTAGAGGCCCGTCCAGGGGTCGGGCGCCTCCGGGGGAGACCGCGAGGCGGTACGGGACCCCGCCGGCCCGGGCCCAGGCCTTCAGCAGGCCGGCCTCCTGGCCCTCGCGCGGCAAGGCGAGCACCGAGCCCCCCCCGCCCGCTCCCGTGAGCTTCGCGCCCTCCACAAAGGGCTCGGCTGCCCGCAGGAGCATCTCCAGCCGCGGATGGCTCGCCCCGAGCTCGGAGAGGAGACGATGGTTCTCCGCGAGGAGGTGCCCCACGTCGGCCCGGTCCTCCCTCCCGAGCGCCCGCTCTCCGTCCCGGGTCACCCGGGCGATACCGGCAAGGATCTCCTGGCCCCTGGCCGTATCGAAGACCTCCCCCACGCGTCGCACCACCGGGCCGGTGGCCTTGGCGACCCCGGAGTAGGAGGCGGCCCAGCTCCAGCCCGGATCCTTCACCCGGGAGACATGGAAGGCCGGGGAGCTTCCCTCCGAAGGGAGGTCCCAGAGCTCTCCTTCCCGGGGCTCCGCGCCCACGGCGAGGATGCCCCCGGCGGCGGAGGCCGAGGTGTCCACGGGGCTTCCGACGCCCTGGGCCGCCCGCTCGATCCGGTAGCTCTCCTGCGCCAGCCGGGCCCGGTCGAGCCTACCCTCGGGCAGGAGGAAGCCGGCCACCAACCCCACGGTGAAGGCCGCTGAGGAACCCAGCCCCGACGCCCGGGGGAGCCCCGAGCGCACGGTCAGGGAGACGTCCTGCTCTCCCCACCCGGGGAAGCGCCGGATCGCCTCCGCGAGGTACGGGTTCCCCAGCTCCCGCCAGGGAAGCCCATTGACCTGAAGCCCTCCGTGAGACCGGCGGGGTTCGAAGCGCACCTCGGTGCCCCGGTCGAGGGCCATCACCAAGGCGGTCTTTCCCCGGACCACCGCGTGCTCTCCGAAGAGGATCGCCTTTCCCGGGGCATGGAGGAGGAGGGGCCATCGCCGGGCCGGGAGCGGTTCCTCCGTCACCGGGCCGCTCCCGGGGCTGGGGGACCCGCCCCGGGAGGGGCGCGTTCCTCCACGCGCTTCCCCCGGGGGGAGGCGAGGATCCTCAGCCGGGCCCCGGAGCGCTCCTCCTCGGCGGGCGTCCCGAGCAGCCGGTCCAACACCAACGCCAGGGCCGCCACCTCGCTATGGGGCTGGTGGGTGACGGCCACGTTGTGGTGGGCGAGGCTGTAGATCTCCGGGGGGACCTTGGCCCCCCCCACCACCAGGAGGAATGGGCCCGGCCCCGTCCAGCGGTGCTTCACGCTGTCCAAGTCCTCCCCGTAGACCGTGAGATGGACGATGGTCCCCGGGTACTGGCGCAGGAAGGAGCGGGGGTTCGTGAGACCCTTGACCTCGAACGACCCCCCGAACCGGTCCCCCACCTCGGAGAGGCCCTTCGCCAACCGGGGGTCCGGAGGCTCCAGATAGAGCCTCCGGGCGCCCCAGGCCCGGGCGGTGAGCGCCACATGGGTGCTCAGCCGGGGGTCGCGGCCCGGCCGGTGCCCAAGCCGGAGGACCTCGACCACCCGGTCCCGGGGGCCGTCAGCTCCGGTGGCCATTGAGCCGCTCGACGCGGTGGCCCCGGAACTCGAGCTTCTCGGAGCGCTTGATGAGCCCCTTGAGCCGGGTGGTGCTCATCTTCAGCTCCTCGGCCACGTCGGAGAAGAAGCGGCCCTGCTCCCCCACCAGGTCGTAGATCTCCTTCTCGAACCGGGCATAGTCCTTGTCCGCCAGGGAGGCCACCGAGAGGATCTCCGAGACCTCTGTCAAGGGGGCGGTGGTGTTGATGTTCACCGTGGAATAGTAGGTGTGGAAGCTCTTCTCGGGGGACCGCTTCCCCTCCCGGGAGACCCAGCGGCTGTCCACCAGCTTCAGCTTCTCGAAGAAGCCCAGGACCTTCTCCCCCTCCTTGCCGAACTCCTGCTCCACGTCCTCGGCCGTGACCCAGGACTCGGAGAGCTTCTTGAAGAGCGCGAGCTTGAGCGGGGAATCCACGGCCCGGAGCACGGGAACGAGGTCGGAGACTTCGTTGACCACCTTGATTCGCTGTTGCATGGAGCTTCCTCGAGGGCCCCCGGCAAGATAACGGTACCACCCCTCAGGGAGGACCCGGCCGTGGCGGTGGGACCGCCGGGACGGGCTCCTCCAGCAGGGCCCGGCGGTACTTCTGGTAGCGGTCCTCAGGGGACCAGCGCACGGGGTGCGGGGAGCCCGCCGGGCCACCGCAGCGGGAGCAGACCTCCTTCAGGGTGTAGACGGCGCACCGGGAGCAGCGGTGGAGCAGGGCCGGCGGCATGGGTCTCACAGGTGGGTGAACGTGCCCTTACCGCCCAGGGCCTTGATCTTCCCCAGGGCGAGGTCCGAAGCGCGTTTGAGCAGCTCTTCGGTGGGCTTGTACTGGGAGCCGGTCACCACCACCCGGTACCGGGGGGCGCCCACATACTGGATCTCGATGGCCTTCGGCGAGGCCCCCTCCGCCGCCAGGAGAGCCTCCCGGACGGCCTCCACCCCCGTCGGGCCGGGGTGGGAGACCTCGAGCACGCCGGAGATCTCCACGTGCGGAGGGGAGATGTTCTCCTGGGCGACCTTGAGGAAGGCCTCCACCCAGGGTCCCTTGAGCCCGTCCGCGGCGAAGCGTCCGGGGTCGGAGGAGGCGGTCTCGAAGGCGTTGAAGAGGCTCCCGTAGCGCTCCAGCAGGGGTCCGCCGAACGTGGCCATGGCCTGGGGGACCTCCATCTTGAGGGCCTTGGCCACGACCCCCACGAGCTTCTGCGCCCGTTGCTCGTTCTTGAAGGCCTGGAGCTTTTCCCGACGCTGGTGCTCGTTGATCCGCTTTAAGGACAGGTCCACCTGGCCCTTGTCGTGGTCCAGATGGATCACCCGGCCGACGATCTTCTGCCCTTCCCGGATGTAGTCCCGGATGTACTTCACCCAGCCGGTCGCCACCTCGGAGAGGTGGATGAACGCCTCCCGGCCGCCGTACTCGTCCAGGGTCACCACGGCACCGAAGTTCCGGATGGACCGGACGGTCGCCACCACGAACTCCCCCTCCTCGGGGAGCTTCTGCCGGAAATCCGCCATGCGCGCCTCCCTGGACGAGGGGTCAGGCCAGGGCCCGCAACACTTCGCCCCGGAAGTTGCCGAGGCCCCCCGTGGGGGTGGCCAGGAGGGCCCCACAGATGGTGCAGTTCACCGTCGTGGCGGGGCGGCGGAAGACCACCTGCTCCTTGGAGCAGTCGCGGCAGCGTACCAGGACGAACCGGGAGGCGGCCGGGGCAGGCTCCTCGGTCATCCTTTGTGCTCCCGGAGCTCCAACTGGCTCGCCCGGAAGCTCTTCGGCTGGACGGTGTACTTGCAAGTCTTGCATCGGTAGCGAAGGTAGACCCTCCGGACGGCCTTGGCCCGTCCCTCGGGCTTGGGCCGGGGAAAGCCGCCGTATCCGCGCTGGGCCCGGCGGAACCGTCGTTGCCCCCACTTGAGCTCGCTCGCCGCCCGCTTGCGGCCCCGGTCCACGTCGTGGGCCGTGTGATGGTGGCATTTCGGACAGTAGGCCGAGATCTCCTTCGGGAAGTGCATAGGGAGGGCCCGCGAGGGAACCGTGTTATTTAGCCTTGCGGACGGATCGAGAGGCCTTCTGCGGGGGGCTGGGCCCCTTCCGGCGCGCAGGCACGACGACCGAGCCGGAGAGGAAGGCGTCCACCTCCGCATCCGAGACCTCCTCCGGTGAGCCCGAGGCGGCCGGGGGACCCGGGAGCCTCTGGGGTGCCTTTAGGGGTGCCGTCCCCTTCCTGGCCGAGGAGGGGATGGGACGAGGAGGAGCGGGTCTCGCTGGCTCGGAAGAGGGAGAGACCACCGGCGGTGTCCTCAGCGGTCCGACCTCCCCCTGGAGGAAGTTCCGGATCTCCCGGAGGGCATGGGCAGCCAGATCCGGGCGGTGGGCGGAGACGTCGCCGGGGTTGAGGAAGCCGTGCTCGGCCTCCGCATAGACCACACTCTTGAACGAGAGGCCGCGCTTCCGCATCTCCGACTCCCAGGTCTTGAGCTGAGAGGTCAGACGAAGGTCCTTCCCGGCATAGATGCCCAGAACAGGGGCGGAAAGACGGGCAAGGTCCTCCCAGGGAAGGAGGGGGCGCCCGTAGCAGACCACCACGGCGCGGACCCGGGGGTCGAGGGTCCCGAGGGTCCAGGCGTACCCGCCTCCCATGCTGAGGCCCAGGCAAGCGAGGCGGTTCCCGTCGACGCCCGGGGTCCGGCGGAGCGCAGTCACGCACTCCTTCAAGGCCGCCACGGCCCGAGGGTCCGGCGCGTAGAGGGGGATCCGTGCCCCCCGTCGAAGGCGCTCCTGGTCGGGCCGGGGGAGCTCCGCCACCACCGCCTCGAAGGGCGGGACGTAGCTCCCGTGGAAGGGGAGGTCCTTCAGGATCCGGAGCACCTCGCGGATGTCTTCGGGGGTGGGTGGGTCCGGGCCCAAGGAGTAGAGGTCCGGGGCCACCACTTCGAATCCCCAGGAGGCGAAGGTCCCCGCGAGATCGTGCTCCTGCGACGTGAGGCCCAGCGCGGTGTGGAGGAGCACCAGGCCCGGGTGGTTCGATGCCGGTCCCGCCGGCGAGGCCCGAAGGGCCTGGAACCGGGCATGGGCCGGGCCGAGTTCCACCATGGTCCCCTCGGTCTCCACGTTGGATCAGCTCCGTCCGCCCGGGAGGGGGCAGGGCATTCTAGCCCGCTTCCTCTACTTGAAGCTCGTTCGGGCCTCCCCGGAGGATCGCCTCCCTCCCTGGAAGGGCTTCCCCTGACGGAAGAGGGCCCAACCTTTATACGGAGAAACTCTCTCGGCCGCCGTCACCCCATGCCCGAGCTGAGCCCTCTTGAGGCGATCCAGAAGGTCCTCGCGGACTCCCCTCCACGGAAGTTCAAGGAGTCCCTGGAGGTGGCGATCAACCTGAAGGAGCTCGACCTCACGCTCCCGAAGAACCGGATCGAGGAGGAGGTCGCGCTCCCCAAGGGCCGGGGGAAGCCGGTGAAGGTGGGCGTCTTCGCCACCGTGGAGATGGCCCCCAAGGTCCGCTCCACCGCCGACCTGGTGATCACCCCGGAGACGCTGGACGACCTGTTCAAGACCAAGCGGCAGAGCCGCAAGCAGGTGAACCAGGTGGACTTCTTCCTTGCCGAGGCGCCCCTGATGCCCACCATCGGGAAGCGTCTGGGGACCGTCATGGGGCCTCGGGGGAAGGTGCCGCGTCCCATGGCTCCCGGGTCGGACCCCACGCCCGTCATCAACACGCTTCATCGGGCCGTCCGCCTCAGGAACCGGGGAAAGCGCACTTTCCACGCCCCGCTGGGGACCCGGGACATGCCCCCCGAGGACCTCGCCGAGAACCTCCAGGCGCTCCTCAACCGGGTGGTGGGCAAGCTTGAGCGGGGCCGCAACAACATCGAGAGCGTGTACGTGAAGACCAGCCAGGGACCTTCGGTCCGGGTCTGGTAGGAGACGAGCATGGCTACTGCGGCTACCGAACTCCCGATCGCCGAACCCTCCACCCTGGAGAGGAAGCGTGCCCGGGTCCGGTTGCTCTCCGAGGAGCTGCTCTCGCACCGGGTGGTGGGTGTGGTGGCGTTCCGGGGCGTCCCGGCCTCCGCCCTCCAGAGCATGCGCCGGGAGCTCCGGTCCCGGGGGAGCCGGCTACGGGTCGCCCCGAACACCCTGCTGACCCACGCGCTCACCGAAGCGGCGGCCGAGCGGCCCGCCCTCAAGGAGCTCATTCCGCTCATCCGGGACCAGAGCGGCATCCTCTTCTCCGGGCTCAACCCGTTCATGGTCTACCAGGAACTGGAACAGACCCGGCAACCCACCTACGCCCACGGTGGAGAGGTCGCCCCGGAGGACGTGAAGGTGCCGGCCGGCGAGACCTCCTTCAAGCCGGGCCCCATCGTCGGGGAACTCCAGCATGCCGGGCTCCCCGCGGCCATCGAGAAGGGAAAGGTGGTCCTGAAGAAGGACACGGTGCTCGTCGCCCAGGGCCAGGTCATCTCCCGGGAAGTGGCCCAGATCCTCACCCGGCTCGAAGTGAAACCGCTGGAGGTGGGCCTCATCCTCCAAGGAGCCACCGAGGAATCGTTCTTCTACCCGCGTGAGACGCTGGCCGTCGACCTGGTCTCCCGGCGGGACGACCTCGCCCGGGCCCATGTCCGGGCCCTGGCGTTGGCCGTCCGCGTGGGGTGGGCCACCCCCGAGACGGCTCCGCGCCTCGTGACCCGCGCCCACCGGGAGGCGCTCGCCCTGGCGGTAGCCGGGGCCTATCCCACCCCCGAGAGCGTCTCGCCGCTGCTGCGGAAGGCGTACCGGGAAGCCCTCGCCATCGAAGGACTCAAGAAGGATTGAGAACCCCAAGGAGGAGAAGACCATGCAGTACGTCTACGGAGCCCTGTTGCTCCACACCGCCGGCAAGCCCATCGACGAAAAGGGGATCACCAGTGTGCTCACCGCCGCGGGCACCGCTCCCGACCCCGCCCAGGTGAAGGTCCTGCTGGCCTCCCTGGAAGGGGTGAACATCCCCGAGGTCCTCGCCAAGGCGGAGACCGTGAGCGTGGCGGCCGCCCCCGCCGCGCCGGCCTCCGGCGAGAAGAAGGACGACAAGACCGAAGGGAAGAAAGAGGAGAAGGAAGAGAAGGGGGTCACCGAGGAGGAGGCCGCCGAGGGACTCTCCGCCCTCTTCGGCTAGACCCGAGGTCCGTCCCCGAGCACCGGGGAGGCCTTTCGGCCACCCCGGAAAACCCCTTCCCTCCTTGAGGTCCCTACCCCCCGGGGGAGCGAACACCTAAAGACCCCGGGACTCTCAATCGCAGCGTTGCCGCTCAAGGAGGCCTGTGGCGTGGTGGGGATCTCCCTTCCGCACCGGGGCGTGGCCCCGTACCTCTACCTGGGGCTCCGGGCCCTTCAGCACCGCGGCCAGGAATCCGCGGGCATCTCCACGAGCTCCCACGGCCAGCTCTACCACCGGCGGGGGATGGGGCTCGTCCACGAGGTCTTCGACCAGGACGCCCTCACCACCCTTCGAGGGAGCACCGGGATTGGACACGTCCGCTACTCCACCACGGGGACCTCGAGCCTGGAGAACGCGCAACCGGTCAGCGTGAACGTGGGAGAAGGGGAGCTCGCCCTGGGCCACAACGGGGACCTGGTGAACTTCTCCCGCCTGAAGCGGCGGCTCCTGGGCCTGGGAGTGGAGTTCCTCGGGAGCTCGGACACAGAGGCCATGGGGCAGCTCATCGCCGTGGAGTTCTCCCGGACCCGGGACATGTCCACGGCCATCCGGCGGGCCATGGGGGAGATGTCCGGAGGATATGCCGTGACCCTGGTGCACGGGAACCGGGTCTACGGGTTCCGGGACCCCCAGGGGATCCGGCCGCTCTCCCTGGGCACGCTCAAGGACGGGCACGCGCTGGCGAGCGAGTCCGTGGCGCTCGAGCTCATGGGCGGCGAGATGATCCGGGACGTGAAGCCCGGGGAGGTGGTGACCTTGGAGCGGGGGGTCATCGTCGAGGCGACCCGGGGGACGGGGAAGGAGGGGGACCGGGCCCACTGCATGTTCGAGTGGGTCTACTTCTCCCGGCCGGACAGCACGCTCGAGGGACGGCTGGCCTACGAGGTCCGCCACCGGATCGGGCGGATCCTCGCCCGGGACGCCCCGGTCCAGGGTGACCTGGTGGTGCCCGTCCCCGACTCCGGTCGGCCTCATGCCTTGGGCTTCTCCGAGGAGTCCAGGATCCCGTACGCCGAGGGGCTCATCAAGAACCGCTTCGTGGAGCGCACGTTCATCCTTCCGGACCAGAAACGCCGGGAGGAGGAGGTCCGGGTCAAGCTCCACCCCATCCCGGGAGTGCTCAAAGACAAGACCGTGGTGCTCCTGGACGACAGCCTGGTCCGGGGGACCACGCTCCGCGAGATCATCGCCATGGTGCGTAAGGCCGGGGCACGGGGTGTGCACGTGCGGGTGGGGTGTCCCCCCATCCTGGCCCCCTGCTACTTTGGGGTGGACATGAAGGAACGACGCGACCTCGTGGCGCACGAGCGGAGCGAAGAGGAGGTGGGGCAGGAGCTCGGGGCGGACTCGCTGCGTTACCTGAGCATGTCCGGCCTCGTGGAGGCGATCGGGCTGCCGGAGAGCGACCTCTGCGTGGGCTGCCTTACCGGCCACTACCCCATGGGGATCCCCCAGGAGCACCGGCGCTTCCAGCGGGCCCTCACGGAGTTCTGAGGTGCCCGCCTCCCCGGCGCTGCTGGCCCGCCTGGGGGACCAGCTCTTCCTGGACGAAGGGGAAGGGAAGCCGCTGCGTGCCTGTCGGATCGCTCCCCTGGCCATGTCCGTCCGGGAGGCGGTCTCCCTGCTGGAGGAGGTCCTGGCGGGGCACCCCCCTGCGGAGTGGGCCCGAGAGGTCCGGGAGGAATTGGCGGTTCCGGGTTCCCCGATCTGGGTCTCCGAGGAGCCTCTCCAGGCGCTGGCCCGGATCTGGGGGATACGCGCGGAGGGGGCCCCCCCTTCTCGGCTGATCGAACTGCGGGGAAGGGCGGCGGGGAGGTGGGCCCCGTTCTCCCGGGGGTTCCGGCTCGCGGTGACCCAGAGGCAGGTGGTCCGCCGCCTCTCGGCGCCGGAGGAGCAGCTCATCCTGCTCACAAAGGAGTTTGACCGGCTGGAGCGGCTCCAGGAGAGGGAGACCACCTCCCAGGCGCACCTGGCTCCCTGGGGAAGCGGCACGACACCGCTGGGAGCGTACCTCGAGGAGGCCGGACCGGCATTCGAACAGCTGGAACATCGGGTGGGCGAACTCGGGAAGCTTGTGGACCTGGAGGCCCGACGCATCCTTCCCAACACCACGGCGCTGGTGGGGCCTCGGACCGCGGCACGGTTGCTGGCCACGGCCGGAGGGCGAGCAGGCCTCCTTCGCCTCACGGCCTCCCGGCTCCAGCGTCTGGGGGCCAGACCTCGGGGAGGGCCTGAGCACGGCCCGAAGCATGGGGTGCTCTACCGGGCCGAGGGCATGAGTCGGGTGCCTCCCTCCCGCCGGGGCGCCCTGGCCCGGTCGCTGGCCTCGCTCCTGGGCCCGGCGCTGAGGGCGGACCTGGTGACCCAGGGAAGCCTGGGCCCGGCGTGGGTGGAAAGGCGGGAGCAGCGGATCGGAGCCCTCGCCCGGGACTCGGCCCGGCGGGGGAAGCGCCGGGAGGGGAGCGATCCTCCCCACCGCAGACCGCCAGCAAAAGCCCGGGGCCGGAGGGGCGGATGACCCGGCCGTACGCCCCCGGGGAGCGGGAGGGGCCCTCAGGGTATCGTCCCTTCGGGGGCGCGGCCCCGTTGGAAGTGGGGCCCCCCCCGGAGCGGCCCACCTTCTGGACCCGGGCGCTGGGTGATCCCCCGTCGCGCTACGGCGAACGGATCCGGTGGAGGGGCGACGAGGCCTGGCGCTTCTTCGATCCCACCCGTAGCAAGCTCGCCGCGGCGCTCTGCCGGGGGCTTCCGGAGACCCCGTTCACGCCCGGTGAGGACGTGCTCTACCTCGGCGCCTCCACCGGCACCACGGTGAGCCACGTGGCCGACCTGGTGGGACCCGAGGGGCGGGTCTTCGCCGTGGAACTGAGCCCCCGGGTCCTACCGCGCCTGTTGCTGCTCGCGCGTGAGTACCCGAACGTGCACCCGATCCTCGCGGACGTCCGGGCCCCCGCATCGTATTTCGGGGACATCCCGCAGGTCAGCGTGATCTACCAGGACGTCTCCCAGCCCGAGCAGCTGGCCATCGCTCAGGAGAACGCCCGGCTCTTCCTCCGTTCAGGCGGTTGGATCCTGTTAGCGCTGAAAAGGGCGAGCCTGTTCGGGAAGGCCGCCGAGCGTGGGCCGGACGTCGGGCTCGGGCTGGGATTCCGGGTCGCCTACCGGACCGGCCTCGAGCCGTTCCACCGGGAGCATGCCTTCCTGGCCTTCCGGTACGGGGAGGAAATCCTGCCCGGAGCGAAGGGAGCCGAGCCGGGGAGGTCGCGGCCGCGTGCCCGGGCGTGGAAGCGCGCCGGACGGTAGCGACGGATGCCCTCTGGCCACCGGGAAAGGGGCCCGCTCTTCCGGGGAGGTTCTCCCGGTGGACGGCGCCCTTTCGAACGGGAGACGGTCGGGGAGTCCCTGGAGCGACCGGGAGGCGACCAGGACGCCGCGCTCCGGGAAGCCGGTGTGGATCTCAGAGAACGGCCTGGGCCCGTGTTCGCTGTGAGGGGGCGATCCTCTACGGTGGAACCCGTAGACCCAACCGTTGCCGGGCGACGGCGACCCGGCGCCTCAGCGGCTCTCGGGGATCTGCTCCAGAAGGTTAAACCGCTTCATCCGCCCCGCCTCTTCCCGCCCTATCTCTCCCACCATCCACGCCAGGCCTCCCACCCTGAGCGTCCAGCACCGTCCCGGCAGGAGGTCGCGCTTCTCCGGCTGCGTTCAAGCCCGAGATCCCCGGGCCATGACCACCGTGACGATGTCCTGGTCGGCCAGCGGATGATCCTTCCCCACGGTCTGACCCGGGAACCGCGCGCTTCGTCCCCAGACCTGCGCGGAGCGGAACGCCTCCGTGAGCTCCCGGGGGAGCCGCTCCAGGAGCCGCTCGACCGTGTCGCCCTTCCTGAGGATCACCGGCTCGCTGAGGTCGGGAGGCCGTCCGGGGGGCTTCAAGTAGATCCGGACGAACGACAAGGCATCGGCGATCCCGTCCTTCAGCTCGGTCAGGCCCTGGTCCCGTGAGGCGGAGATGAACAGGGCCGGATGGGGCGACAAACGACGGGTCACCTCCACCCGCTTCTCCGGAGGGAGCAGATCGGCCTTGTTCACCGTGAGAAGCGCCGGCAGGTAGATCCGGTTGCCGGCAAGCGTGTCGATGAGCTCGTCGGCCCCCGCGTCCTCCCGGAAAAGGACCTCCCCGTTGTGGAACCGGAACTCCTTCGCGATCGCAGCCACGGTCCGTTCGTCGAGGCGCGTGAGCTTGACCGTACTGTGGATCTCGAGCCCTCCCTTGTCCCGGGGAGCGAGCACGATCCGGGGAGGCCGCTGGTTGACCCGGACCCCTGCCCCCTCCAGTTCGGCGAGGAGGGAACGGAACTCCAGATGCTCGGGGTCCAAGAGGAAGAGCACCAGGTCACTGGACCGAACCACCGAGAGGACCTCCCGACCCCGCCCCCGCCCCCGGGCGGCCCCGGGAATGAGCCCGGGCATGTCCAGCACCTGGATGGACGCCCCCCGCCAGAAGAGCATCCCCGGGATGATGGAGGTGGTGGTGAACTCATAGGCGGCCGCATGGCTCTCGGCCCCGGTCAGGTGGGTCAACAGGGTGGACTTCCCCACGGAGGGGTACCCGACCAGGGCCACCGTGGCGTTCCCGCTCTTACGAACCCCGTATCCGAGCCCTCCTCCCCCACTGGACTTGGCCCGCTTCTCCCGCTCCAGCTTGAGCACCGCGATCTTCGCTTTGAGGCGGCCGATGTGCCCCTGCGTCGCCTTGTTGTATGCGGTGCGCCGGATCTCGTCCTCGATCTCGGTGATCTGCTCCTCGATCGATCCCATGCCTGGAGCCCCCCAACGCTCGCCGACGGGCTTTAATCCTTGAGGCCCGAGCCGCAACAGTGCCCGCGGGCCGCGGTCTTCGGGAATCTGCCCTCTCCATCCTCCGGGGCAGGGTCCGCGTCCTCCCTCAGGGATCCCCGGAGACCCCTCGATGGCTCTGGTTCACCGGAGAGTCGCGGGGACCCCCGGCCGATCCGGAGGAGGCGGCCGCGGCCTGGGCCGGGAGGGAGCGCGCCCTGCGGCTCGCTCATGCTCGTCGGCTCCCTTTCCTCGTCCGTGCTCACTGGGCACCCGGGCACGGGCCGGAGCTCCATCTGGCGGTCCCCCGGGAGGCGGGCCCATGGGTGGCCAACACCCTTCAACCCGCCTACTTTCCGGTCCGGCTCAAACCCGCCGCACTTCCGCGACGGACCGGACCGGGCGCCCCGGTCCGGGCCGGGATCCTGGGTCTTCCCCCCGGATCCGGACCGGGGCAGCCGCTCCCCTCCATCCGGCTGCACAAGGGGCCCGGTCCGTGGATCGAGCTGGACCGGCTCTGGCAGGGCTCCACATTCACCCTGGAGGCCCTTTGGCTTGCGCGTCCCGTGGGTGCGTCGCGCTCTCAGGCGCTTCCTCCGCTCGGTCCCCATCCCCGGGGAGACCACGAGACCCCCCTGCCCGTGACCGCACCGCACGCCTGGCGGAGGGATCTCGAGGCCATTCGAACCGAGCGGGCACTCGGACCATTCTGGGAGGTATCGGCCCTGGTCACGGTCTTCCCGGGGCTCGGGGCCCCCGCGCCCTCCACGATCCTCGCCGAGGTACGATCCTGGTGGGAAGCGGTCACCGACCTCCCCGGAGGAGGGGGCTTCACCCTGCGCTGGCTCCGGGTGCGAGATTCCGAGGAGGCCCGATGCGCGTTCCTCAACGGTCGGCCCCCCCGAAATTGGCTCCAGGGGCCACCGCTCGTAACGGCATCGGAGCTGGCCCTGTGGCTCCCCGAGCCCGAGGCTCCCTTCGTTCCCCAGAACCCTCCGCTCTCTCCCTCCGAACTCTCCTTCGTTCTCCCGGGGGCGGCCGGCGCCCGCCCGGCCCGCTGGGTCCTGGATCGGAGCGAGGGCCACCATGCGCTCATCCTCGGCGAAACGGGCATGGGAAAGAGCACGTTGCTCGCTTGGTTGGCCCTGGCCGCGACCCGGCCGGACATCACCCTGGTGGTCGTCGATCCGCTCGGACCTCTGGTCCACACCATCCTGGCCCGGCTGGACCCAGCCCTCCGGTCCCGGGTCAGGGTCCTCGCCCCCCTCTCTGCCCCGACGACCTTGGATCCTCTCGCTTCCCCTCCAGGGGAGGAGAGCGCGAAACGCAACCACCGGGTGAGCGAGATGATCACGGTCCTCCGTCAGGTCCGCTCCGAGCGCTACGGAGAGACCCCGTTCTGGGGGCCCCGGATCGAGGGGATCCTCCATCGGGTCTTGTCCCTCCTTGCCGAGACCCCGGGTGCCGCGTTGGGGGAGGCAGAGCTGCTGCTCTCGGCCCCGGAGCGCTGGGGGCCCGCAGGCGGTGCGCTCACTCCCCGGCAACGGGCGATGTACTCCGACCTGCTCCGCGAGCCGGAGGAGAACCGGCAGGGGGCCCGACGCCTCCTGCAGGAGATCACCCTCTCCCCACCTCTGGCCGGGATGTTGGCAGGTCCGGGGCCGGGCCAGCTCCCGTCGCTGGTGCGCCCGGGAAGGATCCTCCTCTGTGACCTCGAACGACCTGCCGTCGGGGAACGGGTCTCGTCCTATCTCGGCGCGGTGCTCCTCTCCCTCCTGTGGTCCCATCTGGTGGAACGCGTGGAAACCTCCCCGGTCGTCCTGGTCTTGGATGAGATCCAAGGCTATCCCACGGCTGCCCTTTCGGAGATGCTGAGCCAGGGCCGTCATTACCATCTACACGTCCTGGCGGCCACCCAATCGCTCGGCGCGCTGAACTCTGAGCTTAGGCAAGCCCTTCTCAGCAACGCCCGGGACTGGTTCTTGTTCCGGGGGACCCCGGGAGACCTCCGGTGGTTAGAGGAGACCGTCCCCGGGTCGGGGAGGGTGATCCTTCACCTCCCCCGGGGAGAGGCCCGAGGGTTCCTGGGGAAGGGCGAGCGAATCGTTCCGATCACCGTGGCCCCGCCCCCTCCCCTTCCCCGGGAACGGGTTGCGGAGGTCTGGCAGGAGGCCACTGCCCGGTCCCGGGAGGAAGGGAAGCGGGTCCCCGACGGAGGGCAAGAGTCGGTCCTAGCCGCCGACGGGCCGGCCCTCCCTGCCGACCTGACGGCCACGTTTGCCCGGGAGCTCGCCCGGTGGACGCGGGAGAACGCCGGACCCCCGTATCTCCTGCCCTTGAAGGAGGTCCTGCGCTGGGTCCGGGGGGACGAACGGTCCCTCCGGCGACTGGGCTCCCTGGGGCGGAAAACGGGGCTCGTGCTCGCCCGCCGGGATCTCCCGTCCGGTCCGGCCTGGGAGATCCGGCCCCCACCACCTGACGCGCCGGAGGACCCGGCCCCCCCGACCCGGGGCGTGCACCACCTTTAATCAGGGAACGGCCTTCTTTCCCTTGGTGTCCGCGCCTGCTCATCCTCCCCTGTCGGTCGAGCGCTGCGCCACGGGCATCGAGGGGCTGGACAACATCCTGGACGGGGGCATCCCCCGGGGGAACACCGTTCTGGTCTCCGGCAGCTGCGGCACCGGCAAGACCACCTTGAGCCTGGAGTTCCTCGTCCGCGGGGCCATGGCCGGAGAGCGCTCGCTCTTCCTGTCCGTCACGGAGGCCTCTCCCAAGATCCTGCAGAACCTCTCCACCTTCGAGTTCTTCGACCCGAAAGTGATGGCCGACCATCACCTCACCTTCCTGGACGTCCCGGTCCTCTACGACAAGCTCGGACTGCAGCGCGAAGAGCTCTCGTCCGAGGACATCGACCTGCTGGTGGGGTCCATCGTGAAGCTGGCCTCCGAACTCAAGGTCCAGCGGCTGGTGCTGGACTCCATCACCTCGGTCTGCTACCGGGTCCGGCAGGACGAAAAGATCCGGGACCTCATCCTCAAGCTGGGAAAGGGGCTCTCGGACATCGACTGCACCTCGATCCTGGTCAGCGAGATCGGCCCGCAGGAGAACCGCTACTCCCTCTACGGGGTGGAGGAGGCGATCGCGGACGGGGTGCTCCTCCTGGGCAACGTCCAGCGCCGGGGGGACCTCTTGAGGACCCTGAAGGTGATCAAGATGCGGGGGACCACGCATTCCCGGGCCCAGTATGTGCTGGACCTGACCCCGCTGGGCATCCTCCTGGCTCCCTATCTCAAAGGGGGACGCAGCTGGGAGGGGACCTGATCATGGCCGAGACCCTCACCACCGCCGAGGTCGCCGAGCGCCTCCGGGCCCTCCCGGAAGGTTCCGCCGTGGCCTTCAAGCTCGGCGGAGCGGAGTACGCCGACAACTATCTTCAGGCACTGGCGGCGGTGCTCCGGGACTTCGCTTCGGAGGTCCAGGGCTATACCATCTACGTCTCGGTGACCAACCCGTCCACCCTGGTGAACTCCCTGCTCTCGTCGCTGGACATCCCGCCGGAACGGGTCTTCTTCGTGGACGCCATCAGCCACATCATGATGAGCAATTCGAGCCGGCTCCCGAATGCCAGCTACGTGGAGAGCCCGACGATGCTCGAGAACATCATGCTCCGGGTGGAGTACTTCTTGAAGAAGACCGACGCCCCCCGCAAGATCGTCATCCTGGACTCCGTGAACTCCTTCGCCATCCACAACGACACCTCCATCCTCGCGGAGTTCTTCCACATCCTCGTGAACAACCTGAAGTCCCGGGGGATCACCACCGTCATCCTCGCCGTGGCGGAGGACACCAGTCTGGAACTCGACAACATCCTCTCGCTGGTCTGCGACGACACGCTGCGCCTGGGCAACCCTGCCCCGGTCCCGGGGAGCCGCTCGTGAGCGGATCCCCCACTGTACCCGAGGCCCTCTTCGCCATCCCCGAGCTCGATGCCCTGCTCCAGGGTCAGCTCCCCCGGGGGTGGCTGGGACTCCTCTCCGGGACCCCGGGAAGCGGCCTGGAACTACTCGCGAAGCAGTTCTCCCAGGCCGGACCACCCGACGCACCGGTCGCCCTCTACACCACCAGCGAACGGACGGAGGACATCCGCCGGGCCATGAAGACCTTCGGCTGGCGCGACGACATCCGGGTCGAGAACTTCTCCGATGACTACTACGACCAGGTCCTCTCCCACGCCCTGGAGGTGAGCCGCTACCGGGAGCGGGGGATCTCCCCGGAGGAACTCTCCGGGTTCCGGCTGGAGCACCTGACCGCACCCCCGGTGAACTTTGTCACCCGGCTGCTGGTGGAGCTCTCCGGCCTCGACCGGCCCTTCCGGCTCATCATCGACTCGCTGGACTTCTTCCTGGAACAGGCCGAGACCGCGTCGGTGATCTCCCTCGTCCGCCAGATCCGCTACCGGGCCCAGCGCGTGGGGGGTTATGCCCTCCTCACCTACCACCCGGCGATCCACGACGTGAAGACCACGGGGATCCTGGAGGACATCGCCGACCTCCTCTTGGACGTCCAGGTGAAGGAGGGCCGCCCCCGCAACGAGCATTACCTGCAGTTGAGGAAGGTCCGTAACCACCCGGAAAGCACCGGGAGCGTGAAGATGGTGATCTCCGAGAAGGGGCTCACCAGCGTCGCCTGAGAGGGTGGCCCATGCCCACCGGAACGCGCCGAAGAGCTTCCGCGTCCCTGCCTGGACGCGAAAACGTCCACCGGGTCCCCCTCGACGCGAAGAGCATCCGCTCCTTCCCCCCCCCGCTGAAAGGCACGTTGAAGCTCGTTCCCTTCCGGTCGGACGTGCTGCGCGGCAATCCGCTGGGGGATGCTCCCGATCGCACGATCCTGGTCTACACGCCCCCCTCGGGAAGGACGGAGGGGCTCCCCCTGCTGGTCTACCTGCCCGGGTTCATGGGAGCCGGCTGGATGTTCGCCTCGCTCCCCAACGTGCTCGCCGAAAGCCTGGTCCAACGGGTCGACCGCCTGCTCCGTACCGGGACCTGTCCAGAAGTGGTGCTCCTCGCGCCGGATTGCCAGACCTCCCTGGGAGGCAGCCAGTACCTGAACTCGACCGCCACGGGCCGGTACGAGGATCACCTCATGGACGAGATCCTTCCCTGGGCCCGGGAGACCTACCACACCGGCCCGGTGGGACTCTTCGGGCAGTCCAGCGGGGGTTTCGGCGCCCTCAGCCTCGCCATGAACCGCCCCGGCGCCATCCAGGGCGTCGGGTCCAGCGCCGGGGACATGGCCTTCCACCTGAGCTACACCATCGAGTTCCCGCACGCCATCCGGGAGATCCGCCGGGCCGGAGGGGTCGAAGCGTTCCTCCGCTACCTCTTCCAGAACCCCCCGCCCACCATCCGCCCCCAGGACCCGGTGGCGTGCGCGCTTGAACTGATCGCCATGTCCGCCTGCTACTCGCCCGTGGAAGGGTCGCCGGGGGCCTTCGAACTCCCTTTCGACCCGCAGACCGGGATCCTCCAGGAGGCGGTCTGGGCCCGATGGCTCCGGCTCGACCCCTGCCAACGGGTGCGCCGACCCGCGGACCAGCGGGCCCTCGCTCGCCTGGAAGCGCTGGAGCTGAACGCCTCCGTGCACGATGAATGGGGACTGGATGTGGGCTCGCGGATCTTCACCCACCACGCCCGGGAAGCGGGGCTCCCGGCGGTCTTCGAAGAGTTCCCCGGGGGACACTTCGAGCACGGCCCGCGGCTCGAGGGACTGGTCCTCAAGCTGGCCAGGGCGCTGGGGGGCCCCGCCCGACCCACCGCCCGGCCCCTGGGACGCACGAGGGGGACCGGGCGCTCCCGCGGGGAATCATCATAAGGCCCACCCTCCTCGTCCGCCCCCTCGGGGTTTTCGATGGAGGACGTGGTCATCCAGTGGCAGGAGAAGGTGAGCTTGAAGGAACCCATCCTGGTGGAGGGCCTGCCGGGGGTGGGGAACGTGGGCAAGCTCGCCGCGGACTACCTGAAGGACGCGGTGAAGGCCCGCCCTCTGGCCACGATCTACTCGAAGTACTTCCCCCCGCAGGTCTACGTGAACGAGGATGGGACCATCCGGCTGGTCTCCAATGATCTCTACTACGCCCGGGGGAGCCGGGGCCGGGAGCGGGACCTGCTCATCCTCGTCGGCGATTACCAGGGCCTGAGCCCGGAGGGCCAGTACGAGCTCACCGACCGGGTGCTGAAGGCGGCCCAGGAACTCGGCGTGAAGGAGGTCTACACGTTGGCCGGGTTCGCTCAAGGGCACATGGTGGACGCTCCCCGGGTGTTGGGGGCCGCGAGCTCCCTGTCCCGGGTGGAGGCGATGAAGCCCCTGGGAGTGGTCTTCTCCCGGACGGACCCCGGCGGTGGCCTCCTGGGCGCGAGCGGCCTCTTCCTGGGCCTCGGGCGGCTCTATGGGATGGAGAGCGTCTGCCTCATGGGGGAGACCTCTGGCTACTTCGTGGACCCCCGCGGAGCCGAGGCCGTCTTGAAGGTGCTCTCCCAGGTGCTCCAACGGGACATCGACCTCTCCGCCCTGGAAGGGAAGGCCCGGGAGATCGACCGCATCGCGGCAAAGTTCCGGGAGATGGAGGGAAAGAGCGCCCCCGAGATCCCCCAGGCCCGGGAGGACCTGGGATACATCGGCTGAGGGGGGCCGTCGGCCAGGCCGGCCGCTGAGGATCCCCCGTGCCGGCCCCACCCGGATCGCAAGACCCGCCTATCGCCGTCCCGGACGCCCGGCGGGAACGCCGGCTCCGGGAGGCGGTGGTGGCCCGGGTCCGCAAGGACGGTTTCCTCCGGTTCGATGAGTTCCTGGCGATCGTCCTGCACGACCCCTCGGACGGATACTACGCCGGGGATCGGGAGGTGGTGGGACGCCGGGGAGACTTCAAGACCGCTCCCGAAGCCCACCCCCTGTTCGGGGCCACCTGGGCGACCTTCGTCCAAGCCACCTGGGAGAGGCTGGGCCGGCCCGCAGAGCTTCCCTTGGTGGAGCTCGGACCGGGCCGGGGGTATCTCTTGGAGGGGCTTCTCGATGAGCTCTTGCGGCGGGGACATCCTGCGGAGAGGTTCCCCGTCCACCTCGTGGACGTCCGTCGGCCCCGGAGCGGGCCGCTGGCAGACCCTTCGGGCGTCCTGGTGCCGCTTCGGTGGTCCCGTTCCGTGGAAGATCTCCCGTCGTTCTCCCAGGCGGTGGTGCTCGCCAACGAGTTCTTCGATGCCCTACCCTTCCGTCGGTTTCGCTACGCCCGGGGCACGTGGCTCGAGCTCGGCGTGGTGGAAGATCGGGCCGGAGGCCTCACCTGGGGGCCCGGAGAGCCGACGGATGCCGCCACGCTCGCCCGCCTGCCGACCGGCGCTCCGGAACGGGTGATCTACGATGCCCCGCTGGCCGCCGAGGCGACGCTTCGGACCCTGCTCTCCCGCGTATCCCACGGTAGCGTGGTGGTCTCCGACTACGGGGACGAAGCCTCCGGGCTATGGGTTCGCCATCCCGAAGGGAGCCTCGCCTCCTACCACCGTCATCGCGCCGGGACCGACCCCTTCGTCCACCTGGGGGATCAGGACCTCTCCTGCTGGCTGGACTTCTCCTCCCTCCGGGAGGCGTTCGAAGACGCCGGATGGAGGACGACCCCCCTGCGTTCCCAGGCCGAGGCCCTCATCGAAGCGGGGCTGGGAGAACGCGCCGAGGAGTGGCATGCGCGGACGGGGAGGGAAACCGCTGAGGGTGTCCTGGCCCAGTTGGCCGTGAAGACGCTCCTGTTCGGGTACCCGAACCACCGGGTCCTTACCGCGGTCCGGGACCGGCCCACTAGCCCGGGTCCGCGTTGACCGGGGCGGTCCCCCCCAGGGGGAGCCGGGGATGGATCGGCTCCGCGTGGCCGGACCTGACGAGGATGTGGGCCTTCTCCGGCGGGAGCAGGAGGAGGTCTTCGGCGTGGAGGTCCACGCTCTCCTCAGGCCCGACCAGGACGGAAGGCCCGTCCCTCAGGATCCGGAGAGCGACCAGGGGACCCGGGGACACGGGGGGTGGGGCGGGTCCCTCGGGGGGTGGTTCGAGGGAAGGCTCGGCCGCCGGTGCCGGGGAGCGGGCCGGCGGAGCGGGCGTGAGGGGCACCGGCTCCGGTGCACCTCCCGCAGACAGGGCAGCGGGGGCGGCGGCCGGTAGAAGGTAGGGCGTGAACCGCCGCCCGAACCCTAGGACAGGTTCGGCCAGGCTCGCGAGCAGGGCATGCTCCTCCGGCAAGAGATGCGGGGGCTCCTCCCCCTGGTTGGCGAGTTTGTACGCCCGCTGGCAGATCTTCTCCATCCGCCACTCCATGAGGTCCCGGGCCGCCCCCACCGCCCGCTGCCGGAGCTGATGGATGGCTTCGGTCCGGGCCGAGGTCGGATGTTCCCTGAGCTCGGCGGCGAGGAGCTCTTCCAACGATTGGAGGTACCGACGGGTGGACTCATAGAAGTCCGGAGGCAGCCCGATCGGGGTCCGGGACTTGAGCTCCAGGCGCCGCAGTTCGAGCAATCGGTTAAAGTAGTCCTCGGAGTCCCGCACCAGAACCTCCGGGTCGGCGCCCGCTCACCGACCCGGAGGTTATGGACCTTTGGGTACCCATGCCGCCTGCCGAACCGTTCCGCCGGTTCCTCCGGACCCTCTCGGACCTGAGGGAAGCCGCTGAGGAGCAGGCGATCATCCTGGTGGAGGGGGACCGGGACCGCAGCGCCCTCCGGCGCCTGGGCGTGGATACGCGGTCGATCCACCTGGTCCACCAGGGGCTCTCCCTCCCCGAGGTGGTGGAGAAGGTCATCCGCCTGACCCCGAGCCGGGTCATCCTGCTCACCGACTGGGACGGCAAGGGCGGGCGGCTCGCCGAGCGGCTGGCCGCGCTCTTCCAGGATGGCCGGTTGGAGACCGACGTCTCCTTCCGCCGTCGGCTCGCGTTGAGCGTCCTCGGCGAGGTCCGGTGCGTGGAGGACCTGGTCCCGTGGGCGGAACGCGCCTCGACGGAGGCCGGGGCCCCCCTCGACCACTGGCTCTCCACCGGGGACTGAACGGCCCGGAGGACCGGCTGCGACACCGGAGCTACGGAGGCCCCCCGCCCGAGGGGGATCTACGGGATGACCTTGCTCTGGGTCCGGCGGAAGTACTTCTGGTTGGCCTTCCGGGACGGGCGCATGCGCTCCGCACCCATGCCCTTCCAGCGAAGCCCCCGGCCCCGCTGCCCGGCGCTGGTGCGCCCGCGATAGACACGGCCCTTGTGCGAGGGGTCCGCGATCCAGGAGATCCGGGGGTCGGCCCGGATGACCGGATGATCCGGGTCCACGAGCAGCACCTCGAAGAAGCGATGCCGGCCATCCTCGCCCACCCAGTACGAGTTGAGGACCTCCAGGTTCGGGAAGTGCTTCTGGGCCCGCTCCTCGGCGATGCGCTGCAGGCTCTTCGCCAACGTCATGCGGAGGATACCCTTGCGCTTCGGACGCCGGCCCGCGATGATGGCACGCTTGCGCTGCCCGCCCCGCCGCAACCGGACCCGGGCCACCAGGTAGCCCGGCTTGGCCCTCCAGCCGAGCGAGCGGGCACGGTCCCGACGCCAGGGATGCTCCAGACGGGTCACCGCCGGGGTGCGACGCCAGGCCATCAGCAGCTCGCGTCGTTGCGGGGCGCCCTCCGGTTTGAGCAGGCGGCGGAAGGTCTGTGCACTGTGCTTGGAGCCGGACATCGCCATGGGGGGCGCGCGAGGGACCCTCGACCCCCTTAAAAGCCTTCGGCGGGGGAAGGGCTGCGCTCTGCCCGCGGAGCCTCCGTCCGTCCGGTCACGGGCGGGCGTTCCCGAGGGCCTCTTTCCCCGCGCTGGGTAGGAACGGCGGCACCCCCGGACGTTCCCGCACGAGGCGGGAGGTCCCCCGGGTCTCGGTCGCCACCCGCTGGTCCAGGCGGGCGAGGATCTCGGCGACGAACCGCTCCGCCCGTGCCCGGTCCGGCCCCTCAATGGGAGTGACGGGAGACTCCCAGACGGCCTGGCAACCCCCGGAGGTGGGAAGGAAGCGAACGGCGAGCGCGCTCAGGACCGCGGGGATCGCGTGATGGGGGTGCTTCAGGGTGGCGCTCACCTTGAAGGAGGGGGTTAGACCCACCGGTTCCTCCATCTCGCTCACCGCGTACCCGGACTCCTCCAGGAACTCCGCGAGGTAGCGTCCCAATCGTTCCCGACCCACGCCGCGCACCCTTAGCCAATCGTTCCCTTCCATTCCTTCCTCCACGCGTACTCGGCCCTGTGCAAGAAACCGAGCAGCATACTGAACTCATACTCCGAGGGGAGCGATCGACCAAGCACCCGTCTAAAGAGCAGCTCCATGCCCGGGCGTTTGTGCGCCGGGTAGCGGATCTCCTCCAGGAACCGGGAGAGGGTCCTAAAGAACAGCTCCTCCTCCCGCCCGTTCAGGACGATGGGCTCCCGCTTGAGCGCCGGAGGGAGCGGAGGACGCCGGCGATGGTAGATCTCGTAGAAGAGCACCGCGGCGGCATGGGAGAGGTTCATGGAGGGAAAGCTCCGCTCCGTGGGGACCGTGACCACCAGGTCGCAGCGCTGCAGGGTCTCCCGGGCCAGCCCATTGTCCTCCGGGCCCAGGAGGAGTCCCACCTTCCCTTCCACCTCCGAGAGGAGGCGGCCGAGCTCGGCGGGCGTGACCGACCGCCGGAGGTAGGAGCGCGTTCGTCCCGTGGACAGGTCGGTGCTTCCCACCACCAGGTCCTGTCCCAGGAGGGCTTCCTCGAGGGTGGGGCAGATCCGGGCCTGCTTGAGGAGACGGAGCCCCCCCATGGCCCGCCGCCGGGCCTCCGGCCCGAGGGGAGCGCGAGGGGCCACCAGGACGAGCTGGGTCCCTCCGAAGTTCTTCAGCACCCGCGCCACGGCACCCACGTTCCCGTCCTCCTTGGGGCGGTCGAGGATCACCGTGAGCTCCGCCGTCACGGGGAGGCCTCCCCCGTCTCCGGGAAGAGCCGCCCCACCATCCAGGCCGCATCAAAGGGGCGGAGCTCGTCGTAGCCCTGCCCGGTCCCCACGAGCGCGATCGGGCGGTCCACCGCCGAGACGATGGAGAGCGCCGAGCCTCCCTTCGTGTCGCAGTCGAGCTTCGTGAGGATGGCCGCGTCGAACCCCAGCTCCTTCTGGAAGATCCGGGCCTGCTCCACCATGTCGTTCCCGCTGAGGGCGTCCCCCACGAAGATCGTCAGGTGCGGCTTGACCACCCGGCGGATCTTCTTCGCCTCCTCCACGAGGTTCACGTTGGTGTGCTGCCGGCCGGCGGTGTCCACCAGCACCACGTCCACGTGGCGGCTCCGGGCATGCTCGAGGGCGTCGAAGGCGACCGCCGCCGGATCGGCCCCCTCGGTCTGACGGATCACCTTCACCCCCAGCCGGTCCCCATGCAGGCTGATCTGCTCGATCGCCCCGGCCCGGAAGGTGTCCGAAGCGGCCAGGACCACCGTCAACCCGTCCTGCCGGAGGCGGTGGGCGAGCTTGGCGATGGTGGTGGTCTTCCCCGAGCCGTTCACCCCGAGGAAAAGGATCACGAAGGGACGGGGGCCTCCCCGGATCCGGGCGACGACGTCGAGCGGCTCCCGGTTCAGCAGACGAAAGGCCGTGGCCCGGAGCGAGGC
This sequence comes from Thermoplasmata archaeon, assembly GCA_021806135.1. GTDB lineage: Archaea > Thermoplasmatota > Thermoplasmata > Lutacidiplasmatales > UBA184 > JAKATE01. The sequence continues at coordinate 141,774 of JAJZYB010000001.1, forward strand.
CTCGATGGCCACTGCCGGGTCCTCCCCCAGCCTCAGACGGCGTTCGCGCAGCGTCTTCCGCACGTCCTTGACCATCCGCTCGACCACTTCGAATGCCACGTCCGACTCCAACAGCGCGGTCTCCAGGCCCTGCAGGGCCTCCTCCAGGACCTTCTCCCGTATCCGGAAACCGATGCCGTCGGTGAAGTAGGCCTCCGCGTCCGCGGCCGCCGGCGGGAGGGGGGACCGGGAGGAAGGGGTCCCGGGGGAGCCTTTCGGCTCGCGCCCGAAGAGCCGCTCCTTAATCCGGGCCCACATGGTCGGTCGGAGCCCTGCGGTCAGAGTTCTGGAGGTAGCCCTGAAGCTCGTTCTGGAGGCTCTGGGCCTCCGCCTCCAGGGCCTGGAGCTGGGAGAGGAGCTCCCGATGGTTCCCCTCCAGGCGGGTCATCCGTCCCTGGAGCATCTCTCGCGCCCGGTCCCGGTCGACCTCGGCCAGGAGCCCCCGGCCCAGCCCGATGAGGACCCGCCCCGGGCCTAGAGGGGTGGCCCGGGTGTAGGTGTCCGCCCCGATGGAGACCAGCAACTCCTGGCCCTCCCCGAAGCGTTCCATGGCCTCCACCGCCTCGCGGGCCCGCTCATGGGCATCCAACGAGACCTGGATGAGCTCCTGCTGCCGGCTCAAGGTGGTGAGCTGGCCCCGGTACATCTCCAGACGGAGCAGGTCGTTCTGGACCTCGGCCTCGCTCTTCGGACCGGTTCCCCGGCCTCCCGGCGAGCTCATGGGGCTTCCTTGGCGGGCTCCACCTTCTCCAACCGGATCCACCGGCGGGCCACATGGTGGGTGCTCCCGATCTCCGAAAGGGCCAATTCCTTGGCCGCCTCGGCATCGGGTGCCTCCCGGACCTTGGTGAACCGCTGCCAGTAGTCCCGGCGGGCGAGATAGGAGCCACGCACCGCCCAGGTGGGCATGGTGGTTCCTCCGGTCGGGCCGACCCGGGGCCCCTTCTTAAAGGCTTTGGGAACCCGGGGAGGTGCTAGGTCTCCCCTGGGGAGGCCTCGGACCGTCCCTTCGGTGAGACCCTCAGAAGCGGACCAGACTCCCGGTCCGGTACGCCAGCCGTTCGAAGAGACGGAGGGAGAGCATCGCCAGTCCGTACGAGGCGACCCCGGAGATGACCAGGTAACCCCAAAGAGGCAGGACCTGGGAGAAGGCGGCTCCGTCGAGGGTCGCTCGGACCGACGCCACCCCCCAGGTCAGCGGGAAGGCGTAGCCTACCCACTGGAGCGGCACCGGCAAGTTGCTCAGCGGGAAGTTCACTCCGGATACGACCAATCCCAGGAAGAGGAAGATGTTCCCCAGGATGATGGACGTCCTCAGGAAAAGGGCGATGGCACCCAGGAGCAGCCCAAAGCCCACCATGGCGAAGGCGGTCAGGACCACGGAGAGCGCGAGGGGGCCTAAGGCCCCTGCCGCCACCGGCACGTGGTACAGGCCCACCGCGTACCCCAGCCCGACCGCCACGGTGGCCAGGGAGAGGAGGATGGGGATGAGCCCGCGGCCCAGATAGAGCGGGAGCCGGCCGGCCGGGGTGGCGAGCAGCGGCTCGAGGGTGCCTTGCTGCTTTTCGCTGTCGGTGGTCTGGCAGACGGAGAAGATGGAGGCGTACGTCACCGAGGAAACAGCGTTCCCCACCACCACGTAGGCCACGGACGAGGGGCCGCCGCCGGCCAGGGTGGCCACGAACGCGAAGAAGACCATCTGGGTGAGCGAGAGGATGAAGACCTCCCCGACAACGAAATCCACCCGCATGAAGCCCAACGTGGTCTTCGGGGAGAAGAGCGCGTTCCCCCAAAGGGTCCTGAGGAAGCCGGGCCGGTGACTCTCCATCCTCCCCCCTCAATAGTCCGAGGCGGTGCCCGCCTCGAGCAGGTGGTGTTCCACCCAGCGGAATACCCCCAACGCAAGGGCCAGGTAGGCAAGGCTCGTTCCCAACGTGCCCAAGAGGTCTCCGGTGAGCCCCCAGGAAAGTCCCTGGTATCCGGGGATCCCCACGTACCGTAGCGCGTCCACCGCCCAGGTGGCGGGGAAGGCGAGGGAGAAGGGGCTGACCCAGAACGGGAGCAGGATGACCGGGAACATGGCCCCACTGATGATGTAGAAGGAGAACTCCCCGACGTTCTGGATGAACCCGGAAAACCGGGTGTAGACGAACAGGGCGGTGAAGAGCAGCCCGACCGCGGCGAGGGAACCCATCAACGCCACGAACAACCCCAGGAAGAGCAGCCCGTTGGACAGCGGCAGGGGCTGCCCATAGGCCCAGAGGACCACGCCCAAGACCAGGACCCCACCGACCAGGCCCGTGAGCACGTTCCAGATCACCCGGCCCGCCACCACGTAGATGTACGGCGTGGGGGCCACCAAGGTCGGTTCGAGCGTGCCCAGGAACCGGTCCTGCCCGGTTGCCCAGCCCGACCCGTAGAGCGTTTGCCCCCACATGCTCATGGTGCTCGCCCCGAGCACCGCGTAGAGCACGAGGGTCGGCCCGCTTCCCCGGAACATCTCGAACGAGGCGAGGGCGAAGATCACCGGGGCGATGGAGCTGGGGATGAGCCATTGCGGGTCCGCCACAAAGCTCAGGAGGGAGAGCCGGAGGGAGGCCTCGATCCCCCGGAGCCCGTACCCGGGGCGTTTGCTCATGCCGCCACCTCCTGCTCGACCAGGTCCAGGTAGGCGTCCTCCAGCGTGGTCCGCCGTTCCCGCACGAAGAGGTCAGGGTGGGGATCGAGGGCACCGCGAAGGGCGTCCGGGTCCCACTGACCCGGGCGCACCCGCAACGTGACCCGGAGGTGGGTCCCCAACGGCTCCTGGAGGACCCGGGAGACCCCCGGGAGGGACCGGAGCCGGGAGAGCTCGACATCGTCGAACTCCCGAGACTCGAGTTCCACCGTCCCCTCCCCGCCCACCAGCCGTTGGAGCCCACTGGGGGTGTCGCACGCCACCATCTGCCCATGGGCAAGGATCCCGATCCGGTGGCAGAGCTCTTCGGCCTCGAACATGTAGTGCGTGGTCAGGAAGATGCTGACCCCCTCGGAGGAGAGGGTCCGGACGAGCTTGCGGAGCTCCCGGGCGCTGCGGGGGTCGAGCCCGATGGTCGGCTCATCCAGGAAGAGCAGAGGCGGGCGGTGCAGCAGCCCCCGGGCCAGGTGCAGCTTCTGCTTCATCCCCCGGGAGTACTCCTCCACCCTCCGGTCGGCCGCCTCGGTGAGCCCCACGAGGTCCAGGACCTCCCGGATGCGCGAGGTCACCGAACCGGAAGGGAGACCGTAGAGGTCGGCGAAGTACCGGAGGTTCTCCCGTCCGCTCACCCGGTTGTAGAGCCCCCGCTCCCCCCCCAGGACGAGCCCGATGAGGGGGCGGATGGCGGCCCCCTCCCGACTCACGTCGCGGCCGAGGACCCGGGCGGTTCCCGAAGTGGGGAGCAGCAGGGTGGAGAGGATCTTGGTCAGGGTGGTCTTCCCGGCGCCGTTCGGCCCCAGCAGCCCGAAGAGCTCTCCGGAATGGACGGTGAGGTCCACCCCCCGCAGAGCGTCGGTGGCCACCTTCTCCTGGAAGAGGAACCCCTTGCGGGAGGAGAAGCTCCGGGTGAGCTTCGTCACCTCGATGACGTCCGAAGAGGAGGGGAGCATGGGCGGTAAGGCGGGCCCTGCGAAGGGGACCGAATAAGCCTTGTCCTCCCCCGACACCCCTCCATGCCCGCCACCCCGCCCCCCCCAGGGCCTTCCGGAACGCGTCGCCCGGAAGCCTCATGGGCCGCGGACCTCTGCCGGCCTTCCGATGGGGGATGGGACCCTTCTCCCGCTGCCGGACCGGATGCGCCAGTACATCGTGGATCGGTTCTACGGCCCCCGCCCCCCCGAGGGCTTGGCCCGCCTATTCTCGCCCGACCGGGCCTACCAGGCCGCCCTCGTCTTCGAACACTGGCAGTTCCTCACCGGATTCCCCCGCTGGGTGGGCTCCATCATCGCCGGCACTCCGCACCTGGACGTGATCTCCTACGAGGTGGACAACCTCTACGGGGAGCTCATCCACGACCCGAGCGTTCATGGAGGACATTACGGATTGGTGCTCGACGCCGGGGAGGATGCCGGGCTCTCCCGGGAAGAGATCCAGCGGGGCCCCCCGGGCCCGAAGATGGCCCGGGCCCTGGAGGATTGGTATTCCATCGCCCGGGACCGGCCGTGGGTGGAGACCATGGCCGCCGTGCACGCCACGGAGATGCTGGCGGACCAACGCTTGAGGGACCGTCCCGGCTACCACCTCCCGCACCTCATGGGGGACGAGGCGTTCCTCCAGGGCTCACCGTACGCCCCCCAGGTCCGGAAGTTCCTTGCCACCACCCGGGCGGACACGGAGCACGCCGGCCGGGCCGCGGAGCTGGTCGCCCGATACGCCGCAGAGGCCTCCTCGGAGGAGGCGGTCTGGAGGACCTTCGTCCGGTCCATGGACAACATGGCGCTCTACTTCGAGGCGATCGCCGAGCGGCGGAGGGCGTTCCTGGAACGCTTCCCCGGATGAACGACGATCCGGCGGAGGGCTGCCTGCTCTGTGGAGCCACCTGGGGGTCGTACTCCGCCCCGGTCCAGGGGAGGTCCGAGCGATTCTGCTGCGACGCGTGCGCCCGGTTCTACCTCCTGGCCATCGAGGAGGCCCGACGCCAGTCGGGATGGGAACGCGTGGACCGGCTCTTCCTGGACGAGGTCCACGAGACCCGGGGAGAAGGGTGGGTCCGGCACGGTACGGAGCGGAGGCGGATCTTGGTGGAGGGTCTCCCCGACGGGAGCCGTCTGCTCTCGTTCCAGTTCCAGGACCCGCGCTGAGCCACGCTCCGGGGCGGTGGCCCACCAGCGGCCCTCGCGTGGGATCCTACGTCCCCACGGGGTCTCCGTCGGCTCCCGTCCGAGGCTCCCGTGGGGGGACGGGCCGGTGGGAACGAGCGGCTCCAGGCGGGCCGGGGAGCGGGGAGGGACCGTCTCCTGCCTCCTTGGTCCTCAACCGCTCCGAGATCGCCTCCTCCCGCTGGAGGAACCAGAAGCTGAGTCGCTGCTCGTAAGAAGGGGCCTCCGGCGACCCCCGGGGGCCGGATCTCCGGGGGCGGTCGGACTCCTCCCGCCCCTCGTGGTCGTCGCGGAGGGCCTCCTCGAGCCGGCGTTGTCCCGTGGGAGGGGGGGTCACCGGGCGAGCTCTTCCACGACGGACCACCGACCGAGGACCTCCTCCTCGGGGAGACCCACGGTGGGGGAAAAGACCACCACCTCCCCGAAGAATTCCCGGGCGGAGGCGAACTCCTCGACCTTCAGCGGAAGGGCCACCCCGTCCAGATGCTCTTCCCGGGCCTTTTGCCTCAGCCGCTCCCAGGTCGAACCCGGGTCGAGCGGCCCCTCCAGCATCAACCGGGGGTCGAAGCACTGGAGGACCACCCGGGCCAAGGGGTCGCCCGGGCCGGCGGTGACGGGAAGCACCCGGCATCCCCGTTTCATCATGAGGTAGGCCCCCAGGGCTCCCCGGGGCCCATCGACGAGGGCCCCCACCCGGCCGGCCACCCCCAGCGGCAGTCCCCCGGGAGCGGGATACCGGGTGAGGCTGAGGTAGGTCCGGTTCGCCCGGACCTCCACATGGATCTCCAGGTCCGGATGGCCCAGATCGACCCGGATCTCCCGGTCCGGGTTCGCGGCAAGGACGGCCTCGCCCACCCGGGCGGCCAGCGCTTGGCTGGTGAACGGGTGGGTTCCGTTGCGGCGGGCCCGGACCGCGAAGCTACCCCCCTTCGTCAGGTGTTCCCGGCTGAGCCGGACCGCCTCGGTGGCGATGCCCTCCACGTCCGACGGGACCACCTCCACCGGGCTGACGGAGACCACCCCGAAGATGCGCCGGAGCACCGGGACCGCCGCCCGGGCCTCGGCCACCTCCACGTACAGGTGGCCCCGGTCCGCGCTCAACGTGCAGGAGAGGCCGGCGCGCTGGAAGGCCTCCAGGATGTTGCGCTTGAGCTGGGTCTCGAACTGGCGACGGACGGGGGGAGACTTGAGGGCAAGCTCTCCGTAGCGGACCAGCAGGGTCTCTCCCACAACGGCTTATGAGGGAGAGTCTCTCATGAGCTTTCTCTCATGGTCGACGAGGCGCCGGACCGCGGGTTCCCGGAGGACGAGGCGGACCCCTGGTCCCCGGCCCGACGGCAGCTTGCCGAGGCCGTGCACCGTGCGCTCCAGCAGGAAGGGTTCCCGGGCACACTGGCGGAGGTGGAACGGAACCTGGGGGAACCCCCCCAGGGCAAGGGGGACCTGGCCCTTCCCGCCTTCCGCTGGGCGAAGGCCCTTCACACGAATCCCCCGGCGCTCGCCGAACGGCTTGCCGGCGCGATCCCCCGTGTGCCGGGGTTCGCCCGGATCTCCCACGAAGGGGGCTTCCTCAACGCGGAGCTGGAGGCCCTCCCCTTCTTCCTCTCCACCCTGAGGATGATCACCCGACGAGGGGAACGCTACGGGTCCTGGCCCGCCACCGGCCCCACCGTCCTCCTGGAGCACACCAGCGCGAACCCCACGGGGGCGCTGCACGTGGGCCGGTCCCGCAACGGGGTCCTCGGGGACACCTACGCCCGGGTCCTCAAGGCCCGGGGGTTCCCCGTCACCACCGAATTCTACGTCGACGACCTGGGCCGCCAGGCGGCCACCCTGGTCTGGATCTGGTCGATGCCCCCGTCCCAGTGGCCCGCGGAGATCCGGCAAGCCCTGCCCTCGGTGACCTCCACCGAACCCCCCCCGGGGACCAAGCCCGACCACTACTACGGGCAGGCCTACGTGCCGGCCTTCGCCTACATGCGGGCACACCCCGAGGCCGAGGCGGAGGTGAACGCCCTCGCGAACCAGGTCGAGCAGGGAGCCGGGGACCTCTCCACCTACCGGCGGGTCCCGAAGGCCATCCTGGAGGGCATCCTCGCCTCCCTGGCCCGGATGAACATCCGGTTCGACCGCTTCGTCTGGGAATCGGAATTGGTGGTGGATGGCTCCGTCCACCGGGTCTTGGAGCGCCTCACCTCCTCCCAGAAGGCCCATCGGGCGGAGGATGGTGCGCTCGGGGTGGATGGGAGGCCCTTCGGCCTCCCGGAAGAGAGCCCCTTTGTCTACGCCACCCGGGCCGACGGAACGCACCTGTATCCGGCCCGGGACGTGGCCTACCACGAAGGGAAGTTCGAGCGCGCCGGGCGGGTCATCAACGTCCTCGGCCAGGACCACCGGCTCCACGTCCAGGGGCTCTTCGCCCTCCTGGATGCGGTGGGGGAGCAGCGCCGGCCGGAGACCTTGTTCTACGGCTACGTGAACCTTCCCGAGGGGAAGATGACCACCCGGGGGGGACGGGTGGTACTTCTGGACCATGTGCTCGATGAGGGGCGCCGACTCGCCCTCGTAGAGCTGGAAGCGCGCCGGCCCGAGCTCTCCAGCGCAGAGCGCGAGGAGATCGCCGAGAAGATCGGGCACTCCGCCGTCCGCTACCACCTCCTGCGGGTCCAGCCGGACAAACCCATCGTCTTCCGTTGGGAGGAGGCGCTGTCGTTCGAAGGGAAGAGCGCGCCGTTCCTCCAGTACGCCCACGCCCGGGCCTCCAGCCTCCTGCGCAAGGGCGGCGAGGGGAACGGGCCAGGGCCGACGGTCCCGTCGCTGGCCGAAGCCCCCCCCTCCTGGGATCCCCGGGAGTCCGCCCTGGTCCGGAGCCTCTCCCGACTCCCCGGGCTGGTGGACCGGGTCGCCCAAGATGGATCGGTCCATCTCCTCGCGGTCTATGGGCACGACGTGGCCGAGCGGTTCAATGAGTTCTACCAGTCCCTCCGGGTCCTGGATGCGGAGCCCCCGGTCCGGCATCTCCGCCTGGCCCTCGTCCACTGCGCCCGGCAGGTCCTGGCCAACACCCTGGACCTCCTTGGCCTGGAGCCCCTGGAGCGGATGTGAACGCCGGGTCCCCGAGCCCCATCGTGGTCAAGCTTGGCGGGAGCGTTCTCACCCGGAAAGGGGAGGACCGCCGGGCCCGCCCGAAGGTGATCCATCGGCTCGCCTTGGAGCTCGCCGAGGGTCACCGGGAGCGTCCCACCCCCCTCGTCGTGGTCCACGGGGCCGGGTCCTTCGGTCACCCCCAGGCGCTTCGCTACGGTCTGTCGAAGGCCCCTTCCGACCAAGAGCGCCCGGTGGGCCGGGACCGGGGGGCGGCCCTCACGGCGTGGAGCGTCCGTGACCTCCATCAATCTGTCCTCCGGGCGCTCTTGGACGCCGGGCTACCGGCCTTCTCGGTCGCGCCGTTCCCGCTCATGGAGAACCGGCAGGGCAGCTCCACCGGCATTCCTCTCGCTCCCTTCCAGCGGATCCTCTCCCGGGGAGGAGTGCCCGTCACCTACGGGGACGTGGTCCTGGACGGAGCGTGGGGCTTCTCGATCCTCTCGGGGGATACCCTGGTCGGAGAGATCGCGCGAGGGGTCGGTAGCCACCACGCCCTGTTCGTCTCCGACGTACCGGGGGTCCTGGAGAGCCGGCGACCCGGGCCGCAGCGGATCGTGCGGACCCTCTCGGAGGCCACGGTGGAAAGCCTCGCTCCTTCGACCGGGGTCCCCGACGTGACCGGGGGTCTGCGGGGGAAGGTCCAGGTCATGCTCGCCCTGGCCCGGGACGGGGTCTCCTGCGGCCTGATCGGTGGTCTCACCCCTGGCCTGCTCTCCCGGGCGTTGCGAGGGGAGGACGTTTATGGGAGCTGGGCCCGCCCGCCGTAGCCCGTCTCCTCCCCCGATGGGTCTTCCTTCTCCCGGGGGTCGGCCATGAGGGCGCGAAAGGACCGTCCGGATCCCGGGCTCGCCCCTCCGGGTCCGGAGCTCTCCCCGGAGGAGGCCCGGGAGGACTGGCAACAGCGGAAGCTCTCCACCGCCCGGGAGGAAGGGTGGAGCTCCCTCCCCTCGAACCCGGACCTCTGGAAGGCTTGGAGCCCGGAGGAGCGCGCCCGCTGGTCCTCCTCGCTCCGGCTGAAGCCGACCCGGACCCTTTCCGGCGTCAGCGTGGTGGCGGTGATGACCTCCCCCTTCGCCTGCCCGCACGGCCGTTGCACCTACTGTCCGGGGGGTCCGGACGCCCGCACCCCCCAGAGCTACACCGGCGAGGAGCCCTCCGCCCTGCGGGGAGCCCAGTTCGACTACGACCCGTACCGCATCGTCCGGCACCGGTTGGAGTCTCTCGTGGAGATCGGCCACCCGGTGAGCAAGGTCGAACTCATCCTCATGGGCGGCACCTTCACCTCCCGTCCACCGGGCTGGCAGGAGCGGACGATCCATCAGGCGTTCGACGGCCTCAATGGGGGCACTTCGCCTTCCCTCGCGGCCGCCCACGCGGCGAACGAAAGGGCCGATTCCCGTTGCGTGGGCCTGACCGTGGAGACCCGGCCGGACCAGGCCAGCCCAGAGACGCTCCTTCGCCTGGTCTCCTGGGGCGTGACCCGGGTCGAGTTCGGGGTGGAGACGCTCCGGGACGGGGTTCTTGCCGCGGTCCACCGGGCGCACAATGTCCGGAGCGTGACCGAGGCCACCGGACGGGCCCGGGAGTTCGGGCTCAAGGTGGGCTACCACATGATGCCCGGGCTTCCGGGCATGGACCCCCAGCGGGACCGGGAGGACTTCCGACGGCTCTTCGCCGAGGAGGACTTCCAGCCGGACCTGTTGAAGATCTACCCCTGCCTGGTCATCGCCGGGACGCCCCTGGCCGATGCCTGGGCCGCAGGGGCGTACCAGCCGTACGAGACCGCGACCGCTGCCGAACTGCTCGCGGACGTCAAGGAAGAGCTCCCCCCCTACGTCCGGATCCACCGGGTCCAACGGGACATCCCCTCCCGCCTCATCCTTGCCGGGGTACGGAAGAGCAACCTTCGGGAGATCGCTCTCGCTCGGCTCCGTTCCCGCGGGAAGCAATGCCCGTGCCTACGGTGCAGGGAGGTCGGCCGGCGTGCCGGGCCTTCCGGGGCCGAGAGCTGGGAACTCAGCCGGCGGGAGTACCGGGCCCAGGGGGGTCGGGAGGTCTTCCTCTCCTACGAGGACCCCGGAACCGATCGTGTCGCGGGGTACCTTCGGCTCCGGTTCCCCCGGGGAGGGGTCCCCGGGGCGCTCGCGGACCCCGTGATCCGGGAGCTGAAGGTGCTGGGGAGCGAGGTCCCTCTCGCGGGCGGTGCGGAACGCCCCCCGGAGGCCTGGCAGCACCGGGGGTTGGGACGAGGGCTCGTCCGGGCGGCGGAAGAGGAGGCCCGGGTCGATGGGGCTGCCCGGCTCGCGGTGATCGCCGCCGTGGGGACGCGTCCGTACTACGCCCGGCTCGGATTCGAGCGCTTCGGCCCGTGGATGGCCAAGGGCTTGACCGGCGGACCTAGCTAAATGAGGGGGCTCCGGATGACCGGCCCCGTGAAATCCGGGCTCCGGAGAGGCGGCTCCCTCCTTCTGGGGGTCCTTGGCGTCTCCCTCCTACTCCTCCTGAGCATGGGCGCGGTCGTGCCGCCGGGGCCGGGGGCTCCGGTTCCGACCTCCTTCGCGCCGCAGACCGCCCTCTACCGATTGAGCGTGAACGTGACCACCGACGCGCCGGTGGGACCCCTTCCCGGGGCTGCCGTCTATCTGAACGGGACCTTCCAAGGGACCACGACGGGGAACGGGACGCTCTCCCTGGGGACCTTCCCTCCCTCCGAGTACGCCATCGAGGTGGAAGCGTCCCGCTACCAGACCGTCAACGTCTCCCTGCGGCTCACCGGGCCCGAAGAGCTTACGGTCCACCCGAACAGCTCCGAGACCCCCGGTGTGCTCACGGGAAGCTACGCCCCCGCCGGCGCCGCCTTCACCGTTCTCCCCTACCCTCAGGTCCGGCCCACCGCAAGCACGGCCACCACCGCCTTCTTCGAGCTCCTCCTGCCGCCCGGTACCTACAACTACACCCTGATCTACCACGGGGAGATCCAACGGGGAGAGTTCCTCATCGATACGGGAAAGACCCTCACCCTCCCTCTCTCCTTGCCCCTGGCCGGCCCCGGGAATGCCTCGGGCTCACCCTGGACCAACCCCTACGTGGAAACGGGGCTGGTCATCCTCGGCGTGGGTCTGGGCGTGGGCCTGGTGCTCGCGGCGACCTGGATCCGGCGGCGAAAGACGCCGCGAAAAGGGCCGCCCCCGGCCGGGCAAACCTGACCTAGGGGAAGACCTTGGGAACCCCCGTGGACGAGCTTTCCGACATCCGGCGCCGTCGCCTCGCCCTGGGGATCCCCGTCCGTGAGCTGGCCCGGGCGGTGGGCCGCTCGGTGGCCACCATCTCCCGGATCGAACGGGGACGCATCCGTCCCTCCTACGAACTGGCGCAGGGGCTCTTCGGTTACCTGGAGGCGCGGGAAGGAGAGGCCACCCCGGACCTGGAGGCCCGCGACGTGATGAACACCCAGGTGGTGACGCTGGAGGCGAGCCATACGCTGGGGGCCGCGGCGTCCCTCATGGAGCAGAAGGGGTACTCCCAGTTCCCCGTGGTGGATGGAGGGAAGGTCACCGGTTCCCTTTCGGATGTGGCGCTTCTCCGCGCGCTGGCCGACCCCCGGGGCCGACGCGAACGGGTCCGCTCCATCCAGGAGCCCGCCTACCCCCAGGTCGGGGAGGAGTTCCCCGCGGACCTGCTGGCGTCCTTGCTCGGCCGCTACCCGGCGGTCCTCATCGTCGAACGGGGGGAGATCCGGGGGATCGTCACCAAGATGGACCTCATCCGGGGCCTCCGGCTCACCACGCTACGGCGCCGGGCGGCCCCCGGGTCCCCGGGCTGAGGACCAGTCCGGGCCGGAAGGGGTCCCCGGACGGGACCGCGCCCGGGTCACCGCCCGTCCGATGGCTACCGCCATCCGCTCCGCTGCCAGGGCCGAAAGGAGGTCGCCCCCGGCGCCCGGATAGGGCGACCGGCCTGGACCTGGCCAGGGACCTTCGAGGGCGGCTCTCCCCGTGGAGACCGCGAAGACCACGTCCCCGTCGGTGGCGGTGTGGGCCGGGTGTACCGCCCTCGCGATCCCGTCGTGTCCCGCCACCGCGAGCCGGGCCAGCTCTCGGCGGGAGAGGGGGAGGTCCGTCAGGACGAGCCCCAGGGTGGTCCCCCGGGGCAGCACCCGCCGGTGAGCAAGGCCAAGGGCCTCCGGGGCCGGGAGGAACGTTCCCCGGGGGCCCCTCGCACCTGCAATGACCCCACCCCCCTCCGGCGCGTGCACGTTGCCCAGGGCGTTCACCGCCGCCATCGCGAGGAGGCCGGCGCGCGGGCCTGCCGACCCTTCCGCCCAGCCGATGCCGCCGGCACAGGCACGGCCCAGACCACCGAACTTCCCCACCGTCGCCCCGGTACCGGCCCCCACGCTCCCCTCTGCCAACGGTTGCGGGGTGGCGCGGAGCACCGCCCGTCTGGCCAGGGAGGCGTAGTCCACCTGGAGAGACGCGCGGGAACGCAGGTCGAAGAGGACGGCACCGGAGACGCTGACCAGCGGCGGTCCGCCGGGGAAGAATCTCCGCCCCCACCCCTTGCGTTCCAGCCCCTCCCTTACGCCCTGCCCGGCATCCAGACCGTGAAGGCTCCCTCCGGCGAAGAAGAGGGCATCGAGCCGGCCGAAGGTCGAAAGGGGGCCGAGCGAGTCCGTGTGGTAAGTCCCGGCCGCCCCTCCTCGGACCTCCACCGCCCCGGTGGCTCCCCGGGGAAAGAGCACCACGGTGACGCCCGTCCGTTCGCGGCGGTCCTGGGATTGGCCGAAGCGCACCCCCGCGAAACCCCCCCGGGGCCGGGGGGCAGGGCCGGACATGACTACCGGGACCTCCGGCGACCCTTAGCCCTTAGCCCTTAGCCCTTGGCCCCCGGCCGCGGGAGGGCCCCGGCGAGGCGGATGGGTATTTATGCGGGCCGGAAGCTGGGCCCTGGGCGGAGCCCGTCTCCCCGGTGGTCAGGTATGCTGCCAGGCCCTCCGCCACGGTCACTTCGGCGGGGGTTGGGAGGCATGCCCCGGTCGGTCTGGGGAATATCCTTCGGGCTCCTCCTTCTCTTCCCGCTGGTGGCCGCTCCGATCACCCTCCCTCCCCTCCCGCCTGGACCTCCTCCACTCCTGGCCGGCACCGCCCCGCTGGGCGAGGGGAACGCAACCCCCTCGCTCCGGGACTGGCCGGCGTACCAGGGAGGGGGTAACTTGACCGGCCAGGCCGCCTCTGCCGGTCCCTCCACGAACGCCACCCTCTGGAGCGCGTTCGTGGGCTCCCCCCCGTCTCCCCCCCTACCCGCTTACCCGGCCGCCCCTTCCGTGGTGGCGGAGAACGGCACGGTGTACGCCGCCAGCGGGCAGGACGGCACCCTCCTCGCCTTGAACGGGACCACCGGGGCGCTCCTCTGGAACCGGGCCCTGGGCCTTCCCGTCTACGGAACCCCGTTGATCCTTGGGAACACGGTGTACGTGGCCCTGGGGGACCCGACCCTGGGGATCGGAGCCCTGGTGGCGGTCAATGGCTCCACGGGAGCCCTCCTCTGGAACGCCACGCCTGGACCCGCGGGGGCGCTGGTAGCCTCGCCCAACCTCGTGGACGGGCTGGTCCTGGACGTGGGCATGACGGGGCATGCCTACGCCTGGTCCGCCCTGACGGGAAAGGAGGTCTATGATCTGCGCCTCCCGGGGGACGCGTACGCCGCGGTTTCCGTGGCCTCCCCCACGGACCCCCTGGCCCTCGAACCGGTACCGGGCATTGGGGTGGTGGCGTACGGGGCGGTCAACGGGACCCTGGCCCCCTGGTCGCCCGTGACCACGGCGGAGCCGGTGTACGCTTCCGTGACCCAGACCGTCTATCCCTGGTCCCAGGCCGGACACCCGACCCCCACCGACCTGTCCGTCGGGATCGTGGCGGACGATGGAGGGAACGCCAGCGTGAGCCAGGTGTACGTGGTCCAAACGTCCGGGAGCCCCTTAGGGCCGGCCGGCAAGGTGCTGGCGAGCTGGGCCGCCCCGGGCCTGAACGAAGGATTCTCCAGTCCGGCCGCCGTGACCGGGGTCTCCGGGGGAGCCCTGGGGCTTCTCCTCCCCCAGGACAATGGCACCTACCTGACGCTCCGGTTCTCCGTCAACGCCACCGGCGTGGCCTCGCTGACCCCCGCGTTCCACCGGTTGGGGGGGTCCCCCCCCACGGCCACCGGGCCGTCGCCGCCGGTCCTGGTGGCGGCCGGCTCGGCCCTCGTCGCCCAAGGGAACGGTCGGCTGGCGGCCGTGGACCTGGGGAATTGGTCCGAACGTTGGACCCTCTCCGTCCAGGCCCCCGTGCTGGCCCCGGAGGCCCTGGCCGACGGGCGACTGTACGTGGTGACCACCGACGGGACCCTCTGGGCGATCGGTCCGGCGGCGCTCCCTCCCTCCGCTACCGAACTGGTCGCCACGGCCAACCACCCGTACTGGACCGCGGCCGGGTCCACGGTGGCGGTGGGGGCCAGCCTGGAACTCTGGTTCTCCAACGGATCGCGCGAGCCCGCCGCCGGTGCCTTCGTCACTGCCAGCGCCTCCCTGGGGAGCCTCCCGGGGTCCCCCACGCGTGCGAACGCGGCCGGCGAGGCTTCCTTCAATTACACGGCACCGGCCGTCACGGTCGGCTCCAACGTGACCTTCTCCCTCTCCGCCCAGGAGGGCGCCCTCACCACGAGCCTCTCCTTCGTCCTGGTGGTGGTCCCCTTGAATGACACCCACAGCACGCCGCTGACGCTGGTGCCCCTCGGACCGCTACCCGCTTCCCTCCTCTCCGGCCAGGCGCAGCCGGTCACGTTCGTGGTGACGGCCGGGCCCGGGGGGATCCCGGTGTCGGGAGCCGAGGTCACGTTCAACCCGTTCGGCGGGACGGTGGCCCCGACCATCGGCCTCACCAACCAGAACGGGACCGTGGGGACCACCTTCACCGCCGGGGCGACCGGGACGGTGATCTCCGCCGGGGTCAGCTTGGACGTGCAGGCCCCCGGTTACCCGGCGGGGGAGTACGTTTGGGACCTGTTGGTGAACCCGCTACCCGGCCTCGCGGTGTCCCTCGAGCCGTCCGCGCTGCTGGTGCCGGCGGGAGGGACGGTGCGCCTCACCCTCCAGGTGAACAACAGCCAAGGAGGTCCGGTACCTTCTGCCTACGTCATCTTGACCTCTCCCGAAGTGGGGGGGACGCTCTCCTTCACCCGGGGCAACACGAATGGAACGGGGACCTTTACGACCATCTACCAGGCGCCCACCGTGGTTCCTGCCCCGGGGATCACCGGCTCGATCGCCTTCACGCTGGTGGCTTCCGGGTTCCCGCCGAAGGGAGGCTTCCTTCCGCTCACCCTGGTCCCGAACGCCAGCCGACAGGGGACGGGAGCGTCGCCGGGCCCGCTCGCCGGCCTGGGGGTGGTCGGAGGGTACGCATTACTGGCCCTGGTGGTGGGGCTTGCCGCCGTGGCGGTCTGGGAAGGGGCCCTGCTCTCCCGGAGGAAGGAGCCCACGAGCCCCTCGGTCTGGGATGAGTGGGAGCACGAAGGGGCCGGCCCGGGCAGTGGACCTGCCCCCTCGGGCGATCCATCCCCCGAAGGGGAGAGCGGACCTAAGGTGGGGTCAGCCTCCGGGCGAGACGGCCCCGGCGGACCACCGGTTGGGTAGGGCTTAACTCCCCGAAGGGGTATGGACAGGAAATGGCCACTGCCCGCGAGGAGGAGCCCTCCCCACCGAAGGCCTTCCACGTGGAACGGGGCCTCCCGGCCGGGCGCTACCCGCTCACCCGGGTCTTCCCGGGGCTGGAGAAGCTGCCCGCCTTCGCGCACCTCTGCCCCGAGGAGCCCCGACGGCAGATGCTGGCCACCGAGACCTGCGTGGAGGTCGTGGACCAGGACCTCTGGATGTACGTGGCTCCTCACCAGGGGGCCGTCTCGCGGCGGAACCGAAGGGGTTGGAAACCCGTCGTCAGCGAGACGGACTGCGTGGTGATCGGAAAGGGCCACCTCGCGGGAAGCCCGGCGCTCGTCCTCTACCTCGACATCCTCCACGAGCTGAGGCACGTCCTCCAACGGCAGGACGGCCGCGAGCTCTGGGACGAGCAGTTCAGCTACGTGGACCGGCCCACGGAGGTGGAGGCCTACCGGCTCGCCGTCGACGAGGCGCGCCGGCTCGGCGTCTCCGACCGGTTCCTGCGCGACTACCTGAAGGTGGAGTGGATCACCGAAGAGGAGTTCGGCCGGCTGCTGAAGACCCTGGGCGTCGCGACCCCCTGACCGGGGACCCCAAGAGGAGGGGCTCACCCGTGGGGGAGGAGATCCGGAAGGACATCCACGTCCCGGAACGGCCGGTCCGCCCCTCCAGTTCCGACCTCTGGTTCATCGCCTACCTTCCCCTTTCGCTCTCCGACGGGCTCTCCTCGCCTCTCATCCCCCTGGTGGCCCTGCTCCTCTTCCACGCCAACGCGTTCGGGGTCACGGTGGTCATCGCGGGGGCCGCCCTCTCGGAGGTCCCCTTCACCGTGCTCTGGGGGAACCTCTCGGACCGGGTGCGGCACCGGAAGTACTTCCTGGTCGCCTCGTTCGCCGCCGGGGGGGCCCTGCTGGTCCTCATGGCCCTGACCACGAACCTCTCCACGTTCTTCGTGCTGAACGTCCTCGAGGGCCTGGCCACCTCCGCCTCGGCACCGGTGGGGACCATGCTCCTGTTGGAGACGCGCTCCAAGCGTTGGTGGCCCCGTGACCTGGGGCTCTTCGGGGTCATCTCCGGCCTGGGCACCGTGCTCGGGCTCATCGTCGGGGTGGTCTGGTTCGCCTTCCTCCCAGGCCTTGCGGTGGGGGGGAGCGTGGCGGTGGAGGCCATGCGCTTCCTCCTGGGGCTTTCCGGGGTGCTCTCCCTGTTGGCCGCCGGCCTCGCCACCCTCTGGGTGGAGGAGCCGGAGAAGCGGATCACCCGGGAAGAGACCCTCCAGGTGGCCCGGCGGACCACGAGCGTCGTGGAGCGGCTCCGACGGACCCGCCGGCGCCTGGTCTACATCCTCGAACTCGCCCGGGGGACCGAGGAAGGCATCCCCCGGGGGGAGTACGCCTTCCTGGCGGCCCTCTTCGTCATGAGCGTGGGCTTCCAGGTCTTCTACGGGCCCTTCCCGGTCTTCCTGGTGCATGGCGCCGGGCTCACCGAAGAGGGCGTCTTCCTGGTCTACCTGGCCTCCGCGCTCGCCTCTACCGCGCTCTTCTACCACTCGGGCCTCGTCGTCGAGGTGACCAATCCCAAGGGGGTGTTCATCGGAAGCCTCCTCATCCGGGCCCTGCTTCTGGTGGGATTCCTCGAGGTGGCCCGGGTCTTCACCGATCCCTCCTGGCAGCTCACCGCTTCCCTGGCAGGCCTGAACGCGGCCATGGGGATCACCTGGGCGTTCCTTTCCACCGCGAGCACGCTCTTCCTCCTGCGCCTGGTCCGCGGCCCGGCCCGGGGAAAGGCCCTGGGTTGGTACAACGCCATTGCCGGCATGGGCGGGCTCGCCGGTACCCTGCTCGGGGGTGCGTTCTACGTCCTCTACGGCTCGATGAACACTTTCCTCCTGGCCATGGCGGCCGTGGTGGCGGGGGCGCTCATCTTGGTCCCCATCGCCTACCGGCCCGTGCCGTTCCAGCCCCCCGCCCTGCCTCCCATCAGAGCGCCATCTCCCAGAAAAGCCACCGGATCAACAGGCCCACCGTAAGGTGTCCGAGGAACTCCTCCATGGGGGTCGGGTAGCCAGAGAGGGTCACGGACCGGAAGCGGCACTGTCCCTGGGCGAGCACGGTGGTCCCGCGCAGGAGCGAGACCTTTCCGGTGATGCGTTCGTGCAGGGTCAGTTCGCTCCCGTCGTACTGGACCGTGAGCGGGCCCAAGGCGCTGGAGCGGACCCGCCACTTCTGGTCCTCCACCTGGATGAGGATCTCATCGCGCTTCCCGTCGTAGGAGACGTGGGAGAGGACGGCCCCCTCCTCGGGGAAGGGCCGGATCTCGTAATGGGTGGAGAAGAGGGCGCTCAGGGTCCTCATCACCGGGCTCTGCCCCCGGGCCTGGGGGCGCGCGATCCAGCGGGTATGCCCGAGGTCCACGGAGATGACGTTCTGAAGTACCCGGGCGGTGGCAGTGATCGTCGTGAGGGGCACGAGGGGGTCCCTCGCAAAAGTCTTGTCGTTGGACGGGGGTGCCCTCCGGGACCCATGAAGAGCCTCACCGAGTACCTCTGGATGGAGACCCCCGAGCCCCGGGGATTCGTCAACCTGACCGAGCAGGTCCGTGCGCTGGTCTCCCGGGCCGGGATCCGGGAGGGGCTGGTCCTGGTCTCCTCCATGCACATCACCGCGGCGGTCTTCGTCAACGACGCGGAACCCGGGCTGCTCCGGGACATCCAGGCCTGGGCAGACCGGTTGGCCCCTCCCGGGGACTACCACCACCACGAGACCGGGGAGACCAACGGGGACGCCCATCTGAAGAACCTCCTGCTCGGGCACCAGGTGGTCCTCCCGGTCACCGGCGGGAAGCTCGACCTGGGGCCCTGGGAGCAGGTCTTCTACGGGGAGTTCGATGGCCAACGGCGAAAGCGTGTCCTGGTGAAGGTTATCGGGGAGTGACCTCATCTTTCGAACATTTCTTTGTAATGTAAGGAATCTTATATAGCCTCGCCCCTCCCCCCGGCATGGCGCTCGCTCCCCGACCCCTTGCGGACAGCCGACAGACCGTACCGAAGTTCCGAACGAGTCTCGTCCAGGAAGGCCTCGAACTCCTGAGGCGTCCCCCGGTCGAAGGTCGCCCGAATGCGCTCGCGATCCTCGGGCCCCGGGGCTCCGGCACCTCCTACCTCGCCGCCCGCATCCTGGGGGCGTTCGATCGGGCCGGGGTAGAGGAGACCTCGTTCCCGGCACCCCGGACCCTGCGGGTCGACCTGAGGGGGATCCGGGGGGTACACCCCGTGGTCGAGGCGCTCTTCCGGGGATTGGAACCGGCGTTCAACGCCCAGGGCGCCGCCACGGAACACCTCACCCTCCTCTGGCTCCGGCGCATGCGGTCGGAGGCCCGCCCCTTCCGCATCTGGCTCGACAACCTCCAGGGACCGTGCAACGGGTTCGCCCGTTTCCTCCGACCCTTGCTCGACCCCGCGCAGATCCTGCCCGAAGGGGTCGGGGGACTTCCTCCCTTTACCGTGGTGCTCTCGGGAGAGGGACCCGCTAGGCCCTGGCAGGACCTCCCCGGCCAGCCCCCGGTCCTCTCCGTCCCTTCGTGGACGCCCCCGGAACTCGAGGCTCTCGCACGGGAATCGCTCGCCGGCCCGGGAAGGGGAAACCCGGACCCGAAAGGGGTGGACCGGCTCGCGGGGCTCCTGCTGACCGAGGGGCGAGGGGTCTCACCCCTGCCGGAGATCCTGTCCCGGGCGCACCACCAGGCCCGGAGCGCCGGCAGGAGCGAACTCAGGGCTGACGACCTGGAACTTCCTTACCGGGCCCCCTGGAGATTGCGGCAGGCCCGGTCGTTCGACGCCCTGCTCCTGGACTTTCTGCGGGAAACGGCCGGGGCGGCCCCTCTTCCGCTCTCGGACCTGACCCGGGGGTTGCGCGGGCACTGTGCCAACCTCGGCATACCCGTCCCCTCCGTGGCCCGGCTCTGGCGGCGGCTGCGCCGATTGGAGGCCCTGGGCCTTTTGCACCGGGAGACCCGGGTGGGCGGGCCCGGAGGCACCCGTTCCTTGCTGGCCCTCCACCCCTTGGAGAGTCCCTCCAGTAGCTCCCCGGTCTCCGTCCCGGATCCGATGACGCTTGGGGCCGGAAACCCCCCGCACGGAGGGTCTCTATCTCCGGAGCGCGCAGAACGGAGCGTTCTCCTTAGCCTCGGCCGGGCTCAAGCCTCGCCCCGGTCGGCCGGGGGGGAGCGCACGGCCCTCGAAGGATGGTGATACGAACGCGCCTGGTCGAGCACGGCCTCGGCCAGGGCCGGGGAGCCCAAGACCCCGGACACTGCAGGAAGGTCTGCCTTGGCGAGGGTGGCCACGTCCCTCCACCCGGCGTCGTAGAGCAGACGGGAACGGACCCGTCCGATCCCCCGGAGCAGGACCAGTTCCGAGAGCTCTTCTCGGATACCGTAGCGGACCCGGAGGGAGAGGAGGTCCAATGCCCGGGCGGCCCCCCGGCGTTCCCGCCGCGCCAGTTCGGCCATGGCCGAGAGGAGCCATTCGGCCCGCTCCACCCGGGTACGGAGGTCCCCGGCACCGATGTGGAACGTCCCGGTGATCTCCACCAGGGTCCGCCGGTCGTCCAGCCAGGCCTCCAGGAGCGATGCGGTCTTGAGCGTCCCCAGGAAGCTGTCGAAGTCGGGCAGGAGCTCGTCCTCCTCTGGCTTCAGCAGGAGCGCCGGGGCCAGGTCCGCGTACCGGGCCGTCATGTCCGCTTCCTCTCCCGCCCTCAGATAGAGGGGGGCCAGGTCCGGAGTGGAGGCGAGGGTGGCCAGATAGGCGATGGGAGGGGTCGAGGGAGAGGCCCGGGAGAGCGCCCGCCGCAGGAGCACCGCCGAGACAGGGTCCAGATAGAGGTCCGAGGTGAGGTGTCCGAAGTCGGTGGCCCTCAGGGGCGCGCCCCCCCGCAGGAGGCCGTTCGTCTCGAGGAATGCCCGGGCGGCCCTCAGGTGAGCTCCCAGCGCCTCGATCGATTCCTCCTGCCCGTAATACGTGCTGCGGAGGAAGTCCTCGAGCTCCTCCCAGGAACGGACCTCGCCGGAGGCGACGAGGGCGAGCACATGGGTCCGGAGCACGGCGACCGAGGCCAACCGGCTCTCCACGTTCTCGGGAGGAGCGGTCAGGTAGCGCTCCCGGAGCTCCTCTTCCTCCGAAAGGTCCCGGGCGATGAGCACCGCCTCCCCGTACGGATCGTAGCGGGGGCGGCCGGCACGCCCCAACATCTGCTGGACCTCCATGGCCGGCAGGGCCACCGGGCTTCCCAGCGCCTCGTCGTAGCGCGTGGTGTCCCGGACGATCACCCGTCGGGCGGGGAGGTTCAGGCCCATGGCCAGGGTGGTGGTGGCCACGAGGCAGCGGAGCTTCCCTTCCCGGAAGGCCCGTTCGACCACCGCACGCTCGGGGTTCGTCAGGGAGGCGTTGTGGAAGGCCACCCCGTGGGGGACGAGCGACCGGAGCTGGCGCACCGACTCCGTCTCCTCCTCCCCGACCCGGTCGAGGTCGGAAAGGACCTCTTGAAGAGCGGCCCGGGAACCCTCGGACAACCGGGCGCTGACTCCCCGGGAGAGGGCCGACGCCACGCTCACCGTGCTGCGTCGGCTGTTCACGAACACCAACGCCTGCCCTCCCTCGTCGAGGGCGCCATGCACCAACTGCTCCACCGCGGTCCCCCGGGAAGGCTGCGGCTTCTCGCTCCCGTCCAGGAAGCTCAAGACCCCCTCCCGGAAGACCCCCGGGTGCAGGGGAACCGGCCGGAACGCGCTCGCCACGTGGACGGCGCCTAGCCACCGGGCGAGATCCTGGGAATTTCCCACCGTGGCGGAGAGTGCGACCACCTGCAGTCCCCGCTGCCGTCGACGAAGCCGCGTCAGGCTCACCTCCAGGGTCGGTCCCCGTCCGGGGTCCCGGAGCAGATGCACCTCGTCGGCCACCACCACGCCCACCCGGTCCATCCAGGGGTTCCGGTGCCGCAGCAGGCTGTCGACCTTCTCGCTCGTGGAGACCAGGATGTCGATGCCCTCCAGCTCCTCGCTCGAGAGGTCCCGCTCCCCCATGGTCAGGCCGATCTTGAGGCCCAGGCGCCGGAAGGGTTCCAGGTCCTGGTACTTCTCGCTCGCGAGGGCGCGCAACGGGACGATGTAAACGCCCCTCCTACCCTCCAGCGCCGCGTGGACCAACGCCATGTAGGCCACCAGGGACTTCCCCGAGGAGGTCGGGCAGGCGAGCAAGAGGCTCTTTCCCGCGAGGACCGGGGCCAGCGCCTCTGCCTGGGGAGGATAGAGCTCCCGGATCCCCGTCTCCCGCAGGATCTCCACCACCCGGGGGTGAAGGGGAAACCCCTCAAGCGGTACCCGGGCCGAGGGGTCCGGGGTCGCCGGACCGGGCAGCAGGGAGGCGCCCGTCCGCCTGGCCGGGGGGGTCTTCGACAAGGGCTCCCCCCGGTGTACAGAGGCCGGCTGGAAGCCGGGTACGCCGCTTTCGCTCTGGGGGCTTAAGTCCCGGGAGCCGTCCCTCCGTGGTGCCGGGCTCATGCCGGCCCCGGGGCCTGACGGTCCAGCAGACGCCGCCCGAGGATCCTCTCTTGGATCTCGGTGGTACCTTCCACGATGGAGAGCACCCGGGCATCCCGGAAGAGCTGTTCCATCCGGTGCCGTCCCGAGCGGTCGACGGCTTCCCAACCCAACGCATCGAGCCCCCAGGAAGCGACCCGGAAGGCGGCCTGGGAGGCGTAGAGCTTCGCGGCCGAGGCTGCCCCGGAGAACTCCTCCCGGGCGTCCTTGAGTCGGGCCGCCTTCTCCACGAGGGCCCGGGCCGCCTCCACCTCCACAAAGCTCCTCGCCAAGATGGAGCGTTGCCACGGCTCAGGGTACGTGGGGAGGCCTGTCCGCAGCGCCTCGAGGGCCGCGTCCGCAACCCCAAGGGAACAGGCGGCGATGCCGATCCGTCCCCCCTCGAGCGCGTCCATGGCGATGGCGAACCCCTGGCCCTCCTCCCCGAGGAGGGCCTCCAGGGGCAGCTCGCAGTCCTGGAACACCAGTTCCATGGTCTCGGACCCGCGTAGCCCCATTTTCTCCAAGCGTTGGCCGGAGACGAACCCCGGGGTGTTCTGGGGGACGAGGAAGGCGCTGATGCCCCGGGCCCCCAGGGAGGGGTCCCTGGTGGCAAAGGTGAGCACTACCCCGGCGCTCTTCCCGTTGGTGATGAACATCTTGGTCCCCTCCAGGACGAACTTCCCATCCTGGCGGCGATACCGGGTCTGGAGGCGTTGGGCATCCGAGCCGACCGCGGGTTCCGTCAGTCCGAAAGCCCCCACCATCGTCCCTTGGGCGAGGGCGGGAAGATAGCGCTCCTTCTGGGCCGGGGTCCCCCGTGCCTCGATCGGAGCGGCGGCAACGGAAAGGTGGACGGCGACCAGAGTGGCCACGGCGAGCGATCCGAAGGCCAATCGCTCCAGCACCTGCGCCAGCGTCCAGGTGTCAGCTCCGGAGCCCCCATACTCGGGAGGGATGGTGAGGCCCAGGAGACGCTGCCGGGCCAGTTCTCGCACCACCTCCGACGGCATGTCGTCCTCCAGGTCCCAGCCACGGGCCCTCGGTTCGATCCACTCCCGGGCGAACTGTTCGGTGCGTTCCCGCCAAGAGCTCCTTTCCCGGTCGGGAGAGCGAGGTGTGGACGACGTGGTGGCCTCAGAACCCATTGAGGTCTCTACCACCGAACAGCATATGCTCCTTTCCCGCCGGGGCAGAGCGACCGCCCCGGCGGGGAGGGAGACCGGGGCAAGCCCCACGGGGGACCCCGGGAGGATCCCGTGCTCTCTCCGAAAGCTCATCAGGCTGCTTTGAGCTTCCTCCCTCCTGGGGAGGGAGGATGATTCGGCTCCGTCCGGTGGATCTCCCCCAGGAACGCGATATCGTCCTGCGCTTCCTCCGCGATTCCGACCCCGAGGACTACCTGCTCTCCCTGGTGCCCGCCTGGAAGGAGGGGGAGGGCCACCTGCTCCTCGAGGACTCCGGTACCCTCCTGGGCTTGGCCACCCTCGAGGACCTGGGGGAGGAGGAGGCGTGGATCGGGGGGATCCGGATCGCCCTACCCTTCCGTGGTCAAGGGCTCGGGAGCCGCCTCCTCGAGGGTCTGATCTCCCGGGGACGGTCCCAGGGGCTACGGGTGTTCCGTGCGCTGGTCGAGAGAGAGAACCAGGCCTCCCATGCGCTGTTCCGGCGGCACGGGTTCCTCGAGGTAGGCCGATTCACCCTACAGTCCGGGTCCGCCGGAGCCTGGCCGTCCGCCTCCCCGATCCAACCGGTCGATCGGAAGGTCTTGCCCCGTGACCTGCGACCCGGCTGGGCGCCGGAACGTTTCGGCCGGGTGGACCGGGTCGGACCCCTGAACGTGGGACGATTCGTCCGTTGGCGGGGCTCCCTTCTCGAACGTTGGGCGGAAGAGGGGATCTACTACCTCACGGGAGCCGCCGCGTGGCTTGCCCGTCCCTGGGGAGCGGCGGGTACCGGCTCCCTCTGGGTCAGTCCGTTGAGCGGCGAGCTCGAACAGTGGATCCACGGGGTGTCACAGCAAGCCCGAACGCTCGGGTTTGGCTCCTGGGAGGCGTTCCTCCCCGAAACTACGGAGGACCTCGAGGCGTACCGCCGGGCTGGGTTGAGGTGGGCGGGGAGCTGGGGGGAGTCAACGACCCTCTACGAGCGAGACCTGAGCCAAGCTGAGCCTGGCCAGGCGCCGCCCTAGCCCCCTCGGAGACCACGCGCGAGCGCCCCCGCCCTCCTCGGAAGGGGCATGGGGACGCGCGGCGACCTTTCTCGAGGGAGCGGCTTCGGGCCTCCTCCGCGAGGGACGGGGACGGGCAAACCCCAAGGACTTTGGCCGTGTGGTCCCCCCCCGTGAACGAAGAGCCCACGGCCGCCCTGCGGACACCGGCGCGCAAGGACCGGTTCTCCTCTCTGGACACGCTGGCGCTGGTCCGGGAGCTCCGGAGCCTCCCGCGCGCCTGGTTCGACAAGGCCAGCGAGCTTCCGGACGGGCGACTCCTCATCACGTTCCGGGTGCAGGGAGAGGGACGCTGGGAGTGGCTCATCGCCCCCGGGATCTTCTCGACCCTGAGGCCGGCATCGCTCCCTCTCCCGGAGACCCCCGGCCCGTTCGCCATGGCCCTGCGTCGGCAGCTCCAGGGGGCCCCGCTGCTCGGCGCGGAGCAACCGGGAGGGGAACGGTATCTCGAGGCGTCCTTCGGACAGGGTCGGGAGGAGGAGCCGGCGCTGCTCGCCGTGGAGCTCTTCGGACAGGGAAACGTCCTCGTCATCCGGAGAGGGCAGATCTCCACCCTGCTCCACTCCCGGGCCTGGGCCCAAAGGGTGCTGCGACCCGGCGCCCGGTACCTTAGGCCCCCAGCCCGGAAGAACCCTTTTGCCCTGACCGCGGAAGAGCTCCGGAAGGCGCTCCGGGACTCCAGCGCGGACCGGGTCTCGACCCTGGCGGCCCGGATGGGCTTGGGAGGCCCCCTATCGGAGGAGCTTCTGGCGCGCACGGGGTTCGACCCGAAGGTCGCCGCTGCCCGCGAGCCGGAGGAGCTGTCAGAGGCGTTGGTCCAGGCCCTTCCCACCTTGCTCTCCGAGATCGGGGACCGGCCGTCCGGGTACCTTTACCGGTCCAGGACCGGTGGGCAGCTGATCGACGTGACTCCCTTCCCCGCCGAGCGACGACGGCGGGACGCGGAGCTGGCCGAAGAGCGACGGCCTACGTTCTCGGAAGCGGCCTTCGAGTTCTTCTCCTCCAGTCCACCACCGGAGTCCGCTCGCCCCCGGGAGGAGACGGCTCCTGTGAAGGACCCCCGGGCGGGGCTCTTACGCAAGCGGAACCAGCAAGAGGAGGCGATCCGGACGCTCCAAGAGGAGGCGGAGACCCTCCGCAGCGGGGCCGACCTTCTACTCTCGCACTTCCCCGAAGTGGAGGAACGGCGGCTCACCCTCGCCGGATCCGCGCCTGGAACGCTGGAGTTCGAGATCGTTCTGGAAGGACGCCCCTTCCGCCTGAAGGCCGGAACCCCGACGCGCGAAGCGGCCCAGGCGCTCTACGAGGAGGCCAAGCATGCCCAGCAGCGGCTGGAAGGCGCGCAGGGGGCCCTGCGGTCGACCGAGGCCCAGCTCCGGTCGGGGACACCGGTCGTCGCCTCCCCTCGTCCGACCCAGGACCCGGGACGTCCCCCCGCGCGTCGCCGCCACTTCTGGTTCGAGAAGGCTCCCCGGTTCTTCGTGTCGAGCGAGGGGTTCGTGGTGATCGCGGGGAGGGATGCCCGCACCAACGATGCCCTCGTCAAGCGCTACCTCGGGGAGCACGATGTCTACATCCACGCCGACCTCCACGGGGCCCCGAGCGTGGTGATCAAGACCCAGGACCCGAAGGTCTCCCCGGGCGAAGGGACCCTCCTGGAAGCCGGCCAGTGGGGGCTCTGTCACTCCCGGGCCTGGCGGGCCGGACTGGCCTCGGCCGATGCCTACTGGGTGAAAGGGGACCAGGTCTCCAAGGCAGGGGCCAGTGGCGAGTACGTGGCGAGAGGTTCCTGGGTGATCCACGGGACCCGTAACCCCCTCCGGGACCTCCCGCTGGAGCTCACGCTCGGGCGAGTTCCCTACGAAGGGGAAATGCTCCTCCAGGCCGCTCCCCTCTCCACGTTCGGTCGGCCGGGCTCTCAACTCCTCTTCGGTCTACGGCCGGGGGAGGACCGGGACCGGGAGGTGGAGGAGCGCACGCTCGCCCAAGCGCTCGGGATCACCCGGGAGGCGCTTCAGGCGGTCCTTCCGCCCGGAGGTTTCAGCGCTCGCCCCATCGGTCCCGCGGCGGGGGAGGCGCGACGGGGAGTGGTCGGATAGGTCGTATCCGGTGTCCCCCGCCCGCCCGGCCGTGCGTACACGCGCTTGATCTCCTCGGCAGGAAGGCTACGGCCGGGCCGGTCCTCCTTGTGTCCCTGCCCGTGGAATCCAACGACCCGCAGCGGTTCTCCCCCGAGCGAGAACTCCTCTCCGACCGTGATCGCGCGGCCGGGGACCGTTTCCCAAGTGAGCACCCGGGTCTTCCGGCCCTCTGGGACCGAGACCGGGACGCGAACCCGTTCCCACGGGACGGCCCACACCGCGCGCAAGCGGTCGGCCGGTCCCCGGGAGAGGCTCCGTCCCTCCCGGTCCTCGACCCGCAGGATCTTCACCCGGCGGCCCCGGAGGCTGAGACGGGATCCCACCACGATCTCGCGAGCCGGGTCCCAGGCGATGCTCCAAGACTCTGAGGCGCGGCCCTCGCTGAGGATCACCCGGACGTGCGTGACCCTGGGCAGCTCCAGCCGGAAGGGATGGACCCCGCCGCACCGGGAGCAGCGTCCCACCCCTTGGAGGGCGCGAGGAGGGCGTCCATCCTCCGCGCCTCGGGCCGGGGATCGGGCCCGCAGGACCCGGTGGCGCAGGACCTCTCCGCACGTGGGGCAGAGCACGTCCACATGCTGGATCAGGGGAGCTCCCGGGGACGCGGGAGGGGAACTATCCGTAGGCGCCATGGTCGTGGAGGGAGCCCGGGAGGTTCATGGCGATTGTGGCTCGCTTCGCTCGGGCCAGGGAGGGCGGACCCAAGAGGGACTCCCATCCTCACCGCGGCTGCCAGCGGCTGACCGACAGACGGCGGCCGTCACGGACGTGGCCGTCAGAGCACCCAGCTCGGCTCTCCGTATCCCTCAGGATAGATCTGGGCGGGCTCCGGTCCCCCGAAGGGGTCCGGCCGGGGAATGGGGTCCCGTCCCTTCTTCCTCGCGATATAGGCATCGATGGCTTCCGCCACCTTGGTTCCCGCCGACATGGCGAAGACGATGGACTTGTTCCCGGACGCGAAGATCCCTTCGATCCCGGTGCCCCAGTCCTCGCGCTTCCCCTCCGGCCACCCGCGGGGAGCCTTCAGGTCCAGGGTCGGCGGAAAGCCCTCCAGGTCGGCGACCTGCCCGGCGGCGATGATGACCGTGTCGCAATCCAGCGTCTCCTCGGTCCCGGGCACCAGGACGACGTTCCGCTTCCCCCGGGCGTCTGGAGGACCGAGTTCGGTCCGCTGGATCACCAGGCCTTCCACGTGGTCGGTGCCCAGGATGCGCACCGGGGCGCGCCACCAGAGGAAGTTCACCCCCTCGATGTCGCACCCCTCGGATTCCTCCTCGGTGGCAGGCATGGCCTCCCGCCCGCGCCGATAGACCACCGTGGTGGGGTGCTCCCGGAAGAACCGTACGCAGCTGCGCGCCGCGTCCATGGCCACATCCCCCCCGCCGATGATGACGGGTACCCGGTCTCGTCTCCCTAGGAACGACTCCGGGTTCTTGTTGGAGGCGAGCAGGAAGGGGAGGGCATGGAAGACCCCGGGCAGTTCCTCTCCCGGGATCCTGATCTTCCCGGGGGCGGAGGCTCCCACCGCCAGATAGACGGCCAGATACCCCTCTTTGAGGAGGTCCTCGGGCTTGAAATCCACCCCTGCCTTGCGCCCGGTCTCGATCTTCAGATCGAAGTTCCTGAACCGGGCCAGGTCGGCGGGCAGTTCGTCCCCGTCGAGGTGGTACTTGGGGATGGTCTCCACCTGCCCCCCGAGGAAGGGTTCCTTCTCGAAGAGGGTGACGGAGTATCCCCGGAGGCAGAGTTCCCAGGCCGCCATGAGCCCGGCGGGTCCGCCGCCGACGACCGCCACCCGTTCCCCCCGGGAAGGCATCGGTACATAGGCCAGGTCCGAGCGGCCGAACTCCAGGGACGCGCGCTTGAGGTGGCGGATGGCGATGGGGACGCCCCGGTCCTTCTTGACGCAGTCCTCCTCACAGTAGTGATAACAGGACTTGCACAGCACCGTGGCGAGGGGGTTTCCGAGCAGGGTGACCCGGGCGGCGGCGTCGAAGTCCCCCTTGGCGACCTGGGCGATGTATCCCTTGCAGTCCTGGGTGATGGGGCATGCCTGGACGCAGTACGGCATGGCACACTGGAGGCATCGCTGGGCCTCGAGCTGGGCCTCCTCGCGACTGTAGGGGTAGAGGATGTGTTCGAAGCGGCAACGGCGTTCCTCCGGCGTGAGTTCAGGGATGGTGACCCTCGACTGCTGTGTTGCGGACATGCGTCGCCCTCCCGTTCAGGCACCCTTAGGAAGAATCCCTCCCCTCTTGAAGCCTGACCAATTTGGAAAGCGACCCACTCTCCGGTTCCCGAGAGCTGCGGGGGGAGGTTCCCGTCGAGTTTGGGACCCGGCCCTGGAGCCCCTCCATGCCACAAGGGGACGTCGGCGCCGTTGACGGACCCAAACTTGAGCCTCGAGGGCCCCTCTGCGATCCAGTACCGCTCCCGCACTTTGGTCGAGCGCTCCCCGGTTCGGCTGGAGAGAGGTAGACCATGCGAGACGGGGGACGCCAGGGGAATGGTCCCGGACCTTCATCGAATTCCATCGGAGGAATGGCGACTAGAACCTGATCCGGAGAACCCAGAGCGGGGCAACCGCATGGCCCCAAGGGAGTGTGCACACGTCGGCGGGGAGCGAGCGAGAGGGCGGGCTGCTTCCGCCGGCCCAGGCCCACCATGATTGGGTGTACAACGTGGCCACCGTGGGGCTCCGCTACGGGCTCATTGCGGGCTGGGTCTCCTGGGCCGACCATCGAGTGGGCGAAGTGAGCCGCTTCCCCGAGCTCGTACAACAGACCCGGAACCTCCATCCGGAGTGGAGACGCTTCGTGGGAGACGGAGGCTACTCGGCACGGTGGGTGGTGGGGAGGCTGGACCGTCGGGGGATAGGAGCCTGGATTCTCCCCCGGCGTAATGTGAACCTGAAGCCGCTGGGGGAGCCCGCTTGGACGCGATTGCTCCTGGGGCTGGTGAAGGACCCCCAGGCGTGGCTCGCCGTCTACTTCCAAAGGGTCCGTGTGGAAGCCACCTGGTGGTCGGTGGGGGCCCGGAACCCCGGAAGAATCCGCAAACGGCTGGTGCCCCGCCGCGAGACCGAAGCGATGCTCAGGGCCGTCGTGAGGAACCTTCGGCGGTTATGCTTCCACAGGGGGCTGGAGCGGGACTCGAGGTTTACGGCCTTCACCGCTATGGCAAGCTGAACGTCAAGGAGACCCCATCGAGGGGTCTTGTCCCAAACTCTTTACAAGGGCAAAGGTTTTCGTCCGGCATGATCACGCGATGTCGGAACACGCACTGTTCTGCGAACCGTATCGCTTCACGTGGAGGTGTCCAACCCACGGAAAAACGCTACCCTTGTGGAAGACCTTGTAGCGAATCAACGGTGATGCCCGGGTGATGGCCCTTAGAGCGCAGAACCCAATTCCATTACCCGGGCATGAAATGTGAGCTGATAAGACAAAAGGTCTTTATAAGGAAATCCTCGTCCCTGTTACGGCGTAGGGCATCGTGTCTAGCCTTGGCTGAGGGAGGACTCCCTACGCAATCTACCAGCCACTACACACCACCAACCTTTTTCGAGTAACATTTTTTGAGTGAAGAAGGGACATGGCACAAGAGAAAATTCTATACCTAGCTATAGCCACAGTAGTTATTGTTATTTTAGTAAGTGTTACCAGCGTGATTGTCTTAAAAGGTGCATTGTCTCCAAAATCGACTAGTAAAGTAACCATACCTATTCAAAGTACTTTTTCTATGACGATCAGTAATAATCAATATATAGAAGAGACTTTCCCTAGTGGCGATATAGTTACATTCACATGGCACGCTAATGGAACAGGACTGGCTGTTGTTGCAGTAAACTCCAGCGCTGGGCTAACATACGCAAGCCCTCTTGAAAGAAACGGTTCAGATAGTTTCAGCACAGGATTTATTCAGTATTATTTTACTGCCTTTTTTTCACCGCGATATGCAACATATACAGTGTTTCTAAATGGTACTTATGTAAGTTATAGTTGATATGCGGTTTGATATAGCAGTAACACTCGGCGCAATAGCTGGAGTATTAATAGTGTTGTTTGCCATTTGGGCTTTGGGCGGCAGTTGTGCGCGAAACAGGCCCATAGCCCTCTATCCCCAACAAGATTCCGCAATTATGTCGGCCGAAAGAGGGCCACCTCCGACATCCTGGTGTTGAGGGGCGCTGCCACCCCTGAGTTTTCCACGTTACAACCCCGCTTGACTTCAACCTGACTCGGACAGAAGTTTGAGGTCGTCGTCAGAAACCACGTTGCTACGGGGAGGTTGAGGGGGTCGTGCGCGGTGTTGGTCTATTCGTGCCGCTTCGCGCAGCGAAGCGGGCGGCGGGCGGCGGGCATGGGGCTGCCCGTATTTGAATCGTCAACGATTAAAATGCACGTCCGCAGGGCCGCTACGGCATACCTTCGTCCCCACTGGGTCCAGGTCTGACCGTCCGAAACCTGACTCCCCTTACCATCAACCAGCGGCGATAAACCTCCAAATTTTTCAGTGAAAAATTTGGCGAATATTTATGTGGGAGAGTACAAATCCAAACCATGATCAGCATGTCGCTCAAACGACGTGTTCCATCAGCCGACACTCCCGGATTGAGACTGAGTAGCCGCAGGTGCCTTCTTGGAGGGGTGATTATCTCTCTTGTGATTACCTCATTGCTCCTGGGTGGGGCCCTCGGTTCAGCTATCTCGTCCGAAGGTAGTCCGGCGTTATCAGCAAATGTCCCGCTGTCCGTACCCGTGCGGGCGAACGCCACGGCCGCGCCCCCAACTCCGGCTCCTGTAGCGAAGCAGGTACGGTCCTCGAACCGTTTTGAGATCTCCCAACTGTCAGGCACTCCCCCTCCTAAGTGGCCGTACAGTGGAAATGTTGAACACAACTGGGAAGGATACTTAGGAAACGCCACGATCTACCCTACTGAATGGCCACATTACGACTTCCTTCCGAGTCTTCCCGGGTCGGTTGCTTTTGTGAACTCTGCAAACGACACATTCAACCCATTGCCGTATTCCCCGACGAATGCCACTGGTTTCAATTCTCGAGATAACTACACTGACCAGAACTACATATTAGTAAAAGTAAGTGACACTAAATCAACACCGGATTATTGTGTCTATTATCACCGTATTGCGAATTTCACATGTGAACTCTATTACTCCGCTGTTGGCGCTGCGCAACAATATACCGAACCGTATCCGTGGGGAGATACGGTAGCGCCCAGCCAACTTCAAGTCACTATCAGTGACAGCGGCCTACCCGGCAGGGCCACAACACAAATATACTTCCATGACAACGTAGGGGTGAATCTCTCTCGTATCCAACGACCGTCATTGAGGGACGGCCTCGGGTGGAGGGGAGCACCCCACCGAGACTGCCCAGGCCGTGAGCCCCGGTTCCAGAGGTCCCGGACCCCGCAACACGCGGAGGAACTCCTG
>JAJZYB010000005.1 GCA_021806135.1 Thermoplasmata archaeon
TCACCACGCAGACATCGGGAACTGGACCTTGGGGGACTCCGCCACCTGGCGGATCGAGAACGGGCTCCAGGACCTCTTCGTGGCCTCGCCCCTGGGAAAGTTCCGCTACCTCATGGGGATCGCGTTCTCCAACCTCATCGCGGCGGCGCCGGCCCTCCTGGTGTTGGCCGGCGTGCTGGCGTATGTGACCCCGGTGGCCCCGGTGGACTGGCTGATCCTCACGGTGACGATCCTCGTCCTCTGGATCCTCTTCGCTTCCATCGGCATCGCCATCTCGAGCCGGCTTCGCACCCGCCGCGAGGTCTGGCCCATCGGGCAGCTGACCTTCACCACCCTGGGGATGCTCTCCCCGCTCTACTACCCCCTGAGCGTCCTGCCCGCCATCTGGCGCTCGATGGCCTTCTTTTTCCCGGGGACGTATGCCGCGCTCTGGGTCAAGGGAAGCCTTGGTCTCGAGGGGCCGGTGCTTCCACTCCCGGTCGACGCCGGGCTTCTCGGGGTCTCGGCCGTGGTGGCCATCCTGATCGCCCAGTATTTCTACCGGTGGGGGACCGGGGATTGACCGTGGAGCCTCCGCCGGCAACGGCCGCCCGCTGGCGGGGGACCTCGTCGCCGCGCTCCCCGGGTGGAGGTCGCGGGTCTCCTAAGGAGCGAGGCGGCCGTCCTTCGCGTGGCCCCGGGCGCTTGTCCCCGTCGGCCAATCCCTGGCGCGCAGGCGGGAAGCGACTCTGACCGTCCCGCCAGGACCGGGAGGTTCTCCGATGACCACCGCCGCCTGGGACGCGCTCGCGAAGTGGCGGGACCGACGGATGGGCGAGCGAGGGGACCTCTGGCACCGGGCCCTCATCGATCCCACGCTCCTTTCCGTGCTCGGATCGGTCCGGGGTCAGCGCGTCCTGGACGTCGGTTGTGGGAATGGCTACCTGACCCGGCGCCTCCGGCGTCAGGGAGCGACCCGTGCGGTGGGGGTCGACTCCTCCCTGGGGTCGATCCGGCTGGCCCGTCGGCGAGAAGCCGCGCACCCTTCGGGGACCGAGTTCATTCACGCGGACGCGGCCCGGCTCTCCCGTTTCGGGCCCGGGAGCTTCGATCGGGTCGTTGCCAACATGGCGCTCATGGACATCCAGGACGCGGCCGCCACGATCCGGGAGATCGGCCGTCTCCTCGGGCCCACGGGTCGTCTGGTCTTCTCGATCAGCCACCCCTGCTTCGACATCGACGAGAGGTCCGCTTGGTCGATCGCGCGGCTTCCTCCCGGGCTCGAGACCGTCTCGCGGAAGGTGGAGAGGTACCGCAGCGAACGGACCGTCCGGGTGGCCTGGAAGGTCTCTGACCGCGAGACGGCGTACACCCCCTCCTACCATCGCACGCTGGCGACGTACTCCCGTTACCTGCGCGGTGCCGGGTTGGTCATCGTCCGCCTGGAGGAGCCGGCACCGAAGACCGAGCTCCTACGGAGGAGCCCGCAGGGACGGTTCATCGCCGAGATCCCGCTCCACCTCGTCGTGGAGGCTGCCCCGTGGTGCGGTGGCCCTGGCCGTGGGCAACGACGCGCCGGGGAGGGGGTTCGCTCCTCCACCCCGGCGTGATCGGGCCGGCGACGGATACCGATCGGAGACCCGGTCCCGGTCACGTCCGGCCTAAGAACGCCGGCCGCTACCACCAACGGCCATCCCCAGAGGGGGCTCATCTCCGGGCGGTAGGGCCCCTACCGCCCGGTGAAGGGGTTCAGTGGCTGTGGCCGCCGGGCGGCATTCCGCCGCCGCCGCCCGAGGACTTCCTGCTGGCGATGACATCGTCGATCCGCAGGACCATGGAAGCGACCTCCGAGGCGGAGGAGAGCGCCTGGCTCTTCACCCGGAGCGGTTCCACCACCTTCTGGTGGATCATGTCCGCCGGCTTCCCCCCGTCCAGGAAGTTGATCCCCACGTTCTTGCTGCCGACGGACCCCTCGTGGGCCTGGCGGAGCTGGATCAGGGTGTTGATGGCGTCGTACCCGCCGTTCTCGGCCAGGGCCCAAGGGATGACCTCCAGCGCCTGGGCGAAGGCCTCCACGGCCAATTGCTCGCGGCCTCCCACGGTGGGGGCGAACTTCCTCAGGCGTACGGCCAGCTCCATCTCGGTGGCGCCGCCCCCGGCACAGATGACCCCGTCCTCCAGGACGGAGGAGACGACCTTGAGCGCGTCGTTGAGCGAGCGCTCCACTTCCTGGGTGACATGCTCCGTGCCGCCCCGGATGAGCACGGAGACGCTCTTCGCCCCGGTGCATCCGGTGATGAAGGTCATGTCGGAGTCTCCCACCTTGCGCTGGGCGACCTTCCCGGCGTGTCCCAGGTCCTTGCCGGAGAGTTCCTTGACGCCGGTGACGATCTTCCCGCCGGTGGCCCGGGAGAGCTTCTGCAGGTCGGACTCCTTCACCTGTTTGACCGCGTAGATGCCGGCCCTGGCCAGGTAGTGGAGCACCACGTCGTCGATGCCCTTCTGGCAGATGACCACGTTGGCCCCCGCGTTCTTCACGGCGTCGGCCATGTCCCGGAAGGAACGGTCCTCCTGGTCCAGGAAGTTCTGGATCTGCCCGGGAGACTTGATGTTGATCTTGCTCTCGAACTCGGTCTTCTTGATCTCGAGGGCGCTGTTGAGCAAGGCGATCTTCGCGTCCTTCACCTCGGAAGGCATCCGGGGATGCCCGCGCTCCTTGTCCAGGATGATCCCCTCGATGAGCTCGGTGTCGGCGATCCCGCCGCCCTGCTTCTTCTCCACCTGGATGAGGGAGATGTCGGCCACGGTGTGGCCCCCGCGTTCCTCGGCGATGGTCTTCACGGCCTTGACCACGAGCCGGGCGAGCTCGCCCCGGGCCCCGTAGACCCCCTTCGATCCCATGGCCGTGTGGGCCACCTGGGAGAGGACCTCGTCGTCGGTGGCCTTCACCGGGGTCCCGATCTCCTTCTTGAGGAGCCGCTCGGCCTCTTCCCGGGCGAGGGAGAAGCCCCGGGTGATCACGGTGGGGTGGATGTTCTGTTCGATCAGGCTCTCGGCGCGCTTGAGCAGTTCGCCGGCGAGGACCACGGCGGTGGTGGTCCCATCGCCACACTGCTGGTCCTGGGTCTTGGCGACCTCCACGAGCATCTTGGCGGCCGGGTGCTCGACGTCGATCTCCTTGAGGATCGTGACCCCGTCGTTGGTGATGGTGATGTCCCCCATGGAGTCCACGAGCATCTTGTCCATGCCCCGGGGACCCAGGGTGCTCTTCACCGCATCGGCGATGGCCCGGGCCGCGGCGATGTTGTTGTTCACCGCGCTCCGGCCGGTCTCTCGCTCAGAACCCTCGCGCAGCACCAAGATGGGCGTACCTGACATCATGGGAATCCTCAGGGAACAGTGAGTTAGTGCTTCTATATAAAGGGAAGCTATGCCCCTCGGAATTTTCGCACCTGGGCGTCCCTCCGGCCAAGCCCGGGGGAGCCGCCCCTTTCCTCCCTCCCGGTGTCCCCCCCATCCGCTCGGACTCGCCGGCGGTGACCCTTCGTCGCCGTCGCCGGGCCAGCCGAGCCCGGTTGCTGGACGAGGCCCCGCTTATCTTTTCGAGAGCCCGAGGATCGCTTCCGCGGGACGGGCGAAGCCCCTCCAGTATTTGGGCCGGCCTTCTGGCCGGGGAGGGGGCCCCGCCGGGAACCCCGGAGGGGCAGGGGCGGGAAAGGGTTGGACCCCCGGGACGGGGGTCGGCTGGTCCGTGATGGAACCGTGTCCACCTCAGGCGCGGTAATCCAGGAGAAGCTCATTGACGGGGGTCCCCGGTCCTACCAGGTCCACCCCGTTGATGTCCTTCATCCTCTGGAAGTACCAGTCCTGGAAAGGGTCCTTCATGGCCCGAAGGGCCTCCAGAGCGCTTCCCTCTGTGTCGGCATCCTGGACGATGACGGCCATCTCTCCCCGGGGGGTCTGCTGCAGGAAGATCGCTTCCTGGTGGAAACCCGCCTCCTTACGGGAAGCTTCGTACTCGGTCTTGCGCGATCCCTTCAGGTCAGAGACGAACTGACGGAATTCGGCGGTCTTGTTCGGCTGTATCGGCGCGACAAACACAAACAGCGGCATTTGTTTTCCTCGATCCCATATGGGCAGGCATGAGGGATAACGTGGGACTCAACCGGAATCCAGCGTTCCCCGTCCTTCGGATCCGTCGATCCTCCTCGAAGATCGGGGGCACGGGTCCTCCCCCCAGAGTCCCGGGGTTCGCGCGCCCCCCTGCTCGTCCTCCGGGTCCGATCCCGTCAGGCGCCTCCTCCCGGACCCTCTCGGATGCGAGAGGTCCACGGTTGCGCCTTTCCCGTTCCGCCACGCACCGACCGAACGGGGAACCGTCGGGTGCCTCCCCGCTCCCGGGAGATCCCCACCTTCCCGAAAAGGCCTTTCCCCTCGCCTCTCCTCCGCTGCCCCGGGTGCGCGGTGCCCGGAGAGGAAGGGAAGAGGCTCAGGCTCCGGGTCCTCGTCGCCGATGCGGACCCGGAGACCCGGGGGGACCTCGCCGAGATCCTCGTCCGGGAAGGCCACCGCGTCACCGGGGTCCCGTCGTCCTCGGAGGCCCGGGAGGCCCTGGAACACGACGAGTTCGACCTGTTGTTCGTCCAGATCAAACCGGGACGGGTGAACGCCATGGGCCTCCTCGCCGAGGCCCAGCGCCGGTGGCCCCGGCTCCTGGTGGTGGTGCTGGTGGATGGCGGCTCGGGCGGGTCGATCGAACAGGCGGTCCAGGCCCTGCACCGCGGCGCCCTCGACTACCTGCGCAAACCCGTCCTCCGCGGAGTGGTCGTTCGGCTGCTGGACCTGGCGGAGGAGCAGCTCTCCCTGACCCGGGTGGAGCGGGATCCCATCGACCCACAGCGCCATGCCGGCGCGCTCGCCTCCCGCCTCGGCTGCGATGTGCTGCTCGCGGTCCCGGGCTCCCCTACCCCTTCCTCCAACCCCCGGGTATCGGTCATCCCGCTCCGCCCGGAGGAGCCCCTTCGTCTCGTTCAGGCGGTGGAGGACTTCCTTCGGACCCGGGAGAAGGGCGCCGTGGTCCTGGGATCCGTGGAGGAACTGCTCTCCCACCACCGGGAGGAGGAAGTGGCCCGGATCCTGGAAGGGCTCCGGGCCGTACTGGAAGGGAAGGGCCCCCTGGTGGTGGGGTACGACCCGGGGAGGATCACGGCCACAGGTGCCCTGGCGGTGCGGGCCTCCATCGTCTCGGCCGATGCCCACACCACCCTGGGGTCCCTCTCGAGCCCGATCCGCCGGAGGGTGCTGAACCGATTGGCGGAAGGGCCCGCGACCTTCTCCCAGGCCCTGGAGGCCGCCGGGATCGAGGACACCTCCAAGATCGCTTTCCACCTGCGAAAGCTCCGGGAGAGCGGGCTGATCGCCCACCTTCCCGGCAAACGCTACCGGTTGACCCAAAGAGGGCAGGGAGCGGTCCAGGTGCTGAACCTCATCAACGAACTCGACCCCGGGGAAGGCAGCGGGAACCGGACCTTCCCTTCGACCCGTGGGGCCTACGCTCCCTGACCGGGTATCCCGTCCGCCCCCTTCCCCCGAAGGGAACGGGGATGCGGAAGGGCTCCTTAGGCGGAGATGGACGCGTGGCGGGCACCGGGCCCGAACGCGTACCACAGGAAGACCGCCGCCAAGACCAGGACGAGCAGTCCCAGCGGGCCGATCACGAAGAGGAGGACCACCGCGATCAGGAGCAGGATGAGCGCCCCCGTCAGGCTCAACGTATGGTAAGTCATGAACCCCCCGACGGTTCGCCAGGGGATGATTCTTCCGTGGATTTCCGTTCATCTACCGACAGCGCCCCGGTCGGGCCCGGCGGACCCTGGAGCCCCCCGGGAGAGGACCCGCGCGGTCCCCGTAGAGCCCACGGACGGTCTCCGCCCGTCCCGAAGGTCGAAGACGGAGAATGGCGGCCCCGGGGGGAGCGCCCATCGCGGCAGGAGGGGTGGGCACACCCCCCTGCTCGCCAGCGTCCCCAGGCGACGCTCAGGCCACGGTGACCGAGGCCTGTGGAACGGACAGGTCCACCGGTTCGGTGGGGATCGGCGTTCCTGTGCTCCGGACGAGCTCGAAGTAGCGGCGGCTCAGCTCCCGGGTGACCGGCCCGGGGGTCCCGGACCCGATCCGCTGCCCCTCCACCTCGATGACGGGAGCCACCTCCCCCCCGGTCCCGCAGATGAGGCACTCATCGGACTGAAGCAGGAAGTCCAGCTTGAAGTCCTGCTCCCGGACGGGGTAATGGCCCTCGGCCAACTCCATCAGGGTCTCCCGGGTGATCCCCACCAGGCAGTTCCGGGTAGGGGGGGTGAAAAGGGTCCCCTTCCGGACCACGAAGAGGTTGTCGGCCGAGGCCTCCGCCACGTTCGCGTCCAGGTCCAGGAGGATGGCCTCGTCCGCCCCCCGCGCGGTGGCCTCCGCCTTGGCGAGGATGTTGTTCAGGTAGTTCAGGCTCTTCGCGTTGGGGTTGAGGCAGGCCGCCGGGGTCCGGCGCAGCGAGGCCACCACCGCCGTGAGGCCGGTCTCGTGCTTCTTGCCGTAGAGGCTGATGGTGGAGCAGATCACCACCACGCTGGCCACCGGGGCCTTGCGGGGGTCCAGTCCGAGGTCCCCTTTGCCCCGGGTGATGAGCGGTCGGAGATACCCATCGGTCAGTCCGCTCCGCCGGCAGGACTCCAGGATCACGGAACGGAGACGGTCCCGGCTCAGCGGGGGTTTGAGGCCGAGCATCCGCGCCGACTCGTACATCCGCGCCAGGTGGCGGTCCAGTTTGAAGACCCGGCCCTGGTAGAAACGGATCCCCTCGAAGACCCCATCCCCGTAGAGCAGCCCGTGGTCGAAGACCGAGATCTTGGCGTCCTCCGGCGAGTAGAACTGGCCGTCGACATAGACGATCCCCTCCGGCACGGTGACCACCGGGAGTGAGCAACGGGGGACGGTATATCCGTCTTTTCGCAGGGCGGTGGGTCAGCCCGACGGCCCCGGTGCCTCCGCCAGCCTTTCCGCCAGGGAGCGGTACGCCTCCGGCGGGATCTCCTCGGCCCGGCGGCGGGGCCAGTCCTCCGGCCAGTTCGCCTGGGCGAGGAGCCGCTCCGGTCGTTCCCGCGGGTACCCTCCCCAGGCGCGGAGCACGCCGGGGAGCGTTCCTCCCAACATCTTACGGCGGTGCGCGAAGGCCCCGGCGAGGAGCTTCTCCAGGCATCCTTCCAGCGGCCGCGGGAGTGTCGGGTGCTCCCGTTCCCAGACCAGGACCCGTCCGCGGACCCTCGGCGGAGGGTAGAACGCGCTGGACGGGACCTGCCGCCCCGGGGAGAACCGGCCCTCCAGCGCGAAGCGGACCGTCAGCCGCCCGTACTCCCGCGACCCCGCTGAGGCCGCCAGGCGGTCCGCCACCTCCTCCTGGACCAGGAAGACCCCGGCCTCCATCCCCGACCCGAGCAGCCGGAGCAGGATCTCGGTGGCCCCCCGGAAGGGCAGGTTCCCGGCGAAGTGTCGGGCGGCCGGGAGCCGCACCGTCAGCGCGTCCGCGGTGAGGACCCGGACCCGGGACGGGAGGTTCGTGACGAGGAAGGCGGAGAGACGGGGGTCCCGCTCGATCACGGTCAGGGGCTCGCGCCCGGCTTCCACCAGGGCGAGGCTCAAGGCCCCGAGGCCGCCGCCGATCTCCACCACCGGGGCCCCCCGGGGAGCGGGGAGGAGCGAGGCGACGTCCCGGGCCACGGCGGGATCGAGCAGGAAGTTCTGCCCCTGGCTTCGCCGGGGGAAGAGCCCGAGGGCCTCCAGGAGCTCCTCCATCCCCCGGGAGTCCCGGGGGAGGCGCTCCGGGCCTTCGGGGCGCGTTCTACCGGGGAACGAAGAGCCGGTACTTCTCCTCGTCATGGGAGAGCTCCTGCTCGATCCGCCCCACCACGCTTTCCACGGGATCCTTGAGCCGGGTCCGGTCCATGAGGTCCGCGAAGCTCTCGAACGGTCGCCTCTTGCGCTCCTCCACGATCGCCCACATGGTCTTCTTCCCGATGCCCGGCAGGAGCTCCAAGAGGTGGAACCGGCGGGAGACCGCCGGGGCCTCGTTGAAGAACCGGAGGAACCGGGCCGGGTTCCCCTCCACGATCCGCTTCAGGGCCGGGAGGAGCTCGGTGCGCGCCGAGGTGGTCAATTCCTCGAACCCGACACGCTTCCGGACATGGTCCACCGGGGCCGGAGGCGGTCCGTCCCCCTCTCCCACCAGGGCGAGACGGGTCCCGGTCTCGGCCCGCCCTCCGGGACGGAGGACGATCTCCAGAAGCTTCAGCTCATCCTCGCCCACGGCCAGGGCCAACGGTTCACGGTGCGGGGTACGGTCCCCGAGCCGGCCGGCCGGCAACATGTCGAGGACCCACGCGTAGCGTTCCAATGCCTCTGCCCCCGATCATCGGTACTTGGCCGTGAGCTCCAGCAGGCTCTTGATCTGCTCTTCGTCGAGGACGGTCCGGTCCTTGGAGGCGAGCAGCCGGACCTCCTCGGGGAACTGGGGAAGCAGGTCGGCGACCTTCAGGGCGAAGAGCGGGTCGACCCACGGGAGCTCCTTGAGCTCCCCGAGGAGCTTCTCGGTGTCCTCCCGGGTGAGCTTCACGCTGGCCTCCGCGTGCTGGAGCGCCAACTGGGCCTCCCGGGAGAGCGTGCGTTTCTGCGCTGCCTCCGTGAGGAGGTCCTTCACCGCGGTGAGAGAGATGGCCTCTGTCATGGGCCCCCCGCCGGGAGCAGATGGACCGGGTTGGCCAGGAGGACCTTGCGCTTCCCTCCGTCGTAGAACTCGATCTCGAAGGAACGGCCGCGCCGGGAGAGCACCGTGCAGACCTTGCCCTGGTAGCGCGGATGGGGCATGCCGTGCGGATCGGAGGCCTCCAGGCGCACGATGACCTTCTCCCCGGGGGAAAAGACGCGCAGGTAGCGCGCGGGAGGGGGGAGACCCCGGTCCCGGTGCTCCTTGGTCAGTACCCCCCGGGTCCGGGAACGGAACCCTTTGGAACTCTTCACCATGACCTTAC
This sequence comes from Thermoplasmata archaeon, assembly GCA_021806135.1. Lineage (GTDB taxonomy): Archaea > Thermoplasmatota > Thermoplasmata > Lutacidiplasmatales > UBA184 > JAKATE01. The sequence goes on from JAJZYB010000005.1 coordinate 9,054, forward strand.
GGGCCTCCCCCGGAATCGTGGATCTCGAGAACGTCCAGCGCGCTCACGGTCAGCGGGGTGCCCAGCAGCCCGGCGAGGTTGGGCTGGGTCCTTCCCCCGTCCCCTTGGATGAGCTCCTTCACGTAGGTCCCCGCCTCGGTCCGGAGCTCCAGCGTGAAGCTCTCCTCGTCGGAACCCACCCATCTCATCTCCCGGACCGACCGGAGCCTGACCTTGTCTGCCCGACGGTGTTGGACACGCGTCGGGGTCCTCTGCTCCAGCGGGCGGAGCGTGACCAACGGTAGGACCTCTTTAACCTTTGCCTCCGGCACCGAGGGCCGGACCACCACCCGGTACGTTTTCTCCGGCCGGGACGACTTCAGCTGCTCCACCCGGGAACCCACGCACCGTCCCCACTGGACCAGTTCCACCCGGCCCGCGGCCTCCTGCCCGATCTCCCGGGCCACCGCGTCAAGATCCACCGATCGTCGGCGGGGGCGGGAGATCTCCAGCACGAAGGGGCGTCCGCGGCCCAGCATCCGGGCATCGATGTCCTCCCGGCCCATCCCATGGAAGGCGTGGGCGCTGCCTCCCGTCGCCCGCAGGAGCGGTCCCCCGAGGATCTCCTCCACGCTGGTCGGATACTGCTTGCCGGTCATCCCACAACGGACGCATCCTTCCCCCTGACACGCCCGGCAGGGCCACCGGGTCTGGGGGAGCGTCCGGTCCAGCTTCCGGTACCGGCCCTCCACGAAGAGCGGTGCCACGGTGACCTCCACCGTCCCCGCCAGGAGGTCCGAGACGAAGACCATCTCCGCCGGTTCCTGGTCCCCCGGCAGGCCGAGGCGACGGCCGAGCACCTTCCCCAGTTCCCGGTTGAACGCGGTCCGAGCACTCTCCCCCCAGGGAGTGGCCAGGGAGAGCCAGAGGGTCTCTTCCCGGGCCAGCCGCTCCGGGTCCCAGCGCGAGCCGCAGCGGAACGAGGAGAACTCCCAACCCTCTCCGGCCCTCCCGCAGCGGTCGGCCCACCGCTCCAGGGATTGAAAAGCGCCTCCGCAGAGCAGGCAGTCCTCTCCGGAAGGGAGGGGAGGGGCCGTCCGTCCGAGGGCTTCGGCCACCTTGGCGAGGCGGCCGGGATTGTCCAGACCGTGGCCCAGGCGCCCGAGCACCCGGCCGCGGCACTCCGGGCACAGGGGACCCGGCTCGTCGAGGAGCCGGGAGGCCAGGGAGGCCACCTCGGGGTTCCAGGGGAAGGGCGCGGGGGGCGGATCGGGCACGGCCGGTCCCGACAGCCCGAACGGCATGAAGGTTCGGGACCCAACGGGGCCGGGAGGAGCCCGCGCCCAGTCCCGGAGAAACGCCCCGGGCGCTGGGCACGTTTCCCGTTGGCGTCCTGGGGGACCCTCTGTGCGAACACTTTTTAGTCGAGCGCCTTTCGCCTCCCCCGTGGCCGTGGTCACCGTGGAACTGCTGACCGAGGCCATCCGCAACACCCTGGTGACCCACGGGAAGATCCCGCCGGAGCGGGCCGAGCCCTTGGCCCGGCTCGTGCTGAACTACTTCGGCACGGAGGAGACCCTCCTCGACAACGTGATCAGCGGCGATGACCGGGACGCCTTCTACCTCCTCGAGGAGCAGGGACTCCTCGCCAGCGAGGAGGAGGATGCGCTGGTCGCGAAGGGACGCACCTGGAGGATCCACTACTGGTTACTGCGGAAGTCCACCATCGAGGCGGCGGCCCGTCCTCCCCCCGTGGTCGCGCCGGACGAGGCCCGGGAGGTCTACGCGAAGATGCCGGCCGATGGCTGGAGTCACGGGGCCGGCAGTCCGGGGGGGAACCCTTCCCGGACCGTGGCCCCCCGTCCCTGAGGAGAGCCTACCGGGTCCCGGGAGGCCGGGTCCCGACGGCCGGCCGAGGGGAGGGCAACGGCATGGCGGTCTGGAACTGGGCCTCCGCGATCCGCCGGTTGATGTACCCGAAGGCGGCCAGCCCGTAGACCACCGCGAGGAAGAGCGAGGCGAGGGCGAGGGCCTCGAAGCCATAGCCGGGCAGGATGAGGCCCACCAGCGGGAGGATGAGGGGCAGGGAGACCAGGGCGTTGTACGAGCCGTGAATCCCCACCGCCGTGAGGTAGGCGCCGGCGAGCGCATGTCCTTGCCCCTTCCGTTCGAGGTTCACTCCCACCCCGTAGCCGGTGATGGAGGTGGCGCTCGCGTGGATGAGCATGCTGGAAAGCGAGCGGATGGCGATGGTGGTCACCGCCACGACAAGGCCCGCCGCAAGGGCGGAGAGCCCGTAGAGCAGGTTCTCCATGAAACCGAATCCCAGGCCCACCGCGGCCCCCAGGACCATCCCATCGGCCACGTACTGGATCCGCCTCCGCATGCCCAGCACCCCCAGGCCCTTGATCCCCTCCTCCACGAACGGGGCGATCAGGAGCGCGAGGATGAGGAACTCGGCGGTGGACCCGCTGGGAAGCGTCCCGCCCAGGTCCGGCTGGAGGACCTGGGCGTAGACGGCGAAGAGGATGGCCTCCAGGATGGCGGCCACGAAGGTACCGACGAGCGCCCCGTACAGGAAGGCCCGGCCCATCCCTCCCCAGGACTCGGTGTGGTAGCGCTCGGTCTTCCGGACCCAGATGAGGAAACCGAGCGCCGGGAGGAGGGAGAAGAGCAGGAGGACCAGGAGGATGAGGAGGTCGGGGAAGGCACTCATGGGGGAGGGCTCCCGACCACCCGGGCCCGGGGGCGCGGAGCCCCGTAGGGGTAGAACCCTTGCCCTGTCTTGCGGCCCAGCCGTCCGGCCTCCACCATGTTCACGAGCAGGGGACAGGCGCGGTACTTGGGGTCCCGGAAGCCTGTGTAGAGCCGCTCGAGCACGGAGAGCAACGTGTCCAATCCCACCAGGTCCGCCAGTTCCAGGGGGCCCATGGGGTGATGGAAGCCGAGCCGGTGGGCCTGGTCGATGTCCTCCCGGGTGGCCACCCCGTCCTGGAGCATCCAGATGGCCTCGTTGACCAAGACGGCCATGGCCCGGCTCGTCACGAAGCCGGGGACGTCCTGGCTCACGGTGACGGTCTTGCCCAGACCTTCGGCGAAGGCGCGAGCCCGGGCCAGCGCTCCCGGCTCGGTGAGAAGCCCCGGGATGAGCTCCACCAGCTTCATCCGGAGCACCGGATTGAAGAAGTGGATGCCCACCACCCGCTCCGGTCGGGAGGTCGCCGAGGCCAGGGCCGTGATCGACAGGGAGGAGGTGTTCGAAGCGAGGAGGGTCTCCGGGCCGGCGCGCCGGTCCAGTTCTTCGAAGATCCCCCGCTTCAGGCCCAGTTGTTCCGGTGCGGCCTCCAGGACCACCTGGGCGTCCCGGGCGCACTCCAGGGAGAGCGTGGGGCGGATCCGGCTCTCCGCCCTCTCCCGTTCCTCCGGGGAGAGCGTCCCCCGTTCCCGGAGGGCCTCCAGATCGTGGTGGAGGCTGGCCATCCCCCGGTCCAGGAACCCCTGGTTCACGTCGTAGAGGTCCACGCTCCAGCCGACGAGCGCGGCCTGGGCAGCGACTCCCGCACCCATGATCCCGGCCCCCACGACCAGGAGTCGGCGGACGGGCGTCGGGGCCTCCGGGTTCACGGCCCAGGGAGCGAGGGAGGGACTATGACCCTTACCGGAGGGGATCCCCAACCCCCGAGGCCGCTCGCCCGTATGGCCCGGCCACGTGGTCGGGCTCCGAGCGGTGGGCTTCCTCCCGTCCGCCTTCCCGTCCATCTCCCGGCCCCCGTCCGAAGGGGGTACAGGGGGAACGGGCAAGGAGACGACCGGGAGGCTTCCGCACGGGCCCCGGGAGATCCGGTCAGGCCGGTCCGGGGATCCGGTCCGGCAGGAAGGCACAGGCCCGGCATAGACCCTCGGCGGAGGCCTCACCGCAGCGGGGGCACTTCCCGGGTCCCTCCCCTTCCTGATCAGCCAAGAGCAGGGGGAGGAGCTTCTCCCGGGTCCGAAGCAGGGCGTGGCGGCTGCCGGGCTGCGCCTCCTCCAGGCGCCAGACGAGCTCACGGTAGAGGTTCCGGACCGCCCGACCCGCGTGCGGGCAGGTCCCGTGGTCGAAGGGGAGACCCTCCAGCCGGGCGTAGAGGTAGACCTCCCGCTCCGGCACGGTGGCCAGGGGGGCGATGCGCGGCACGAGGTCGGTCTGGGCCTGGAGGTGCGGGGCCATCTGCGCGAGCCGGAAGGGTTCGCCCCGGGTGAGGTTCATGAGGATGGTCTGGGCCAGGTCATCCAGGTTGAACCCGAGGACGAGCCGGAGCGCGCCCATCTCCCGCGCCATCCGGTTGAGGGCCTGGCGTCGCCAGACCCCGCAGAAGGAGCAGGGAGACTCCGGCCGGTCCATCGCGGTCCGATCCGTGGTCACCCCGAAGAGTTCCTGGAAGGGGACCACCCGGTGAGGCACCCCCAGGTCTTCGGTGAGCTTCCGGGCGGCCGCCACCGTGGCCGGTCGGTACCCCTCGATCCCCTCGTCGATCGTCAACGCCGTCACCGAGAGGTCGGGCCTCCCCCGGGCGAAGCGGGCCAGAAGGCTCAGCACCACCGAGGAGTCCTTCCCCCCGCTCAGCGCCACCGCGAGCCCCCCGCCGGAGAGTCCGGGAGCTTGGCGATGCATCTGTCGCCGGAACCGTTCCCAGACCGAGGAGCGGAAGTGCTCCCGGCAGAGATGGGCTCCCGCGTATGGTTGGTCCAGGATGGCGATCCGGCCGCAGGAGGGGCGAGAGCACTCCATCTTCCCAAGGGCCGGCGGGAACCACCGGGCACCGTCCCCTCCACTGAAACGGCGCCTTAAATCCCCCCGGAACGCCCTTCCTGCCGGGTCGTGGCGACGGTCTCGCGCCTCCCCGCTCCCCCCGTCGAGCCTACCGGCCCCGCCACGCCCGGGGAGGTGGTGGAACGTTTCACCCGTCTCCTCAAGGGGGAAGGACGGAGCCCGTGGACCGTGAAGCAGTACGCGTTCACGGCCCGCCACTTCCTCGCCTGGGTGGACAAGCCGCTGGGCACCGTCACCGCCGAGGACCTGGAGCGCTGGCGGGAATACCTGGTGCTCCACCGTCACTACTCGAAGAGCTCGGTCTACGCATCGCTGCGGGCTCTGGAGGCGCTCTTCCGGGCCTTCCGTCAGCACACGGCCGACGGCGTGGAGGTTCCCCGACGGCCGGAGCGGCTACCCACCTACCTCTCCGAGGAGGAGACGAACCGCCTCCTGGTCCAGGGTACGGGAAGTCTCGAGGACGAGGCCTTGCTCCGGGTCCTCGCCTACGGGGGGCTCCGGGTGGGCGAGATCTGCCGGCTGAGCTGGGAGGATGTGGACCCGGGCGAGGGGCTCCTCAAGGTCCGGGGAGGGAAAGGGGACAAGGACCGGTTGGTGGTGGTGGAGGAGACGACCATGGCCGCACTCGCCGCCCTCCGCCGGGAGCGGGAGACCCATCCCACGGGGGACCTCCGGGTCTTCCCGGTCTCCCGGGAGACCGTGGAACGCCGGGTGCGATCCCTGGCGGAGGCCGCGGGTCTATCGAAGCATGTGACGCCCCACACGTTGAGGCACACTTTGGCCACCGCGCTCTTGCGCCGGGGGCTCGACCTCCGCTTCATCCAGAAGCAGCTCGGCCATGCCAGCGTGGCCACCACCCAGATCTACACGCACGTGGACACCGGAGCCCTCCGGGAGGCGTACCGGGCGGCGAAACCGTCCTACGGGCCGCGGGTCCCCTCGGCACGGGCCGACGGCGCGGCGGTCGAGGAGGCCTTCCCCGAGGACCCGGGACCGGAGCGGGGATGGGCCCCTCCGGGGCGGGCTCCGGAACCCCGTGCCGAATAGCCCGGGGCCTTCCCGGCCGACCCGGGTCCACCCTCGGGAGGGTGGGGCTCCACGGCACCGGAATGCTCCGCCCGATGCCGGGTCATCTCCACCGGCTCGGAGGGATGGTCCACCGGCTCCACGGCAACCGGCCGTCCACAGATCGAGCAGAGGGCCCACGCGGTGGTCACAGCCGATGGAGCGGAACCCCGATAAAGAGGATTCGTGCGCGTGGGCTCCACGGAGGAAAAAGGCCTTACTTCCCCGAGCCCCCCTCCCCCCCGTGCCGCCCCCCCGCAGCTTCTCCACCATCGTCCTGGGCGCGGGGCTCGCGGGCAGTGCCCTGGCCTACCACCTGTCCCGGCTCGGGGGCCGGGAGATCCTCCTTTATGACGAGGCCTACCCCAGCGCAGGCGCGTCCGGGAAAGGGGCGGGGATCCTCTGCGCCCAGTGTTGGGACCCCTGGGATGCCCAGGTGGTGGAGGAGACCCGGAAGGAGTACCGGGACCTGTCCGAGCGCCACCACCTCGGGGGGTACCTCACCACGGGTGGGATCCGCAGCGTGAGCACCGTCTCCCTTCTCCCGCTGCTCGAAGAGCGACGGCGCATGCTGGAACAACTAAGGGTCCCGGTGCGTTGGATGGAGCCCGCAGAGATCGGCGGAGCGGTCCCCGGGATCCGGGTCACCGACCTGAAGGGAGGCCTCCTCACCCCCGGGGACGCCGTGGTGGAGCCTCCGGAGATGAATTTCCTCTACGCCGAACTCGCCCAGCGTGCCGGGGTCGAACTGACGTGGGGCTGGGGGTTCCGGGGCCTCCGGCGGGAAGGCGCGGGGTGGTGCCTCTCCACGCTGGGAGGGGACTTCCATGCCGCCGAGGTGATCCTCACCGCGGGGGCCCACACCAAACGGATCGCAGGAGCCCTCGGGCTCTCCCTCCCGCTCGCCCCCTACCGGACCCAGGCCTGCCGGCTCGCCCCGGAGAGGGATGCCCCTCTCTTCCCCTCCTATCATGATACCGAGCTGGACGTCTATGTCCGTCCCGCGCCAGGCGGGGCCCTCGTGGCCGGGGACGGGACGGAGTCCGTGGAATCGGACCCGATGCGCTACAACCCCGGAGCCGACTTCCCGTTCCTCGCGCACGTGGCGGAGGTCTTCTCCCATCGGCTGCCCCTCTGGGCCGGGGCCTCGGTCCGGCGGGCCTGGGCTGGCCTCTGCGTCTCCACCCCCGACCGGCATCCGTTGGTGGGTCCGCTGGGGCCCCCCGAGGGGCTCTACGTGGCCTGCGGCTTCAACGGGTTCGGGGTCATGCGCGCCGGGGGGCTCGCGGCGCGGATGGCGAATGCCCTGAGGACGGGGAACTGGGACGCGCTGGCTCCCTGCGCTCCTTCCCGGTTCCCCCGCGGCGGTGTCGCGTTCTCCCCCCGACCGGGGTTCACCTTGGGCGGAGAGGACGGCCCCCCGGGCCCGGTCCGGTAGGCCGGCCCCGCAGGAGAGGGCCTCTCAGTTGGGGCCCCAGGTCCGGCCGGGAACGTCGGAGGAGAGCGTGGCCATTCCCCGGGGACGACGAGCGGAGTGCCAAGCCCCCAGCACATGCCTCAGCAGCTGGTAGGCCGCCGCCGGCCCCTCCTTCCCGGGCGGGTCCTCGAAGACCTCCAGGACATCCCCCCGTATCCGCAGCCAGAGGCGGGAGCCGTCGTTCCGGTGCGTCCAGAGCAGTGTGGTATTCCCGGACCCCTCGTAGAATCCCACCCACCGGAAGTCCCCGAACCAGCGGCCCGAGAGCCGTCCCAAGACCTCCTGAGGGCTGTCCTGGGGAGGGAGCTTGAGTTCCGCCACGGGGGCCCCTGTGGGGAGGTCCGAGGGGAGGGAGGCCCGACGTTGGGCCGAACCGTCGGTGACCAGCCGATACCCTTGGGCGGTCCGCTTGACGGTGCCCTCGCGGGCAAGGCGTCGGAGGGAGCGGGAGAGGGACTCCGGGTGGACGCGGAGGGCCCGGCGCAGCCCATTGAAGGCCACGGGGCCGGAGATCTCGGAGAGGAGCTCCCGGACCCGGTCGTCGAGCCGGGGGAGTTCGTCGAGGTCGGAGGGAGCCGGGGGAGGGAGTTCCGTCATGGACCCATCAGGCTGAATGCTTTGGTGACCAAAGTATTTAGCCCTGGCGGGTCAGCCCTGGGAAGGGCGCAGCGGATCCTCCTGGGGGCCCAGAGGACTGGGGGGCTCGGGGCCCGGGCCTGGGGAGGGGTACGGCACCGGGGCACCCACGGGCTCTCCTGGAGGGAGCCGCCGCGCCGGAGGGTGCGCTCCCGTTCCCGCCTCGATCCCTGGCGTCCGCGCACCCAGCGGGCCTCCCCGGGGCCGGCGAGCGGGTCCACCCAGGACCCTTCCTTCCCCGGGAACCGTTGTTGGGTCCTTCTGTCGGAGCAATTCGTAGCCGGCCCCGTACGCCGTCCAGGACCATGGACCGCCGGTCCCGGGTCCCTCCTCTGTCGTCTCTCCCTCGTGCATGATCGTCTTCCTCCTCGAGGAGGGACGCGCCGGGACCCATGATGAGCGGACCTGCGTTGCCCCGGTCACAGCAGCGCGCCCGCACGCGAGAACGCGCCGACCAGCGTAGACCGAGGAGTATTTATCCGGGGACGCCCTACCCTTTCCCGAGACCGGGCCCAACACCCGGACGTGGAGAACATGCCGAAGAAGACGAAGGCGAAGAAGGGCTCGAAGAAGAAGAAGGGGAAGTAGATCTCCCCGCGGCGCGACTCTGCGGGGAGGCCCGCGACCTCGAACCCTGACGGAGGATCCTCCGTCCGGGTCTCCCCTTTTTTTGCCTTTTCCTGAAGGGTGTTTCCTGTGCGACAGGACACGACGGGAACGTCCGCACCCACCGGTGGTGGCCTTGCGCGGTTCCTCCCTTCCTCGCTCGTGGGGAAGGGCCATTCCTGCCGGATTCACGGCGGCCCGGTGGACCCGGCCCCTCGCGGGGAGGACCGGGGAACCGTTCTCCCGGCCCGCCGTCGGAGCGCCGGTCTCGCCGTGCCCCGGGAGGCCCGCCTCCCCCGCACCTCCCCGCTCTCGACCGAGGCGAGGAGGTTCGTCGGGCCGGGCCGTGGTTCGCCCCGGCGCGAGGGGGCTTTGGCGATGGGGGCCCTGCTGGACCTCCAGCCGGCCTCCCCGGGCACCGGCGGTGCCGGGGGACCGAGAGGGGAGCCATCGGTCAAGCGAGGGGCGCCGGGGGAAGTTCTCCCCCGGTGCCGTGAGGAGCTATATCTATCCTGAAGCCCCGTCCGTCCCCGACCATGCGCCGGATCTACGTGGGGGTGGCCTGGCCGTATGCCAACGCCCCTCAGCACATCGGCCACCTGGCGGGGAACGCGCTCCCCGCGGACATCTTCGCCCGGTTTCACCGGCTCCGGGGGAACGAGGTGCTCATGGTCTCCGGTTCCGACATGCACGGCACACCCGTCACCGTTCGGGCAGAGACCGAGGGGGTCGCCCCGGGCGTGGTGGCGGCCCGGGTCCATGAGATCCATGCGGAGGACTTCCGGCGGCTGGGGATCAGCTTCGACCTGTACACGCACACCGAGACGGAAGGGCACCAGAGGACGGCCCAGGAGATCTTCCTCCGGCTGCTGAAGAAGGGTCTCCTGGTGAAGCAGGTGGCCAAGGTGGCGTACTGCCCCCACCACGCACGGTTCCTGCCGGACCGGTACCTCACCGGGACCTGCCCGTTCTGCGGGAACCCGGGGGCGCGGGGGGATGAATGCGATGTGTGCTCCCGCATCCTGGAGCCCGAACAGCTCGGAGACCCCCGGTGCCGTCTCTGCGGCACCCCGGCCGAGTTCCGGCCGACCGAGCACTTCTACCTGGACCTGCCGTCGCTCGCCCCCGACCTTGCGCGTTACCACGAGAGGGTGCAGAAGGGTTGGCGGCCGTCGGTCCGACGGTTCACCGAGAACTACGTCGCCGAGGGCCTGCGCCGGCGACCGATCACCCGGGACATCCAGTGGGGGATCCCCGTCCCCCTCGACGGGTACGAGGGGAAACGGTTGTACGTCTGGTTCGAGGCCGTCATGGGCTACCTCTCGGCGAGCCAGGAATGGGCCCGGCGATCCGGGGACCCCAGCGCCTGGAAGCGGTACTGGGAGGAGGGCTCTCCCGTGGAGATGTACAATTTCATGGGGAAGGACAACATCGCCTTCCACACGGTGTTCTGGCCCGCGATCCTGCTGGGCCTCGGAGGTCTCCACCTGCCCGACCACGTGGAGGCCAACGAGCATATGCAGACCCACGGGCGGAAGCTCTCCAAGTCCCGGGCCCCGGAGACCGTCAAGGTCGCGCTCCCCGACCTGCTGGGGGAGCTTCCCCCCGACGTCATCCGGTTCTACGCGGCCTACCACGCTCCCCAGAACCACGACACCGAGTTCGACCCCGATGAGCTCCGGCAGGAGAGCGCCCAGATCCTGGCGGACCAATGGGGGAACCTCGTGCAACGGACGCTCACGCTGGTGGAACGGACCTATGCCGGGAGGGTCCCGGCCCCGCCACCGGGCTGGGAGCCCGGGGAGAGCCAGGCCGGCAGGCTCCTTCGCCGGGCCCACGACCAGATCACCGACGACCTGGAGGGCGTCCGCCTGAAGGAGGCCCTGGACCGGGCCCTGGAGCTGGTCCGGGAGACCAATCGGACCTTCCACGAGGCCCACCCGTGGTCCGCCCCCGAACCGGAACGCGGCCGTATCCTCTTCGAGACGCTCTGGACGATCAAAGCCCTCTCCCGGTACCTCTCCCCGTTCCTCCCTTTCTCCTCCGACCGGCTGGCACGGATGCTGGGCGAGCGCGACGGGGTTCCGCCCGGCTCTTGGGAGCAGGCCCTCCTGCCCCCCGTCCCCGGGACCCCTCTCGGCGAAGTGAGCCCGCTCTTCCCGAAGGAAGGGCCGGAGGAGGGGACGGGGACGACACGACCACCTACCGGCGGGTCCGTCCCCTCGTCGGCGACCCCCCGCTCCGCATCCGCTCCCTTGGACATCCGGGCGGCGAAGGTCCTCCGGGTGGAGGCTCACCCCCGGGCGGACCGTCTCTACGTCCTCACCCTCGACCTGGGCGAGCCTGTCCCGCGGACGGTGGTGGCCGGGCTCAAGGCCCACTACACGGTCGCGGAGCTCTCCGGAAGGACCGTTGCGGTGCTCGCCAACCTGGCCCCCCGGCCGCTTCGGGGCATCCTCTCCCAGGGCATGGTGCTCGCCGCGGAGGCGGGAGAGGTGGTCGGCGTGCTCGTCGCTCCGGAGGGGACCCCCGCGGGCACAGGCCTGGAGGGGTCGGGCGGGCAGGAGCTCCCGGTCCTCACCCATGAGGCCTTCTCCCAGGCCATCCTCGAGGTGGCGATCTGGAGCCCCTCACCGGAGGGAGGACCGGGGGGCACCCTCGAAACGGGCCAGGGCCCGGTCCGCTGGACGGGGCCGGACCTGGGCGAACACGGCCCGGTGATCGTCCAGCGTCGGGACGCTCCGACCGGCCCGGTCGAGCCTTTGCGCTGGGGAACGGGGACTCCGGTCCGCCCGGCCCGGGACCTTCCCGCGGGGGCCCGGGTCCGCTGATGGAGGGCCGGTCCGACCGGGACCATCCTCCCCCTCTACGGTTGGACCTGCACGTCCACACCGTGGCCAGCCGGGATTCCGTCCTCGAGCTCTCCGAGGCCGTCCGTCGGGCGAGGGAGAGGAGCTTGGATGGCCTCGCCGTCACGGACCACAATGCCCTCTTGCAAAGCGGCCCCCTCCAGGCGGCAGCCCGGGGCGCTCCCGGTTTCCTACTGGTGCCGGCGGCGGAGATCTCCACCCGGGATGGCCACCTGCTCGCCTACGGGATCACGGAGCTCCCGCCCGTTGGACGATCGTATCCGGAGACGGTGGACGCGATCCTGCGGCAGGGGGGCGTTCCGGTGGCCCCCCATCCGTTCCGGTGGGTGCATGGAGCGGGGAGCCGGGGGATCCACAGCCGGGGTCTTGCCGCCATCGAGACGAACAACGGCAGGAATGGGCGAGGCCCGAACCATCGGGCGGAGCGGGCGAGGGAGGCCCTTCGGACCGGCGGGACCGGTGGCAGCGATGCCCACAGCCCGGGGGAAGTGGGGCAGGCCTTCACGATCCTCTGGCCCGAGGCCCCGGGGCTCGAAGGGGTGTTGGGCGCCCTCCGCCGGGGTGCTTGCCGGGGTGAGGGGCCGGGGCAGGACTGGTCCGGCCGGGTCCGGGTGAGCTTACAGAACGCCGCCAAGCGGCTGCGCAGGGGGTTGACGCCCGTCTGACCCGGCGCAGGGGCGCAACCCCTTATCTGCCGCCGGATTGCGGTATCGGCCAGGCCGAGGTGGCAGAATGGTTAATGCGACGGACTGCAGATCCGTTTCCTGGGGGTTCGATTCCCTCCCTCGGCTCTCGCTCCGGGCCTCTCTTACGGCGGGTCCACCCTCAGGGCCCGGCTTCGGTCCTCCGGATCTTCCGGTCGGCGGAATCCAACGCCCGGTCGTCCCGTGCCGCTTCGGCAGCATCGGAGGCGAGACCGCTCTCCTGGGCCCGGTGGTCGGACTCCTCCCATCGGACCGCGGCCTCGGCCCGCTCTTGGTTCGCTTCTTCCAGGCGCTTCGCCTTCTCGGTCATGCGAACCCCTGACGGGGGCCGTTCGCCCCGCCCGGCAACTGGCGGGTCCCTCTCGCGGTCGCGCCCTCCTCCGTCGGGGGGGTCCCCCTCGAGACCGGGCCTCCGGGCCGGGAAGGCCACGCACGCGGGGGGATCCCGCTCCTGTCGATGCGGGAGGGGGCAGCACGTGGCGTCGCTGGCCGGGACCGGGGCGCGCGGAGAAAGGCGCTGACTGGGTCCCTGGAATCCGGCATGCTGGTCCCTCGCCCGGCCCGGTGGGCCTAGCTTCGTACCACGGTGGAACGGATAGGCTGCCCCTGGAACCGGTTTGAGCGGACGAGAGCCGCTGACCCGCTGGCTTCGGCTCCTGGCCGGCACGTGAGCGCGCGGGGGAGAGCGCTCAGGCTCCCGGGTGAGTTGCTCTCGGGCCCGCGCATTTGGGGAGCCGGAGCGGTACGGGTGCGTGGATCCAAACGCGGGTGCTCCCCCGGGACGCCTCCCCTTGCGCTGAACACGGCTTGAGGGTTGGGTTATCCCTTATCGGTCCCTGGCAGGACCCGGTAAGCCCATGTTCGGTTGGATAGTCCTCGGGGTGCTCGTCGTCATCGTGCTGATCCTCTTCGGCGTCTTGGTGATCCACATCTGAGCACTCCTCGTTCACCGCCACCGGGTTGGGGCGTCCCGCCTCCCATCGAGGGAGGAAGGGGCGTCCTCTCGATCCCTCCGCCAGAGGAAGGTGTAGGACCGGCAACGTCCCGCCCGGCGGATGCAGGGCCCCGGATCATCCCACCGGAGGTCGCCTGAGCCGGGTGCCCGGGTCGTCGGTCCTGGAAAAGGTCGACCGGGGCGAAAGCGGGAAGTCGGGATGCCGGAAGCAGCCGACCACGTGGTCGTTGACCATCCCCGTGGCCTGGGCCAGGGCGTAACAGATCGTGGATCCCACAAAGGAGAACCCGGCGCCGCGGAGCTCCCGGCTCAGCTTGTCGGATTCCTCGGTCCGGCTGGGGACGTCCTTCCACTCCCTCCAATGATTGACCCTGGGACGGCCCCCGAACCGGTCCCAGAGGAGCCGGTCCAGGCTCGTCCCCCCCTCCTGGAGCCTCAGCACGCAGCGGGCGTTCTCGATCGCCGATAGGACCTTGCGCCGGTTCCGCACGATCCCCGGGTCCTGCATCAACGCCTGGACCTTCCCGGGGCCGTAGGCGGCCACCTTCGCAGGATCGAAGCCTCCGAAAGCGCGCCGGTACCCTTCCCGCCGGTGGAGGATGGTCCGCCAACTGAGACCAGCCTGGGCGCCCTCCAGGACCAGGAACTCGAAGAGCCGGGACTCCCCATGGAGCGGGGTCCCCCACTCCTGGTCGTGGTAGCGCTCGTAAAGGGGATCCGCCAGGCCGGGCCATCCGCAGCGAGGGAGGGAGGGCGGGTAGGGACCGGCCCGTCCCTCCCGGTCCGGCCCGGAACGGTCCCGGCCGGAAAGAAGATCCGCTCCCCGGGACATCCGCCGCGCCCCTCAGCCGTTCGCCTCTAGCCGCTTCCGGGCGTTCTCGAACAGCCCGGCCACCTTCTGGTCCACCGTCCGGCGGACGATCCCCTCTCCGAGGGTGGCCACCGGCCCGAAGAAGGTCACGTCTGCGCTCCACTGGACCGCCGTGCTCTCCCCCTCCTCCACGAGCTCGACCGAGAGCAGGGCCCGCAGCCCGCTGCCCAGTCCGGAGCCATTCACGGTGGCCTTCAGACGTACCCCGGGGGTGACGTCCCCGTACTCTCCCCGGAACCGGAAGGTCCCCCGAAGGAAGGAGATCCCCGTGGTGAGGGTCCCCTCGAAATGGCCCGGGTCCAGGACCTCCAGGGTGTGGGGGTCGTCGAGGCAATCCGCCCATCGTCGGGCGTCCATGAGGAAAGAGAAGACCTCGCCTTTTCCCCGATGCACGGAGAACGTCCCTCCCAGGTGCATGCCGCTTCCCCCTCCCCGCGCTGGCGGGAGGGCGGGGGAGGAATAATCCTTCCGGGAGCGCTCTCCCGAGCCGGCCGGTCCGCCTGCGGTCAGCCCTGGCCGAGCATCGGGAGGCGGATCCCTTCCGGCGTCGTGGAACCGGTGTGGTAGACCCCGTAGTACGGGACCCGTTGGGTGATGACGTGCCGGAACGCGGCCCGGAGCTCCCGGTCGTCGAGCCCCCGGGTGGGCACCAGGTCGTCGTTCCGGTTCAGGCATCCCTTGAGCTCCCCCCGGTGCGTGATCCGGACCCGGTGGCAGTTCAGGCAGAACTCCGGGTTGTCCACCGGATCCACCACCTCCACCTCCGCCCCGTCGAAGAGATAGATGCGCCGGTGGTGCATCTCCCGGACGAGCACCTCGCTGGCGTGGGAGTCCAGCCAAGAGCGGACCGAGGCGATGTCCGCCATCCACTCGGGGTGGGGGTTGTATTCCGGCATGAATTGGATCAGCTGCAGGCGGAGGCCCTCGCGGCCCCGGACATGCGCGATCATGGGGGCGATGCTCCCCAGCGTCATGCGCAGGACCACGAGGTTGAGCTTGACCGGCTTCAGTCCCAGTTCCAGCGCCGCCTCGATCCCCCGGAGCACCGGGGCCAGTTGGCCATGACGGATCGTCCGGAACTCCTCGGGGTCCAGCGAGTCCATCGAGACGTTCACTCGCTTGAGGCCGGCCGCCCGCAGGGAGGCCGCCCGGGACTCCAAAAGGGAGCCATTGGTGGTCAGGGAAACGTCGGGGACCTGACGCACCGTCCGGTCCACGATCTCCTCCAGATCAGCCCGCACCAGCGGTTCACCCCCGGTGAACTTCACCGAGCGGATGCCGAACTCCCGGCCCATCCGGACCAGCCGCTCGACCTCCAGGGGCGTCATCTCCTCCCCGTGGGGGGCCGAGGGCCGGGCCACGGGTCCCAACCCCTCGTCGTGGCAGTAGACGCAGGAGAAGTTGCAGCGCTTGGTGACACTGATCCGCAGATCGGTCACCCCGCGTCCGAAGGCGTCGGTCAGCATCCCAGACGGCTCAAGCCCCCGCCCCCATTAGAAAGCTCCGGCCGGCCCCTCCCCGGTGCTTTTCCGGGGAGGGAAGACCGAGCGGGACACAACCGTTATTCCTGCCCCCCCGCTCCCCTGCCCGACCATGATCCCCGCCTCCTTCGGGTACCGGGCGCCCAAGAGCCTGGAGGAGACCCTCGACCTGCTGCACCAGCACCCGGGGGAGGCCCGGGTCCTGGCCGGGGGGCAGAGCCTGATCCCGCTCATGAAGCTCCGCCTCGCCCAGCCGAAGGTGCTCGTGGACCTCCAGCACGTGCCCGGCCTCTCCTACCTCCGCGAAGAGGAGGGTTTCCTCAAGGTGGGAGCGTTCACCCGGGTGGGCACCCTCCTGGAGGACCCGCTGGTCCAGGCGAGGTATCCCATGCTGGCGGAGGCCGGGAAGGTGATCGCCGACCCCTTGGTCCGCAACCTGGGGACCGTGGGCGGCAACCTCTGTCATGGGGATCCGGGCAACGACCTCCCCGCCTGCTGGATCGCCGCAGGCGGGGAGATGGTCATCACCAGCGCCCGGGGCCCCCGGACCGTGGCGGCCTCCGAGTTCTACCGGGACACCTTCGTCACCGCCGTGGGGCCGGAGGAGGTCCTGACGGAGGCCCGGCTTCCCATGGCGAGGGCCGGTCACGGGGCAGCCTACCTCAAGCTCCAGAGACCCGGCGGGGACTACTCGGTGGCCGGGGTCGCCGCCAGCCTGACCCTGGACCCGAAGGGTCGGGTGGCGCGTTCTGGGATCGGGCTTACCGCGGTGGGGCCCACTGCCCTCCCGGCCCCGAGGGCCGCCGCTTCCCTCGTGGGACACCCTCCGGATGCGGTCCACCTGGCCGAGGCCGGGAAGCTCGCCTCGCAGGAGGCCGTCCCGGTCCCGGACCTGCGCGGAGAGGTGGAATACAAGCGGGCCGTGGTGGAGGTCCTCACCGAGCAGGTGCTGGAGAGGGCGGCCGATCGGGCTGGGGGGAGGGCATGACCGGCGACGACGGGGTCGTCGGGGGCCACGGTCCGACCCGGCGGATCCAGGTCACGGTGAATGGGACCCCCCGGGACGCCGAGGTGGAGCCCCGGACGCTCCTGGTCTACTTTTTGAGGGAGCAACTGGGACTGACCGGGACCCACATCGGTTGCGACACCTCGAACTGCGGTGCCTGCACCGTCCAGCTGGACGGCAGACCCGTGAAATCCTGCACCGTCTTCGCGGTGCAGGCCGACGGTCGGAGGATCCGCACCGTAGAAGGGTTGGAGCAGGAAGGCGTTCTCTCGCCGCTCCAGGCGGCCTTTGCCGAGGCCCACGGGCTTCAGTGCGGTTTCTGCACCCCGGGGATGCTGATGACCGCCACGGCGTTGGTGGAGGGTGAACGGGCCCCCGGCACGGATGCGATCCGGGAGGCTCTGCGAGGGAATCTCTGCCGCTGCACGGGGTATGCCAACATCGTGCAGGCGGTGGAAGCCGCCCTCCGGGGCCACCGCCCCGCGAGCGAACCGAAGCAGAGCCCCGCGAGCCTCCCTGGCCGGTGAGGGAAGCGCTGGGGGGAGCGGTGGCCGGGCCCGCTCACGCCGTTAGCCTTATCACCCTCTCCCGGGTGCCCGCGCGCGCGGGTATCACGGGGCCGTGGGGTAGCTTGGCCATCCTTCTAGCTTGGGGTGCTAGAGACTCCGATTCAAATTCGGACGGCCCCATGCCCGGTCCCGCCGCCCCCTTCGCCTCGTGGAGCGTCCCCCCTCTGACCGGCCTTCCAGACTGGGAACCTCCCACCGCCGTTCCTGCTCCTTAAGTCGAAACGTCACCTCTCCGTCGTGGCTTGCCCTGATGGGGGGCGTGACGGCGACGGGCGAAGGTCTCGAGAACGAGGAACGCGACGGACCCGCCGCAGGACGGCAGAGGAGGGGCGCCGCCGGTCGACCCATCGTTGGCCCGACGAGACTGGGTGAAACGAGGTTCCAGCCCGCTGCTGTGGGTCAAGGGGCACTGGGGAAAGGTCTCGGTGAGCAACGGGGTGACCCTGGACGGCGAGGTGTCCTTCAGCGCCCATCGGTCCGATATCAGTGGGACCAAGGGGATCTGGCTCCTGGAACAGCCCTCGAGGAGACCCCGGGGAAGGTCATCGTGCTCTGGGACAACGCGAAAATCCACCGCTGCCCCAAGGCCCAGGCGAGGAGCGTGGAGCGCCTGACGGCGGAGGGGAAGGGGGAAGTCCCCCCGCGACCGGCGAGCCGGAACGTACGGGGGGCATGGTGGGAACCGTCGAAGCTGTCCCTCTCCTCTCCGATCCGGTGAACCTCCCGGGCTCCCAGCCCTCCCTTCCCGCCAGGGTTATCGGGCGGGGGAGGATGGGGCCGCCCTCATGGCCCGCCGGTGGAGCGAACAGCGGCGGCGGGACCCGTTCTACCGGGCCGCCCAGCGGGAGGGCCTGCGCTCCCGTGCCGCCTTCAAGCTCCTGGAGCTCAACGAACGATACCGCTTCCTCCGGCCCGGGGACCGGGTCCTCGACCTGGGGGCCTCCCCGGGCGGATGGAGCCTCGTCGCCCTGGAGGCCGTGGGGCCGGCAGGCAGCGTGGTCTCCGTGGACGTCCGGGCCTTTGCGCCGCTCGAAGGCGGGCGCTTCGTACGGGGCCGCGTGGGCGACCCCACGCTTCGGGCCCGGCTGGGAGACGCCCCGTTCCAGGTGGTCCTCTCCGACATGTCGCCCACGATCAGCGGCGCGTACTCCACCGACCACGCCCGGAGCGTGGAACTCGTGCGGCAGGCCTTCCTCCTCGCGCGCGAGGTGCTGCGACCCCGGGGTACCTTCGTGGCCAAAGTCTTCCAGGGCGACCTGCTCGAGGGCCTCCGCCAGGAACTGGCGCCTGACTTCCACCAGCTCGTGGTCACCAAGCCGAAGGCCTCCCGGGAGACCTCGTCCGAGATGTACCTCATCGGCCGCGGTCTAAGGCGACGGACCGGCCCCGCCGTGGGGGCCCCCTCCCCCGAGCAGGGGCCCGCCGTCGCGGGAACCGCGACCGATATCCCCCCTGCGGGCCGACCGGGGAACCCTCGGTGAACGCCTCCTCCGGTGGACCGGCCCACGCGGACCCGTTCGCCCGCGCCCGGAGCCAGATGGTCCGGGACCTCGGCCCGCTCCCGTCGGACATCGCCTCCGCTCTGGAGGCGGTCCCGCGGGAGCGGTTCGTCCCCCCCCGGCTCCTGGCCCGGGCCTACGAGGACGATCCGCTCCCCATCGGGCCGGAGGCCACGATCTCCGCCCCGGGCATGGTGGCCGTCCAGTTGCAGAGCGCGAAGGTCTTCCCGGGAGCGCGGGTGCTGGAGCTCGGGAGCGGCTCCGGTTACGTCCTTGCGCTCCTCGCTCACCTGGCCGGCCCCGGAGGCACGGTGTTGGGAGTGGAGATCGAGCCCACGCTCGTCGAGAGCTCCCGGGAGGTCCTCCGATCCCTGTCGCTTCCCACCACCCCCCGGGTCCTTCCGGGCGAGGGGGACGAGCCCACCGCCGGCCCCGGGCGCTTCGATCGCCTCCTCGTCTCCTATGCCCAGCGCCCGCCGCTCCCTCCGGCGTGGGCGGCGGCGGTCGTCGCTGGAGGACGCTTGGTGCTGCCCCTCACCGAGGGGAGGGAGACGTTCTTGACCACGTTCACCCGGGGCACCGCAGGATGGGAGGACCGCCGCCGGGGGGTCCCATGCCTCTTCGTGGCACGGAAGGGCCCCCCTCCGCGACGTATATAGATGGTGGCGGCTTCGCCCTCGCCCGCACCCGGTGGTCCCGGGGGTCGCTTCTAATGATTCGGTTCGGCCCGGCGGGCATCCCCCTCTCTTGCAAGGGGAGGACCCTCCGGGACGGGATCTCCGACATCCACAACGTGGGACTCTCGGCCATGGAACTCCAGTTCATCAAGGTGAACCCCCTCGTCCGGGAGCCGCTCGAAGAGGAGCTCGGCCGACGCCCCCGGGAGATCCCCGGCAGCCTCATCGTGGAAGTGGGGCCCCCTCCGAAGGGTTCCGAGCTGAGCGACCCGAGGCTGCTCAGCGAGCCGTTGACCCGCCGCTCTCGGGAGACATTGCTCACCTGGTTCCTCGCCAAGGAACACAGCGACCTGGCCCAGGGACGCCTCCTGGCCCAGTCCCTGGATGTCCGGCTCACCCTGCATGCCCCGTACTACGTGGATCTGGTCTCCTCCCCCGCGGCCCGGGAACGGACGCTCCACCAGTACCAGTGGGCCGCCACCCTGGCGGCCGGATTGGGGAGCCGGGCCGTGGTCGGGCACCTGGGCTTCTATGGGCCCGGGACCCGGGAGGAGGCGTACCAACGGCTCGCCGGGGATGTCCGGCTCCTCCGGCGGTGGATGGAGGGCCTCGGCCGGGAGGACCTGCTCTTCGCGGTGGAGCCGAGCGGACATCCGGAGATCTTCGGGACCCGGGAGGAGATCCTCCGCCTCTGCCGGGAGATCAAGGGGGTGCGGCCGGTCCTCCACCTGGCGCACCTGGCGGCCCGGGAGCGCAAGCGCTTCGAGGACCGGGCCGAGCTCCAGGCGCTCTTCGAGGAGTTCGTGGAGGCGAGCCACGGCGAGCTCTACCTGAACTTCTCCGGGGTGGAGTTCCATAACCCCGGGGACTTCCGGCTCACCCCCATCAAGCGGGGGATGGTCCACTTCGACGCGGTGGCGGAATTGCTCGCGGACCGGGACTACGATGCCACCGTGATCAGCTCGTCCCCGCTGCTCGAGCACGACGCCATGTACATGAAGCTCCTCTACGAGCGCGCGCTGGCCAAGCGCTTCGCCAAGCGTCATCCCGCCGCTCCCGCTCCCACCGCGGCCCGCGCGGCGGGCCCCCCGGCGGGGTCCGCCTCGAAGGCCAAGGCTCCATCCCCCAAACGGGTCTCTCCCCGAACGTCGGCGAAGAAGCCGGGCGCTCCGGCCCGGGCCCGCCCCCTTCTCTCCCGGAAGGGAACGGCGAGCCCCTCCCGGCTCCACGCGAAGCGGAAGCCGAGACCCAAGACGAAGGACCATGGGCGATCGCGCTGAGACCCCCGAGCCTTCCCCGTTCCTCTCGGCGGTGGGGTACATCGGGGACCGGGTCACCCAGGCGCTGAGCACGCTCGACCCGGAGACCGTGTCCCAGGCGGTGGGTCTGCTGGACTCGGCGCCGAAGATTTTCACCTACGGGGCCGGGCGCTCCGGGATCATCGCCCGGGCGTTCGCCATGCGGCTGGTCCAGACCGGGCTCACGGCGTTCGTCATCGGGGAGTCGGTCACCCCCATCGTCCACCGGGGGGACGTGGTGGTGATCTTCTCCAACCGCGGGGAGAGCCAGAGCTCGGTCCAGACCGCGAACATCGTCCGCCGCGAGGGGGCCGAGCTCGTGGTGATCACGGCCCGGGGGAACAGCAAGCTGGCGCACGCCGCCAGCCTGCTGGTCCACCTCCCTCTCCCGGAGGAGCCGCAACGGCCGCGCTTGGCCCCCCTGGGGACGCTCTTCGAGTCCGCCAGCCTTCGCCTCTCCGACGGCCTGGTGGCCGCCCTCATGGCCCGTCGCGGGGAGACCGAGGAGTCCCTGCGGCGCCGGCACGCCATCATCGTCTGACCCGGGTTTCGCGCGCGCCCCGGGAACGCTTTTAAGGAAAGGGGAGGGTGGGCCCCCCGTGGCCCGGCCGACGCACAAGGGGGAGGAGCCGCTCGTCCCCATCCCCACGCGGTTCTTCGTCACCAGCGGACGGGCGATCAACAAGACCAGCGAGCTGAACGCCTTCGACCTGGCCCTCCTCAAGGCGGGGATCGGTGAGCAGAACCTGGTCTCCGTCTCCTCGGTCCTCCCCGATGGGATCCGGCAGGTGGACCGGCGGCCCCTCCCCATGGGGGCCATCACCCACTGCGTGCTCGCCCGCCATCAGGGCGGGGAAGGCGAGGTCATCAGCGCCGGGATCGCCTATGGGTTCAGGACCGACGGGCACGGGGGGTACGTGGCGGAGGGGCACATCCACGGCACCCAGAAGGCGCTCAAGGAATTCCTGCGCTGGCGGATGGAGGAGATCGCCCACTTCCGCGGTGTGGAGCTCCGGAAGATCAACTACCGGACCGAGGAGCTCTCCATCCCCATGGACCACTACGGGGTCTGCGTGGCGGCGTGCGTCTTCCTGCGCTGACGGGCCCGGCTCAGAAGAGCTTGCGCAGGAGCAGCTTGTCCTCGAAAGAGGCGTCGATCCTCAACCGGCCGCTGTAGAGCGCCTTGATGGGCCCGATCTCCCGGCTCAACAGGTCACGGAAGGTCTTCTCGTCCACCACCACCTTGACGTCCGCCGGGCCCCCGTTCCCCGTCCGGGGGGGCGAGAGGTGTCCCCCCTTCAGTTCCAGGGTGAAGGACTCCCCCTCCACGAAGGTGAGGTGGATCACCCGGTCCTTCCCTTGGAGGTCCTCCTGGACGCCGGGGTTCTCCTTCACCCTCCGGTTGAACCGGTCCACCAGCGAGATCAGCGTCTCCTCCATCATGGGAAGCTCTCCAGCGTTGGGACCCGGGGACCCTTCTTAATCCTGTCGAGGGTGGCCCAGGACCCGCGGACCCACGGGGGGAGGGGCCCTCCCCGGTCGACGCATCCGGTCAAATAGGCCCGGGTGACCGGGTCCGACGGATAACCGCTGCCCAAGGGCTCCGGGACCCGGCGCTGGATCTCCGCCAGGGCCCGGTCCCGGGTGACCTTCGCCACGATGGAGGCGGCGCTCACCACCGGAAGGTGCTCGTCGGCCCGATGGGCGGAGACCATCCTTCCCCTCCAGCCGGAAGCCCCGGCGAGGTCCCTCAGGCGCCTCCCGAACCGCCCGGCGTCCACATCGCAGGCGTCGACACAGACGCGTCGGGGACGCAGCTCCACGATGAGCCGGGCCATGAGGGAGAGCTCCAGCCGGTTCAGCCCCCCCTGCTCCACGTGGCGGTCCACGAGCACGGGTTCCGCCCGGGCGGTGACGCACCTTCCCACGGGGGTGAGCGAGGAGAAGACCGCTTCCCTCCGTTGCGGGCTGAGGCGCTTGGAATCCCGGACCCCCAGGGCCCGGAGCCGGTCCTCTCCCTCCCGGGCGCTGCCCGGGAGCAGGAACGCCCCCACCACGAGGGGCCCGAGCACGCTCCCCCGGCCGGCTTCGTCCAGACCGAGGGTCCCGGAGACCGCCGGAGGGGCCGGCGTCTCGAACACCGTCCTTCGCCCTCCTGGACGCCCGCACCCACGCGAGGCGTGAAATACGTTACGTCGATGGGTCCTCCGTGGCGCTGGAGGGCCTCGTGGTCCCCGCCGTGACCCTCTTCGACGAGCAGGGTGGGCTCGACCTGCCGAAGAACTCCCGGTACGGGCGGAGCCTCCTCGACGAAGGGGTCCTGCACCTGTTCACCCTCGCCCCGGCGGGGGAGCCCTTCCTGCTCACCCCGGCGGAACGGGTGGCGCTCGCCGAGAAGATGGCGGAGAGCAGCAATTTCTACAGCGACCTCTGGGCCGGTATCCCGCCCGGATCGCCGGACGAGGCCGGCGCGTTCGCCGACGAGATGGAAGCGGCGGGCGCCTCGGTCCAGGTGATCTACCCCCCCCGGTCCCCCCAGCCTCCCGAGCCGGCATCCCTGGAGCAGTACCTTCAGTCGTTCCGGGACCGCACCCGCTTCCCGCTGGTGCTGCTGAACCATCCGTTGGTCAACGGGTACGCGCTCCCTCCCCCGGTGGTGGCGGACCTGGCTTCCCGGGGGATCATCAACGGCCTCCTGGACGCCGACGAGGCCGCCTCGAGCCTCTCCTCCTTCCTTGCCGTGGCACCGGAGGGCTTCTCCGTCCTCACCGGCCGGGACCGCTACGCCTTCGTCGACCTTCAGGGCGGGGCCCGGGGAGCGGTCCTCGAGACCGCGAACCTCCTGCCCAAGCTCTCCCTCGCTCTCGTGGAGGCCGCCCGGAAGGGGGACGAGGAGCGGGGCCGGGCCCTCCAGGCGGAGGTGGACATCCTCCGCGAGCTCTGCGCCCGGGTGCCGGGCCCGGCAGGACTGAAGTTCCTCGCCCGAGCCCTCCGGGAGACCGACGAGGGATACCGGGCGCCGAACGGCCCGCCCGCGCCGGAGGCCCGGCAGGCGCTCGAGGCCGCGCTCGCCCCCCACCGGGAGGCGCTCTCCCAGCACCTCTGAGATCCGGCGGGGGCACCGGAGGAGGTAAATACCCCTCCTTGGTCCCGGCCCGTCCACGCGGGGACCATGGGGATCTGGCAGGGCCGTTCGCGGCGTAAGCGCACCGGGGGAAGGCTCCGGCCCGTCCGCAAGAAGCGCCGGTTCGAGATCTCCCGGGAGCTCCAGTTCCCCACCCTCGGGGAGCCCAAGGTGAAGCTCTACCGGGTCCGGGGGGGGAACCGGAAGGTACGGGTGCTCGTGGCGGACAAGATCCAGGTCTTCGACCCGGCGACCGGTAAGCACCAGGTGGCCAAGGCGCTGACCGTCCGGCAGAACGAGAGCAACCCCAACTACGTGCAGCGGAACATCCTGAACAAGGGCGCCGTGGTGGAGACCGACCTCGGCCGGGTGAGGATCCGTTCCCGGCCCGGACAGGACGGGGTCCTCAACGGGGTCCTCCTGCCCGCCTCCGGTCCGGCCTGATGGGCCGATGCCGTCGCACTTCTACGTCTATCCCACCTACTTGAAGAAAGGGCACTCCCGGGCCGAGGGCCGGCGGGTCGCCCGCGAGGAGGGCGTTCCGGGGGAGCTCTCCGCCGGGGATCTGGCCGCGGCCTGCCGGGCCCTGGGGGTGGAGGCCACGGTGGAGGCCCGCCAGTACCCCCGGGAACCCTGGCGCCAGGAGGGCCGGGTGAAGGTGACCAAGAAGGAAGGGATCCGGAAGGAGGCCTTCCTGAAGGACCTCTCCCGGGAGCTCCTCCTCCATCCTCCCTCGACCCGGATCCGGAGGGACTGAACGATGGACCCGGTGGCGATCTACTTCACCGGCACCGCCGGCGTGGGGAAGACCACCCTCACCCGGTCCTTCTACCGCTGGTTGAACGAGGCCGGCTACGACGCCGTGACGGTGAACCTGGACCCCGGCATGGAGAACCCCTCCTACGACCCGGACGTGGACATCCGGGACTGGGTCAAGCTCTCCGAGGTCCAGGCGGAGCTCGGCCTCGGCCCCAACGGGGCCCAGGTGGCCGCGAGCGACCTCATGGCCGTGAAGATCTTCGAGGTGCGCTCCGCCCTGGAGAAGCAGGGGGGGGACTACCTCCTGGTGGACACCCCGGGCCAGGTGGAGCTCTTCGCCTTCCGGGAGTCCTCCCGGCACATCGTGGAGGCGCTCACCGGCGAGCGGAGCCTCCTCGCCTTCCTGTTCGACCCGCTGCTCTCCCGGCGCCCCGGAGGATACCTCTCGCTCCTGCTGCTCTCGGCCACCGTGCAGTTCCGCTTCGGCCTGCCCCTGGTGAACGTGGTGGCGAAGGAGGACCTCCTCTCACCGGAGGAGCGGGAGCGACTGGCCCAATGGGGGGAGGAGCCCTTCACCCTCTACGAGGCCGCCCGGGACGAACCGGGGGAAGGGGGGACCGCCCTCTCCCTGGAGCTCTTCCGCGCCCTGGAGGGGGTGAGCCCCCTCTGGTCCCCCGTCTTCTCCAGCTCCGAGACCGGCAGCGGGTTGGAGGACCTCTACGCCGCCTGCCAGCGCTCCTTCTCCGGGGGCGAGGACGTGGAGCGGACCGGCGGACCGACGAGCGGGGCCGACGAACCGCCGCCTCCGTGAGGGCCGTTCCCTACGGTTCGTCGGAGAACATCAGGCCCATGCCCTGGGCCGACAATTCCTCTTCTTCCTTGAACCGGTCGTGGAGCCTCTCGGCGAGGGCGCCCTCGGCCCTGTTCCCGAGCGGAGGGATCGCCCCATCCGCGTGGGTCATGGCCGTCTCGGACCCTTCCATGTACAGGTAGGTCTCCCCGGAGGCTCCCCCGAGGGGCTCGGCGTCCCTGAGGATCCGGGTCTGTCGCCAGAGCAGATCGTCCCGGGTGAGGAGCTCCTCCACCGCCGCCCGCTTCTCGGCGGGGACCACGTAGATGCGCCAGGCCATGCGCCGACCACCGGCGGGAGGTATTTCGACCTTTGCTCCCGTCCGGCTCCGGGATCTGGACGAGGCCCCCTCCAGCGCCCGAGGGAGCTCCTCCCTCCGGGTCCGGGAACCCGCTTCAGGCCCCGGGGACCCGTCAAGCGAAGGGGGAGGGAGGGGCGGGCTTCCCCCGGCACCACCGGAGCCCCGGCGGGGACGGCCTGGGCAGGACCGGGGGGCCGGTTCGGTCCCGGGCGAAGTCCGCTCCATCGAGATGGATCCAGTGGGGACGTCGGGACGACGGTGAGCGGACCGGGGGGAGGCCCGGGGCAAGGGCGGAGCGGGCCACGGAGGGCCAGGCGGGAAGGGCGGACCTAAGGAGGGGTCGCCCTCCGCTGACGGATCAAGAGAACTCCCCGACGAAATCGGAAGCAAGCGGAAGGGCCGCCCCTGGGAGGGCCGCGCGCACTGAGCAACGGCGACGGGCATGGACAGACGCCTCGTTCCGGCCCGGCGGCGGTCGGCCGGGTCACGTGGGTCCCACGGCGGCCGGGGAAATGCTCGGCCGCGTGCTGGACGATCCGAAAGGTTCCGCCTCGAGCTCAAAGACCGCATGGACGATGCCGAACTCCTCCTCGACCAGCCGACGCAGTCCTTCCGTCACCCGGGCCCCCTCGC
Source organism: Thermoplasmata archaeon (assembly GCA_021806135.1). Classification (GTDB taxonomy): domain Archaea; phylum Thermoplasmatota; class Thermoplasmata; order Lutacidiplasmatales; family UBA184; genus JAKATE01. Next base: position 35,224 of record JAJZYB010000005.1, read on the forward strand.
TGACCGACATCTCGTCCACCCGGACGTGGGCCGTCATGCAGACCAAGGTCGGGCAGAGCGACCAGACATGCAGGTCATGCACCTCCCGGACATGGGGGGCGCTGCCCAGGGCCTTCGATACGGTGGAAACGGAGATGCCGGAGGGCACTCGCTCCGTGAGCACCTCCCACCCTCCCCGGAACAGGGGGATGGATTCGTAGACGAGGATCCCGGCGATCACGAGAGCGGCTGCCGAATCGATCCACTCGCTCGAGGGCGAGAGAAGGAGCCACGCTGCGTCCACCAGGAGCGTGGCCGCGATCACCACGTCGGTCGCCAGGTGCAAGAGGACGCTGCGGACGTTCAGGTCCCGGGCGCGGCGGGGGATACGGCCGAGGTAGATGGCGGCCCCGCCCCGCAGGAACAACGTTGGGATCGCCGCGGCCAGGATCCACACGGGGTCCACCGGGCCGGCGAGCGTCGTGCCGTGCAGCAGTCCGAGCACGGCCGGGTAGGCAAAGACCGCACCGGTCGTGAGGATGACGAAGGCGTTCAACAGGGCCGCGAAGACCTCGAGACGGTGGGAACCGAAGGTCTGCTCGTCGGTCCGGCCCCGGGCGGTGGCGGCGAGCGCGATGTACGAGGCGACGAAGGCGAACAGATCGGGTACGTTGTGGACGGCGTCCACCGTGACCGATAGGCTCCGGCTGAGGACCGCGCCGATCGCCTCGACCAGGAGGGCCACGACGGTGATCACGATGGCCACCACGAGGCCCCGGAGGATCCTCCCGGCAGCCTCGGACTCCCCGTGGGAATGCTCCGGCATGCTACGCCGAACCAATGTCGGGGGGACTTAATCTTCGCGGGTATCCGGCGGCGGGCTCCCCTGCCTCGGGCCCCGGTCCCCGGGGCAGAGCTCCCCGCCGAGGGAACGGGGCCCTGTGAGGGAGGCAGAGCGGCACGTCAGAGGCCATGGCGCCACCTCCCCGACGCCCAGTGACAACCCCTACCAACCCCGGGAGGGCGGGGGGCGATCTTCTCCTCCTCCACCCGGGGAGAGGACGGGGGGCGGCCGGACGCGCCCACCCCGGTCGGCTTGGAACCCCTCTGGCGAGCCCCTTTCCCGTTCCCCGGGCGACGGCCATCCCCGGCAACGCTCTTGAGCGGAGGGCTCGGTCCCGGAGCATGGCGGTCTCCACCAGCTGGACCTTCTCCTCGCCGGGAGGGGGTCTTCCCCCCGGGGCCATCCTGCTGGTCGGTGTGGCCCACGTGCTCGACGTCCAGGCGGGGCTGGACCGGGTCCTCTCCTCCTTCGCTCCCACCGCGGTGGCCGTGGAGCTCGACCCCGAACGCGCCGCCCTCCTACGGGAACGGGCCCGGGAACAGTCGCTCCCGCCCGGACAACGGCCGGCGACGCGGTCGGGCGGCCCGCTGCTCTTCCGCCTCTGGGGCCGGCTCCAGGAGCGCCTTGCCCGGGACATGGGGGTCCTCGCGGGGGGGGAGATGCTCCAGGTGGCCGAGTTCGCCTCCCGGTCCGGTCTTCCCACCTACCTCGTCGACGACCCGTTGCGGGAGACCGCCCCCCGGCTCCTCGCCTCGCTCTCGGGGCGGGAGCGCGTCCGGCTGCTCCTCTCCACGCTGGCCGCCTTTCTGATCCCCACCGGCCTCATGAAGGGAAGCCTGGAGGATTACGCCGAGGGGCGCGACGAGCTTCTCGTGGCCCTCCGCAAGAGCTATCCGGGCCTCACCCGGGTGCTCGTCGACGAACGGAACGAGCACATGGCCGCCCGCCTTGCCTCCCTGGCCCGGCAGACCCCCCGGGTGGCGGCGGCCCTGGGGGACGCCCACCTTCCGGGCGTCTCGGAGATCCTCAGGGGCGCCGGGCTCACGGTCTCGGTGGTCCACTTGGAGGAGCTCGCGCGGTCGGGGCTTCCCCCGCCGGCCGGAGCACCGTCAGGGTACGAGAGCGGGCCTCCTCCAGGCTCCGGAGGAGCTGGTCGGTCACCCCGGTGAGCTCCGGGGAGCGGTAGGTGTCGATCCGGCCCTGGTCGGCGAGCTCCGATAGGTTCGGGTCCACCGGGAGCTCCCCCAGGAACGGGGTATCGAACTCCTGGGCGAGCGCGGGACCCCGGCTGGGCCCGTAGAGCCGGAAGGTCTCCCCGCAGTGGGGGCAACGGGCGGTCCCCATGTTCTCCACCAGCCCCAGGAGCGGGATGCGGAGCTCCCGGGCCATGTTCATGGCCTTCTTCACGATGAGACCGGAGAGCTCCTGGGGGGTGGTCACGAAGACCATCCCATCGAGCGGGACCGTCTGGAAGACGGTGAGGGGAACGTCCGAGGTCCCCGGGGGCATGTCCAGCAGCAGATAGTCCAGGGTCCCCCAGTTCACCCCCCCGAAGAACTGCATGATGAGCCGGGTGACCAGCGGCCCTCGCCAGATCACCGGGGTGGTGCTCTCCTCCACGAGGAACTGGCTGGAGACCACCTTCATGCCCCCCTCGGTCCGGGCCGGCTCGATCCCCTCGCCATGGTCCGACAACGGCCCGTGGAGCCCGAGGAGCTTCGGCAGCGAGGGGCCCGTGATATCGGCGTCGAGCAGGCCCACCGAACTCCCCCGGCGGGCGAGCTCGCCCGCCAGCAAAGCGGTGATCGAGGATTTCCCCACGCCTCCCTTCCCGCTCCCCACCGCCAACACGGTGGTGACATCACCCTTGGGGAGCCGTTGGAGCGCGCCTCCCGGCATCCCGGGACGTCGAGGAGGGGGGGTCGCCGCCATGTCAACAGGGACGAACGGGCGGTATATAGCGCGAGGCTTCCCGAGAGGCGAGCGGGGACGGGGCATGCCGGGATCCTTCCGAGAACTCTTCGCTCCCCGATCGGTGGCCGTGGTCGGCGCCTCCCGCCGGCCGGAGAGCGTGGGGGCCACCCTGTTCGCCAACATCCTCAAGGAGGACTTCACCGGGGTGGTCTACCCGGTCAACCCCTCGTGGCAGAGCGTGGGGGGGGTCCGCTGCTATCCGAGCGTCCGGGCCCTTCCCGAGCCCCCCGAGCTCGCCGTCATCATCGTCCCCGCGCCCGGGGTCGCCGAGACCCTCGAGGCCCTCGGTCGGGGAGGTACCCGACAGGCGGTGATCATCTCCTCGGGGTTCAAGGAAGTGGGGGGGGAGGGGATCGAACGGGAGTCCGCCCTCCGGGCCATCGCCGCACGCTACCGGATGAACCTGGTCGGCCCGAACTGCTTCGGCGTCTTCAACACCGATCCCGCGGTCCGCCTCAACGCCACCTTCTCGAACACCCTCCCCACCCGGGGGTCGGTGGCGTTCATCTCCCAGAGCGGCGCCCTGGGGGCCGGGATCCTCAACTATGCCCGTGCCCAGGGCATCGGGTTCACCCAGTTCGTCTCGGTGGGGAACCGGGCGGGACTGGACGAGAACGACCTCCTCCCGGCGCTCGCCGAGGACCCGGCCACCCGGGTCATCCTGCTCTACGTGGAGGCCCTGGCGCAGGGGAGACGGTTCCTGGAGGTGGCCCGGAAGGTCACCGGACGCGTCCCGGTGCTCGTGATCAAGTCCGGGCGCACCCCCCAGGGGGCCCAGGCCGCGTTGAGCCACACCGGCTCGCTCGCCCAGGCCCAATCGGACCGCCTCTTTGACGGGCTCTTCGAGCAGGCCGGGGTGCTGAGGGCGCAGAGCCTGGCGGAGCTCTTCCAGATGGCCAAGGTCTTCTCCCAGGGGGCCCGGCGTTCGGGGATGCGCCTGGCGGTGCTCACCAACTCCGGAGGGCCTGGGATCGTGGCCGCCGATGCTGCCGTGCGCTCGGGCCTCACCCTCCCGGCCCTGCCTGAGGGGACCCAACAGAAGCTCCGCTCCTTCCTCTCCGTCAACGGCGCCTTCCGCAATCCGGTGGACATGACGGCCGACGTGCCCCCCCGCGGATACGAGCGCGCCCTCCGCCTGCTCCTTCGGTCCGGCCAGGTGGACAACGTGCTGGTCATCGCCACCCCCACGGGCAACACCGGCGGAGCGGAGGTGGTGGAGGCCATCCTGAGGGCCCGGGACCGGAGCCCGAAACCCGTGGTCTCCTGCCTTTTCGGGGTGGCCGACCTCACCCGGGAGGTGTCGCGTCTGGAATCCTCCGGTGTTCCGAACTTCGTCTTCCCCGAGGAGGCGGTCCTGGCCGTGAGCAAGCTCGCCCGCTGGGCCCAGTGGCGGTCCCTAGGGGAGCGGAGCCCTCCCCGCTTCCGGGTGGACCGCTCGGCGGCCCGGCGGCGGCTGCGGCGGGCCCGGGCGCTCGGTCGTACCTCTCTCGCGGAATTCGAGGCCCGGGAGGTCCTGGAGGACTACGGCATCGCGTTCCCGGCGTTCCGCCGGGCCCGGAAGGACGAGGAGGTCCTCGCCGCGGCGGAGAAGGTCGGCTACCCCGTTGTCCTCAAGGCGATCTCCCCCCAGATCCTCCACAAGACCGAGGTCGGCGGCGTCGCCGCCAACCTCAGGGATGCCGGCGCGCTGAAGGAGGCGCTCGCCGCCATGCGGAGCAGCCTGAGGGCCCGCGCCCCCACCGCGGTCCTGGAGGGGTTCGAGGTGGAGAAGTTCGTGGAGGGAGGCCGCGAGGTCATCCTGGGGATCCATCGGGACGCCCAGTTCGGGCCGGTGCTGGTCTTCGGACTGGGGGGCATCTACGTGGAGGCCACCCAGGACGTGACGTTCCGCCTGGCCCCCCTCCGCCCCCCCGAGGCGGAGAACATGGTCAGAGCGATCCAGGGGTTCCCGCTGCTCGGCGCCTTCCGGGGGGAGCCCGCCGGGGACCTTCCCGCCCTCCACGAGGCGCTGTACCGGATCTCCCAGCTGGCCCTGGACCTCCCCGAGGTCGACGAGCTCGACGTGAACCCGCTGCTCGTCCTTCCCGAGGGGAAGGGCGTCGTCGCCGTGGACGCCCGGATCGGGCTGTCCCGGGCTCCATCTTCCAGATCGGCAACGCGGCCTTGAGCCCTTCCACCAGGTAGGCGAGCCCGTCGCGGGCGGGGCCCCGGTGGGCGGCGGAGACCGCCAGGGCCACGGCATCCTCCCCAGCCGGCACCCTTCCGAGGCGGTGGGCTCCCGCCACCGCGAGGAGCCCGAAGCGGCGGCGGGCCTCGGCCTCCAGCCGGGACATCTCCTTACGGACCAACGGGGCGTAGGCCTCGTAGGTGAGCGCCTTCACGGTCCCCCGGGCCGTGCGGTCGGCACGGACCACGCCGACGAAGAGCTCGAGCCCTCCCGCCCCGGGGCGCCGGACCTGAGATAGGAGCCGCTCCGGCCGCAGGGGGGTCCGCGTCAGCCGTAGCGGCATCCGCCTCCTCACCCTCCCGAGTACGGCGGAAGGATGGCGATCTCGTCCGTGGGGGACAACGCGCACCGGGCGGCCGCACCCTCGAGGTAGGTCCCGTTCACGGCGAACCGACAACGGGGGAGGAGGGGTCTCAGGGCCGGGAACTCCTCCTCGAGCTCCCGGAGGAGGCCGGCCAGGCTCGGGTCCCCGGGGGGTGGATCGCGGCGGAGGACCGCCCTTCCGCCGGTGGCCTCCCGGGTCTGGGCGAAGAGGAGCACCTTCATCGGCGTGCCTCCCGGGTCGTCCGACGGGAGGAGGGGGCGCCCCGGTGTCCCCCCAATCCCATGGAGAGTCCTGCGAGCCCGAGGCGGAGCCCGGTCAACGCGGTGGGGGAGATCCGACGTTCCACCCGGCGCAGGGACCGGCGGTACATGGCCTTGGCCTTCCGTTGGGTCGAGAGCCCCCGTCCGGTCAGCCGCACCACCGTCGACCGGGCGTCCCGGGGGTTCGGCTCCCGGGTGAGCAGGGCCCGGCGACGGAGCCTCCGGGTGAGGTCGGTGATGGCGGCCGGGGTCAGCCCGAGCGCCCGACCCAGCTCGCCCAGGGTGAGAGCTCCCCGGGACAGGATGGAGAGCGCTTGGTATTCTGAGAGGAGAAGGTGAAAGGGCCGGAGCTTCCCGGCCAGCATACGGCGCAGGTCCTCGTGCACCCGGGCGAAGAGGTCCCACGGGTCTCCCTCCGGGTCCGGCCGGAGGCCCCTAGGGATCCGGGTGATGGCGGAAGGCCTGGCCATGGCCCGCGGTAACCACCGCCCCTTATCCCGATAGAGGCGCGGCCCGGCGCGTCGCCAAGAGGGGAGGGCGGGCTCCGGTCCGGTGCCGGATCGCCTCCCGCGGAGGTGGCCTGGTTCGTGTCATGACGTCTCGTGGCCGTTCCCTTAATACGGGACCGGCGCTCGGCAGAAGCTCGAAAAGGAACCACCCATGCAAGAGCTGGCCCTACGGGTTGGGGGGGCTGCCGGGGATGGGATCGCCACGGTGGGCGAGACCTTCTGCCGGCTGCTCACCCGTCAAGGATTCTACGCGTTCGGACACACCGGCTACCAATCCGTGATCCGCGGAGGTCACGTCTGGTTCCAGGCCCGGGGAAGCCCGGAACGGATCTGGTCGCAGGGGGACGGCTGCGACGTGCTCTACGCGCTCGATCGTCAGACCGTCGAGGTCCACGCGCCGACGCTCCGTCCCGGTGGCGTGCTCGTCTTCGACCCGGAGAAGTTCAGCGTCCTGCCCGATCAGGTCCCGCCGAAGGTCAAGATCCTCCCGGTGCCCACCCTGCAGCTGGCCCGGAAGTTCGCCTCCGAGCCGATCCTGCAGAACGGGGTCGGCATGGGAGTCGTCTCGGCGCTGGCGGGCCAACCTCTCTCCGTGCTCCACGGGATCCTCACGGAAAGCCTGGGACGCAAGGGGGCCGTGCTCGCCCAGAACCTCTCCGCCAGCGAGGCCGGCTTCCGCTACGCGAAGGAACACTTCGGGGCCCTCGACCGGGCCCTCCCGGAAAAGGGAGGGAGCCCGAAGCTCCTCATGAGCGGGAACCAGGCCATCGCCCTGGGGGCCGTGGCGGCGGGCCTGAAGTTCCTCTCCCAGTACCCCATGACCCCGGCGACCTCCATCATGCATTGGCTCGCTGCGCACGCGGAGAGTTTCCACGTGGTGGTCAAGCAGGCCGAGGACGAGCTCGCGGCGATCAACATGGCCATCGGGGCCTCCCACGCGGGGGTCCGGGCCATGACGGCCACCAGCGGTGGGGGATTCGCCCTGATGGTGGAGGCCTTCGGGATGGCCGCCATGACGGAGACCCCGCTGGTGGTGGTGGAGTCGCAGCGCTCGGGGCCTTCCACGGGCCTGCCCACCAAGACGGAACAGGGAGACCTGCAGATGATCCTCGGCGCCTCCCAGGGGGAGTTCCCCCGGGTGGTGCTCGGCCCCGGGAGCGTGGCGGAGGCCTACCGGGAAACGGCCCGCGCCTTCCAGCTCGCCGAGGATTGGCAGACCCCGGTGGTGGTGGCGAGCGACCTCTACCTCTCCGAGGACGTCCAGGGGCTGGACCGGGAGGATCTCCCCACGCTGCCCACCCCCGCCTCGCTCTTCACCGTGCCCGAACCCCCGGAGGGGGGAAATGGATACCTCCGGTACCGGGACACGCCGAGCGGGGTCTCCCCCCGGGCGATCCCGGGGCAGCGGGGACTCATGTTCGATGCCGGTTCCGACGAGCACGACGAGTCTGGCCGGCTGGTCTCGGACGTCCTGTCCGGCATCCCGGCCTACGTGGAGGTCCGCCGGAAGATGATGGACAAGCGCATGCGGAAGCTCTCGGGCATCCGGTCCGCGACGAACCCTCCCACGCTGGAGGGGTCGGATCCGGCGGAGATCACCTTGGTGGGATGGGGGTCCACGGCCATGCCGGTCCGGGACGCCCTGGCCCTGCTGAAGGGGCAGGGGGTCGCCGCGAACTACCTGCACGTGGCCCAGCCCTGGCCGCTCCACGGTGAGGCGATCGTCCAGGTCCTCCGGTCCGCGAAACGGACCCTCCTCATCGAGCAGAACTTCTCCGGCCAGCTGGGCCGGGTGATCACCGCCGAGACGGGGCTCCGCTTCCCGGACACGTTGCTCAAATACGATGGGGAACCCTTCTATCCCTGGGAGATCGTCACCAAGGTCATGGAGGTGACCGGCCGTGTCCATCGCTGAGAGCCCGGTACGCCCGGAGGGGCCACCGTTGAAGGTGGTCTACAAGTCCCAGACGAAGGCGACCTGGTGCCCCGGCTGCGGGGACTACGGGGTGATGGCCGCGCTGGAGATGGCCTTCAAGGCCCTGAAGCTCCCCCCGCACGAGATCGTGCTGGTCAGCGGGATCGGCTGTTCCTCGAACCTGCCGCACTTCTTCAAGACCTACGGGTTCCACGGGCTGCACGGCCGGGCGGTCCCGGTCGCCACGGGGATCAAGCTCGCGAACCCGTCGTTGACCGTGGTCGTGGCCGGCGGGGACGGGGATGGCTACGGGATCGGCCTGGGGCACAGCCTCCACGCCATGCGGAGGAACCTGGACCTGACCTACGTGGTCATGGACAACGAGATCTACGGGCTGACCACCGGCCAGGCCTCCCCCACGTCGACCCTCGGGGCGAAGACCAAGAGCACCCCGCTCACCGGGGTCATCGAGGCCCCCGTGAACCCGCTGGCGCTCGCCCTGAGTGCCGGGGCCACCTTCGTGGCCCGGGCCTTCTCCGGGGATCCGAAACAGATGGCCGACCTCCTTGTCCAGGGGATCCGCCACAAGGGCTTCGCCCTGGTGGACGTCTTCTCCCCCTGCGTCACCTACAACCACCTGAACACGTTCGACTACTTCCGGTCCCGGGTGTACAAGCTCGAGTCCGTCGGGCACGACCCCACCGATCCCGTGGCGGCCTTCCGCCGGACGCTGGAGTGGGGGGAGCGGATCCCCACCGGGCTTTTCTACCGGGCGGAGCGCCCCACCTACGAGGATCTCGAGCCGGCGCTCAAGGATGGACCGCTCCCCCACCAACGGGCCGGGTTCCCCCCCGACGTGGACCCCCTGAAGGAGTTCTACTGAGCCTTCGGTTCCGGCCTCGCCGGACCGTCCGCACCGCCTTCCTGCTCGGGATGGCGGACGTGGTCCACCAGAAGGAGCACGACCCCGGCCGCCAGCAGGAAGAACAGGTAGGTGGCCACGGTGTTCGCCGGCCCGGTCTCCCCCCCGGCGTCCAGTACGGCCGCCACCACCAGGAGGACGAGGGCAGCGGCGATGGGGTAGCGCGAGTCCAGCCCGGCCCACTGGGAGTAGACCATGTAGATTCCCAGGAGGAGCAGGAAGGGGTACAACGGGTCCAGCATCGGGGGGCCCCCCCGGCCATCGGACCGCCCCTCTTTCCCTTTGCGGGGGGGCGGGCATGGGACCGGTGCCCGGGGCGCCGGTCTTCGACCCCCCGGGTCTGGCGCCGGTAGCGCCGGCGCAGCGTCCCGGGGCGGGAAGCCCAGCCTCGGAGAGTGACGAGACCGCCGCCAGGGGGGAGGCGCGGGGAGCGGTAGGAGGACCGCTCCCGCGGGGAAAAAGACGGCTGGCCGGCCCCTGCTCAAGGTCGGCGGTCTTGGGGATCTTCCCCTTCCCCGGACGGGCCCCCAAGACGGCCCGGCCCGGGCGGGCTCCTTCCCTCCGGTGGTCCGCTCCTCCAAGGAGGGGGGCTTTCCCAGCCAACCTCCCCACGGCCGGCACCGCGGCAGTCCCTCTTGCGGGAGCAGTGGATACCGCCTCGGACGCTGGCGCTGGCAGACGTCGCGGTGGTGGTCCGGGACGCGAACGCGTCGGCCGAATGGTGGCGGGAGAAGCTGGGCTTCGCCATCCACCGGATCGGGGACCAGGCCATCCGGGTCGCTCCCCCTGGTGACCGCTTCGTCCTCCACCGGTGCGAAGGGTTCGCCTCGGTGAGCCGGGGGAGACCGGGATCACGCTCCTCTCGGACGAGCTCTCCGCTCTATCGGCCCGGCTGAGGGCGGCGGGAGTGCGATCCCCGGAGCCCTACCGGGAAGGTTCCGGAGCCGGTAGCGCGAAGTTCGCGGACCCGGACGGCAACAACTTCCGGCTGCTCTCCGTTCCTTCCCCGTTCGTGCGGAGCACCTTCGCGCTCCGTGCCCCGCCGGAGCGCCGGCCCGTCGCGCGGGAACGATCCTCCCCAAGGACCGCCGCGCGAAAGTCTTCCCGGCGTGGGCGGGGGAAGGAACGCCACCGGAGTTGACCGGCCAGGGTCGGCAGGGTGCCGAGGTCCCCTGGGAGATCAGTGGGGATCCTCCCCGCCGGACCCCCGTCCTCCGGGCCGAGGACCCCGCCGGAATGCGCTGATAACATAGAAATACGCGGGACCCTCTCGAGACCCGGCAGGGACTTCGACGTTGGGGGCTCTCCGATGCACTTTCCGTTGGGCTGGGCGATGAATACTTCCGGGGGAGTACCCTCCGTCCCCCGGAGAGGCGACCGTTGACGGATCTCCACAAGAGCCCCTGGATCCACCGGGGCATCCCCGCCGGCCTCGGCCTGGGGATGGCCGCCCTCGTGGTCTTTGCCGTCTTGGTCTCCGCTGGTTCCCCGCCGGCGACCATCCCCGCGCCGGCGCAGTACGTCACCCCCCAGGGTCCCCCCATTTACCAGAGCGGGTACTTCTGGCTGGCCCTTGCTTTGGTCGTGCTCGCGGTGCTCCTGCTCCTCCTCTTGGTCTACCGCCGCCGGAAGAAGGAGCCCACCCCCGAGGCGTGGAGCCCCGGCGCCGGACCATCTCCTGGGGATGCGGACGTCGCCCCCCTCGCCGGAGCGGGCGCCACCCTTCTGCCCCCGGAGGAACCCATGGTCAGTGAGGACACGTTGGCGACCCCCATCGCCCCCCGGCCACCCCCCAGTCCGCCGTCCAGCACGGAGACCCCCACTCCCACCCCGGAGCCAAAACCGACCACCCCCGAGGAGCCCAGCATCGACGATGTGATGAAGGAGCTCGACCAGCTGGAGAACAAGATGTCGGGCCCCGGGGGAAAGGCCGCCCTCAAGAGGCCGAAACCGTGAGCTCGGGGACGTTCACGGATTGAGACTCGAGAAAGGTTTACCTGCCTCTGGGAGGTGGCAGGGCCATGGTTGGAGTGGAAGCAGAGGATCCCTTGCTGGAGGAGCTCCGGCGAGCGGTCCGCTCGGCACCGGGACCCGTGGATCTCATCGAAGTGGGTCCAGCCCTTTCCATCGCGCTGGGTCGCCTCCGCCCCGCGGTCAGCTGCGGGGGTTGCTCCGACCCGCTCACGTTCGAAGGAGTTCCCGCCCGGACGGTCCCCGGGCTGCACGGTCCCCACCCCTATCGGCTGGTGTTCGCCAATCCGGCCTGAAGGAACGTAGGACCGCCTGTGATCACCCTCGTCGGTTCGCTCATCGCGGGGCTGCTCTGGGTCCTGACCATCCTGGGCCTCCCCGGGCTCTTCGCCCTGATGCTGGTGGAGAGTTTCGGGATCCCTCCCCTCCCCAGCGAGATCATCCTTCCCTTTGCCGGTTTCCTCATCGTGGAGGGCGCGGCGGGCTTCACCTGGCCCACGGTGGTCACGGTGGCCGTGCTCGGAGGCCTGGCCGGAGCGCTCCTGGCGGAGGAGGTGGGACGCTGGGGCGGCAAACCCCTCGTCCTCCGCCTGGGCCGGCGCTTCGGGGTGGGGGAACGGGAGCTCGACCGGATGCACCGGTACTTCGAGCACTACGGGGAGATCACCGTGCTGCTCTGCCGGATGCTCCCCCTCGCCCGGGCGTACATCTCCTACCCGGCGGGGACCGCCGAGATGTCCCGGAGCCGGTTCTCGCTCTACACCGTCCTCGGCTCCATCCCCTTCACGATCCTGCTGGTCTACCTGGGCACCGTCTTGGGAGCGGACTACACGGTCCTCGTCCCCTACTTCAATGTCCTGGACATCGTCCTCGTGGTCGCCGCCGGGATCCTGGGCCTCTGGCTCTACCTGCGGTTCCGCCGGAGCCGGCAGGAAGGAACGGTGACGCCCTCCCCTCCCGCCCCGGCCGACGAACCGGAAAGGCCTTGATCCCGACCCCAGCCCGGTAGGGAAGGGAATAGCGGGTCCGGTGCCGGCCCCACCGGGAGGACGCTTGAGCACCGTCCCCGTCAGGCCCGGTCCGGGGACCCCTCGGTGGGGAGCCCTGTCAAGGGTCGTACCGAGGGAGGCGGAGGAAGGTCCCCTGGCCGGAGGATCCGGCCTCCGGGGGAACCCACGTGCTCTCCACCGGAGAGCAGGGTCTCCCCGCGGAGGAGGTGGAGGACCGGAAAGATCCCGGGGAACCCTTCGAAGGGGGTCCAGCCGCAAGGGGCGTGGAGCTCCGCCGCCCGGATCCGGCGGACCGCCCGGAAATCCACGGCGACAAAGCTCGCCTCCTGTCCCGGGGCGATGGCCCCCCGGGGGAGCCCCAGGAAGCGGGCGGGACGCTCGGAGATGGCCTGCAGCACCGTCGTGAGCGGTAGCTCTTGGTTCCGGACCCGCGCGAGGAGCAGGGGGAAGGAGGTCTCTACTCCTGGCATCCCCGCCGGCGCCAGAGGGAAGGGCCGCTCCTTGTCCGTCAGGGGGTGGGGCGCGTGGTCGCTCGCGAGCATGGGCACCCGGCCCTGGGCGAACTCCCCGAAGAGGGCCGCGCGCTCCTCCTCTTTCCGCAAGGGGGGGTTCACTTTCCAACGGCCGTCGGTGGAGGCGGGAGAGGCGAGCAGCAGGTGGTGGGGCGTGACCTCAGCGCTCACGCCGTGGGCCCGCGCAAGCTCGATCGCCTTGCGGGTGGTCAGGTGGGCGAGGTGGAGCTTCAGCGATGGGGGGCCGGGGAGCAATCGGGAAAGCGCCTTCGCCTCGCTGAGGGCTGGACGCGCCGCGTCCCACGCCCGGGCATCGCCCGCCGACGCGAGGTCCCCGAACGCGCCGGGATCCTCCGCGTGGACGTGCAGGGGCAACCGGGTGGCCGCCACGCGATCGAGAAGGGCCGGCACCTCCTCCCAGGAGGGGATGGGAAGCTCCCCCGTGGTGGGGGAGAGGTAGAGCTTGAAACCGGCGGCCCGCCGACCCAGCGCCTCCACCGGGGTCCGGGAAAGGAGGGCCGCGTAGAGCAGCACGTCGCAGTGGGCGCGCCCGCGGGCCCGGCCTTCCTTCTCCTCCAGATGGTCCAGGGAGTCGACCGGGGGGGCCGTGTTGGGCATGTCCACCACCGCCCCCACGCCACCATAGACCGCCTGAAGGGTACCCGTGTCGAAGCTCTCTTCGGCCCCCGGTGGTCCCGGGTCCCGGAAGTGCACGTGCAGGTCCAGGGCGGAGGGAAGGAGGACCTGCTCGCCCAGGTCGTGGCGCTTCCCGCCGGTAAGGTGCGCTTTGACGGCCACGATCCGTTCGCCGGCGATCCCCACGTCCACGGTGGTGAGGCGGCCGTTGCGCAGGATCCGGCCGGAGTAGACCTCCTCGGGAGCGGGCGCAACGGGGGCTCGCGACCGCTCTCGCCGGACCGGCACGAGCGGGCGAGGCTCCGCCCTCCCCTTAAGGAAGCGGGTGAGGGCTACCGGGGCGGGGACCCGGTCCTGGTCAAACGATGCGCAGCAGGTCGTAGGGCTTGACCGGATGGGAGTTCGGGCCCCCTTGGACGAGCGCGAAACCCGGGGTGTGCGGGCGTTGCCCGTAGAGGATGGGGCGGCCGGCGCGGTCGTGGATGCGGACGTGGAGCCCGGCCAGGGGTTTGAGGGCGGAGAGGAGCGGGTCTCCCGCCTGGCCGGAGAGGACGGCATGGATATTGCCCCCGCGCAGGAAGCTTTGCACCAGCGCCGGGAACTTGCCTGGGCTCACCTCCAGTTCGCGTCGGAGGGCGTAGTCGCGGACACTCTCCACCGAGGATTCCAGCAGCACCGGCGTGGTGGGGTGCTCCCCCCCCGCCCGCAGGAACTCCTGTGCGTCGGGGAAGGGCAGATCCGGGGCTCCCGGCCGCTCCCCCAGGGAAGCCCCGTTCAGGAACAGGGGCACCAGTTCCGGGGAGGGCTGCTCCGGGGTGGCGAACGACATCATCCGGAAACCGTTCGCAAGGACCGGAGGGCGGATCTCCTCGGCCAGCACGGCATGGAGGTCCTCCGGCAGGACCGAGGGCGGGAGCAGGACCAGGGCCCGACCCCCCTGGGCGAGGACCGAGAGGAGGATGGGGACCGCCAGGACGAGCTGGGTGAAGTCAGGGAGGGAATCGTCATACTCCAGGAGGGTGAGGCGACGCACCGGGAGACGCCCGAAAGCCTCCGCGAACGCCCGGCTGCCCGGCCAGAGGAAACCGGGCACGGGGTCGGGTGCCGGGTCGTATCCCAATCTCCCGAGCCGGAACTGCGCGGGGGTGGGGGTGATGGCCGTGAACTGCGCCCCTTCCAAGGTGAAAGGGTAGCTGGCGTTGTCGACCCGGAGCCCTCTCAGCTTGGGGATCTGCAGCCAGCGTTCCAGCCGCTGCTCGAAGATCTCCCGGCGGGTGACCCCGATGCCGTCCACCAGGTAGTCCAGGTGGCTCGCCTCCTCGTCCTCGATGACGAGGACGAGGTGCGTGGTGCACCGGGCCATCCGGGAGAGGAGCAGCCGTTCGATCTGGTCCCGGTCCGGCAGGTCGCCGGCGCCCCGGGTGGGCGCCGGGGCCGCCAGGTAGTGCTCCACCAGCGAGTTCCAGGAGTCGATCGCGACGATGGATGGCCTTTGCGGGTCCAGCCGGCTCCAGGCTTCCTGGATAGGGGAGGGCAGCCAGAGGAACTCCTCGAGGTCGCGGGTGGTCTCCGCGGTATCGACCAGCACTTCGCGGACCCGCCGGACGGCTTGGACGCTGCCGCGGATGGGGTGCTCGACCTGGCTTGCATCCACGAGTTCGATGCCCCGGCTCTTCGGGTCGCCCAGCCAGGGGAAACCGCGCACCACCCCATCCCGCCGTACCCGGCCGGAGACGTACACGCGCTGGCCGGGAAAAGTGTCCAGGAGCGCGAGCGACAGGGTGGTCTTCCCGGACCCCGGCGGGCCGCGGAGCAGGAGGCTCCGGGGTCCGGGCTGATTGAGGAAACGGGTCAGTTCTGGAGGGAGGCGGACGGCACTGCTCAAGGGCAACTCCTCTGGGGGGCGTCCCCGCACCCTGCAGCGGGGTGAGGCCCTTGCCCGGAGGACGGGGGATAGGTTACGACCATGGGTCCTGGCCAAGCCGGGTGCCCCCCCTCAAGGGCACCTCGTATCGGTGAGTGGAGTCAGGGTTCAGGGAGACAAGAACCTATCTCTTCGTACCCGGGCCCTCCAGGTCCCCAGGGTTTATGGCCCGAAGGCCGTGGTCCCCATCGATGGTCCGTCGGGAAGCCTTGACGTACCGTTCGGTGGGCGTCGACCACCAGGCGATCTCCCGGTCCCTCCGGGGCTTCCTCCGCGCGGTCCGTCCCCCGAGGCCCAGCGGCCACGGGAGGCTCCGCCTCGGTCCGGGACACTTCAGCGGACTGGTCCGGGTGGGAAGAGAGACCCTGGCGCTGACCACCGACGGAGTGGGGACCAAGGTGCTCCTGGCCGAGCAGCTCGACCGGTGGGAGGAGGTGGGGGAGGACCTCGTGGCGGTGAACGTCAACGACCTCTCTGCGGTGGGGGCGCGCCCGCTCGCCCTCCTCGACTACCTGGCGATTCCCCGACCGGAGGAACGGATCCTGCGGGCCATCGGTCGGGGAGTGGGTCGGGGGCTCCGCCGGGCCCGCTGCGGCCTGGTGGGGGGCGAGACCGCCGTGGTACCCGAGCTCCATCGTGCGCCGGACCTGTCGGGCACGGCGCTGGGGTATTTTCCTCCAGGCCGGCCACCGGTGACCGGGGAGCGCATCCGCCCCGGGGATGTGGCCTTGGGCCTTCCCTCCTCCGGTTTCCACGCCAACGGATACACCCTCGTCCGCCGGCTCGTCGAGCGGGAGGGCCTTCGCCTGGGATCTCCCCTTCCCGGAGGAGGGGCTCCCCTGGGCCGTCGGCTCTTGGCCCCCAGCCGGATCTACACGCCGGCGGTGGAGGCCTTGCTCGCGGAGAAGATCCCGGTGGGCCTCGCCCACGTGACCGGAGGCGGGGTCCGGAACCTCGCCCGGCTGAGGTCCGGGGTCGGCTTCCTCCTCGAGGGCTGGCCGAAGCCCTCGGGGCTCTTCCGCTGGGTGGCCGACCTCTCCGGTCTCGGGCCGGAGGAACTCTATCAGACCTTCAACATGGGGGTGGGATTCGTGGTGGTGGTCCGATCCTCCAGCGTGGACCGGGCCCTCGCGACCCTGGCGCGGGCCGGGGAACCGAAGGTCTGGGTGCTGGGCAGGGCCGTGGCCACCCCCGGGGTGCACCTCCCGGCCCTGGGCGTCCGGTACGAAGGGTATTGAGCCGGCGGCCAGGGCCCGGGACGATGGGCGATCCTACCGGGGGCACGGGTGGGTCTCCGGTCGCCCGGGGCCGGCGATCCTTCCGTCCAGCGGCCGCCGGGGGGATCACGGCCTCGGTCGGGGCGGCCTTCCTCTGGGCCACCTACTACGTCTTCCTGCTCCTCCTCCCGGGGGTCAGCCCCCTCGTCCTCACGGTGGTCCCGTTCCTGGTGGGGGCCGTCGGCTTCTTCGCCCTCCTGGCGGTCCGGGGGCTCCCGCCCCGGGAGTGGCTCGTGGGCTGGGCGCGTCCTGGCACCCTCTTCCGGGGGGGGCTCCTCCTCGCCCTTCAGGTGGATGTGGTGCTGGCCACCCGACTGACGGGAGCGGTGGACACCTCGCTCGCCACGCTGTTGGGGGACGCCCTGGTCACCCCCCTGCTCGTTTCGGCGAGCTACGGGACCGGGGGGGAGCGGCTGCGCTGGCGGAGCTTCCAGGCGGGCATCGGGCTCAGCACCGCGGGGGCCGTGCTGGCCATCGTCGGAGGCGGCACGGTGGCGGGGCTCCGGCCGGAGGGCGCTCTCCTCCTGCTCCCCCTCCCGATCTTCGTGGGCGTCTATTTCGCCTCGGTGGCCCAGAGGGCCCAGGTGGAGCCGATGCCCCGCCTGGTGGCGCAGGCGAGCGCGACTGCGGCGTTCCTGGGGCTCCCCGTTGGGTTCCTCCTGGGCGGGACCTGGTTCAGCGCGGCCGGGCTGACCGCGGGGTCCCTGGGGGTCCTGGGGGTCATGGGGATCACCAGCTTCTTCGTGGCCCCCTGGGCGTACTTCTACGCCGCTTCCCGGCTCTCCCTGGTGGTCCCGGCGGTGTTGCAGGCCCTCATCCCGGTCTTCACCCTGCTCCTCGTCGTCGCCTTCGCCCTGGGGTCGGTGGACCCGTACGCGTGGGTGGGGGTCCCCCTCGCCTTCGTGGGAGGGGTCCTGGCGGTCCAGGAGCCTCCCGGGCGGCCCAGGACGGGCTGAAGGCTCACTCGAGGGTGGTCTGCCGGCCCCGGCGGCGGGGGCCGGGGGCGGCGTTCAAGAGCCCGGCGGCGGGCGTCTCCGGACCGGCCAGGGGGCGGTCCTCCGCCGCCGGGGCGTCCCGGTCGAGGTGGTCGGAGAGGGCGGATTGCCGGTTCCCCCCGAGGAGCCGGTCCTCGTTCCAGCCGAAGACCTCGGTGATCCGGGCGAGGGTCTGCGCCATCCGTTCGGCGTAGTAGGTGTGGTCCGGGTGGCGCTCGGGGGGGAGCGCCCGTCCCTCCACGTACGGTTCGATCTCCTGGGGGGTCTTCCGCGCGTTGGTGACCACCCAGGCCACTTTCATCCCCGGGAAGACCGGGTAGCCCTCCTTCTTCAATTGCCGGAAGACCCGGAGGAAGGGAAGCGCGTCCCGGGTGCTCTCGTTGTACTCGCTCTCCTCACGGACGGTGCGGGCGATCACCAGCCTCTCCACGGGGACCTCCCCGCGCTGGACGGCCTGGACGAGCTCCCGGGCGTGGCGGACGGCTCGCTCCGTGTCGCCGTCGAGAAGGTCCTCGAAGACCGCGGAGAGCGCCTCGCTCTGGGCATCGAAGGAGTCCGTCCGCCGGGTCTCGTACCCCCGGACCACGGTCTCGCTCCGGGGCCAGACCTGCCGGGCCACGTAGCGCTTCTTCACTCCGTGGCTGAAGAACGAGGCGTAGACGGACTGGAACTCCAGGGTGACGCCGGCCTTGGAGAAGGTGCCTGCGATGCGCTCCCCGAAGGCCCGGGCCCCTTCCAGGGAGGGCTCCGGGGACCGGACGAAGATGCTGTCCGTGTCCGAGTACAGGACGTCGGCCCCTTCCCGGGTCAGGGCCCCGATGACGTCCTGGATCGTCTGGCGGGCGAAGGCGGTGATGGCCGACCCGATCTCCTTGTCCGTGAAACGGTAGAAGGAGCTCGCCATCACCCCGTAGAAGGAGTTCATCAGGATCTTGACGGCGTTCTGGAGACCATCGTAGTACTGGGATTCCTCCGGGTCCTTCGCCTCCCGCAGGCGGCGCTTGAGGAGGTCGCGCTCCCCCAGTAGATCCTTCAGGATCTTCGGGATGAGCCCGGGACGGATCGTGGGATCGAGGAACCGGGCCCCCGAGGGGGAGACGATGGTCCCCTCCGGGGACAGGGTGCTGAAGCAGATGTTCTTCGAGATGATGAGCGACGGGTACATCGATTTGAAGTCCAGGACGACCACCCAGTGGGCGAGCTGGGCCTGGATGGCGTGCACGTACCCCCCCTCGATGGGGGTGTCCCGGCCGGCCCGGTGGGTGGGCGGGACCCCGATGTGCGCCTGGTCCGCCGCCGGGATCAACAACGCATCCACCAGGGTGCTGGTCCGGCCGTTCATCCCCTCCTCCAGGTAGAGGTGGGCCACGGTGGCGAGGTCGGCCGCGCGTTCCGTGGCCCGGAGCCGGCGGAGGATCTTCAGTGCCAGGAGGGCATCTCGCTCGCAGTACTCCAGTACCCGGTCCTGGTCCCGGGCCCACTCCTCATCCATGTTTCGGCGGTCCACGTCGGACTTCCCTTCCCCCAGCAGGAGGCGACTGACGAACTCTAAGGTCTCCTGTTTCGGATGCAGGGTCTGGCGCGCCGACCACCAGGCGTCGGCGATGACCCGGCCGTGGGCCCTCCAGACCCGCTCCCCCACGTCGCTCAGAGGGGCTCGGTCGCGGCCCAACGCGAGCGGAGGGAGCCCGAGGGCCTCGGCCCGTTCCCCGAGGAGCGGCAGGTCGTACCCGCCGATGTTGTAGCCGGTGATCACGTCCGGGTCCTCGGTGGTGACCCGGGCGACGAAGCCCTCCAGGATCTCCCGTTCGCTGCCGGCCAGCCGGAACCCCCGGGGTTCTTCGTCCCCCCGCTGGACCACTCCACAGAGGCAGAGGAGGTGGCGGTCCTTCAGCGAGTTCTCCACGTCGAAGCTGAGGTAGGTGAGCGGTGGCCGGAACGGCTCGACCGGGGCCGGGTCCCCCACCACCCGGATCACCTCCTCGGTGGCGTACCCCCGGGCCACCGGTCCCGGTTCCGGCTCCCCCTCCACGGCGAGGGTCAGGCTCCGGGCCCGGTCGTAGAGGTAACGATGCGCGAAGGGGATGTCGCAGGCGAGCACGCTCGCGGGGTCTCCCCGCCGTTCGTAGCGGTGCCGGTACTCCGGCACCCGGAAGGGGTAGCGGATCTCCACCCGGAGCACCTCCCGTTCCCGTCCGGCGACCAGGAGGCGCTCCGGGGTGAGGGAAAGGACCTCCGGGTCCCGGGAGAGCTCCTCCCGGGCCTGCTCGGTGGGCTCGGTGATCTGGAAGTAGGGGTGAAAGTCGTAGATCCGGGCGGTGACGGAACGGCCCGACGAGCTCCGGCCGTAGAGCTCCACGACCACGGTGTCCTCCTCACGACGGTACGAACCGCCCAGGAGGAAGAGCGAGTAGCGGCCCACGGCGCGTCAGCCGGCCGGGCGATTATAGGGTTTCTTCACCCGTAGCTTCCCGGAGGGAGTGGGGTCCCCCGGAGCAGGGACGCGGGGAGGCAGGGACGGGAGACCGGCCCGGAGGGCCTCCCAATCCCGGTCCCATCGGAGGGAGAAGCGGCGGGAGCGCAAGGTGGCCGCGGGGTGGAGCAGGGCGAAGACCGGTTTGTCCTCCCAGGCGAACCAGCGCCCGGCGGCCTCCCAGGGCCGGGGGGCGCCGGGGATCAGGGCCCTCAACGCAGTCCCTCCCAGCGTGGCCAGCAGGGGGGGGTCGAGGGTTCGGATCTTCTGCTCCAGCCAGTCGTGGCAGGCCTCGAGGGCCCACGGGGGAAGTCGGTTCCCGGGGGGATGGCACATCACGGCGTTCGTGATCCCCACCTGGTCCCGGGGCCAGGGGCTCTCCGCCAGCGCGGCCTCGAGGATCCGGCCGGACCGCCCCACGAAGGGTTCCCCCCGGGCATCCTCCTCCTTTCCCGGAGCCTCCCCGATGAGGAGGAGCCGGGGGTTCACGGGGCCCCTGTAGACCACCACCTGGGTCCGGCTCTGGGCGAGGCGACAGCGGGTACAGGTCCGGAGCGAACTCCAGAAGGCGAGGGGAGGGGGGAGCGCGCCGGGAGTTCCGGCCCGCGCGGCCCGTTCGGCCTTAGCCGACGTGGGGGGCCTCCGGCGGGGGGAGAGCCCGGGGCCTAATCTCCGCCACCCGGGCCCACCCCGGCCACCGTTGCTCCAGCCGGTGATCCAGCGTGTAGCGGCTGGGCCCGTAGGTGGCGTTGATCAACATGAGGGCCAGGAAGAAGAGGGCGTAGACGATGCCGGTCCCGATGTCGGTGGCCCCGGGCCCGTAGGGGCCGCCGAACCCCTCGGGGACCGCCCAGATGAACAGGCTCAGGAGGAAGCCGCCCCCGTAGGCCACCTTCCGCATGAACCCGAAGATCAGCGCGAAGGCGAGGGCAAGCTCCAGCGTCCCGGTCGTGTACACGAGGAGGGCGGCGTTGCTCTGAGCCTGCCCGGCCCAGAACGAGAACCAGGGGGCGAGCCAGGCCGGCTGCCCCCGGCCGGCGTCGGTGACCATCCCGGGAAAGAGGGAAACGAGTCCCGGCTGGAACTTGAGCGCCCCGTCGATGCCCCAGAAGACCCCGAACATCACGGTGAGGAGGCGCTTCAGGACGTGGGCGTTCCGTACCAGCCAGCTGTCCAGATGTTCCTGGGCCCGCACGACGGTCATGGTCCACCGGGGATGTCCCCCCGGGCTTTAGGGAGTTGCCTTGGGTGGTTCGGGCGGCGCCTCCCGGGAGGAAAGCCCCCCCTCACCATCCATCCGATGAGCGGTCCGTCACGTCGACCGTGTCCGACAGGGTGTTGAGCTGCTCCCGGAAACGGAGTGCGTGGACGAGGACGAGGACCCCCACGGCAAAGATCCCGAGGCCCCAGAAGATGTCCAACGCCGAGAGGCCGGACCCGGTGGCGAGAAGACCGAGGATGCCACCGCCCGCCACGAAGAGCCCGTAGAGGAGCAAGGCGGCCGCCGCCAGGAGGCCCAGGTCCAGGATGATCCGGCCCTGGGCGGACCGGAACGCGTCATCCTCCCAGTCCATGGGGTGAGGGCAAGGGAAGGGCCATATTTCAATCCCGGCGAGGCCCCGTGGATGGGCACGTGGACCCGGCCCGTGCCGTGGGCGACGCCCGGGGGACCCGGCGGGGCCGGAGCACCCTTGGTGACCACCTCCTGGGACGCTCTCCCCGAGCGGTCCAGGATCCAGGTCCGGTCGCAGGGAGCGAGGGGGCCGTGCTCAGGGCCTCGCGGGTCCGTCCGCTCCCGTTCCCTCGGTCGGGCGCCTCTTCCGGCGGCGGTGCCAGGCGAAGAGGACCAGGCCGACGATGGCCAGGGGCGGGAGGATCAGGTAGAGGGCCTCCAGCGCCGGGGGACCGAAGACCGGCGAAGTTCCCGGGCTCGGCGCGGGGGTCAGGGAGATCGCGACCGCCGTGCTCTTCCCGGCCAGGACGGTGACCAGCGTCTGGTAGGGGACGTAACCGGCCACGCTCGCGTTCAGCGGGTACCGACCCGGTGGGAGGGAGAGATTGAACGCCCCGTCGACGGAGACGTTCGCGACACGGCCCCCGACCACGATCAGCGCGTTGGGCGGGGTGACCGTTCCCACCACGTAGCCCGCCGGCGGTGGGGCGGGGGAGAAGGTGGCGGTCTCGTTCACCGGCTGGGAGAGCGTGAGGTTGGACGGATCGGCGGGCCCGGAATAGGAGCCGACTCCCGTTCCCAACCAACCGGAGAAGACGAAGGTGGGCAGGGGAGCGGCCTGGAGCTCCACCAGGGTTCCCGCGGTGAACCACCCGCTGGGGGGGGAGGTCGTCCCTCTCGTGCCGTTCCCAGCACTCACGGTGAGATAGGCCTGGAGGTCGTAGGCCACGTTGACCGTGACCGGTTGGCCGGTGACCGTCACGGTCCCGGTGGGAGCCGCCGCTTGGTAGCGGAGCCCCGGAGCATTAGGATGGACCTCCTGGGCCGACGCGTAGGCATACGTGCCGTTCGTCAGGGAGAACGTCAGCGTGTAGGTGGTGGAGCTCAGGGTGGTCCCGGAGACGTTCACGGACCAGAGAGTCCCGGCGGGGATGCCCGTCTCCTGGAAGGTGAGGTCGTAGGTGAGCGCGGGGGCGAAGGTCGCCACCTCCTCCAGCGGTGCCCCCAAGGTCAAGGTCTCTGGATTGTTCGGGCCGCGGTAGCCCGTGGCGTTGGGGCTGGTCCACCCGGTGAACCGGTACCCTGAGGACGGGTAGGCTTGGAGGGTGACCGGGGTGCTGGACCCGTACCAGCCGTTCGAGGGAGTGGCGTGGCCGTCCGAGGTGGGAGCGCTGCTCACCATGAGCAGGTACTGAGCCGTGAAGGGCTCCGGGACCGAGACCGGCCGCGCGCCCACCGTGAGCGTTCCAGAGGCCTGGGGGGTCAGGTAGCGGACCCCCGGGCCCCCGCTCAGCGGGCTCGCCACGCGGTAGGAGTACGTTCCCGCGGTGACGTTGAACGTGATGTTCTGGCCCCGGGCAGTGCCCGCGGTCCCGTCAAAGACCACGGACCAGGGGGTCCCGAGGGGAAGCCCCTGCTCGAGGAAGGAGACGGGCTCCTTCGCAGGGACAAACGTCGCCGTGGCCGATCCCGGGCCGGAGACGATGACCGTCATGGGGTCGGAGGAGGGGGAAGGGCAGAGGGAGGTGGGAGCGCAGACCCAACCGGCAAAGGCATCGCCCGGACCCGGTGTGGCCGTGAGCGTGACCGACTCGCTCGCGTTCTCCCAGAGGGTCCCGGCGGGGGATACCGTGCCCCCGGTGGCGGGGGAGCCCGAGACGTTGAGTTGGTACTGGGTCAAGTACGGGACCGGCTTCGAAAGGTGGGACGAGCCCACCCGCACGGTCCCTGAGGTCGGATAGGTGGCGTACCGGACGCCGCTCGAACCGGGAACCGGGCTTTCCAGCAGGTAAGGGTACGAACCGGTGGTGACGTTGAACGTGATGTTCCTCCCGCTGGCGGAGCCGGTGATGCCGCTGAGGTCCACGGTCCACGAACTGCCGGTGGGGAGCCCATTCTCCAGGAAGCTCACGGGGACCGTGGGCAGGCCCGGGCAGGTGAGGACGATCCCCACCGTCTCGTTCACCATGGTCCTGAGGTAGAGCCCACGGGAGGCGCTCTGGCAGCCCGGGGCGCTCGCGTTGATCCAGTAGTCTCCCTCCAGGTATTGTCCGGAATAGGTCCCGGTCGAGGACGAGGGAAGGGGGTTCACGGTGGCGAGGGGGTTCACCTCCACTTGGGCGTTGGACGGGGCCACCGTCACGTTCAACCACGCCCACGGGGCCTTCACCAGATGGGCCACCGCGAGGCCGTTCGGTTGGGTGACCCCCGGGAACTCGTACTCGTTCCCGTAGTCGTGCGTGCTGTTGGCCACATCGGTGGCACCGAAAGTCAGCGAATAGTTCCCCGCCCGGTACTGGTACCAGGGGTACAGGCAGTTCTTGGAGGTGGAGAAGGAGGGGGCGGGGCAGGTGCTTCCCACCGGGGAGGTGCTGGCGTTCACCTCGGCCTCCCCTTCCTGGGAGGAGCTGTAGTACATCTTCAGGGGGAATCCCGCGGTCGCGCCGGTACCCAGGACCGGAAGCCCGAGCTCCATCTGCCCCATCTTGCCCCAGCGCCCGGGCCAGTAGCTGTCGCAGGCCAGGTCCCCGGGGGTGCAGCCCCCGTCGCTGTTGTCCACCGGGATGCTCGGGTTCAGGGAGTGTCCGATCTCATAGGCAAAGGCGATGGCCCCCGGCCCGCTCGCCCCCCAGTCCAGGATGTTCCCGAGGGTGGCCCGCGCGTAGTAGGGGCCGAGCCCCACGTGGCGTGTGGAGTTCTCCAAGGCGATGCTCCCGTTCTGGCCCGAGGTGGTGTCCACGACGTTAAGGTGCCAGGGCGCCGTCGGCGCGACTCCCGTGTAGTTCACGAAGAGGTGGTCGCCGGAGTGCATGACCAGGATGGAATCGGTCAGCCCATAGACGTCCAACGGGGAGGGGTTGGCGGCGTTCTCCTCGGCTCCCGAGTAGATCCCCCAGACCACCGCGCAGGCGAACCAGTCGTTGGTTCCCGAGGTCCAGGCCTCGTTGAAGGCCCCGTTGGCCAGGCAGTCCTTCGAACCGCTATTGGTCCCGGTGTGGGCCGGTGGGGCCGGATAGAACTGGAATTCAAGGAACGCCTGTCCGTCCAGGCTGAGCGGATCGTTGACCGTTCCGCCGAACCAGATGGTGGCGTAGAAGTCTCCCTGGCTGTAGGCGGTGTTGCTGGATGGGAGGGTGATCTGGAAGCTGGCGTTCCGGCCCGAGCCCGGGGCGTTCGAAAGGTAGGAGATGGTCGGCTCGTCGTGCCCGTAGCAATACGAAGGTTCGTACCAGGCCGTGATGTTCTGGTCCCAGTACATCCCGTCGCACTGGAGGGTCCCGTTGCCGCCGGACTGAAGGGGGGCAGATCTCGCGGAAGGGGGAGCGGCTGGGGTCACTCCGACGGCGCTCGCGGGAAGCCCCAGGCCGGCCAAAAGGCCCGCGACCACGACCACGACCAAGAGATCCGAGGGGATGTGTCGGGGCGGCGAGCCGACCATGAAGGAGGTCTCCCGACCTCCTCCCTGGGTATAAGCGTGGCGGACCGGACCGCCCTGGGCTCACGGGCCACTGTGCCGCCGGGGAGGGCTTCGCAGACGGCGTTGGCAAAGGATCCTGAACGGCGGCGGGCAGACCCTACGGGGTCGGGCCCGGGGGCCGATGCCGCCGGCCGAGGAGCACCCCTCCGACCAGACCCACGGCCGCTCCCGCAAGAACGCCGAGAACGACCAGGAGTTCCGACGGGATCAACGCGGGAGGACCCGGGGAGGGCGATAGCGCCAGGACGAGGGACGAGACCGTCCGGTCTCCGAGGGAGTCCTCCACCGAGAGGGTGACCGTGTAGATGCCCGGTCGGTCGAACCGGTGGGTAGGGGTCGTGAGGGTGCTGCTGTTCCCGTCCCCGAAGGACCAGCGATAGGCCCGGGATCCGCTCCCACCGGTCACGGTGGCGTTGAACGCCACGGTGAGGGGGGCGGTGCCGGTGGCCGGCGTTGCCATCAGGACGGCGGTGAGCGGGACCGCCCCGGGCCGGAGGGTCAGCTGGTAGGCCCAGAGGATAGGGGTCTGGTTGGTCACGGTCTGGAGGAATCCCGACGAGGTGCTGACCGTGGTCTCCACGCTGTCCTGCCCGCTGGCCAGGAGGCTCACGTTCACCGGAGTGCCGGGGGGTCCGGGAAGGGCGAGATCCACGGCGAGGGTCCCCGAGGAGACGTTTCCCCGGGGGAAGCAGCCCGGGGTCCCGCAGGGAGAGGAAAAGGTCACATTGGCGAACTCCCCCTGGGCGTTCCCCAGGCTCACGTTGAGGTAGTCCAGGGTGTGCATCGAGGAGAAGGAGACGTTCCCCACCAGGCGCGTGCCGGCGGCATTCACCCCGAGGTTCGGGAGGAAGGACCCTCCCCAGGGCTCGGCGAAGAGGAGCACGGGCAGGGAGGATAGACCTGCGTCGAACGCCTGGAGCAGGACCATCTGGGTCGGGACCACGCCGGCGAGGGCGGTGGCGTAGGCGTCGGTCCACGCCACCGCCAACCCACCGGCGTCGGCGAGGAAGTGGCCGAGCACCGCCCCGGGGGCGTACGTTCCGGGGGCGAGCGTGGGGTCGACCCCGGCATAGGATGAGACGTTCACCGCGGTCTCCACCACCCTGGCGCCGGGGGCGGGCAGGCCGTTGAGGGTCACCAAGGCGACCGCCCCCGCGGCGAGGGTCCCCGGCAACGTGGGGCTCATCATGGTCACCTCGGCGCTCGCGGAGGCGCAAAGCCCCAGCGCGTCGAAGACGCAGAGCTTCAGGATACCGGTCCCGCCGGCGGGGGGGGCCACGGCGAAGGGCGCGAAGCCCCACGCCCCCGCCGTCCCGTTCACCGAGAGGAAGCCGTACTCGGAGTCGTTGACCAGGGCGGGGTTGCCGGCGTAGACCGGGGTGTAGTTGAAGATCCCGGACGGGCCCGGGGAGACCGGGGTGCGGGTCCCCCCTCCGTAGGTCCCCTCGTTCGTTCCTCCGCTATAGGCCACCACGCTGCCGGAGAAGGTCACCGGCTCTCCCTGGGGGCCGGTCACTCTGAGTTCGCTCGACGTGTTCCCGGTAAGCGTGGTGAGAGGTTCCCACGTCGAACCGGAGCGGACCGACACCGTGAAGCCGGAGTCCAGAAGGCCCGAGGCGTGGCCGAAGACACTGCCGAAGAGCACCCGGAGCAGGCCGGTGGCGTTGGGCAGACCCAGCCCGCCGACGAAGGTCCACGCGTTCCCCGCGGGGTTCGCCAGGAGATTGTACCAGGCCGGGAGCACCGGGGAGGGAGGCACGTTCACGCTCATGTTCCTGAGGTACCCGGAAAGGAGGTTCCCGGGACCCCAGTCCGGTCCTGAGCCCTGGGGGAGCATGGGGGCGAATGGATCGGGGGGCGGGGGGCTCAAAGCCTCGACGACGTTGTGGACAGCGTAGACCAACGGGTTCACACCGCCGAACCCCGCCGCCCCGGTCCGGGACTGAAGCTGCTCCGCGAGGAGGGCCAGGATCCCGGTCACCACCGGGGTGGCAAAGGAGGTGCCTCCGTAGAAGGGATACCACGTCCCCCCTTCGTAGAGGGTCATGTTGAACCCGGCAGAGCCGCTGACCACGGGGTCCAGGGCGGTGCCCGTGGAGTAGGTGTCGAGCCCGTTCTGCCACCAGGGCTGGGTCTGGGAGATGGAACTGCCGAACCCTCCCCCCTGGGCGCCCGGGACCGTCCCGGGCTCGCTCACGCTCCAGTAGGTGAAGCCCGCGATCCCCTCCACGGGGGCGACCGTCAGCGTCAACGGGGGGAGCGAGGGAGTGGTGAGGGTGGTGTTCACGCCCGTGGCGGGGAAGGGGACCCCCCCGGGGCCCGCCGCCGTGAGCTGCCCCCCGCCCACCGAGGTGGACCCCGGAGAGACGGCGGGGATCCCGGCCGAGGACGCGGTGCCCTGGGTCCCCGAATCTCCCGACGCGAAGACGTTCGTCACCCCCAGCACGTTCAGGTAGCTCAACAGCTGGTCCTCGGCGGTCAAGTACATGGGCGCTCCCTGGTAGGCCACCGACTGCTCCGAGCTCCCGTAGGAATTGCTGTCCAGGCTCACCCCGCACATGGCCGCCGAGGCGTTCAGCACCAGGTCCGTGCCCGGGACCGTGCACGTGGGGGAGACCAGGTAGTCCCCCAGGAAGGCATAGGCGGTGTCGAAGGAGGAGAACTGGGCGTTGGGGACCGCCAGGACGTCGATGTGGAGCCGAGGGGCCATCGCCGCAAGGTACTCCACGTCGAGGGCGGTCTCCGCCGTCCAGCCCACGGAATATCCATCGTTGAGGCAACTGTTCACGTCGGAGATCCCCACGCCGATCTGGGTGACCCGATCCGGTACCTGGGAGGGGTTGCCGAAGACCTGCTGGGAAAAGCCGGTGAGGTCGGGGAGTGGGGCGCATCCCACCTCGATGACCGCCGCGGTGATGCCCTGGCCCTCGTCCGGAAGGCCGTCCACGGTGCCGCTCCCCTTCCACAGGGCACGGGCCCCCATGAGGCCGGGCATGGAGGCCGGATAGAGCAGCTGCTGGTATCCGCAGATCCCGTAGTCCGTGCAGATGGAGGTGGCGCTGGCGTCGAACCAGGTGAAGTTCCCGCCGCTCTCGTTGAGGGCTTGGGCCAGCGAGACGGTGGACCCGGTCGGGGCAGCGGACGGGAGCCCGGACCCGGAGGGGGGAGCGGGGAGGCCCGGGTAGCGTGCCAGGTCCGGGAATGCCTGATTCCCCATCTGGCCGTCCAACCCCAGCACGCCGGTGAGGTCGGCCCGCAGCGCGGCAGGGATGCGCGGGGGAACCAGCGCTCCGTCCACGAGCCGAGGGGAGAAGGAGGGCGGCGTCGTGAGCGAAGTGATCTCGAAGGTGCTGAGCCGGGTGTGGAACGCGGCTCCCACCTGGGCACCGGTACCTTGGAGGGTGAGGACGAGCCCAGCGGCGTCGGGCAGGACCGTGAGCCCGAACGAACTGAAGTATCGCTCCAGCTGGGCCTGGGCGGCAGGGGCCAGGCCAAAGGTCTGGGCCACCCCGGGGGGGCTCAGGAAGTCCCGGTAGGTCGGTGAGGCGGGGTCCCCTAAGGTCCCCGCCAGCGCGGGGAGGCTCCCGTGGCTTGCCAGGACGAGGGTCACGGAGAGGGTGCTGCTGGGGTCGTAGGCGGCCGGGTCCGGGCGCTCGGCGATGGAAGGGGGCAACGACACCGGGGTCCCGGGGGGGTTCCCGGCCACCGCTGGAGTGGGGGCGTCGACCAAGGAACGGTTCGAGATCGCCGGGCCGATGGGTAGGAGTCGTTCGGGACCCGGGGCGGCCAGGGAGGAGATGAGGGTCCCTGTGGACCCGAGGATGAGCGCCGCGGCAACCCCCACGCTCAGCACGAGCCCCGTCCATCCGGGTCGATCTCCTCGCCGGGTCCCCCGGCGTCGCTCCGACCGCCGGCCGGAGCCCGGTGGCGATGGAGCGCGGGCATCCTTGCCATCGGGCATGGCCGGTGGGGAACCCTTCGGCCCCGTCAAGACCTTTTGGGCGCCAGGACACAGACCGAGAACGGCAGCCGGCGTTGAGGGCAGGGCGACATCCCTCGAAGGTGCCGGCAGCTTCTATCACCGACAGGATGGGGGAACCGCCGGGAGCGCGGGTGGAGTACGGGAGGGGGAACGGCCCCAGCCCGAGGGCCGGGCCCGTGCCTCCAAGGGCGCCAGGGGGCGGATCGGTCCTCCGGGGTCGGTGGGACACTGGTGGAACCTGGTCGGCGGGCTTGGGGGCCTCACGGGGGCTCCCGACCGTCTTCGAGGGTTTCTCCCGCCTCCGAACCTCCGGTAAGAAGGCCGGTAAAGGGACTCCGGTGCCGGACCCACCGAAGCTCCGCCCCAACGATGTCGAACCGCTATCGGACAAGGCCAAACCCGGATAGCCATAAGTGGGTCGCCCGGGTCCTTCCGCGACGTGCGCCGCACGTTGGCCCTCTCCCCCTGCCCCAGACATGCCCGGTGTCGAGTTCTTGCCCGGTCGGGGCTCTTCTTCCTCGCCCTCGCCCTCCTTCTGGGGGGCCTCTTGGTGCCGCCCCCATCCTCCGGACCGCCCGGGCTGGGCGTGCGGATCGACGGTTCCCACGAAGCCTCCTCACCCGGCCCCTACCTCGCCTCCTGGTCCTCCTCGGGTTCGGACCTGCTCCCCGTCGCCAACATGAGCTATGCCCTCTACGAAGGGGGCCCGGCCTTCCCCTTGGTCTTCGGAGGGAGCTACACCTGCGGCCGGTTCTGCAACGAGACCCTCGGATACTTGACCGCCCAGGGGGCAGAGGGGTGGTACGACATTTCCCCCGCGCACAGTCCCCCGCCCCGTTCGGAGGCCTCCCTCACCTGGGACCCGGCCCTGGGGGGGGCCCTCCTCTTCGGGGGTCTGGGCCCCGCGGGGGCTCTCAACGACACCTGGCTCTATTCGCGGGCGACCGGTTGGACGGAGCTCTTCCCCAGCGACTCCCCTTCCCCCCGTTACAACGCCGCCATGACCTACGACCCGTCCCTCCACGCCGTGGTGCTCTTCGGGGGGGAAGGCCCCGGAGGCCCCGACGGGGGCACCTGGACGTTCAACGGGACCACTTGGGCGGCGCTCCCGGCCTCCCCGGCTCCTTCCCCCCGCAGCGGTGCCAGCCTTCTCTACGACACCCCGATGGGGAGGATCGTCCTCTTCGGGGGCAGCGGTCGGTCGGGATTCGACGCGGACACCTGGACGTTCAACGGGACCGCCTGGCGGGACCTTCCGCTGGCCTCGGGGCCGTCCCCCCGGGCGGATGCCATCCTGGTTGGGACCGGTAATGGCAGCCCACTCCTCTACGGTGGGGTGGGGGCCCAAGGCGCCCTGAACGACACCTGGTTCCTCACCAACGGCTCCTGGGCCGCGGTCTCCTACGCCGGGGGGATCGGCCCTCCTCCCCTGATCGGTCCCTCGCTGGTGGCGAACCCGACCCTCGGCCCGAACTTCTACGTGCTCATGGGGGGCTTCGGTCCGCCAAGCGCCCTCGCCCAGTCCTGGAACCTCTACGCCCCGTTCGGGGGGGTTCCCAACGGGACCCGGCCGCTCACCGCGAGCCTGACCACCAGCGGGTCGGAAGGCACGGCCCCCTTTTCGGTGACCTTCTCGGCCACGGTGCAAGGAGGAGAGGCCCCGTACGAGGTCTCCTGGAACTTCGACGACGGCTCCACGGGCAGCGGATCGCTCAGCGAGATCCACACCTTCCAGAGCCCCGGGACCTACGCGATCTCCCTGCTCATCATCGATGCCCAAGGGAACCGGGCCGAGACCTCGGTGAGCATCGTCGTCCGCGCGCCGCCCCCTCCGTCGCTCCTGGACTTCCTCGGGGGCCCTCCGGTCTGGGCCCTGGTGATCGTGGTGGGGAGCGTCTCCGCCTGGGGGGTGGAGGGCACGGTCAGCGAGCTGCTGCGCGGGCGCCGGCTGAACCGCCAGGTGGGGAGCCCTCCCTCCCGGATGGCCCGTACCGCCGTGGCGGTCCATCGCTTCGCTCGCCGACCCCAGGGGGGGACGTTCGTCCGGGAGCTCCGGGAGATCTGGTGGACCCGGGAGGTCGCCCTCCCTGCCCGGTGGAGGACCAGCCCGGCCCTCACGTGGCTGGCCCGACGGCTCCTCGTCACGGTCCCCCAGATCCTGGTGGGGGTGACGCTCCTGTACTTCCTCACCGAGGTGCTGCCGACCACTTCCTCGCTCTCCAGCCTGCCCGCACCGGTCCCGTTCTTCACCGGCCTGGGGGCCTTCACCCAGGACCTGTTCACGGGGAACTGGGGGACGGTGGTCATCGGTGCCGGCCGCGCCTTCCCGGCCACCGAGCTCATCCGCTACTACCTCCCGTACTCGTTGGAGCTGGCCTTCCCGGCGCTGCTGTTCACGGCCCTGGTCTCCTATCCCCTCGGGCTCTACTCAGGTTGGCAGCAGGGCCGGTCCGTGGACAACACCACGCGCCTGTTCGTGGCCTTCGCCGCGTTCTTCCCCCTCCTGATCCTGGCGCTCTACTTCGTGGACTTCCTCTACGGCCCCTTCCTGCACACGTTCGGGGACATCCCGTTCGGGAGCCTCCCCTCCGTCACCTGGTTCGACCAGCACTACGGGGGCGTGCCGGGGTGGGTGGGATACAACTTCGAGACCCAGCCCACGGGGTTCCCGGTGATCGATGCCGCCCTTCACGGGGCCTGGAACGTGGAGGTCCTCCTCTGGGTCAAGATCGCCCTGCAGTCCTCCATCATCGGGCTCGCCTACTCGGCCCTGTACCTCCGGTACGCCCGCCTGGCGGCCACCGGGTCCCGGGACGACATCTCCGTGCTCGCCTCGCGGTCCCGGGGCACTTCCGAACACCGGTTGCTCTGGCGCGAGACCTCCCGCAAGGTGCTGCCCATCTACGTCTTCACCTTCGGGAACACCTTCGCGCTGTTCATCCTGGTCCAATCCCTCGTCGAGTGGTACTTCGCGGATATCGGGATGGGCTCGTTCCTGGTAGAGAGCGCCCTCGTCCCGGCCGTGCCCTCCAGCGCTCCTCCCCTACTGGCCGTGCTCGCCTTCCTGGTCCTGCTGATCATCCTCACCGTGAACCTCGTCGCGGACGCCGTCAGCCGGAAGCTGGACCCCCGGGTGGGTTGGACGAGCCGGAGGGACCGGTGAACGCTCCGAAGGAAGCCCGGGCGGAGCCGGAGGCCCGTCCGGAGAGCGTTCGTCCCGAGGAACTCCGCCGTACGCTCTGGAAGAGGCGGTTCGGCGCCCTGGCCTCCACGCCGGCCCTTTGGGCCGGCCTCCTCATCCTGGGCTTCTACACGTTCGTGGGCCTCTTTGCGTCGGTCTGGTACCCGGGGGATCCCTCGTACCTGCCCGCCCACCTCGTTTCCGGCCAGGTCTGCCCCTTCCCTTCCGGCCCGACCCTGTCCCTCTGGCGCCTCTCCCTGGGAGCCCATCCCCTCGGCATGACCGGTGGGATGGGGTTCGATGTGTTGGAGGGATTGGTGAAGGGGACCCCCTTCGATCTCATCCTCCTCTCGGTGGTGATCTTTCCCTCGGTCACCGTGGGCATCCTCATCGGCACCGTGGCCGGGGCCCGGGGGGGGCTTGTGGACGACCTCCTCATGCTCCTCACCGACGTCTTCCTCTCGGTCCCCGAGTTCATCCTCACCCTGGTGGCCCTGCTCTTCATCCTGCCCCGGGTCCCTCCGGGCCAGGAGCTCATCGCCTTCGGGCTCATCCTGAACCTGGTCCTGTGGGCCCCGTTCGCCCGGCTGGTCCGGGCCCGGGCCCGGTCCGTGCGGGAGATGCCCTTCGTGGAGGCGGCCCGGGCATCGGGGGCGGGTCGGGGGCGGATCATCCGCCGCCACATCCTGCCGAACAGCGTCTTCCCGGTGCTCGCGCAGGTGCCCACCACGCTCGCCACGGTGCTCCTCCTGCTCGGGGGGCTCCAGTTCGCCAACCTCACCAGTCACCCGTACGCCTGCCAGGGCGCCGTCCAGCCCCTCTTCTTGCCCTCGCCCAACTTCCCGGAGTGGACCTGGGTGATGGCGAACGGGGCCTGGGCCTGGCTTCCGAGCTCCTCGGGAATCAACCCCTGGTGGGGGTACACCTTCCCGGCGTTCTGGATCCTGCTCTTCGGCCTGGGGGTGACGCTCACCTGCGACGGGCTGAACCGTTACCTCTCGAGGCAGACCCTCTCCTCGTGAACGAACCCCGAGGAGTCTATTCATAATACAATGGAACACATCCGCGGCAGGATAGTGTAGTTCCACTCCGGGTGTACCTTGTCCACCTGAAGGTGGACCCGTCCCACTTCCTCGTCCGAGACCTTCTCACCCATGTCATACTGCGACCGGTCCCGCATCGCTCTCACCTTCAGCCCCGTGCTCGTCGTAGTGCTCCCAATCAGGTTCACGACCGCCTCGTAGCTCACCAAGGGTTGCCCCCTCCACGTCAGGCTGATCTGCGAGAACAGCCGGTGCTCAATCCTGTTCCACTTGCTGGTCCCGGGCGGAAAATGGCAGACCGTCACCGGCTTCCCCACCTCGCTCGCGAGGCGCTGGAGATGCCACTTCCAACCTCGACGGCGGCTCCCATTGCTTCCGCGTCCGTCCGCGCAGATGAGCCACCCTTTGGACGTTCCATAGTGGCGACGACCCACCAGCCGCCACCACCGACGCAAGCTCTCCACCGCGAACTCCGCCGTCTCATGATCCATCCCCACGTTCACGAACCCGTGGTTGCGCTGCACGTCGTACACCCCATACGGGATTGCCGGACCCCCACCCAGGTTCGGGTAGTCGTAGACGTTCACCTCGGTCGGCGTCCTCTTCGGGCGCCATGTCCTCCCCGGATTCTTGAACTCCCCGACCCGTCCCTTCTTCGTCGTGTCCACCGACAGCACCGGGTCTCCACGTGCCTGGAACCGCTTCACCTGCTCGTTGATGTAGCGGAACTGAGCGTCCCGGTCTGGGGGCGCGGTTCCCTCCTTGGTCTTGAGGTTGGATTGCAGCGAGTAGCCGAGACCCTGCAACCGTCGGTAGATGGTCGGCTGACTGACCGAGTGCCCCTGGCGCGTCAGTTCCTCGGCGATCCGTGTCGTGGACTTGCTGGTCCAGAGCAAGGGACTCATGGGGTCCCCGGCAGTGGTCTCCTCCAAGAGGGACCGCAAGGCCCGGTCCAGCTCGGCGTCGTGCCGCTCAAGACGAGGGCGACCCCCTCCTGGTCTACGGATCCGGTCGAGAGGTAGTTCCCGTCGGGAACGAAGCTCTCGGGCACCCTTGATAATGGTGGTCGGGGAGAACCCTGTGAGACGACTGAGGGCACGGACCCCTCCGCGTCCCCGTGAAAGGGCCGCTTGAGCCACGATCCATCGGGCTTGGGTCTCGTTCAGGGAACTTAGGGCGCGCACAAAGAGGTCGTCTGCAGAGGCTTGGGCCCTGGAGGGCACATGGGCGCGGAACTATATGAATGTTCCACTTTGTTCCGAATAGACTACTAAGAGCAAGTCTTATAAGTTACTTAGACATCATGTGTGACATGGTATATTGGCGTGTTGTAGGTATAAGTGCGGTCTTCTTTCTGAGTATTGTTGGCGTCGGTTTGGTTCATTCAGGGGCCGGCCAGACCGGTTATGGTGCAGGGGATCAGGTCCACATCCTGGCCACACAAGGCGCGTACGTGGATTTTGCTTGTCAGGACAGTAAGATCACGATCAATGGAGTCCAGGTTTGTAACGACGGAACCCACGAAAACGTGTACATGTGTGACTCCGGCGGAGCTAATCATCCGTGCACATTTTCCATGGAAGACTCCCCTGATGCCGGGTATGGTCCGTTCTACGGTTGGAGCACCTACGGGGATGCATTCCTCGAGGGGCCTTGCACCCTCCACGGTAGTGCCAATAACCCCGTCCAGCTTTGCGTCTTCTACACGTTGGGCGGCGGGGTCCAGGCAGGATCGGTGACGGCAGAGCTGTAGAGGGGTGCCTCAGCTGGGATTCACCAGACGGAGGGTCGAGGTCGACGGCGTTCGCGTCATCCGGGGGTGGTGGATGCGTAGAGCAAGGGCCCGTTCTTTCCTGCCGACACGGGTCTCCTGTGCGGTTGCTCTCGCTGTACTCGTGGTCTCGGGCGGTGCGGGGGCCTTGGGGAGTGGGTCGTTCGAGCCTTCTGGTAGGGCAAGGCCTGCCTCGGTCTTCGGTTGGAGCGAACTGTGCGCCGCTTGTGGCCTCCCTCCTGTTTACGACACCGCGGTGGCCGTGAGCCCGTCCACCATGGATTCGGCCTACGGTTTTGGTGGAGTGACCTGTGAGTTGACGGTCTGTTCGGTCTACGGTCAATTCTTTCTCTTTCAGACCAACACTTGGGGCTACGTCTACCCATGCACCCCCCCTTGTCTTCCGGGGCAATCGCCTCCTCCCCCACGGGCCGGGGCCGCCATGAGTTACGATCCCCAGGAGGGGGCGGACATCCTGTTTGGCGGTTATTCTCCTGGTCCCGGAGGAGGAACCTACAACAATCAGACCTGGGCCCTGTTCTTGAACGGTTCCTGGTTCGAGCAACATCCGCCCAACAGTCCCCCTCCCCTCGCAAACGCGAGCATGATCTACGATCCAGCTCTCGGGGGCTTGCTTCTTTTCGGAGGGGACAATGGCTCCGCCCTCTCCGGTCAGACTTGGGAGTACGCTCGAGGGGACTGGGCAGAAATATCTGGCAGCGCTTTGGGAAACCCTCCTTCGCCCCGGACCCAGGCCGCCTTTGCCTTCGACAATGAGACCGGTGAGGGGGTCCTGTTCGGAGGGCTTGGTCCGAGCGGCCCGCAGGGAGGGACGTTTCTCTTCTCCTCGTCCACGGGCTGGACAAGGGACCAGGTGTCTGGGGGCCCCTCTTCCCGTTTTGGGGCGGGGATGGTGTCCAACGGCAATGGAACCGTGCTGCTTTTCGGCGGTCGGAACGTCACCTCTCTCTTTAGTCAGACCTGGATCTACGTTTCGGGGGGTTGGTCCATGTCCTCCGCGACCGGCCCGGCCGCCCGCTGGGATGCCGCCCTGGTCTATGTGAACCCCCAGGGCGAGGGGTTCCCGGTCCTCTTCGGGGGTTGGGGAGAGGGAAGGGCCCTGAACGATTCTTGGAAGTACGGCCCACTGCCCGTCGCGCCCCCTCCGCCCCCCGTTCCGTGGGAGGCTTACGGGTTCGGGGGTCTCCTCGGTGCGGCCCTCCTCTTGGGCGGGGTGATCCTGTGGCGGCGACGGTCTCGGCGCCCCTTCCAAGGGAGGGAGGGGTACGGGCCCGGTGGGGGGACATCCCGGACGGCCGGCCCCGGCTGGGCCTCGTGCGAAGGGTTCCCGGCACCGCCGCCGACGCACCGGCAACCCTTCCGTCCATCCTTCCCTCCCTCGTGATCCTTCGTGGGTGGCTCAACGTTTTATACAGGACCCCCGTCGGCCCGAATCCCCTCAGGAAAGACCGGTGTCCCCTCCTCCCCCCTCTGGAACGTTCACCGCCGGCAAGCTCCGGCGTCTCCGCCAGCGGCGACGCTGGTCCGACCGCTACTACAAGCGCCGGGAACTCCACCTGAAGGAGCGCTCCGACCCCCTGGAAGGGGCCCCGCAGGGCCGGGGGATCGTCCTCGAGAAGGTGGGGGTGGAGGCGAAGCAGCCGAACAGCGCCATCCGCAAGTGCGTGAAGGTGCAGTTGATCAAGAACGGCCGCCAGGTGACCGCCTTCGCCGTGGGGGACGGGGCCATCAACTTCATCGACGAGCATGACGAGGTCCTCGTGGAGGGCATCGGGGGACGCATGGGCCGGTCCTACGGGGATATCCCGGGCGTCCGGTACAAGGTCATCAAGGTCAACAATGTCTCCCTCGACGAGCTGGTCCGGGGACGCAAGGAGAAGCCCGCGCGATGAGCCCGGACGAGAAGCCCTCCCCGGTGGCATCGGCCCCCGCCCCTACACCGGAGATCCCTCCGACCCCTACCGCTGCCCCGGTCGCACCGCCCCTTCCCAAGTTCCCGTTCCCCCCGCTCTTCGGGAAGTTCCCGTTCGAGGGGGTGGAGGTCCATGATCCCGGGCTCAAGGCCTACCTCTACCTGGACCCCGTCTACGCCCCGCATTCGGAAGGGCGACTCGCGCAGAAGCCCTTCGGGCAGACCCAGATGCACCTGGTGGAGCGTCTGGCGAACAACCTGATGCGCTCGGGGAAGTTCACGGGGAAGAAGAGCAAGGCCCTCCGGGTGGTGCGGGAGGCCTTCGAACAGCTCGGCCGGGAGCAGAAGGTCAACCCGTTGCAGCTTCTGGTGGACGCCGTGGAGAACGCGGCCCCCCGGGAGGAGGTCACCCGGCTCCAGTTCGGGGGGATCTCCGTGCCCCGGGCCGTGGATGCCTCCCCGTCCCGGCGGCTCGCCGTGGCGCTGAGGAACCTCGCCCAAGGGGCCATCCAGGCCACCAAAGGGCCGCAGGTCTCCATCTCCTCCGCCCTCGCCCGGGAGATCGCCCTCGCCGCCAAGGGCGATCCCCAGTCCTACGCGGTGGCGCGCAAGGAAGAGGTGGAGCGCGTGGCCCAATCGGCCCGCTAGGCTCACGGGCGAGGCGTACCTCGGAGGGGGGAAGGACTGATCATGGGGCATATCCGCGCGGACCTGGCGAACGCCATTCCCGGCATGATGCACGTCCGGGAGAACATCCGGAACATCGGCATTGTGGCCCACATCCACCACGGGAAGACCACGCTCTCGGACAACCTCCTGGCGGCGGCGGGGATGATCTCGAACGAGCTGGCGGGCAAGCAGCTCTACCTGAACTTCGACGAGCAGGAGCAGGCCCGGCTCCTCACCATCAACAATGCGGACGTCACCATCGTCCACGAGTACGGCGACACGTCCTACCTGATCAACCTCATCGACACCCCTGGGCACGTGGACTTCGGGGGGGATGTCACCCGGGCCATGCGCGCCGTCGACGGCGCGGTGGTGGTGGTCTGCGCGGTGGAGGG
>JAJZYB010000063.1 GCA_021806135.1 Thermoplasmata archaeon
AGCACCCACCCGAAAGCCGGATGAACCGCCCATTCTTGCCCTCCTCGTTCCGCTGATCGCCACCCTCTTCCCACGGCTTCCGAACCGAGGTTGGATCTGGATCTCGGAGCTCCTGATCCTCCCCTGCATCGTCTGGGGAACGGGCACCAACCCCCCCTTCGGACCGATCAACAGCTGGGTGAGCCTGCACCTCCCCTACGGCCACACGTTCATGCCAACCTTCGTGCCGGTACAGTTCATCGCGGTCAAGCTCTACACGGTCTTGGCCGCCTTCTCCATCGTGCTCCTTTACGTCACGCTCCGGCGATGGGTCCAGGCCCGTGCTGAGACCCGCCCGTACCCCTTTTACCCGAAGGCCCCCGACGGTCCTTGGGCGACCCCCCCGCACCCGCGGCGACCTCGCCGGGTCGGGGCCCGCATCGCCGCTCCGCTCATGGCACTGCTGGTGGTCACGCTCCTCGGCCTCTCCGCCACGCCGATCTTCAACGGAACGGTCCTCGAAGCTCCGGGAGGGGCCAGCGTGGCGTTCCAGGTCCCGAACGCGTACTTCGCCACCCGAGATTACCTCCAGGGACACGGGGGGAACGCGCTTCTCCTTCCGTCGACCAGCTTGTACTTTCGGACGACCTGGGGGTACTACGGGGTCTCGGGATTCTATACCACATTCTACACTCCGTCCAGGATCCTCTCGCCGGACTACTACGGACCCTACCAATATCTTTTGAGTTCGACCCGGCAGAGCTACGCCGAGGCCACGCAAGTGATCGTCCCGGGAACGAATTCGACCCCCCTCCCCGCGCTGAGCGGCCACCGTTGGATCCAGGCCGGGCATTCCCCCTACTACGTCTTCCGATCCCTCGGTGCTCCCCTCAACCTGTCGTCCTTTGAGTGGGCGGAGGTCACGCTGCCGACCACCGACCCCGGTCTCCTCGTCGGGCTCATCCAGGGGGAGCAAATCGATCTGGGCCTTCGCTCGGGCCCTCAACAGGTCGGGTGGTACTTGATCGGACAGGGGGGAGAAGCCCAGCTGATCTCCTCGAACTCCACGTCGGTGGAGGTGGGGTTCCTTCTGGGGGCCCCCACCCGGGGGGTATTCGACCCGTCTTCGGTGAATGCGTTGATTCTGCGGATCCTGCCCTTCACGGTGTCGTCCAGTGCCTACTTCCCGGACCTCGGCCTGGGAACCCCTCGCTTTACGGGGATCATCGATTCCTCCTTGGCCCCCGGTTGGCTCACGCTGATGCGGTCCACCTACCACATGAACTACCTCCTGCTTGACTCCACCCTCAAGCCCTACGGTCGGACCGAGCCGACCTCCTACGGGCCGGTGGTCACTGCGGTGCTCTTCGAACTGGGCATGGCCACCCCGGTGCTCATCACCAACGACCTCCAGCTCTGGCAGCTCGGCTGATTCCGTGCAAGGAGCGATGGGGGGTTGGAGGGATTGGCGATGCCGGAGGACACCGGGCTGGGCCGGTGCCCAGACATCTTGGTGATCATCCTCGATGGGGGACGGGCCGACGACCTGCCGGGAGGGGCGGACCCGATCCCCGGAATGCCGTTTGCGCAGAGACTCTTCCGGGAGTCCCTATCCTTCCCCCGTGCGGTCGCCCCCGCACCATGGACCGTCCCATCGCATGCGAGCCTCTTCACAGGACTCTACCCGTGGGAGTCCGGGGTGCATCTCAAACGGTCCCTACGCCTCGACCCCTCCATCCCGACCCTCGCAGGACTCCTCCACGGTAAGGGGTATGCGTCGTTCTCCGCCTCCGCCAACGGGTACGTCAGTCCCGATTTCGGGCTCACGAACGGCTTCGATGCCGCGGCCTGGGGGGCCTGGTGGGAGCGTTTCATCCATCTCCCCGCAGATGACCGGCCCCCAGCCTCCTACAACTACGGCCCCACGCGCCGTTCGCCCAAGGGCGCCGGGTTCCAGCTGCTGGAATGGCCGGCCAAATGGACGAACCGCCGACCGATCCTCCTTGATGCCCTCAACCGGTTCACGGCGCATCTGCTCACGCCGGGCGAACCGTACTCCCCCCACGTTGGGCCCTGGGTCGAAGGAGCCGTGGCCCGGTGGCTCCAGGGCCAGCCGGCCGAGCGACCGGTCTTCTGCTTCGTGAACTACTTCGAGGCCCATGAGCCCTTCATCATCGACCCGGCAAGGGTGGAAGGCGGGATGCCCTACCGGCGCCTCGCCCAGTTGAGGATGGACAAGACCAACTTCCTCGCGGGGCGGTGGCGCCCCACGCCGGAGGAGTTCCGGGACCTGCGAAAGCTGAATCGGGCGGTGGTCCAATCCCTCGATGACCGGCTCCGCCGTCTCTGCGATGTCTTCAAACGGGCCGACCGGTGGCAGAACACCATTGTGGTCCTCGCCGCCGACCACGGACAGGCGTTTGGGGAGCGGGGCTATCTATTCCACGGGGTCCGGCTCTGGGAGCCCGTGGTCCGTATTCCCCTGTGGGTGCGATGGCCCGACGGCCGTCACCGGGGACGGCAAGGCGTGGGATGGGCCAGCCTCATCGACGTGCTTCCGACCCTCCTCGACGAGGCCGGAGTGCCCCGCCCCCCCCTCCCTTCGGCTTCGTCGTTGTTGGAGCTCGTCGACCAACCCCGGTTGGGCCCGGCCATGGCCATGAGCGACGGTACTCCCGCTCGCAAGACCCTTGCCCGGATGGTCCCGCCATCGGTCTGGGAACCCTGGGATGAAGCGCACATCGCCGGTTACTCCCAGGGTCAAAAGATGATCCTCAACGTGGCCACCGACCGTATCCAACTCTATGACCTGGCGCAGGACCCACTGGAAAGGAACGACCTGGGAGCCAAGTTACCCCCTTCGTTCCTCCCCCTTGCCCAGGTGCTCCGGGAGAATGGCCGGATGTTGATGCATGGCAAGACCGAGCCACCCACTCAGGAGCTCGAACAGCGGCTCCGCTCATGGGGATATGCCTGAGCCGGGGACCGGCTTACCATCCCCCCTGACTGAGGTTGGACGGGTCCTTAGACCCCGAGGCCGTGTGACCGGGGAGCGCACTCCCCCGATGCTAAACCCCGTATCGCAGGACCTCCGCAACCTCGCGAAAGGCGCCTTGCCGCCGTTGGTCCGCTCCTAGTAGGTCCTGGGAGACTTCCTGCAAGCCAGATCGGGCCACGGGGCGCTGCCCGGCGGAGACCGGACCGGCCTCGGGAAGGGAGCTCGGGGGCGGGCACCGCGCCCACCCGTTCCCCGCTTGGCCCGGGGCCTTCGGAAAGGTCCTTGTGAGGCGCGGGAAAGGAGCCGGACGCGCCCCCCGCCGGCGAGGAGGGCCACACCGTTCTCCGCCATTCGTTCACCTTCAGCTCATGTGCGCCCTGAGACGGGATCGGAGCCGCCTCGTTCCCCCAGACGGCAAGTCCCAATGGGGAACGACGTATCTGTTCCTTCTCGACCCGCCGGCCGGCATGGGAACCGGCCGGGTACCGGGCACCCGTCCCTTTCCGCGCCGGCGCGGGGTGCTAGGAACACTCATTCGATCATCCACCGGAACCGGGTTCCCGCCCGAAGGTCCCAGGGGTGATCCAGAGAGTGCGACAGCAGGCAAGGACTTATTTAAAATCAACCCGCGCTTTATGTAAGGGG
Organism: Thermoplasmata archaeon; assembly: GCA_021806135.1. Taxonomy (GTDB): domain Archaea; phylum Thermoplasmatota; class Thermoplasmata; order Lutacidiplasmatales; family UBA184; genus JAKATE01. The sequence continues at coordinate 3,623 of JAJZYB010000063.1, forward strand.
AGCATAATGCGTTGTCAAATGAAGAGGAGTTCACCTGGGCCCCGGCTCGCCTATTCTCACCGCACCGTTCGAGAAGAGACCATCGCACGGAAACGCCCCCCCGCCCGGACGGCAGAGACCACCGCAGGTCCGCAGGGAATGCCGGGTCCGCCTGGAGCGATGGCCGACCCTAGTGGCATGATGCCGAAATAGGCGATACTATATCTCTCCCCTCTTCCTGGGGGAGAGCATGCGCGTCGCACCCT
>JAJZYB010000006.1 GCA_021806135.1 Thermoplasmata archaeon
CTTGCTCCAGAGATCCACGTCGTGCACGCGATTCACCCGCGTGCCGGACCTCCTCCTATATCAAGAGACTACCCACCGAGAATCCGGAAGAACCGAATGGGCCAAAGCCAGGTCCCCGCGATCACGGCCGGGTTGGAAACGTAGAGTTGGGCGTACGGGAGCGCCAGGAAATTCGATCGACCAAAGAGGCGGACGACGTTCGGTAGCGTGGCAAAACTGTTCGGCAGGATGACCGAGTTCTTGGCCGCGATGGCCGCCACCGCCCCCGGTTCAAAGAGCAGGGTCCGGAGGAAGAGCCAGACGGGATAGGCCACGAGCGCGGCGGCCACGGGAACGGTACCCACCGTGAACTTCGGGGCGGCCTTCCGAACCAAGGACCGGTGGGCCCGGCTCGTCACGACGAGGGCGAGCACCACCGTGGCAAGGATCCCGAGGGCGAGGCCAATGAGCAGCAGGGTTCGTACCAGGTTCGGGAAGGAGCTCGGGGATGCGAGACCCACCCCCACGCCGAGCCAGATGGCATCCCCCCAACGGAACGCCTGCTTTCCTGTGACCAGGCATCGGCCCAAACGGACGAGCAGGGCCATGACGAGGAAGAAGGCCGCATTGTACAGGAACACATTGAGCATGAGGGCGTAGAACCCCCAGGTGACCCCGTAGGGTTCGATGAGGTAGAGTGTGGCCGCCAGGGCCTGGAGGCCGATCAGTTGCGAGGAGGAGAACGACGTTCGGAAGAGCTCCCGGGCCAGGAGTTGGGCCCCCAGCGTGCAGAGGAACACATCCCAGAAGAAGGAGAGGTACTGAGCGAAGTAGATGTTCCCGAAGGAGACTCCCGCGGCCAGCGATGGAATGATGTAATCCGGGGTCGGGGCGAAGAAGAACCCCCCGATCGAATACACCCCGGGGAAGTCGATACGGTAAAGCAACCCTCCGTGGGCCCAGAATGCGATGAGGGCAGTGAACCAGAGGGCGGAGATCCCCGAAATCATCCACTGGATCCGCCGGTCCGGATCGTTCATCCAGCCGGCGAGCCTCGCCGCGGTGCGTTGCCACCACCGAGCAGGAGGTCGAGGCGCGGAGCGCGCAGCTTCACTCACGGACGACTAACGACCTGGGGACCCGGGTCCGGCGCATGCGTAGAGCCTCCCGTCCCGATCGTGCCATTCGTACCCACGGTCCGAGCACGGGCGAGGGTCGGACGCAGGCTAATACCTTTACACGCGCGCGTTTTACGCGCGGGGGTGAGACGGGGAGATGAGCAGAATTCCTCATAGGGACGGCAGGACCTCCGTGGCCATGAGCCGTCTCGCTCTCCGAGGGAACTTGGGAAATCCCTGCATTACCGAGGGGGAATGAAGGTCCGGTTCATCGCCTCCATGTCGTCCTTCGCCGGAGGCACGATGACGTACACCGACCATCTTGCCAGGGAGCTCCAGCGGCAGGGCGATCAGGTCGTCCTGCAATCCGACCGGGAGGGATTGACGGAACTCGGGCACCAACCGTACGTTCAGCCCGTCTGGAACCGGGACTACCGCTACCCGATCCAGAACTTCCTCGCTGCCCGACGGGACGGGGGACATGATGTGGTTCATCTGCAGCACGAATTCTATCTCTATGGTGGGGCGACGAGCGCCCTCCTCTTCCCCGGTATGCTCGGGTTGCTCCGTCTGATGGACCGGCCCGTCGTCACGACCCTGCACGGAGTACTTTCCCGGAAGGCGGTGAACGACTCGCGCATCCTCGCGGGCGTGGCCATCCCCGCCACCGTGGCCTGGCCCCTGCTCTCGTCGCTGCAGCGTGCCATCGTGGCATCCTCGGACGCGGTGATCGTCCACGACGCGTACTTCCGGGAGGTGTTAGCCAACGAGTGCGGGGCCCGGCGGTCCTCCATCTTCGTGATCCCCCATGGGGTCACGGTCGACCTCCCCCACCCGATCCGGTCGACCGCTCGCGGAGAGTGTGGGCTCCCGGCGCGAGCGAAGGTCCTGCTCTCCTTTGGCTACCTCGCACGGTACAAGGGGCTGGAGACGCTTCTCGACGCCTTCAACCTGGTGGCCCCTGGCCAGCCCGAACTGGAGCTCGTCGTGGCCGGGGGCCCGCCCGCCCGCAACGCGAAGGATGCGGAGGCCTATCTCACATCCCTGGTGTCCCGGATCGACCCGGTCCTCCGGCCCCGGGTCCGCTTCGTCGGCCACGTTCCCGAGCCGCAGGTGTCCCGCTGGTTCGCAGCGGCGGATCTGGTGGTGCTCACCCACGCCCTTCCCCTTGCCGCGAGCGGCGTCTTGGCCCTGGCCCAAGGTTTTGGCTCCGCGGTGGTCGCTCCCGCCATCGCTCCTTTCGTGGGGTCCGTCACCGCCCCCGGAACCCTCTATGCCGCCGGATCCGTGACGGACCTCGCACGGGTCCTGAAAGCCCGGTTGAACGACCCGAACGGGACGGGCCTGCTCGAGGAAGCGAGCCGAGAGGACGGCCGTCGGTCCAGTTGGGCGGCCGTGGCCCGGCAGCATCACGAGCTCTACGAGAGGCTGATCCGGGCGCGGGGCTAATCGTACCCCCACGACTTCAGCAGAGCATCGACATCAGCCGTGACCGCCTTCGGCGGGTCCATGGTCAATCGGGAGGCGGACAGTCGCACCCCCTCGGCAAGAGCGCCCCACCGGCCGGGATCGGAGGGAAAGAGGTCCCGTTCCTCCCGGGGATCGGACTCGACCTCATAGGCCGACCACCGATCGTGCTCGACATCGAAGAGCAGCTTGCTCCGGCCCGAATAGCCCGCCACCCACGGGGTGTCCCAGGTTGGGACACACTGGGGGGCGATCCGCTCCACCTGGGCCTTCCCCTGCAGACCGTCTGCCATGGTGTAGACCGGCTCCGGTCGTTCTGCCGAGATGAGCGTGGAGAGCGAGTGATGGACCGGTGAAAGGGGCCGGGAGATCCCGGCGGCCTCCAGAACCGTGGGCAGGAGGTCGATGAGGCTCGCCCAGCCGGTCCCGGTACCCCCTCCCCCGGCTCCCCGTGGCCACCGTACCCAGAGCGGGACACGGACGACCGGTTCCCAGATGCGGGCCGCGTGGAAGAGGTATCCATGCTCTCCGAACGCCTGCCCGTGGTCCCCGGTCACGATGAACAGGGTGTTCTCCCAGCGTTCCGTGGCTCGCAGCGTCTCCACGATCGTCCTGAGCCGGGCGTCGAGGGAACCCAGGGACGACCGGTAGAGGGTTCTCAACCGGCGGAACTCTGCCCGGGAGGGCCGCCAACGCCCGGCGTAGAAGCTCGCCTTGTCGGTCCGCTGGAGGGCGTAGCGGCCCCACGTCCATGGGTTCGACATTTGGTGGGAGTCCACGATGTACGGCTCATGGGGCTCGAGAAAGTTGACGAAACAGAAGATCCGTTCCTCCGGCTTCCTCGCCCGGAGCCACCGGGAGAGGGTCGGTTCGATCCAGGGCGAGATCGGAAAGCGGCTCCCCGGGGATGGCGCCCGGACCCGCTGGACGCCGAGGTTGAGCGCGTTGGCCAACGGCCCCATCCAGACCGGGTCCTTGCCTTTGACCAGGGAGTGGGCGAACCGGAACGCGACCCCCCGACCCCTGCCCGGGCCTTGGTCCCTTTCCTGCGAAGGCTGGACCCCGGAGGGGTCGGCCGGACGGGCCTTCCCGGGGCCCCAGGTCGATTCGATGGGTTCCCTCCGGTCCGGCAGGCGGAGGAACTTTTCCCACCACACCCCCCAGGCCGCTTGGTCGAATCCGCTGAGCAGCCCGAACTCCGGACCCACAAACCCGTTCGCCGACAAGGAGAGCGTGGCGTACCCTTCCTCCTTCAGCAGGCTGGCCATCGTCGGGAGGGACGGGTCCAGCTTGAGCACCGATTTCATGTGGACCCGGTGCTCCCACGGATAGAGCCCGGTGAAGAGGCTCGCATGGCCAGGCACGGTCCACGCCGAAGGGCTGACGGCGCGAGGGAAGACCACGGACTCCCCCCGCAAGGATTCCAGGAACGGCATGGATGAGACCGGTTCAGGACCTCCCGGGAAGTCGACGTTGCGCCCGCAGTCGAGGACCACCACCACGACATCCGGCGACGAGGAAAGACCCATGAACTCCGTTCCCACCCAGTCCCTGTGCCGGATGCAAGACGAAAGCGATGATAAGCTCGTTCCACAGGAATCATCGCACGTTCGTTGGGCGCAATAGTTTCGCGAAATGAGAAGTTCGCAGTCAGATGCTCTGATTGCGAAAAGTGGAGGCATTATGCGGGGGGTCATCGTTCAGGACTTTCATGCACGGAACCGTGGGCTCACCGCGAGTACCGAAGTCGCTGACCCCGCGGGGCATGGTTCCCATCGTCGCCGTGATCCTCGCCCTTTCGATGGCCCTTCCCATCGGCGCCATGGGGAGCGGGACGGTCGCGGCCATCTCGGGGTCCGGTGCCGCCTTGAACACCTTGGACCAGGCGATCACCTCCCTCGCCGGGGGTCAGGGCCCGGCGGCCGGGTCCCCGGTCTTGTGCACCGCCTCGAGCTTGACCCAGGCCAACTGCGCACCCAACGCGCTTCCCCCTGCGACACCACATCCGGGTATCGGGAATGGGACATGGATCTCCCTTACCTCAGGGCGATGTTGCGGGGGTTTGGCCTATGATCCCGTCATCGGACGGGCGCTCCTCTTTGGCGGGGAAAATGCAACGGGACCTTTGGGCGACACCTGGGCGTTCCGGGCGGGAAGTTGGGGCCAGGTCCTGACCACCCCCAGCCCTTCTGCCCGGGAGTGGCCGGCGATGACCTACGATGCGAAGGACGGCTACGTCCTGCTCTTCGGGGGATACAACGGCTCGGGCTACCTGAACGACACGTGGGTCTATCAAGGGGGCGCCTGGCAACTTCTCTCGACCCCCGTCGCCCCCTCGCCCCGGGCGGGAGCAGGAATCACCTACGACCCGTTGGACGGGGCGGTCATCCTTTACGGGGGAGTGGGTCCCGCCGGTTACCTGAACGACACGTGGGAGTTCTCCGGAGGCATCTGGTCCCAGCTCAACACCACCGGCGGGCTCGGCGGGAGGGCGGAGAGCGCGATGACCTACGATGCCGGAGACAAACTCGTGGTTCTCTTCGGAGGATACAACGGCGGATATCTCGGCGACACGTGGACCCTGGTCGGTCATCGCTGGTCGGAAATCACCCCCTCCGTCTCCCCCGGTCCCCGGAGCGAGGCCGCCATGGCCTGGGATCCTACGGAACACGCCGTCATCCTCTTCGGGGGAACGGACGGGAGCGCCCTCGGCGATACGTGGAGCTTCTCCGCTGGGGCCTGGACGGCCCTGCCTGCAAGTGGGCCGAGCCCCCGCGCCGGGGCGCTGATGACGTTCGACCCGGCCGGCACCGATGACTATCTTCTCTTGACCTCAGGCGCGGCGACTTCCACCAGCTACCTCGGGGACTCCTGGGCCCTCGAGGCGAGCGGCTGGACCGAGATCTCCACGGGCGCGTCTCCCGGGGCCCGGTCCGGTTCCACGCTCGTCTGGGATGCGCTGGATGGGGTTGTGGTGCTCTTCGGGGGCATGAACGGGGGCACGTACCTCAATGATACCTGGGAGTTCATCGCGGGCGCTTGGAACGAGCTTTCCACCCCCGTGGCACCGTCCCCACGGGCAGGCGCTTCCATGGTCTTCCTGGGGGCCACAGCCTACGCCAAGAACGGCTATGTCCTGCTCTTCGGCGGAGTGGGTCCCGGCGGTTACCTGAACGACACCTGGAAGTTCCTCGGCGGGAGTTGGACCCCGCTCCAGACCCTTGATGCTCCGACCCCCCGGGCCGGTGCGGCCGCCACCTACAATTCCTTCGTGCGGTCGGCCGTCCTCTTTGGGGGGATCGGCCCCGCTGGGTACCTCGGGGGCACGTGGTGGTTCGACCGCGCCACCGAAACATGGACAGCGACCTCCCCCTCCACGTCACCGTCGGCGAGGGCCTATGCCGGGGTGACCTTCGACCTGGTGAACAACACGATGCTGCTCTTCGGGGGAGTGGGCCCAAGCGGTTACCTGAACGACACCTGGGAGCTCCATGGGGGCAACGCGACCACCCCGGTACGATGGACCCAGGATGTGCGCTCGGTGGCTCCCTCCCCCCGGGCCAACGCCACCCTGGTCTGGGACGAAGTGGCCCGGTATGCGATCCTCCTCGGCGGGAACGGCCCCTCCGGGATCCTCGGGGGCATGTGGGTCTTCCTCCGGGGGAACTGGAGCGCGGTGGCTCCCGCGTCCACCCCCGACTCCCGGACCGGAGCGGTGGCGGTGTTCGATCCGGCCGACTATACCTGGGTCCTCTTTGGCGGTCTACGCCCGACCGGCCCGGTCGGCGGGACCTGGGAGTGGGCGCTCTTCATCGTCCGTGCGTTCGGGGCGTTGACCCCTCTCGACGCTACCGCCGTGGAACCGTTCTATCCCACGGTCTTCCTGGGCGTGCCGCCTTACACCTTTTACTGGACCTTCGGGGACGGGTCCTCCAGCCATCTCCGGACCCCGGACCATGCCTATGCCGCCCCCTCTCCACCTGGCGGTTACCAGATTTCCCTCACGGTCAACGACAGCGCAACGAACCATTCCACCACCTTCCTCAACCTCACCGTCAACCCCGCGCTCACCATCAACGCTTCGGGATCGCCGACCGTGGTCGACCCCGGGGTACCGGTCGCCTTCACCGGCGCGTATAAGGCCGGCACCGGCCCCTACTCCTACGCCTGGACGTTCGGCGACGGCACCTCTTCGTCGTCGTTGTCCCCTCAGCATGCCTACGCGACCCCAGGCACCTACGTCGCCACCTTCTGGGTCAACGACTCCGGAGGAATGTCGCTCAACCAGACCATCCCGATCACGGTCGTCTCCCCGCCCGTTTCCCAGGTCACCGCCAGTCCAGCCACCACCGATGTGGGCTCCCCGGTGAACTTCTCGGCCCTCCTCTCAGGTGGAGCGCCGCCGTACACGTACACCTGGCTCTTCGGGGACGGGACCCAGAGCCCGCTCGCCAACCCCACGCATACCTACGGTAGCGCGGGCACCTTCCTCGTGCAGCTCTGGGTCAACGACTCCCTGGCCCAAACGGCCTACTCCAGTACCACCGTCACGGTGAATCCGACCCTGACCGTCTCGGTCGCCGCTGTGTCGACAACGGTGGAGACCGGGAGGGCCGTCGGATTCTGGGCCAACGAGACCGGCGGGACCGCCCCGTACGCCGTCTCTTGGACGTTTGGGGACGGGTCGGTCGGCACCGGTGCCAATCCGGTCCACGCGTACTCTCTGCCCGGGAACTACTCCGTCGGCGTCTGGGTCAACGACAGCGTGGGCGAGTCGGTCCACCAGACCCTCACCCTGACGGTCACCCAGGGCCCGACGGTGGGCGGGAGCGCCAGTCCCACCACCACCGACACCGGGCTTCCGGTGACGTTCGATGCCACCGTCGCCGGAGGGGTCCCCCCGTACACCATCGAGTGGGCCTTCGGGGGTAACACTTCGGCCACGGGACCCTCCGTCTCCCACGCGTTCGCCACCGCCGGGGCCTGGCGGGTCACGGTCTGGGGGAACGACTCGAAGGGCGGGGTGTCCGAGCAGTCGTTCACGGTCCAGGTCCAACCGCTCCCAGCGATCTCGCTCTTCGCGGTCTCCTCCAGCGAGGTCCGGGCCGGGAGCTCGGTGGGGTTCACGGTGACCGCTTCTGGTGGGACCGGCGCGCTGGTCTACTCCTATACAGGCCTGCCCGGAGGCTGTTCATCGCAGAACCTTGCGACCCTCAACTGCACGCCAACCCAGGGCGGGTTGTTCAACATCACGGTGTCCGTGACCGATGCGGTGGGGGGTTCCACGACGGCGAGCGTCCAATTGACGGTGACCCCTTCCGGGTCCTCGTCCGGTTTCCTCGGGATCACCGGGGGGGACTGGCTCTGGGTGATCATCGGTGTGGCTGCGGTGGTGGTGATCGTCCTCGCGGTGTTGCTCCTGGTTTCGCGCCCGGGCCGGCCGGGACGAACGCCCCCCCCGGCAAGAGCCGCTCCTCCCGGGCCTCGAGCCCCTAGCCCCTCCCCTTCGAACTCCGGGCCCCGGTCTCCGTGACCCGTGGCGGTCCCCGGCCCGGCCCACGCGGCCCCTCTTCCCTGAGGCCCGTCCGAAAGGGTCCCGACGAGCGTTCCGTCGGGGAAACAGACCGATCCGGCCTCCGCCTTGGCAACCTCGGTGGAGTCCCCGGCGGGACGAGGATTTCTCTACGGTTCAGCAGACCGGCCATTCCCCCACCCAGCGCTACGGATGGGTCTCTCCGGCCAGACAGGCGGGATCGGCGCCGGCGTCCGGAAGCGAGCCCACCTTCCCGAGAGGAGAGCGCCGACTTCGGAAACGCCCTCGCCCTTCATCCGTGGGGCCTTGGACGGGCTCCCTTTCGCCACGGAAGCCCGGGGGCGAGTAGCCGGGTCGCCGCCCAAGAGGTTCCGGCCCCTCCCGGTACGCCAGGTCCCGGAACCAGGGTCGGTCCCTCGCGGGGGAGGGTCTCCCGGCGGGCTCGACCCGTTTGGCCGTATCCGGTAGGGGGGCCTCATCGCGTGAAAGAGCGGGGGGCGGCCCCTCCGATCGAGGACCGGAGGGTGGAGACCTCCGCCAGACCCCGGAATGGACGGGGCGCCTCTCTCCACCGGGCCCCCCTCCTTCTTGCTGAAATCCCTGCCGGAACTTCCGTATGACCAAGGAAACCCGGGCGAACCTCGAGGCGCTCGTCTCCATCGGACGCGGGACGACCTGGATGGCTATCGGAAGCTTCCTCTTCCTCATCTTCGGGTTCTTCGGCCGCCTCGGGGTGGCCCGCATCGTCTCGGTCGGTGCATGGGGATTGTTCAACATCGGGATCTCCCTGGCGGGGTTCCTCTCCATCGTGGCCCTGCTCGGGCTCCCGCAGGCCACGGCGCGAGCCCTCTCCTTCGAGCGCGATCCCTGGGTTCGGCGGGCGGTGGTCCGGCAAAGCCTCTTTTTCACTTCGCTCGACGCGGCGGGGGTCTCCATCGCGGTCTACCTGTTCGCTCCGGCGCTTGCGAGGGTCTTCTCCCCGGCCTCCGTCGGCTCGCTCACCCAGGTTTTCGAGCTCTTCTCCGTGCTGGTGGGCTTCACCCTGATGTCCTCGTACCTTTCGGCGCTCTTCCAGGGTTTCGAGCGGGCACAGCCGAATGCCTGGTTCACCCAGATCCTCGGCCCCGGCCTGTTCGTGGCCTTCCTGGCGCTCTCCTTCGGGCTTCGCCTGGGGTTCACCGGGGTGCTCGTGGCCTACGTGGCGGCTGCGGCGATCGCCTTCGTGGCCCTCCTGCTCTACACGCTTGCCCGGTTGCCGCCAGTCTTCACTCGTCCCACCGGGCCTCCGCCGCTGAAGATCTCCGTCCCGCCCGATTTCTGGCACCTGTCCCTCTCTCTCTGGGGGGTGAGCTCGCTGGCGTTCATCATGACGTTCGCCGACACGCTCATCCTCGCCGTCTTCTGGCCGGCGACCACGGTGGGCCTTTACTCGGCGGCCACCACCTTCGCCCGGCTCTTCCTTCTGGTCAATGGCGCGCTGGCGTACATCTTCCTGCCGGTCACGGCGCGGTTGGCCCGGGGGAAGGCCTTCCGGGTCATCGAGTGGACCTACGTGACCTCCACCCGGTGGATCGTCGCTCTCGGGATCCCTTTGCTCTTCCTCTTTGTCTTTCTGCCGGGCCAGAGCCTCCGGGAACTGTTCGGCGGGAGCTACAAGGCCGCCGCCCTTCCCCTCCAGATCCTGACGCTGGGCGCGTTCGCGTCCGTCGCGGTCGGTCCCGTGAACGCCTGCCTGGCCGGTTTGGCCCGATCGAGGACCTTGCTGATCACTTCCGTGGTCCCCGCCGGCGCGAACTTGCTGCTCTCCTTTACGCTCATCCCGCGTTACGGAGCGATGGGAGCCGCGGTGGCGTGGACCGTGGCCCGGCTGGCCAACACCGGTTTCGGGGCCTTGGCCCTGGCGTGGGGGAATGGCATATCTGCGTTCCGACGGCCCCTCACCCTCCCCCTGGCGGTGACCTTCGCCATCGGGATCCCGGTCTTCGCCGGGATGGCCCTCCTGCAGGTGCCGGGCTGGTCGATCTTCCCCCTGGCGATCGGAAGCTTCGGGCTCTTCTTGGGAGCCTCCCTGGTCACCCGCTCCCTGAACCGGGGGGACCTTCTGATCGTTCGAGCGGCGGAGCGGGTCCTCGGGAGATCCCTTCCCACGGTCCGGCGCTTCCTCGAGAGGTACATGGCGCCGGACCCCCTCCCTTCGTCCCCTCCCCTGCCCGAATAGCGTCGGACCCATCCTCAAGGATGACGGAAGCCGGGAATCGGCGCGGGCTACACACCCTCGGGCTTCGGGCCCCCCAGGAGCTCTCGTTGCGATGGGTGGGCGCACTCAAACCGCATTCCCCACCGGGGCCATGGAAGAGGGGGCCGGCGGTACTGGAACCGGTGCCTCGGAGACGTCGGCGAGCTGTGATGGACTCCCTGGGTCATCAACGAGGCCGGCGCTTGTTGACCCTGGATCTGGACAGTTTGAGCACGAACCCCGAATGGGATGGCGGGGTACGCCCGGTCGCACTTCCCCGAGGGTGGGGGGCGACCCCGTGAGCGCTCGAGGGGGCAGTGAAAAGGGGGTTGGGGCTGGAAAGCTACGGGGGTGGGACACGGTGGGTTCCGTGCTCACGGCGGCGACGCCGTAGCAGCAGGACGCCCGCGACGAGGAGACCGGCCGCCAAGGCACCGACCCCAAGGCTCTCCCAAGGCTCCGCGGGGGCACCGAAACGGCCGGTCGGCGTTGCGTTCGAAGGGGCCAGCGGCAGCGCCACCCCTTGAGAAACCGGCTGCCCGTTGACCACCACATGGAAGACCATCGGAGCATAGCCCGAAGCGTTGGTCTGGACCGTGTAGGAACCGTTCGCCACCAGGAACGTGTACCCCCCCGAGGGTGAGGTGAGCACCCAGTCGCTGGCCGAGAGGCTGACGTTCGCCGCGTCGATGGGCCTTCCTGTCGTCTCGGAAGAGACGACCCCCGTCAGGGGGAACGTCTGGGCCAGGAGCGAGAAATTCTCGCTCGCTGCCTCTCCATGGACGACAACGAGCGTGCTCTCTTCCAAGAAACCGGCCTTCTGTACCGTGAGCGGATAGCTCCCGTTCCCCGCCCAGAACCAGAAGGTCCCGTTGCCGCCCGTGCGGAACGCGCCCGTGGAGTTCCAGGCGACCGTGGCGTTCTGGACCGGGGACTGGTTGGAGGCGTACCTCACGACCCCCGAGATCTCGTAGAGGAGGGTCCTGACGAGGGAAAAGTTCTGGTCGACGGGGGCACCCGAGACCGTGATCGAAGCCTCTTGGGCCTGGTACCCGGCCGCGGCGATCGAGACCGAGTAGGTCCCGTTCTGAAGGCCCATCCCAAACCTTCCCGTGGTGTTCGTCGTGACGTTCCCCGCGCCGCGGACCGAGAGGATGGCGTTCGGGACCGGCAGGCCCTGACCCGCCGCCGTCACCTCCCCCTGCCACCGGTAGAGAACGGGGGTCAAGGGGACATTCTCCACAAGGTTCGCGCCGTTCACCAGCACCGTGAGATCGACGCCGTGGTACCCTGGGTCCGTTACGCGAAGCGCATAGCTCCCATTAGGTGCGTTGAAGGAGTATGCGCCCGTAGGTCCCGTGAGCACCGTCCCCACCCCGGCGAGGGTGACGTTCGCCCCGGCCACGGCCGTGCCGGCCGTCTCGAAGGTCACGGTGCCCGACACGACGTACGTTCCGAACGATAGGGGAGCGAGGGCAAAATCCTGGGTCTGCGGAGCCCCGCTCACCCGGGTCGAAACGCTCAATGGCGTGTCCCCCCGGGCGGTCGCCGTGACCGTGTAGGTGCCGTTCGCGAGGGACATGCCGTAGTCGCCCTGCGCGTTGGTCTCGGTGGACGGGCCGTTGGGAACGGACACGTTGGCGCCCACGATGGCGGCTCCCGTCCAGGCGTTCGTAACGGACCCGGACAGCCCGTAGACCCGGGGGAGGAGCGTAAAGTCTTGGGTGAGGTTCGAACCCGAGACCTCGGCCGTGACGCTCGAGCCAAGGAAGCCGGCGGCGGAAGCGCTCACCGTGTAGGACCCGTTGGTCAGCCTCACCGAATACTCTCCCGAAGTACCGGTCGTGGTGGAGGTCCCCCCCAAGATGGCAACCGTGGCCCCCGGGATGGGCGCGTTCGTCCCGGAGGTGGTGACCACTCCCGAGAGAGTGTAACCATCCGTGCTCGGAAACCTGAAGAGGCCCTTCATCGCGGGAAATGCTGCGGTGCTGTCATGGCCGGTCCCAGTGCCCGGCAGCCCAAGGAGCCACTCGATGGTCGACATCAGGTTGTAGTGGGAGGCGTTCGTGGCGTCCACGGCCCCGATGCCTTTCGAGTACGGGCTCACCGACGCCAGATAGACGGGACCGCCATCCAGGCCGTGGTAGCCGCTTCGGGGCTGGGAACCGAACGACTCATCGTACGTCACGAAGATGGCGCTGCTGGAGAACCACGTCTGATTCACGAGCTTGGACACGAACCGGGAGAGGAACCAATCCGCCACAGCGGCGGAGGTGTCGTGCCCGTCGTTCCGCAGGTTCGGTGCGATGAAGGTGAAGTTGGGAGGGGTGTTCCGGAACGGATAGTCTTCCGTGAGGTTCGCGAGAGGGAGGTCATGGGTCCTGCAGATCGAGCCGGAGGCGTCGCCGCCGAGATTGCCATAGAACGGGACAGGATTGTGGCGCACTGCGTATTCGCCGGAGGATTGGATGTCGCAGGCCGCGGGCATGCTCTCCGCGTACGCCGTCCAGGACCGGCCGGCGGTGTCGAGCAGAGTGAAGAGGTTCTTTTCGGTGGTGTAGTTGTGGTAGGCGTCCGAACCGCACTGCAGGGGGTTCCCCGAGGTCACCGCCAGGTAGTTCGGCGCGGAAGGATGGCAGACCGCGTAGTACCCGGTCATGTGGTGGGTGAGCGCATCGCCCCCCCAGGCGTACGCATTGGCCAAGTGGGTCTCAAATGGCACTTTGCCGTAGATCTGATCGACCCCTTCGTTCTCCATGTAGATGAGGAACACGTGCCGGATCGGGGTCGGGAGGATGCTCCCCAGAGCCACCGGCGCGAGGGCCACGCCCGCGCTCGGCGGGCTTCCGCTCCCCTCAACGGTCCCGGTCGTCCCGATCCCGCTCGCGACCACCAGTACGACCAGCACCGATATCAGGAGGGATTCCAGGGGCGTGCCAAGGCGCCGTGGCTTGAAGCCCTCCGCGAGGGGTGGGTCCTGCGCCATGGTGCGATGGCATGCCCACGCCGGTCGAGCGGTGGCACCGCTGCCCGGGGCGTGGCGGCCGTGTCGACAGTGGGCGGGGGATTATAACTAGGCCTCCTGAACTCCTACCCACTTGAGATACCGGCTCCCCTTTCCGGTCCGGTCCTCGATCCTATTGCATCGGGCGCGGGCCCGGAGCCCGGGCACCAAAGAGGAAAGGGGGGAGAGTCCGGTGGCAGGGGCATAAGGCGTACCCCTTCCCGCTGGAGAGTTAGCGAAGCGTGGGGAGCCCGCGGGCCGGAGGTTCGGCCCTGCCCCCGTGGGGCGCTCCCCGGGGCAGGACTGGCCGGGCGGACCTCCCATCGGGGGTGTTCCCCGTGCGGATGCCCCCGTCGAAGTGTGAACTTTTTGAAAAAGCGCATAACATTCTTCTACCCGCTCCTCTGTAACCATCCCCCCCTCCGGGGTCCAGGTCCACCGTGGTCCCTCCTGTGGTCCCTCCAAACCCGGCCCCGGGCGGCTCCCCTCCCCGGCTCCGACGCAATGTCCTCCACCTGCTCGATCTCATCCCGCTCTCGACGTCCAGCGTCGCCCCCACCTTCAGCCTCGCCGCCGCCTTCGGGGTCATGGTCGCCTACGCCGGCCCCCAGGCGATCATGTCCGTGCTGGTCGCCTTTCCCTTCTTCCTCTTCGCCGCGCTGCTCTTCCGTCAGTTGAACATCCACTACCCGCACGCGGGAGCCTCCTACCACTGGGGAAGCCGCATCGTGGGCCGGCGCTTCGGCGGGCTCCAGGCCTGGATCGTCACCCTGGCCTACTTCCTCTCCCTCCCTCCGATCCTGATACCGGCGGGCGCCTACACCCTGAGCCTCCTCTCCTCCTTCGGCCTGGTCTCCTCCCCTGTGGTCTCGAGCGTCTTTTGGCAGTCCATGACCGGCATCGCCTGGGCCGGGGTGGCCGCGATCCCCCTCATCCTCGGCGCCAAACCCACGGCCCGGTTCACCGAGGCGTTCCTCCTCGTGGAAGTGGTGATCCTCGGGGTCTTCCTGGGAGTGGGGTTTCTTGCCCTGCCCACCCACACGGTGAACCCCGTGTCGCTCTCCTGGTTCTTCTCCACCCGGGTGAACCCCCTGGATTTCGCCCTCGCCTTGGTGGTGGTGGCCACCATCCTCGATGGCTGGGAGATCGACAGCTACGCCTCGGAAGAGGCCCGACGCCCGCGTGACTGGCCCGGGACCTCGGGGATTTTGGGGCTTCTCTGCGTCTTCGCCATCTATCTGGTCACCATGCCCCTCATGGTCGCAGAGACCCCCCTCTCGTCGCTCTCCTCCAGCCCGGACCCGTTGGCCACCTGGATCGGGGGCGTCATGCCCTCGGCCACCTGGGGAATGGACCTCGCGGTGATCATCTCCACCGCCAGTTCCCTCTGGCTCACCGCGTTCATCTTGAGCCGGGCCTGGTACGCCCTTGGACGGGATGGGCTCCTGCCCGGGGCCTTCGCGCGCCTCCATCGGCGGTTCCAGAGCCCCTGGTTCAGCGTCGGCGTGATCACCTCGGCGGAGGTGGCGGTCCAGCTCACCGAGCTCACCTCCTCCTCCGTCTTCGCGTTCTTCAGCGTGGTGCTCACCGCCGCCGGGGTCTTCCTCATGCTCGAGTTCGCCTTGGACGCCATTTCCGCCACCGTGGGGCTCCGCAAGGCCCACCGGGCCCTCGCCCTGGAGCGCGGTGCCCTCCGCCACTCCCATCCGTTCTACCGGATCATCGCCCCGATCACGGCCGGGGCCATGCTCACCATCGTGGCCATCGGACTGTACACGAACATCACCCTCCTCTACGTCTCCAGCGCTCTGCTGGTCCCGGCGCTGTACTTTGTCTGGCGGGCCGCTCGGACCCCCTCCATCGCCCCTCCTCTGGAACCGGAGGCCGGAACTCTCCTGCCAATCCCCCCTTGATGGAGGCATCCTCCGGGAACCCACGACCCATCTCTTGGGCACTGTAGGCACCAGGCCGAGCTGCCCTTCGCGCCGTTCTCCGGGAGTCTTGTCGAACAGGGCCCACTGCGTTAGTCGGGTCTGACGTCCATCAAACGCCCTGTGTCTTCCACCCGGGTCGAGCCTCGGACAGACGGTCTTGTCGCTGCGAGCACGACCCCTCCTGCGAAACCCCCCCGAGCCCCGTGCCTTCGTAGACGGCACCGTCTTGCTCCTGGCCTCCATCGTCGGGCTCCTCTTGGAGGCGCTGCAGGACCCCAGCCTTCCCGGTCAGTCGGTCGGACAGCGAGGTCAGGTCCTCCGAAGAGGGCCCAGGAACGAGTTCCTTGGTGACCTTGTTCCTCCTTTCGGCAGGGAGTCTGGAAGGTCGGCATCTTGCCGTCCTCCCTGGAGCGCTTGCGGGCCGCGGACATCGTCACCTTCTGCGAGGGCCGGTGCTTGGCCTCCTTCCGGTAGATGGTGAGCGTCGTCTCCGGCCCCGTCTTGAGCATCCGCTTCACCGCCGTGCGGGGGAACGACTTCAGATGCAGGTCCCCTTCAATCTCGGTCGACCGTTGCCGACCTTCTGCCCGCTGTGCTCCGCTCTGGGCACGGGGCGCGCGTAGGAGGCGAGGTGCCCTTGGTTGGAAAACCGGTTGATGGCTTCGATCTCCGCGAGGATCCCGTTGGCCGAGTAGAAGTTCACCCGGGGGTGATCATCAGGGAGTTGACATCCTTGCGTCCCTGGGTGGCCTTGGCCAGCTCGACCTGCATCGCCTCCTCTCGTCGGAGGAGGAGCTCCAGTTGTTCGAGCTGTGCCCTGGGGATGGCCCTTAGGACGCGAGCATCCGTCTCCATTACCCGGGCATGAATCGTAAGCTCACAAGACCAAGAGTCTTTATACGGGGTTCCTTTTGCCTGTCATGGCGTAGGGCGGCGTGTCGAGCCTTGGCTGAGGGGAGACCCACCCAGGCTGCCCGTCTTGACCGGGAAAGCGAATGGCTGAGGGGAATGGACGAAGGGCGGGACACGGAGAGAGTCAACGGGGACCGCCGAGACGATCCTCGCTGACAGAGGACCAACGACGACACCGGATCAATGAATTGTTCAGGCTGCAGAGCACCATTCAACGGTGGATAGAGGCCTCAGCGGATCGGGAGAAGGTCTCCGCCCTCATCGGGGTGAACATGTACGTCCAGGGGAGGATCCGGCTCCTGAGCGGAGGGAGGCCGAGAAGTGCCGAGGGAATGTCTGCGCTGGGAAGCCAACCTGTGACCCTTACCGTATGTCAAAGTCCTCATGGTCAAGAGGGAAGCGGGCAAAGTGTAGAGAGCGCCGGAATGCCAGGGGAACTTCTTCAACAAGGAAACGAACATGAATAGAAAAGCGCGTGTGAGAGCGGCAACAGCGGTACTAGTGACGCTAATCGCCGTAGTGAGCTTTTCACTAGGGGGCATTGCCTTGCCCACAACAACCTCAGCAAATACGGGCAGCACTTCAGCAAGTTCGACGGGCGCGGCTACCAGTGTAGTCAACACCCCTTTGGCCCAGATCACCCCGGCGTCCAACACACAAACGAGCGCCAATTCGCCGTACACTGTAAGCCCAGCGGCAACAACCAATTCTGGTCATGTGATGAGCGCATACATAGGGTTGAGTCCTACCTCCAGTATCAGCGCTTATCAACAAGAGATCAGCAACCCGGCATCTCCAATGTACAGACACTTCTTAACCGCAGCAGGAGTGGCGTCCAACTTTGGAACTTCGACCACTCAGTACCAAGCGACTGTCAACTACTTTGAAAGCTATGGATTGAGTGTTCAGACGAGCCCTGAGCGGTTGAGCTTGCAAGTGAGCGGAACAGTTGCTCAAATGGATGCGGCCTTCAACACTCAGATCGGAGCCTACAACATCGTATACAAGTCTGATGGAATATACAACAATCTGTTCGGACAAAGCAGCGCTGTAAACGGGACAACATCAAACATAACTATTTATGCAAATAGTGTTCCGACATACTTACCATCCGGACTAGACGTGGCAGGGATATCAGGTGTCGGGCAGAACCTTGCGCAGGATGCATTAGCTCTACCGTATAACACGTCGGCATCGTCCGACTTCAATGCGTCTCAATACCAGCGTGGCGGCCTTACCGGCAACGTCGGATACAACCACGCATTCCAGGTGGACACAAACACAGGTGCAGGTAACTACACCTGGACCAATCCAACCATGTCTCCAGGACTTGGCAATCTGCTGGGCAACACGGGCAACTATCAATTCCTATTCCCCAGTTCGATGCCTACGCTGATGGGGGCCAACAACCTGTGGAGCGGTGGCACTACAATAGCCAGTGAGCCAGATCTTGGACAGGGCGTGACCATCGCGGTGATAGAGGTGGGGTGCCCACTCATTAGTGATCTGCAGCAGTTTGCCCAGATGACATTCAACAATTCTGGGCAGATCACTAGCAGACTCAGTATTATTGGTATAAACAATGCACCATCTGGTGTCTCAATGAATACTTACAATCAATGTGTGAACCGGGGATTCGCTTATGGCTGGACATTAGAGACCGAGTTGGACATTGAATATGCAGCCACCATGGCCCCTGACGCACACATAGACGTGATTGCATTGCCGACAGCTGACTTCACGGACTTCTTCCAGGCGTATACCGACATTGCCAGCTATCTCACATCCGGATCAGCCGTGACGCTTCCATCGTCCGTGGGAACGGTCTTCAACAGCCTAACTGGCTCGGCTGGTCAGGGCGTTAGCGCGGCAGCGGCTTCCATCAGCATTACCAGCAATTCTTACGGGGAAGGGGAGCTGTACGGACTGTTTGCAGGAACGCCAGTTTACCAAATACTCTCCAATGAAACACTAGGGACTCTAGCCATACAGGGAGTCACAAATTTCTTTGCTAGTGGAGATACATCATCCATAGGGTTCGGCTCAGGAGGACCGCTACAGGCGGGGATGTTTGCACAATCCACCGGAGTGACCTCTGTTGGTGGAGGTATGCTCACCGCCGCAGGTTCCAATGGGGAGTATCCAGCCACCGGAAACTATGTATATCTACGTTCTCAATTTGGTTACATATTCAATGAGACAGTGGTCCCTGCCAGCGCAGTTGCATCGTTTACATACTGGGCTGAGGGCGTTTCACTGTGCTTCAACTTCATTTACCCGGGCGACTGTTTCCCCATCATCGGGCTAGGGTTCTTCGCTGGTGGAGGATTCGGAGTCAGTACAACTCAAGCACAGCCGTGGTGGCAGAACGCACTGGACACCTACTCGACTGGCGCAAAGATCGTTCCAGTGATTGCCGGTTCAGCCGACTTCAACATGTCGGTGTGGGCCTTTGGCGGGTGGGACCAGCTGTTCGGGGGAACGTCCTTTGCTACCCCCATAGAAGCTGGATCCTGGGCACTCATAGAGGAACAGTCGATAGTGGCGTTTGGAAACCAGAAGTTTGGTGACATCAATTCATTGCTGTTTGCTGACCACAACGCGCAGCAGGCTGGAGTGTCGTCCATTGGAACAGATGCATTCATACCCATGACTGATCTCGGAACGGGCCCAGAGCCAACCGCGTGCAACATCGTGGCGTTTATTGCGCAGTGCATCCAGTTTTGGGCTCCGGGAAATCCGTTCATCACCGGACTGGCCAACGCATCATCATTCTACCCGGCGGATCCCAACATCCCGTCGTGGTATGCCACACTCAACAACCCAGCTGGGAGTGGATGGAACTTCCTACAAGGGCTTGGACTTCCACAGACAGATGTTCTGGATCAGCAAATAATCGGACAAGTACCTAGTTCGCAGCACGCATTAGCTAACGAACCATTCGCTGTTACAGAAGTCACTTCATCTGGAGACATTCCGTTCGGACAACTGACAGGGGGGACCAGCTATACTTTCCAGATCGTACAGTCCAATGGGCTCACTGGGGGAACGTTCAACGTACAGGCCTATGACGGAGGACTGAACGATGGGACTTATGGCGGAGGAACTACAACCACAATGCAGGTCACCAACGGAGAGTTCACGTTCACGCCAACATACGCAGTAAATGCAGCTATGCCCCCAAGTGCATCTAGCGAATACGGGTACTTCCTAATTGGCGTGCCTGGCAGCAGTGCGTGGGCGTTCCAAGCATTTTCCGTAGTACCGTCGGCAGCTAATGGAACGCTGCAACTGGGCGTACAGACCGAGAATGGACTCATCACCTCCGGTGAAGCGATCGTGCAGATGATCGGGGCATCCGATCCGGTCGTCGGCGGAGGGGGTCCATCCTACGGAGGATTGGACACCGTCACGCTCAATGGGATGCCGGTCCAGGATGCCGTGGTTACAGAGACCGCGGTACAGACCAACTTCGCAATCTTCGACCCCACCATAAACCCGACAATGTTCAGTCCAGGAGCTACGGTCGGTTCATTCCTCACGGATTCCTCAGGAATGTCTGGATTCTGGAAGAACAGTGTGCTAGAGGGACTTGAACCAATAGGGGTTCCTCAGCCCCTGCCGCTGACACCATCTGTGTTCACATTACAGGCCAGCTACGGGGGCCTCACATCAAACCCAGTCACGGTGGTTGTTGAACCGGAAGGGGGAAACTTCGTGAACAACCTGGCCCTCAACGCTGCTGGTACAGCTATCACCGGACAGCTCCAATTTGAAGCAATGCCTTGGGTTAGCAGTGTGAATGTTAGCGTAGGTGGTTCACCTGGTCAATACCAAGTGACAAACTTCGTGGCCAACACTGTAAAGACTGGAGTCATCAACGTAGATCTGACCAGCCTGCCATCGGGCCCGGTCGTCGTCAGCGCCATAGCGACCGGCGCTAACTTGTACCCCAGCTTTGGTTGCGGCGGATGGCTGGAATTCCTAACGTGTGGATTCAGTGATACACCAACAAACTACGCGTTACAGTGGCAGGATCCATTGGTGTTCCTACCAGCAACATTGACTTCTACCGGAACGAGCACGATCGTATCGGGAGACGTAACGCTGTCATACAGTGGAACGGCAGCCGCCCAGGCCACAGGTACATTGCGACTAGTCTCCGGGCAAGGGACGCAAACCCTGGCCACGGGTATCTCTGGTGCTTACACACTCAATACTGCAACATTGCCTGATGGATGGTACAGCGCTGTGTATACTGAGACTGGATACGGGACCTCAACTACGAAGACTGTGACATTCTACACGGACAACGTTGCCGAGTCACTGAACTCAACGATCAGTGCTCTACAGCAAGAAGTGCAAAGCCAGAAATCTACAATCTCTGACTTGAACGCTGAACTGTCCTCAGACGCTAGCACGATCAGTTCGCTACAAGCGAGTCTCGCATCTGCGAACGCAAACATTGGAGAGCTGCAAGCCCAAGTGTCCACGCTGCAGGCACAAGTGTCTGGCCTGCAGGGAACCGTCTCTACCCTGAACGGCCAGTTGGCCTCCGCACAGTCTAGTATCACCTCGTTGCAAGCCCAGGTCGCCTCCCTCAATGTTACAAGTGCGGCCGACGCGAGTTTGATCACACAGCTAAAGGCAGATCTGTCTGCGGCTCAGACCACTATTGGGACACAGCGATCCCAGCTGAGCGCTGACCAGGCGACCATAACTTCTGACAACCAGACAATTCAGACACTGCAGAACGAGCTGGCACAGAGGAAGACCGCAGCGCCACTACCGGCAGCGGCATCCGCTCAGCCCCCAATTTCCATGATGGAGGTGTTGTTAATTGTGATTGCAGCACTGGCCATTGGTGGTGGAGTTGGGTATGTTCTTGCACGCCGAAGCAAGAAGGAAAACCAGACCGTCGCCCATGCTGGCGAGCCGGTATCTAGGAGGATGACGGCGAGCAGCGTTGAGGGGCTCAGCACACTCATGAAGGCGGCCAAGTTACAGAAGACGCTGACATCCCGAGGAAACTACGTCGAAGCGCAAATGGTGGGGGTTCGTGTCGAGAGCCTCATGAGGGAGATGGGAGTTGACCGGAGCCAGGTTTACAAGACCAACTGAGTGAACCATTTCGGGGGGTCTGAAAAGACCCCCTTGACCTTTCCTCCACGGAGGGGTTGAGCAGGGTGGGAGGCGGGTGAGAGCCCGCGTTCTGGTTACTGGGGACCGGGAGGCAGGACCTTGCCGGGACCGTCGCGGTGAGTCGGTCGTGGACTCTGAGGGAACCCCTGACTGTGGGGCCCCTCTCTCACTTTCCCCTCCCGGCAGGGGGGAAGGATTGGAGCTTTAGGCAGATCGCGGGAGGATTCATGGAATGCAGATCCCGTTCAATGGGCAGTCTCCCCGGGAAGCAACCCTTATCCCTGAGGGCCCTTGCGCCTTGCTGATATGGACGGACCCTTGGTCTTCCTCTCCCAGTTCATGGAGCGGAAGGTGGTGGTCCGGCTCAAGGACGCGCGGACCCTGGAAGGCCGCCTCCTGGGGTTCGACGAGCATCTCAACCTGGTGCTCGACGAGACCTTGGAGCGGAACGACGAGGCGGGTCGCCGTCTGGGACGGGTGGTGGTACGAGGGAACAACGTGCTCGCGCTGAACGCACCCCCCGGCCCCGGCGCTCCCGCGTGACCCCGTCTCCCGGGAGCCCCCCCCGGCTCCCCCGAGAGGCGGTCTCGCTGGTGAAGTACCTCGCTTCCCGGGGTGCCCTCTCGGCGCCGGTGGCGGTCTCGAGCCGGGAGGTCGGAAAGTCGGTGGGCCTGAGCCAGCAGGGCGCCGCCAGGCAGCTCCTCCTCCTCGAACGGGACGGCTTCCTGCGTCGATCGCTCGGGGCCCGCCTTCCCCGGCTCGAGCTCACGGAGAAGACCCGGGGCGCCCTCGCCCTCGAGGTCCAGGAGCTCACCCGGCTCCTCCAGAGACCTCAGCCGGTGACGCTGGAAGGTACCGTGGCCTCCGGGCTGGGGGAGGGAGGCTACTACCTCTCCCTGCCCGGGTACCGTCGGCAGTTCGAAGAGCGCTTGGGCTACACTCCCTTCCCGGGCACCCTGAACCTCCGCCTCACCTCCCGAGAGCTCGCCCAGGTCGACGCGCTCCGGAGCCTTCCCGGCATCCCCATCGACGGGTTCTCCGACCAGGGCCGGTCCTTCGGGGGGGCCCGCTGCCACCCGGCCAGCCTCCGGGGAAGGCGCGCCCACGTGATCCTGCCGGACCGTTCCCATTACCGGGACGTCCTCGAGATCATGGCACCGGTGAACCTACGGAAGGCCCTCCACTTAAAGGACGGAGAACGCCTGGCGGTGAAGGTGCTGAGCCCATGACCCCGGCCACCTCCTCGTTCGCCCACCGGGTGGCGGAGGAACGACGTCCTGCTCCCGGCTCCCCGGCAGATGCCCGGCACTACGTGAAGCTCTGGCAGGAACCGGAGTCCTTAGACGGCGAACGGGTCCGCGCCTTCGTGCTCATCCTCCGGACCCGGGGATGCTATTGGGCCGACGTGAAGGGATGCACCATGTGCGGATACGCCCGGGACACCCTGGGGCGCTCCGCCACCGAGGAAGAGATCGGTCTCCAGCTCGCCCGGGCGCTCACGGCCTACCGGGACGAACCGTACGTGAAGATCTACACGTCCGGGAGCTTCCTGGACCGCCGGGAGGTCCCGGAGGCCGCCCGCTCACGGGTGGCCGCGGCCTTCGCCGGACGCGCCCGGCGCCTCCTCGTGGAGACCCTTCCCGAGTTCGTCACCCCGGAAGCCCTCCGGGAGCTCCGGGACTCCTTCGGGGGGACCCTCGAGGTGGCGCTGGGGTTGGAGAGCACCCAGCCCCGGGTCCTCGCCAAGGCCGTGCACAAGCACGAGACCCCGACGCAGTACCTCGAGGCGGCGGACCGTGTCCGGCGGGGCGGCGCCTCCCCCAAAGCCTACCTCCTGCTGAAGCCCCCCTACCTCACCGAGCGGGAGTCCATCGAGGATACCGTGACCTCCGTGGCCCGGGCCAGCTCGCACTTTGACACCTTGTCGGTGAATCCGGTCCACCTGCAGGGGGGGACCGTGGTGGAGCATCTCTTCCGCCGGGGCCTGTACCGGCCCCCGTGGCTCTGGAGCCTGGTGGAGGTCCTCTCCCGGGCGAGCCGACTCCGGGCTCCCGGCACCCGTCTGGTGAGCTTCCCCACCTCCGGGGGGAACCCTCGTGGGGTCCACAACTGCCTTCGCTGCGATCCGGAGATCCTCTCCCGGATCCAGGAGAGCTCCCTGGCCCAGGACTTCTCTCTCCTCGACGGTTTGCCCGATTGCCCCTGCCGGGAGACCTGGCGGCATTCCTTGGCCCTCGAGGCGCTTTCGCCGGAGGCCTGAAGGGACCCCATGCCGGAAAGGCTCGCCGTGACCCTCCCGCCCCGGGCCCGGGAGACCCTCGTGCGCTTCCTCTCGGCCCAGGTGGCGGAGGCCTCGGCTTCCGGGGTCGTAGTAGGCCTCTCGGGAGGGGTGGACAGTGCCCTGGTGGCCCGCCTGGCGCGAGAGGCCCTGGGCCCGGAGCGCGTCCGGGCCCTCTCCCTCCCGGACGAGAACACCCCCCCGGCGCTCCGGTCCGAGGTGAAGCAGTTCGCCGATGACCTGGGCATTCCGCTGCGGGAGGTCTCCTTGGAGCCCTGGTTCGCCGCCTTAAAGACGGACCTCCCGGAGCTATCGGACCGGACCGGGGGTGGGAATGCCCGGGCCCGGCTCCGGATGATCGCCCTCTACGCCCACGCCCGGGCCCACCAGGCCCTGGTCCTCGGCACCGGGAACAAGTCTGAGATCCTGCTCGGTTATTTCACCAAATTCGGCGATGGGGGCGCCGACCTCCTCCCCCTGGGCGATCTCTACAAGACGGCGGTCTATGCGCTCTCCCGGGACGTGGGTCTTCCCTCGGGCATCCTCGACCGTCCTCCGTCCGCCGGCCTCTACCCCGGACAGACCGACGAGGAGGAGCTCGGAGAGCCCTATGCCACCTTGGACCCCATCCTCCGGGGCCTGGAAGAGCTCTGGGAACCGGAGGCCATCGCCCGGGAGCTAAAGCTCCCGCTCCCCCGGGTCCTGGCCGTGGCGCGTCGGGTCGATGCCTACCGGCACAAGCGGAGGCTTCCCCCGATCCCGAAGCTGGGTCTGCGTACCGTGGGTCTGGATTGGAGGGACTAGGAGCGTGGGCGAACTCCCCTCCCTAGAATCTTATCCACCTCCCCGGTTCCGCCCTCCCATCGAGGACCCTTCGTCATGGTCTTGTTGAGCCGGGAGGAATACCAGGCCCTTTCCCGGGAGCTGGAGACCCACGAGGATGTCTCCCGGGTCGCCCGGGAAAAGGGGCTGGACGAGGGCCTCCTCATGGTGATCTACACCCAGCGGATCACCCGGGACGCGACGAAACGCTTCTACGTGGTCCAGAACCAGGCTCCCCGCCTCGTCAAGCAGTGGCAGGCCGGGGCGAGCTACCTCTCCCTCGCCCGGGAGTGGCGGTTTCCCCCCGTCCTCATGGCCCAGATGATCGAGCGGCAGAAGAACACGCCCCGGAAGGCGTTCTGGGACGGGTTCCGGAACCCGGCGGCCATCCCGGATGCCCGGATCCGTCGCGAGGTCAACGAGGTCCTGGCGGAGGACTGGATCTACTCCCCCCGGGGGGGCGAGCTCCAACGGGAGCGGGGGGTCCAGGGCGAGGCGCGCCTGGCCGCCTGGCTGAACCGCTTCGGCCTCGGGTTCCGGACGGAGAAGGACCTCCGGGGCAAGTTCGCGAAGACCCCCGACGCCTTGCTCGACGAACCGGTCTGGATCGAGGGCCAGAAGGTCCAGTGGATCGAGTCGAAGGCGAACTTCGGGGACGAAGTGGAGCTCCGGCGCAACCTCCGCAAGCAGCTGGAACCCTACGTCCGGATGTTCGGAGAAGGCATCGTGGTGTACTGGTACGGGCACTTGAGAGGGGCCGAGGGGCCCCCCGGTATCCGGATCACCGAGGGCGATGCCTTCGAGTCCTTGGTCCCCGGCCCAGAGGGCGCCCCGGGCCCATCCGGGAAGCCTACCCCCCGCCCGGAGCCGGCCCCTCGACCCCTTCCCCCGGTGCGGCCGGTGGCCGGGGCAGGCGGTCCTCCACCGAAGCGAAAGGCACGGCCTCCTGTTGACCGCTCTGCATATTTCTGAGGATCACGTCCCCGCGGGAGAGTTCGTCCGGGGCGAGGAGGATCACCGTCCGGGCCTCCCGCCGGGCGGCCTCCTTCATCTGGCGTCCCAGGGGCCGGTCCATCAGGTCGTGCTCCACGCTGAAGCCGGCGCGGCGAAGACGCCGGACCAGGACGAGGGACCGGGGCCGAAGTTCGGGACTGGCCACCGCCACGTAGGCCTGGGGGCCGGTGCGCGAACTGGGCCAGAGCCCCGCACGACGGAGCAAGAGCTCCACGGTGAGGTCCCCGATGGCCAGACCGCAGGCGGGCACCGGCCCACCTCCGAAGAGCTCGATGAGCCGATCGTAGCGCCCTCCCCCGAAGAGCGCCCGGAGCTCCCCCCGCCGGTCATACGCCTCGAAGACGGTGCCCGTATAGTAGGCGAGGCCGCGGGCGAGCAGGGGGTCGAAACGCCAGGACACCTCGAGCCCGGACTCCACTCCCAGGGCAAAGAGCCGTTCGAGGGAACCCAGCCCGGCCAGCGCCTCCTCCCCCAGACCCCACGAGGCGGTCTCCTCTCGTAGCCGGGAGAGCGCGTCCCGGTTGGAGCGTTCCGCCGACACGGCGTCGAGGAGCCCGAAGAGGCGGGCCCGCGCCCCCTCGTCGAGGCCGGCCTCCCCCAGTTCCTGCCCGAACGCCTCCGGCGAGAGCTTCTCGCGTCGGTCCAGCACTCTTAGCAGCCGCTCCGGGTCCCGGCCCCCGAGCGCCATGCCCAAACCCTGGGCCAGCCGTCGGTCGTTCACCCGGAAGACCACCTCCCCGCCCACGCCGAGTTCCTCGAAGATGGCTGCGCTGGTCGCCAAGAGCTCCAGCTCGGCCTCGACCCCCGGGACCCCGAAGATGTCCAGCGAGCACTGGGAGAACTCCCGGGTCCGGCCCGCTTGGGGCTCCTCGTAGCGCCAGAGCTTCGAAAAGGCCACCCACTTCACGGGCAGGGGCTCGGCCTTCGCCCGGGAAGCCAGGAGCCGGGCCACGGAGGGGGTGTTCTCCGGCACCAAGGTCACCTCCCGTCCGCCTTTGTCCCGGAAGGAGAAGGTCTCCTCCACGATCCCCTCCCCGCTCTTCACTTGGAGGAGCTCGAGGCTCTCCACCGATGGGGTCTCCACCTCCTCGAAGCCCGCCCGCTCCGCCACCGAGCGGATCGTGGCCGTGATCCAAGCGCGGTGGGCCGCATCCGGGGGCAGGATGTCCCGGAATCCCCGGAGGGGCTTCCATGTCATGGGCGCCCGGGGGCACCTCCGGGGAGGCCTTTAAGGCTCAGGGGCCGCCCGGGGACTCGCACCTTACGGGGAAGGTTCAAGAGGGACCCTTTCCCCCTTCCGGGTGGGGTCGAACCCTCCCATGGACGCCCAAGTCCTCCGAGAACGGCCGTTCCTCTTGCTCGTGGCCGTCACGCTCATCGCCATCGCCATGGTCCTTCCCTCCTTCCCGTCAGCGGGCCTCCCCTCTCACGGAATAGGGCCGGGCTCTGCTGCAACGGGGGCCGCCCCCCTCCTGCCGGGGCCGAAGCCCTCGGGGACTCCCTTACTCTCGCCGCTGCCTGCGCGAAGGGCGCCCTCCCCCGAGCTCACGACCCTTCCCGGGGGCTTTCCCCTCTGTCCGGGGCTCTCCAACCCTCTCACTGGCTCGTACAGCACGAATGCCTCGGGGGGGCCCTGCTCGGTCGAAACCAACCTGACCGTGGCCCCCACGGGGAGCCTGGTGGTCTGGGGGACCTCGTCCCTCCTTCTGGTGAACACCAGCCGGAGCGCCACCGACCCCATCACGCTGAGGGTGGCCGGGAGTCTGCGGGTGGGCGGCGGAGGGCTCGTGCAGGTGGGAACGGGGACCCCCGCCACCTTGGTGCTCGCCGGGACCGTCGGGATCGACCCGGGCAGCACCCTGGCCCTGGACTCCACCTCCCAGCTCGACCTGAACGCCAACAGCTCCTTGACCATCGATGGGGGATTCGTCTTCCTGGACGGGGCAGCCGCTGTGGCCTCCGGTGGTTCGGTCACCGTGGCCGGCGGCGGGGTCTGGGAGGGATCCACTTCCGTCTCCCCCATTCCGCCCCGGGTGGCCCACCTCGACGTGGCGGGCGTCCTCGCCGATCTCACGGTCACCGGCTCCCAGGTGGAGGGCCTGAACCTGAGCGAGGTGGGGAACCTCTCGGTCGTCGGGGCCGACGTCTCGAACCTGACCATCACCGGGAGCGTCGGGACCATGAGCCTCCTCGGGTTCTACACCCGGCTCTCCCAGGTGGTGCACGTCACGGTGGCCTCGGTCTCGACGTTCCGCGCCGACGATGTCAACCTCACCGGGGTGCTCTTCGACTCGGCCGGGAACGTCACCCTGGGGACGGCCTCGACCCCGGAAGACCTGGTCGGGGTCTATGGCCTCACGGTGGCGTCGCCCGGCCTCGAGGACCTGACCATCGACCACGCGCAGTTGACCAGCCTCGCCTTGAGCGGAGTGGAGAACGTGAGCGTCTTCTCCTCCACCGTGGGACCGGGGGCCGCCTCGCTGACGGCCGCGAGCGGGAACCTCACCGTCCACGGCACGAGCCGGTTCCTCGCCCCTCTGGTGATCTCCGGGGGGCCCACCGTGAGCCTGGTGAATGTCTCCGCCCCGGGCCTCGTGGTCTCCGGCCCGGCGAACGTCCAGGCCGTGAACTGGGCGGGGAACACCACCAACGCGACCGGTCCTTCTCCCTCGCTCCCCTCCATCTCGGTGACCAACCACCGGGCCAGCGTGGAGGTCAGCCGCTACGTCCTCCTCCGGGTGGTCGTTCCCGGTGGCTCGCTCCCTCCCCAGGGAAGCTCCGTCCGGATCTGCAACGACGTGCTCGCCGGGACCCCCTGCACTACGGTGGCGTTGAACGGGACCTCGGCCGCGGGCATGTTCCTCCTGACGGACCGGGTGACCTTCGGGGGGGACACCTTCCTGGGACGCTACACCTTCGCCGCGTCCGGCCCCGGATACCCCGCGAGCCCGGTCAGCGTGTCCATCACCCGGGCGAACACCGTCCTCTCCCTGTCCATGAGCGCCCCGGTCCTCCCGCCCCAGATCTACCCCTACCTCCTCGCCGAGGGGGCGGCTTTGGTGGTGGTGGCGGTGGGGATCGTCTGGCTCCGGCGTCGGATCCGCAGCCGACGGGGGGCCTCATCGGAGAGCGGGGCCACCCCCCCGGAGGACCTTTCGGAAGGTCCGCTCGGTCCGGGCGACCTCGTGCCCCCCCCGTGAACGGGACGGCGCGCCCTCAGCGGGAGGCCGCTTCGGCCACCGGGCGCTCCCGGGCCTGACGGAGCTCCTCCCGGAGGCGGGGGAGCCCCTGGGCGGCCCGAAGCGGCTGCGACTCCCGAAGCTCCTCCGTAAGGTCCCGGGCCAGCAGGATCGCCCGCTCGACGTCGGTCCCCTTGGCCCGCAACGTCCGCAGCTCCACGCTGAGCCCGTGGAGCTCCTCCACGAGGCGGTCCGTGAGCAGCTCGCCCAGGCGCTGGACCTCCTCCCCGAGCATGGTCTCGGCGGCGGTCCGCCCTCCGGTCCGGGCCGCTTCCAGGGCCTTTCGTTCCAGCCCGGCAACCAAGGACGGGTCCCCGCCCAAGAACCTCAGCCAGGACTTCAAGTGGGCCATCGACCGCAACAGCTCCCCCACCGAGCCAAGCTGCGCTTCCAAAAGGCCCATCTCCCCGTCGAGCCGCCGGAGCGTGACCTGGGCCTGGCGGAGGTCGCCGGAACGCAGGGCGTCCCTCAGGGGGTCGAGGTAGCCGAGCGCGTCGTCGATCCGGACGAAGGGGTCGAAGGTCCGCAATTGCGACGTGGCCGCGGTCAGCCGGTTGGCGAACTCGTTCCCCAGGTGGTCGTAGAGCCGACCGCGAAGGGTGAGGAGCGCTTCCCGGGAGAGCTCCGGATCCATGGAGCGCATGCTGTCCAGGAGCCGGGCGGTCTCCGGTCCGAAGGCGGAGAGGTTGAACCCCGCCCGCCGCCCGATCTGCAGGAAGTCGCTGAGCTCGTCCACGATCTCCTGGAGGGGAAGCCCGTCCGCCGAGGCCAGCGGAGGGACCCGGATCTCCTCCTCCCCGAGGGTGGGCTCCGGCATGAGCCGCTCCGTCGCCTCCTCGGGGCCGGTTTCAACGAACCCTCCGGCAGCCGGTTGGCGCCGGAGGCCTTCCAGCGCGTTCACCCACTGCTCGTACGGGTCGTCCCCTCCCGGTGACGCAAGGGGGGAACGGGCCCCCGGCCAGAGCTCCCGCGGGAGCCCACAGGTGGGGCAGACCTTCCCCTCCGTGGGGAGCGGGGCCTGGCAGACGGGACAGACGAAGCGGCCTGATGCTGTCATGCGTCGCACCCTCCCATCCCCGTTCCCTGCCTGGCCCCCTCCCCAGGGAAGAGGGTGCTTTCCGGAGGGCGGGGTTGGTATAAACCTCCGGCGGGAGGCCTCGGCCCGCTCCCGACCGGCGCCGCTCAAGGCCAGGGACGCCCAGGCAAGGGGGCGAGATGGCGGCGGGCGGAGGGCGTGGGATGGGCGGCGCCCTCGAGCCGGGAGCGCGAGACCCATCTGCCGGGGGCCGCCTCCGGTGGGATCCTGACCCCGCAGCCCCGGCACCGGAACCCCGCCTGTCTGCCGGCACTCGCCGGACGTTTTCCGCACCGGGGGCAGCGGGGCCGTCCTGACCGCAGGAACGCAGGACGGGCCGCCAGGACCCTAAGCCCCTCCAGGTTGAGGCTGAGTCCCGGCTCGCCGAGCGGGCGGGTCCCCCACAGCCGCACCCGGTCCCCCGGCAAGAGCTCCCGGGCCACCGCGGGAAGCGTCTTTGTCGGTTCGAAGGCGTAGGTGTCGGCCATCGCCTCCCCTTCTCGGACCGTGACCCGGACGTGGCCGCCCGGCAGCCGCTCGGGCTCAGCGGCCACGGAGGCCTCGACCACCCCGGAGGTGCCGGGGGGCCAGGAGGCCAGCGACCGCGGGACCAGATGGTCCCCGGACGCCTGGTTGGTGAGGAAGACCACCCATCGTTCCGGGCCCTCCCCTTTCACGAGCTTGGCCGCCCGGGGGAGGTCGTGGGGGTCCTTCCCCCGGATCCCGTAGAGAATGGGGCAGGGGGTGTGGGGGGAGAGGAGCAGCCGCCGGGTCTTCGGATCGTAATTGTGGAAGGTGGAGGGGTAGCGACGGGAGATCAGTTCCCCGTCCCGGGGGTCCGGGCTCCGGGGTCCCCCCCAGCGAGCCGGGTGCCGGTACGCCAGCAGTTCGTAGGTCACCCGGTGGTGGGGCCAGGCCAGGCTTGCCGCTGCCCCCACCAGGCCCTGACCGCTCCCCCGGGCCTCCCACTGGGCGCCGGCGATGCCCTGGAGCAGTCGCTCCACCCGGGCCACGGGAACGATCTGCCGGACCGCGCTCCAATACAACGCCTCGGGGAGTGGCCGGGGGGTCAGCACGAACGCCGGATCCGCGTGGGGGTCCTCCCATCGGGCCGTCCGTCGAAGGAGCTCCCGGACCCGCTCGGGAAGCTCCCGGGCCTCTGGGGGGGTGAGCGGACGGCCGCGAGGGTAGGCCACGAGGGGCTGCCCGCCGAACCGACCGACCCGCCGGGGCTTGCCGCTACCATGCCCAAGACGCGCCGCCAGCGCCCCGTTCCCCCGGGTCTTGAACGGGACGTTCGGGTTGAGCCGGACCAGACGGGGGTACCCGATGAGGTCGAGTGGCGCGATCTCCCTCAGGAGCTCGGTGAGCACCCAGGTGGTGCAGCCGCCGCGCGGGGAGTCGGTGTCGTCGAGGCCCACGTACACACTGCCCCCGTGACCACGTCCCGGGTCCGGCCCCTTCCGGTCAGGCGAGGCCGCTCAGGAGCTTCTCGTAGCGGGCCCGGTTGGCCTCCAGCGAGATCTCGGCGGTCGCCGGGGCGGACTCGACGGTGGGAATCAGGGTCCGGTCCAAGGAGGGGGCCAGCCGGTCGTCCGACGGGCGGAAGAGCAGTCCCACCGGTATCCTCCCGGCGGCGATGGTGGACAGGCAGCCGGCGATCGCCTTGGTCCGGTCCGTCCGGTCGTAGCCGGGAACGGTATCCACGTTCTGGACCTGTTCCCGCCACTCCTTGTACGTGTCGTTGTACGTGACACAGGGGGAGAGGATCTCCACGAAGGCGAACCCCCGCCGCTCCCGGTTGAACTGGATCGCCTGGGTGATGAGCTGCCCCGCCTCCCGGGGCGCCCCAGAGAATCCCCGTGCCACGAACCCGCTGGAGGGGATGCTCATGGCGAGGAGCGTGGCGTCGAAGGGGGTCTCCACGTTCCCCGAGAAGCCTACCGGCGCCGTGGGAGAGGCCTGGCCCTTCGTCAACCCGTACGTCTCGTTGTTCATCACCACGTAGGTGAGGGCGGCGTTCTTCTTCAGCGCGTGGACGAAGTGCCCCATGCCGATGGCGTAGCCGTCCCCGTCACCCCCGATGGCCAGGACCGTGAGCTTCGGGTTGGCCAACTTCACGCCCACCGCGGTGGGGAGAAGCCTCCCGTGCAGGGAGTGGAACCCGTATCCCTCCATGAAATTGTGGATGGCCCCCGAGCAGCCGATGCCTCCCACCAGGACGGTCTCCTCCGCGGGGACCTTGAGCTCCGTGAGCGCCCGTTTGATGGCGGCCATCACGCCGAAGTCCCCGCAGCCGGGACACCAGATGGGCGAGGTGGGCTTGGCGGTCTCGGTCACGGCCGTCCCTCCGTCACGCGCTTGACCAGTGCCGGGGCCCGGAACGCGTTCCCATCGTACTGGACGATGCTCGAGAAGGATGACCGGGGGAGCGCCTGGCGGAGCAGCAGGGCGAGCTGGCCGGTGAAGTTATGCTCCACCACGAACGCGCGTTCCACGGTGGCGAGGAACTCCTCCACCTCGGCGGTGGGGACCGGCCAGAGGGTGCGGGCCTGGAAGAAGCGGGAAGAGATGCCCCGGCCGGCGAGCAGGCGCTGGGCCTCCCGGATCGGTCCGTAGGTGCTCCCGTAGCCGACGAACCCAACCTGTCCCCGGGCCTCCCCGTAGATCCGCGCCCGGGGGAGGTCCCCCCGGGCCCGTTCCATCTTCCCCAGCCGCTTCGCCATCATCCGGCGGCGGTTCTCCGGGTTCACCGAGACGTGCCCCCACTCGTCGTGCTCGTTGCCGGTGGTCTGGCCCATCCCGCCGCGCTGGCCCGGAACGCTCCGGGGGGAGATCCCATCGTCGGTGAAGAGGTAGCGTTTGTAGACGGGAAGTGCGGCGAGCGCTTCCTGGCTGAGGAGCTTGCCCCGGTCGATCCGCACCTTGGAGAGGTCGAAGGGCTCCGAGCTCTGGGTGTACTCGCTCAGGTTCTCGTCGAGCAGCAGGAAGACGGGGAGTTGCCACTTCTCCGCGAGGTTGAGGGCCTCCACGGTCAGCTCGAAGGCGTCGGCGGGAAAGCCCGGGGCGAGGACGAACCGGGGAAACTCCCCGTGGGAACCGAAGACCACGTGGAGAAGATCGCTCTGTTCGTGCCGGGTGGGCTCCCCAGTGCTCGGCCCGACCCGCTGGCAGTCCACGATGACCACGGGGACCTCGGCCTGCCCGGCATGCCCCATCCCTTCCGTCATGAGGGAGAGCCCAGGCCCGCTGGTGGCGGTCATGCTCCGGGCCCCCGCGTAGGCGGCCCCGATGGTCATGTTGATGGCGGAGAGCTCGTCCTCCGCTTGCCGGACCACCCCACCGAAGGTGGGGAGCCACCGGGTGAGATGGTCCATGATGGGGGTGGCCGGGGTGATGGGGTAGCCGGCGAAGAAGCGGCCCCCGCCGACCACGAAGCCCAGGGCGGCGGCCTGGTTCCCGGTGGTCAGGATGGACCGGGTGTTCGTCCCCGGCTCAAGGAGGAAGAGGGGGTTTGCCCCCACCTGTTCCCGGGCCAGCGTGCGGCCCAGGTCGAAGGCGCTGAGGTTCTTCTGGAGCGCTTCCCCGCCCCGGCGGCCGAACCGTCCCTCGATGACCCCCCGGGCCTTCGTCTCGTCAAAGCCCAACAGATGCGAGAGCGCCCCGTAGGCCACGGTGTTCTTGTAAAGACCGTTGCCCACCTTGCTGGCCGCCGTCAACGAGAGCGGCAACAGGTACAGCCGCTCGGGGCCCTCGCTCACCCCGCCTTGGTCTCCCAGGATGAACCCTTCGGGGTCGAGTTCGGCCTGGCCGATGCGCACCGCCTCGTCATCGAAGGCCACCAGGACGTCCTGGGTGGCCTTCTGGGCCCAGACCGGCTCCACGCTCCCCCGGGTGGAGGCGTCGGCATGCCCTCCCCGGATCCGGGAGAGCACGTTGCGAGCGGTGTAGACGTACAGGTGCTGCTCGTGGAAGTACCGGCCCAGGAGGTCGGAGACGGTCAGGGTCCCGTCCCCCCCCTGCCCGCCGATCATCACGGAAAGGTCCTTCCGTGGCCCGGCCCGGCGCGTCGAGGGGGGGAGCCGCTCGCTCGGAACGGGGGTGGACAGGTCGGTGGCCGGTGTGGTGGTCATGGTGATCAAGCCTCAGGGCCGGGGTCCCAAGGAACTCGTGGTTTGGCAGGGAGAAAAGCGTATTTAACCTTGAGACCGGCGCGGCTCCCCCGATAGCCGGGAAGGGCCGGGAGGGACGGCCCGCCCAGGGCCGGCACGTTAACGTCCGTCGTGCTTCGCTATATGTGCCTGGGGCCTGGGACCGGCAAGACCATGGCCGGCCTCTCCTCGACCCTGCCCCTGGTGGAAGACCCGCACGAACTGGCCCGTGACCAACGGCACCTCCCGGACCGGCTCGTCCTGTGGGACGAGACGCTCCGGGACGGGGAGCAGATGCCGGGGGTGCACTTCTCCCCGGCGGAGAAGCTCGCCATCGCGGAGAAACTCTCCGAGGTCGGGATCCCGCTGTTGAACGCGGGGATCCCCGTGGTGAGCCCCGAGGAGGCCGAGAGCGTCCACCGTCTGGCCCACGCGGGCCTGAAGGCCAAGGTCCTGGCGGCGGCCCGGACCGTGCCCGGCGACGTGGAGGCGGTGATCCGCTCGGGGGTGGACCACATCGCCATCTTCGTGGCCGCCTCCCAGGTCCACCTCCGCTACAAGCTCAAGATGACCGAGGACGAGGTCCTCGCCGCCTCGGTGGCCCAGGTCCGACGGGCGCACCAGGCGGGCCTCCACGTGGCCTTCGTCACCGAGGACACCGTCCGCGCTCCCTTCCCATTCGTGGAGCGCCTTTACCGGGCCTGCCGGGAAGCGGGAGCGGACCGGCTCGTGGTGAGCGACACGGTGGGGATCATGACCCCGAGCACCTTCCGGGCTTTCCTCCGAGAGTTCCGGCGCCGGGTGGAGCCGACCGATTGGTCCGTCCATTGCCACAACGATTTCGGGATGGCCACGGCGAACACCTTGACCGCGCTGGAAGAGGGCGTCCAGTCGCCTCACGTCTGCGTCAACGGGCTGGGGGAGCGCGCGGGGAACACCTCCCTGGAGGAGGTGGTGATGTCGCTCGAGGCCCTCTACGGCTACCGGACCGGCATCCGGACGGAAGCGCTCTACGAGCTCTCCCGCCTGGTGGAGGAACTCTCCGGGATCCCGATCCCCCCCAACAAGGCCCTGGTCGGCTACAACGCGTTCGCCCACGAGGCCGGGATCCACAGCCACGGCGTCCTCCGGCATACCCTCACCTACGAACCGATCCAGCCGGAGCGGGTGGGACGCCATCGTCTGTTCGTGCTCGGCAAGCACACCGGGAAGGCGGCGGTGGTGGAGAAGCTCAAGGAACGCCGGCTGGAGGCCACCGAGGCCCAGCTCACTTCCCTCCTCTCCCGGGTGAAGGCCGAAGCGGAGCGCAGGGGAAAAGGCCCCTCCCGGGAGTTCCTCGGCCGCTACCATGCCCTGTTCGAGAACCCGGGGCTCGACGAGGAGGAGTTCTTCTCCTGGGCCCGTGAGGTCGGGATCCATGCCGGCCCCGAACCCGCCCTGCTGGCCTCCCCCGGAGCGAAGGGGAGTGGGCCATGAGCCCGGCGGAGGCCCTGCCTGGGGCGTCCTCCCCCTCGGTCCGGTCCCCCGGAGGAGGACAGACCCTCGCTGAGAAGATCCTGGCCCGGGCCTGCGGGAACCCTTCCGTGGTCCCGGGGCAGATCGTGGTGGGTCAGGTGGACCTGGCCATGGCCCACGAACAAGGGGCCCAGGCGATATTGCCCTTCCACCAGATGGGGGCCGAACGGGTCTGGGACCCGGAGCGGGTGGTCATCGCCATCGACCACTGGGTCCCAGCGTCCACCGAGGGGGCCGCCACGCTGCACCAGATGCTCCGGCATTTCGCGAAGGAGCAGCACCTCCCCCACTTCTACGACATCGGGCGCCACGGCATCTGCCACCAGATTTTGGCGGAGAACGGCTGGGTGGTCCCCGGGGACCTGGCGGTGGGCACGGACTCGCACACGAACATGCTAGGGGCCATGGGCGCCTTCGCCGTGGGGATCGGCCCCACCGAGTACGCGGCGGTCCTGGCCACCGGGAAGATCTGGCTCAAGGTCCCCCCCACCCTCCGCCTCACCGCGGACGGGCGCCTGGGAAAGGGGGTCTACGCGAAGGACCTCGTCCTCCGTCTCCTCGGCGAGGTGAAGGTCACCGGGGCGACCTACAAGGCCGTGGAGTTCGACGGGGGAACCATCCAGGGGCTCTCCATGCCCGAGCGCTTCACCCTCTGCAACATGACCACGGAGATGGGCGCCAAGGCCGGGATGGTCGCCCCGGACGAGAGGACGTTCCATTATCTGGAGGGCATCGCCAAGCACTCCATGCACCCGGTCGTCCCGGACCGGGACGCCCGGTACGAGCGGGAGGTCCACGTGAATGTGGACGACCTCGAACCCCAGGTGGCCTGCCCGTACTCCCCGGACAACGTCCGCCCGCTCGCGGAGGTCGCCCGGGAACATGTCCGGATCGACCAGGCCTTCCTCGGTTCGTGCACCAACGCACGGATGGAGGATCTTCGGGAGGCCGCCGCGATCTTCCGGGGGGAGAAGGTGGCCCCCGGGGTGCGCTTCATCGTCTCCCCGGCCTCCACCCGGATCTACCAGGAGTGCCTCAAGGAAGGGCTGGTGGGGGTCTTCACGGATGGCGGGGCCGTCTTCACCAACTCGAGCTGCTCGGCCTGCTTCGGGGGGAACATGGGCCTCCTCTCTCCTACGGAGGTCTGCGCCTCGAGCTCCAACCGGAACTTCCCGGGCCGGATGGGCGCGAAGGAGGCCCAGATCTACCTCATGTCCCCCGCCGCGGTGGCGCTCAGTGCGATCCGGGGAGAGGTCGCCGACCCCCGGGAGGTGCTCTGATGGGAACACCGCTCAAGGGCCGGGTCTGGTGCGTGGGGGATGACCTGGACACGGACCAACTGATCGCCGGCAAGTACCTGACCATCATCGACCCGGAACTGCTCAAGCGCCACGTCCTGGAGAACGTGGAACCCCGCTTCTCCCAGGAGGCCCGGGTGGGCGACCTCCTGGTGGGGGGGATCAACTTCGGCTGTGGCTCCTCCCGGGAGCATGCCCCGGCGGCCCTCAAGGCCATCGGCCTGGGGGCGGTGGTGGCCGATTCCTTCGCGCGGATCTTCTTCCGCAACGCCATCAACCTGGGCCTTCCGGCCGTGGAGGCCCCGGGGGTCCGTGCCCTCTTCCAGCCGGGGGACCAGGCCGAGGTGGACCTGGAACGCGGGACGGTGGAGAACCGCACCCGGGGGGGCTCGGTCCGTTTCGAGCCCTTCCCGAAGCACCTGAAGGAGATCCTGGAGGCTGGCGGTCTCGTGGAGAAGGTGCGGCGGGAGCTCCATCCACCGGCCCCGGGAGCCGCTCCGTGAGTCGGGGAAGCTACGACGTGGTCCTCCTCCCGGGGGACGGGACCGGACCGGAGGTGATCCGGGAGGGACGAAAGGTCCTCCAGGCGCTCGAGCTCTCCGGAACGCCCTCCCTCCGCCTCACCGAGGTGGCCTGCGGGGCCCAGTATTACCAGCGGACGGGGTCGGAGTGGGAGCCCGGGGGGCTCGAGCGCGCGCGGAGGGCCGACGCCATCCTCCTGGGGGCCGTGGGGTGGCCGGGGGTGAACCTTCCGGACGGCAACATCGCCGGCTTCGGGGTGGTCTTCGGCCTGCGCCTGGGGCTCGACCTGTATGCCAACGAGCGGCCCTGCCGCCTCTATCCCGGGGTGAAGCACCGGCTGGGAGGGGCCTTCACCCAGATCTGGGAGCCGGGGAAGGTGGACGTGCTCTTCTTCCGGGAGAACACCGAGGGGCTCTACACCCCGGCCCACGGGGAGCTGACCCGGGGGGGGACCACCGAGGTGGCGATCGACACCCGCGTGATCACCCGGAAGGGGAGCGAGCGGATCATCCGGCGTGCCTTCGAGGCCGCCCGGTCCCTTCCCCGGGGAGCCCCGGAGGACGGCGTCCGTCGGGTCACCTGTGTGGACAAAGCGAACGTGCTCCGGGGCTGCCAGTTCTTCCGGAAGGTCTTCGACGAGGTGGGATCGGAGTACCCGGACATCGCCCGCGAGTACGCGTATGTCGACGCGTTCACCCAGTGGCTCATCCGCTCCCCCGAGCATTACCAGGTGGTGGTCACCACCAACCTGTTCGGGGACATCGTGACGGACCTGGCCGCCAGCCTGCAGGGGGGCCTCGGATTCGCCGCAGGGGGGAACGTGGGGGACCACCACGGCATGTTCGAGCCTGTCCACGGCTCCGCCCCCAAGTATGCCGGGAAGAACCAGGTGAACCCTTTCGCCACGTTCCAGGCGGTGGGGATGATGCTCCGTTGGCTCGGGCGGGAGCACCAGGAGGACCGGCTGCGGGAGTCGGCCGAACGGTTGGAGCTCGCCATCTCCCGGGTGCTCGCCGCCGGGAGCGCCCGGACCTACGACCAGGGAGGGCACGTCACCACCGCGGAAGCGGGGGACCGGGTGGTGGAGGCGCTCGGCGAGGAACGACGATGAACGGCCCGTTGCGCAGGGTGGCCTTGGTCGGGGGGGGCATCACTCCCTTCGGCGTGCGCGCCGCCACCTTCCCCGAGCTCATCCAGGAGGCAGGCGCCCGGGGGTTCGGGAGCCTGCCGAACCTCGCGCCGGAGGACGTGGACAGCCTTTTCGTCGGCGCCGCCCAGCCCGAACGGCTGGCCTTCCAGTCCCACGTGGCCCCCCTGGCGGCGGAACTCCTCGGGCTCACCCCGACCCGGGTGATCCAGCGGACAGAGCTCGCCTGCGCCTCCGGCCAATCGGCGCTGCGCAGCGCCTACGCCGCCATCGCCTCGGGGCTCTCCGACCTGGCCGTGGTCCTCGGGGTGGAGAAGATGAACCTGCCGGACATGGCGGAGGCGAACACCTCCATGGCGGACGTGCTGGACCGTCCCTGGGACGG
Source organism: Thermoplasmata archaeon (assembly GCA_021806135.1). Taxonomy (GTDB): domain Archaea; phylum Thermoplasmatota; class Thermoplasmata; order Lutacidiplasmatales; family UBA184; genus JAKATE01. The sequence goes on from JAJZYB010000006.1 coordinate 38,772, forward strand.
GGTCCACGGGGCCACGGCCCCTCCCTTCTTCGCCATGGTCGCGCAGCGGCACATGCACGAGTACGGCACGACCGAGGAACAGCTCGCCTTGGTCTCGGAAAAGAACCACCGGTTCGCGAACCGGAACCCCACGGCCCAGTTCCAGGGGAAGGTCTTCACCCGGGAGAAGCTCCGGGGACTCCCGGTGGTGGCCCCTCCCCTCCGGCTGGGGGACTGCTCCTCCATGACCGACGGGGCCGCGCTCGCGGTCCTCGTGGAGGGGTCCCGGGCGCGGGAGTTCACCGATACGCCGGCCTGGCTGGTGGGAAGCGCCCAGTGCTCGACCTTCCACAACCTCGCCCACGCCGGCTCCCTCTCCTCCTGGGAGGGGCTGCGGAAGGCGGGCCAGGAGCTCTACCGGAGCTCCGGGCTGGGCCCGAAGGACGTCCAGGTCGCCGAACTGCACGACTGCTTCACCATCTCGGAGATCGTCGAGTACGAGGAGCTGGGGTTCTGCCCGAAGGGAGAGGGGGGGCGCTTCGTGGAGGAGGGGCAGAGCGACCTCGGCGGACGGGTGACGGTGAACCCTCGGGGCGGGCTCCTGGGATGCGGGCATCCGCTCGGCGCCACCGGCGTCGCCCAGGCGGTGGAGATCCTCGGCCAGCTCCAGGGAACGGCCCCCTCCGGCCGACAGGTCCCCGGTGCCGCGGTGGCCCTCCAGCACAACCTCTCCGGTAGCGCCAACGTCCATTCCCTGCTGCTCTGGCGGAGGGAGAATTGACGGCGAGCACTCCTTCTGGCCAGTCGTCTGGGGCTGGGGGGGATGCCGGGACGACCCTCCCCCGGAGCGACGCGCTCGCCTCCGAGCGCCCTCCCCGTCGGGAGGAGCCCCCGGACCCCTCTCCACTGACGCTGTTGGACTTCTACCCCCCCCAGGACCCGCGATGGACGCGGATCGCCCCGTTCTTCTTGGCCCTCAAGGACGGACGATTCACCACCACCCGGTGCACCCGGGATGGGACATTCCACTGGCCCCCCGCCGTGGCCTGCCCAAAATGTCACCGGGAGGAGCTTCAGTGGGTGGACCTGCCCACCCACGGACGGCTCTACGCTTTCAGCGAGGTCCGGGGAGGGGCTCCGCTCGGCATGGAGGGGGGAGTTCCTTTCGTGGTGGGCCTCGTGGACCTCCCCGGGGCTCCCCTCCGGCTCTTCAGCCGGATCGTGGGCCGGCCCTATGCCGAGCTTGCCCTGGGGGAGCCGGTCCGGTTCGAGACCTTCCCGATCCGGGACGGCCGCCTCTTCTACCGGTTCCGCGCGGGTGGGGAGCCGGCCACCCGTTGAGACGGTGTGGCATACCGTCCAACTTTCCGGCCCGGTTCAGGAACCGTCTCTCAAGAGCCCCCGGCCCTCCTCTCGGCCGGGCCCGGGAGGGCCCAGGGAAGGAAGGACCAGGAACATGAACGCCATGAGCATGCCCAGAACGACCACCCTCGCGCTGGCGGGCCTCCTGCTGCTGGGGATCGCACTTCCCCTGGTGTCGGCGAGCCCCGCCCCCGCGCTGAACCCCTCGAACCCGCCGCAGACCTGGGCCTATGGGGGCCAGGGAGTCTTCAACGAAAAGATCTCCACCAGCGGGTTGGTGAACGCCAGCTACACCGTCCATGCGTACCTGGCCTTCAGCGTGGTCCTGACCCAGACCAACACCACCAACCAGACGTTCACTCTCGAGGCGGTCCGGACGGTGGACCTGAGCTTCTTCGCACAGGGATGTTCGCCCAACTGCGTCCAGCCCCAGCGGGAGCTCAACGTCTCCCTGATCGGGAGCGAGCGCGACCGGCTCTTCGGGAACTTCACGCTCGCGGGGAACGTCACCGAGAACGGCACGCAGGTTCCTGCCCTGGCGATCCTGAACGCCCAGGCGCACCTGGGCGCGAACCTGACCGAGAGGGGCCAATGGACTCTCTCCCGGCTGGGATTCGCCTCCAACGGGAGCGTCTTCCTGAGCGCCCAACGGGCGGCGCAGGGCAGCCTGGTCTTCTCCCCCGGGCTCGGCCTGGTCCCGCTCAGCCTGTCCCCGGACACCCACTGGAACTCCACGAGCGAGTACGCCTCCCAGGGGAACGATTCGGTGGCCTGCCAGTGGTCGGTGGTGCTCGGAAGCCGCAGCAACGCCGGGAACTGCAGCGCCACCCACCAGCTCCTCTCCAACGGGACCGTCCGCCTGAACGGGGAAGACCGGGGGGCCTCGGGCCTCGTCTTCGGCCATGCGCACGCCCGGGCCCTTTCCCTCGAGGTGGAAGGGCTTGGGGGATGGCGGAGCACCGACGGGCTCCTCTTCCTCCCGGGGTCCGAGGAACTCTGGGATGACAGCAGCCTCGGGCCGGTGAGCGCCGGTTTCGCTTCCCTCGCCACCAGTCAGGTGGACTACGAAGGCGGGCTCGGGCACCTGGGGATCATTGCGTCCAGTGCGCTCTACCAAGGCATCCTCCCGACCGGGATCCCCGGCGGGGGTGCCGGATCTGCCGCGCCCAGCGCCGCCGTGCTCCCTGCGACCTCACCGGCGTGGACCGTGAACGCGACCCCGGAGAGCGTCCAGCAGGCCCAGTGCGTGTCGACCGGCTGCGCTCAAGGCACCGCCCCCGGGCCCTCCTACGCGGGAGGGTTCGGGCTTCCGCTGGGGCTGCTCGCGCTGGCCGGGGCCGGCGCGCTCGCGGGGGTTGTGGCGGCCGTCCTCCTGCTCACCCGCCGGCCGCCTCGGAGCCCGATGGGGGCGTACTCCACCCGCCCGCCCTCAGCCTTCCTGCTGAACGGACGGATAGCCCCCCCCGCACCAGGCTCGCCCGTCCCTCCGCCGGCGGGGCCGGCCCGGGAGGCTCGGCGCTGAACGGCGAAGGCGTGAGGGCCCCGGGCGTCTCCCGGGGCAAACCCTTTCCCTCTTCTTACCTTCCCTTCCTGCCGGGCAGACCCGGGCGATCTGCCCGGGGAGACACGCCGGGGGGCCAGGGCCGTTCCCCCGTGACCTGTCGGGACATGGCGTGGTCGCTTCCTCTCGATAAAACAGCTCCAAAGTATAAATATCGGGTCGGGTCTCGCGCGCCTCGATCCCCTCTCAGGTTCCAACTTCATGGTCGATTCCATTGATGGCAGCGGGGGGTGGTGGCGACGCCACGGCCTGGTGGTCTTCCTCCTGGCCCTGGCCGCCTCCATCTCGCTCATCCTCCGGGTCCTGTACTCCTACCAGCTGATCTCCACCTGTGACGTCTACTATTGCTTCGCCGGGGGATCGGACTCCTTCTACCACGCCCGGGTGATGCAGTACATCATCACCTACCACACGAACCTCATCCACGACGCGGCGCTGAACTACCCGTTGGGCTACACCAACCCCCGGGAACCGCTGTTCGACTGGATGAACGCCATCTTCGGGATCCTGCTCGCCCCGTTCTTCGGCGGGAACGCGGTCCAGGCGGGAATGTGGGTCCTCGAGATGCAGCCGGCGATATGGGCCGCCCTCGGGGTCTTCCCCGTCTACCTGCTGGGGAAGGAGGTCTCGTCCCGGCGGATGGGGGTCGTCGCCGCCCTCCTCTTCCCCCTCATCGTGGGGAACATGGAGAGCACGGTGGCGACCTATGCCAATTACCTGTCCTTCTACGCGTTCTTCGTGGTCCTTTCCCTGGCCCTCTTCATCCATACGGCCAAGCTCGCGGGGACCCGCCGCTGGGTGGAGAGCTACCGGTCCCCCCGGGCGGTCTGGGCGGGGCTGAAGGCGTTCGCCCGGACCGAGGAGATGTCCGTCCGCTGGGCGGTCCTCACCGGCGTCACCCTGGGCGCCACCATGCTCGCCTGGCAGGGGTATACCTACGTGGTGGCCGTGGTGGTGATCTTCCTGGCCGTCGTCCTGGTGGTGGAACGCATCCGGGGCCTGGACTCCTTCGGCCTCTACGTGGTGACGCTCATCGTGGGCACCGTGGGCTTCCTCATGGCCATGCCCTACTACTACATCCAGGGGGACTTCGGGTACTGGTTCACCGTCCCGCTCTTCCTCTGGTTCGGCGGGCTGTTGGTGCTCCTGCCCTTCCTCTTCCTGAGGAACGCCCCCTGGGTGGTCTCCGTGCCTGCGCTCTTCCTCTCCGTCCTGGCCGCGGCCGGGGGCCTCTACCTGTACAACCCCGCGTACTTCAGCGCGGTGCTCACCGGGCAGGGCTACTTCATCAAGAGCCTCATCTACTCCACCGTCGCCGAGGCGCAGGCCCCGAGCTTCGACGCGCTCATCGTGAGCTACGGGGTGCTCACCTTCTTCCTGGCCTTCGCGGGGCTTGCGCTGTTCCTCTACTATCTCTACGCCCACCGGTTCCGCCGGGAGCACGTCTTCATGGTGATCTTCAGCCTGCTGGGGATCTACCTCCCGGTCTCGGCGGCGAAGTTCTTCCTCTTAGGATCGCCGGTCTTCGCCCTCCTCCCGGCGGAGGTCGTCCTGGTGGGGATCGACCGGCTGGGCCTCCCGCAGATGCGCCGGAACTTCGCCTCCCTCGGGGGAAGGGGGAACCGCTGGCTCGCCCTCCGCCGCTCGGTGAAGCTCCGTCACGTGGCGGTGGGCCTCATCCTGATCGCGCTCCTGCTCCCGAACGTCTGGTATGCCACGGACGCGGCCATCCCCTACAACGTGAAGGCCCAGTACAACCAGCAGGTCTACAACTCGCTTCCGCCGGGGCTGAGGGCCTCTCCCGCGAATGCCACCTCCGCCTACTTCGGCGCCGCGGGGATCCAGGTGGACACTCCCACCCAGTATGACGAGAGCGGGTACAATTGGTTGGCCCAGCAGGATACGAACATCCTGCCGATCAGTTCGCGTCCCGCCTTCATCAGTTGGTGGGATTACGGGTTCCAGGCGCTGGATCAGGGCCAGCATCCCACGGTCGCCGACAACTTCCAGGATGGGATCGACCCTTCCGGTAATTTCCTGCTGGCCCAGAACGAGTCAGCCGCCATCGGGGTCATGGCGGCGGACCTCCTCTACGCCGAGGCCCAGACCTCCGGGAAGCCGTACCTCCCGGCCGCTTTGAACGCGCAACTGGCCAACGACAACGTGAACTTGACCCTGCTTCACGCCTACCTGGCCAACCAGACCGCCGACGTGAGGATCGTCCTGGGGAACCCGAACCTCTACGGACCGTTCAACCCTGCCACCATCAGCCCACTGAGCGCCATGTACAACGTGGTCTCCATCTTCCTGGCCTCCAGCCTCTCGGAGAACCAGGTGGTGAAGGTCTACCAGGACGTCCAGGCCTACACGGGCTGGAGCATCCGTTACGCCATGTCCAACAGCCTGCTCTTCCCCTCGTCCGGGAGCAACACGGGGATCTTCTACGCCCCGGCGGACCTCACCGGCCGGGTGATCAGCTCCGGGGGCATCCCCACGGGATTCTTCCAGGTGACGGTCCTCGGCACGGACGGGAACACCTACATCCTCGGCCAGCAACCCCCCGGCGTGGGCGTGGCCTCCTACAACATCAGCTACGCCCCCTCGTTCTTCAACAGCATGATCTACCGCTTCTTCGCCGGGTACAACGGGACCGACATCGGTGCCGGGGCCGGCATCCCCGGGCTGTCGAGCTCGCTGTCGAACTACCAGCCCGAGCCCGGCTGGATGATGCAGCACTTCATGGTGGGGTACCGGACGGCCTACTGGTGCCCCTACAAGGACTACCAGGCGCATCCCAACTGCTTCGTCGCGGTGAACTACCAGCAGGCGCTGGCCTACCAGACCGCGGGGATCGGGACGGTGGACCTCTCGCCGACCTCGTATTACAGCAACGGCGAGACGATCATGGAATACTACCCCGGGGCGACGGTGGTCGGGTCGGTCCGGCTGGCCGACGGGAAGCCCGCCCCGGGTCTCCGGGTCACCGTGCTGGACCAGTACGGCACCCCCCACATGACCGTCACCACCAACGCCCTGGGCGGCTACTCCCTCATCGCCCCGCCGGGCCCGGTCTCGGTGGTGGTGAGCTACGGGGCGCTCGACCCGCTCACGCAGGAGGGGGCCTACGTGGTGGCGGAGCAGAACCTCACGATCACCCAGGCCCAGGCCTACCAGACGGACCCGGCCCCGGTGCCGGTGAGCTTCTCGCTGCCGTCGAGCACGGTGAGCGGACAGGTCTACTTCAACGAGGCCCGCACGAACGCCTTCGCCTCGAACGACACGATCCTTCCGCTCGCCCCGGTCCTCCTGGCGAGCACCACCGGCGGGCTCACCTACCGGGGGACGACCGATGCGAGCGGATTCTTCCAGTTCGGCGATGTGGCGCCGGGAAGCTACGCGCTCCAGGTGAAGGTGGGCTCCACCCTGGTGAACTACACCACCGTCGACGTGAGCCGGGGGGGCCCCATCACCGAGAGCGTCGGTCTCGCCCCCGGCCGGGTCATCGGACAGGTGGTCTCTCGCACCGGCCTGCCCGTCGGCTCCGCCACGGTGAGCCTCGTCTCTGTGACGAATGGCTCGGTCCGTTCGTTCGTGACGAACGGGACGGGCAACTTCTCCTTCACTCCGTTGGCGCCCGGGAACTACTCCCTCCGGGCCAGCGTCCCCGGGGGTCTCTCCTCGACGCCGTTGAGGCTCTCCGTGACCAAACTGGGGACCAACCTCACGGAGACCCTCACCGTGGAGGTGCCGGTGACCGTGACCCTCTCGGTCGACTACCACGGCTTCCCCCTGCCCAACGTGCCGGTCCGCTTCACCCCCCTGGGGACGGTGAGCAATTCCACCAGCACCGCCAACCAGTCCTACCTCTTCTTCTCCAACGGCGGCGGGACGATCACCGCCCAGGTCCCCGAGGGGAACTGGTCGGTCTACGCGCTAGCGGCCGTGAACGGGACCTACGTGGCCGGCATGGGGAACCTCCTGCTGACGGCAGGGCCGGCTTCCGGCTACGCTGGGACCCTGTCCCTCCTCCCCGCGGGTCTGCTCTCCGGCTCCACCTATATTGCGGGTACGCCGGCTCCCGAGGGAGGGGTCACCCTCCTCATCCAGAGCGCGCAGGGAGCTGTCCTCCCCGCCTACTCGAACGCCTCCGGCCGCTACCAGCTCTATCTTCCGGTGGGCAGCTACACGTTCCTCGCAAGCTATCCGGGCACGAGCCCCCTGTCCAAGGTGGCCCTGGGGGGAGTGACCCTTGGTACCTCCCCGCTCACCCTCAACCTGGACCTGGGGAGCGGGTTCTCCTTCGTCCCCCAGGTGGGCTACCTCAACGCCACCGGTGCCTTCTCTCCCCTTCCGGGGGCCCGGGTGAACCTCACGGCCCAACCGGGCTCCACCCTCCAGCTCCTCACGGGAGGGGCGGGGAACCTGACCGTCCGGCTACCCCTGGGGAACGTCACCTACTCGGTCAGCGTCAGCGCACCGGGCTTCCTGTCCTACGCGCGGACGGACCTCACTCCCTCCACCCTCAGCGGGATCAGCCGGGTGACCCTCACCCCGGCCCCGGTGCCGGTGGCGATCTACGGGCCCGGGCTGCCGGCGGGTTCGAGCCTTCCGCAGTTCAACGTGACCTATCTCCTAAGCGGAGCGACCGTCGATGCGCGGGGGAACCCGGCAAACTTCTCGCTGGCCCCGGGGAGCTACGTCATCAACGGGTACGCGACCGGCCCGGGCTCCAACCGGACGGTCTACCGGCCCCTGGCCGCTGTGCCGTTGACCGTGCCGCTGGGCTCCCCGGGGATCACCGTGACGGCCTACCTCTACCCCCAGCGGACGTACGTGGGCAACCTCACGGGCACCTCGCTCGGCAACGGAACGCTCAACCGGGCCTCCGTGAAGGTCTATGGCCAGCCTGGGAACCTCACCTTCAGTGGGGTGCAGTTCCGGACGAGCTTCCTTGCCCCACCGGGGAACTATACCATCTGGGCCACCACCCAGGGGCTGTCCGGTTCGTACGCCTTCTTCGGGAACGTGACACTCCTGTCGAACGGCACCCTCTCCCCACGCCAGCTCAACCTCTCCCGGGCCGGGAGCCTGACGGCGAGACTCCAGACGCTGGGGGGAGTCGCCGTGAACCGGAGCCTTTCGGTCACGGTCCAGGACCTCTCGGGGGGCTCGGTGGACCTCCGCACTACGGGTAGCGGAGGCCTCGACCTGGTCCTGCCGGCGGGAACCTATCGCTTCCGGGTGAATGCCACCGCTGCGTGGGCCCCTTCCGGCCCGGCACGGAACTTCACGTTCCAGACGGTGGGGAACGTCACCTGCACGGTGGTGGTCGGGGGCCAGAACTCCAATTGCACGGTCCCGGTCTCCGCCTCGCTTGCCACCACCACGGTGGACCTGGGATTCCGCGTGGGATCGGCGACACCAGCGGGCTACGGCACCCTCTGGGTCTCCCCCCTGGGCCAGAACGCTTCGGCCCCCCGGCGCTACTCCGTCGCCAGCACGGGGGTCGCCCTCTCCCTGATCCCGGGAACGTATCGCCTCTACGGTGTCCTGGACGCCTCCGGGGTGCCCTTGGCGGGGTTCGGGAACCTCACCGTTCCCTACTCCCCGGTGCCCGTGGCCTCCACGCTCTCCTTGGGTCCGGGCTGGACGCAGGTGATCTCGATCTCCTCTCCGTCGGGCCTGCCGACTCCCTCCGGGGTGAACGTCACCCTCACGGGAGCGGGTACGGCCGGAGGGCTGGCCCTGGGGAAGTACCCCTGGGGCACCCCGGTGACCCTGGTCCTCCCCTCCGGCTCGTTCTCGGTGAGCCTTACCGCGGTGGTGGCCCCCTACGGCCCGGCCGTGAACCTCACCCGGACGTTGAGCCTGACGGTGGCGAGCTCCAACGGGGCCGAGTCCACGTCGCTCTCCCCCGACTACTTCCCCTCCGCGAGCCTCACGTCGTTGGGCCCGACGAGCCTCACCGCGCTCACCGGGAACGCGTTGAGCGTTCCCCTGGTGGTCCGGAACACGGGTAACCAGGTGCTGAACCTGACCATGAACGGGACTCCATCGAACTGGGCGATCCGCTTCTCCCCGGGCAACTTCACGCTGGTCCCGGGTGGCACCCAGGCCGTGGAGGCAGAGGTCTTAGTGCCCGCCAATGCGCTCTCCACCCATGCACCGGTGATCCTCTCCCTCTACTCCCGCCCGCTGACGAACGCATCCCTGGCCCAGTACACGGTGCCGTTGACCCTGATCCCGGTCTACGCGGTGGTGGGGGGGGAGGAGCCGGCCTCGGTCACCGTCTCCTCCACCAGCGTCTACCTCCCGTTCTACGTGGGAGGGGCGGGGAACACCCCGAGCACGGTCAGCATCGCGGTGGCGAACGGGGCGGTCCTTTACCAGGACGGATGGAACTACCAGATCACCACCAGCTCCGGCGGGACCTTGCCCGGCGCGTTCACCGTGACGCCGGGCGCTTCTCCGCAGCAGGCCCAGTTCCGACTGCTGGCCAGGACCTCCGCTCCCATCCTGCCCGGCGCGGTGCTGCTCTACGTGCAGGACCTCACGTTCCCGGGAGCCAGTATCACCCTGCGTCTCCAGCTCCCCTCGGCCACTCCCCTGGCGTTGAACAACAGTCTCGCCGTGACGGGGCCCTCCGTGGGCGGTCAGCCGCCGGCCGCGTACCTGCCCGTGGCCTACGCTCTGATCTCGGTGGCCCCGGCGATCGCCATCGTGGCCCTGGCCCTGGTCTACCGTTGGCGCAAGCACCGGAGGTGGGTGCGTCGATGAGCTGGCGTCCCGCGCCCGCCCGGGCCCTTCTCGTGCTCAGTGTGCTGCTCTTCGCCGGTCTGGTCCCGGTCGGGCTCGGGGCGGCCGCCCCCCCCTCTCCGGGGTCCGCTCCGGTCTCCGGGGCGTCGAACCCGCTCACCGCCCATCTGACCGGTCCGTCGGTGCTCGCGCTCAAGGGGACGGGGGCATTCTACATGGTGGCCTTCAACGGCACCGCCGTGAACACCTCCGGCCTGGTGGGGAACTATACGTTCACCACCCAGCTGCTCGGGCCGAACACCACGGGAGCCTTCGTCCAACCCCCGTCAGGGGCCTTCGCCACGAACAACCAGACCTTCACGGTCGGGTCCATCAGTTCCACCGGCACCTACACCCTGGCCGTCTCCCTGACCTCCCACGGCCCGTCGGGGAACGAGACGGCGAACTTCACCAAGACCTTCCAGGTGGTGACCCCTTACCTCCTCACCGCCACGGTGTACAACCCGGGCAACCGGACCGTGACGGGGGCTTCGGTGGAGGTCCTCCTGGACGGGAACTTCCTGGGCAGCGCCGGGCTCACGTCGCTCGCCCCCCTCACCCACGCCACCTTCACCTACAACTACACCACCCTCGGTCTCTCTCCCGGCGAACACACCTTCACCCTGGTGATCCAGTCCGTGCCCGGGCTCCTGGTCTTCTCCGGAGGGAGCCATTCGGTGAGCGTCAGCTTCTACGTGCAGGCGCCCGCCGCCAACTATACCCTGGACTGGGAGGCGGGGATCGTCCTCGCGCTGCTGGCCATCTTTATATCGGTCATGATCGTGGTGCCCCGCCGCTCCCGCTCCCGGAAGAATCCATGAGCACCCCGCAGCCTTCTGCCGCCTCCAGCGCCTCCCCGTCCGGGGCGACCCTCCACACCTGCATCTCCTGTGGAAGGAGCCTGCGGGCCAAGGGCTCGGTGGAGTTCGCCTGCCCGGACTGCGGGGAACCGTTGGGCCGTTGCCAGCAGTGCCGGGACCAGAGCGTGACCTACCGCTGCCCCCAATGTAGGTTCCTCGGTCCTTAAGGGGCGGTCATGGGAACGGTCTCCGTGCTCTACCGGGTCATGCCCCAGGACGTGCAGGTGGACATGCGCGCTCTGGCGGAAGGGGCCAAGGCGGCGTTGCCACCGCAGGTCAAGCTACGGGGCCTCCAGGTCCGGGACGTGGCCTACGGTCTGAAGGAACTGCTCGTCGCCGTCCAGATGGACGATGCCGGGGGTATCCTGGAGCAGGTGGAAAGGGCCCTGGCCGCTGTCCCCCACGCCGAGAGCGTGGAGGTCCTGGAGAGCTCCCTGCTCTAGCCCCCGGATGGGGTCGCCAGGGCGGAGCGGAACGAGCGGTCCCGGAGCGGTTCATGGACCTGTTCACCCACGTCCTGGTGGCCTACCTGGTCTCCTTCATCGCCTTCGGGCCACAGGCGCCCCTCTACATCGCGGCGGGGGCCCTCGCCGGCGGCCTGCCGGACGCGGACATCTTGTTCTTCCCGCTCGCCCGGCGCTATCCACTGCTCGGCCACCACGGGATCACCCACTCCCTGGTCGGAGTGACCGTCATCGCGGCCGGGGGTGCGATCTTCGCCCCCCTGCTGGCCGGCGGGATCTGGTGGATGTTCTTCCTCGCCATGGAGCTCGGGGGGATCAGCCACATCCTCCTGGACGGTTTCACGAACTTCGCCGTCCCCCCTTTCGCGCCCTTCTCCGACCGGCAGGTCCACCTGGACGCCGACCGGGCGGTGAACTTCGCCACGCTCGCGATGACCGCGGTCTCCTTCACGGTCCTCTTGACGGAGCGGAACCGGACCCCGCCGGAGATCTGGGTGGTCACCGCGTGGGTCCTGGCCGGGATCTACGCGCTCTATCTGACCGTGCGGGGACTCGGGCGGCTCCGGGTGGAGGGGATCCGCAAGCGCGAGGGCTACACGGGGGTCATCCCCAGCGGGAACCCCCTGCGATGGACCCTCATCGACGAGCAGGTCCGACCGGAGGGCACCGCGGTGCGCTTCCGCCGTTACACGCTCGGACGGGGTTTCACGGGGCCGGCGCATGAGCTCGAGGTCCACCCGGCCATGACCGCTTCCGGACCGGTCGTGGGGGGCCAGGAGGCGATGGACCGCTCGTACCCGGCCGCCATGTCCCGGAGCCGGTTCCTCTCCCGGTCCTACTTCTTCGCCGAGGTGACGCCCGCGCCGGGGGCCTTCGAGGTCTTCTGGTACTCCCTGGAGTTCGAGTCCCTGGGCCGGACGGCGGGGGTGCTCGCCCGGGTCGACGCCGCGAGCGGCAGCGTGGAGACCCGGACGGTCTGGCGCCGTCCCCCCGGCGGAGGCCGGTAATCTTTTATGGCCCTTCCCTCTCGCGCGCCCGCGGCCGGGATGGGGTAGTTTGGTTATCCTGGGGGACTGTGGATCCCTCGACCCGGGTTCAAAGGGAGCGGGGGACCACCCCCCGCTCCGGAGAATCTCGGTCCCGGCCCTCCGGGTCTCTCCTTCGCGGACGCCCGGGTCCCCGGGGTTCACGACGACCGGGGGCTCCCGGCCCCGGGGCGGCCGGGGTGCGCGGGGCGCTTGGGGTGGCCTCTTCCCGCCCCCACTTTGCCGGGAGGGGACGTCGGGGGGCTGGGGGTGCCCAGGATCCCGGGAAGGGCCTCGGGAAGCCCGTCTAAGGCATAGTCCGCCCACTTGGCCCCCCAGCGCTTCATGTCGGCCGGGGTGATCGACCAACCCGGCAGATGGCATGCCCGGCCCACCGGGACGACCCCGGGTACGGTCTGCGCGACCTCCATGTCGAACCGGGAGTCCCCCACAAGGACCATGGGCAGGTCCGGCCATCGGGCGCGGTAGGTCCGCAGATGGACATCCTTCGTCCCCTGGCCGGCCCCCTGGACCTCCTCGAAGAAGAACCCGAGCCCCTCGCGTTCCAGGAGGAGCTCCGCCATCTCCCTCTCACCGCCGGTGGAGACGACCTGGACGTACCCCTGGCGGTCGAGGGCCTTGAGAAGCCGGGGGACCTCAGGGAAGAAGGTGGCGTGGGCATAGGCGCCCTTCACCTTGGCCTCGTGGAACTTCCGGGTGGCGGCCAGCTGTTCGAAGGGGGTGGCCTCCGGGTAGAGCTCCTTGACCTGAAGCTCGAAGGGCTTCCCCGTGGTCCGCAGGTAGTCCACCTCGGCCTTGGGCCGGGGGGTCCCGAACGCCTCGTTCAGCACCTGGCCGGCGGTGACCGAGACCTGGCGCATATCGTCCAGCAGGGTGCCGTCGAGGTCGAAGACGATCACGGCCGGGGCCCGGCGCGCATCAGGCACGGGCCGTCATGGGGCCGGGTCGGGATAACGGTTTAAGGCGGGCCCCGGGAAGGGGTCGGGGGCCGAGCCGCTTAATTAGCGGGCCTCCCGTAGGCGGACCATGCATCCGAGCGAGGCCATCCGGGGCCGCCGCTCCACCCTTCTGGAGGGACGGCGCATCGTGGTGGGCGTCTCCGGGTCCATCGCGGCGGTGGAGGTCCCCCGCCTGCTGAGGGAGCTGCTCCGGCACGGCGCCACGGTGGACTGCGTGCTGAGCCCGGAAGCGCTCAGGCTCGTGAGCCGGGAGGCGGTGCACTTCGCGCTGGGCCATCCACCGGTGACGGAGCTCACCGGAGCGGTGGAGCACATCCGCCTCTTGGGCCCCGGACCGGGCCAGGCCGACCTCCTGCTGCTCGCGCCCGCCACTGCGAACACCCTGGGGAAGATCGCCCACGGCATCGACGACACGCCGGTCACCACCTGCGCGGCGGTGGCCCTGGGGAACGGCCTGCCCGTCCTGGTGGCCCCGGCCATGCACCGGGACATGGGAAGGAATCCCTTCGTTGAGGAGAATATCCATAGGCTCCAGGCGCAGGGGGTCTCGTTCATCCCCCCCGTCCGGGAGGAAGGGGAGGAGAAGATCCCCGCACCGGAAGTGGTGGCCGCCCATGTGCTCCACCGGATGGCCCGGGGTCCCTGGGCGGGCCGGTCCGTGGTCGTGGTGGGCGGGGCCTCCGTGGCTCCCGTGGACTCGGTGCGGTACCTGGGGAACGCCAGTTCCGGTCGGATGGCCCTGGAGCTCTCCACCCAGGCCTTCTTCCGGGGGGCCAGCGTGGCGACCTGGCTGGGCGACGCGAAGGTCCCCATACCCTCCTTCCTTCCCACCGTCCGCCGCTTCCGGACCCTCACGGACCTGCGGGAGCTGGTGACCACCTACGCCGAGGAGCTCCGGTCGGCTTCGGCCGTCTTCGTCCCCGCCGCGCTATCGGACTACGCGGCGGAGGCCCAGCCCGGGAAGATCTCCTCGGAGGAGACCCCCTCCCTCACCTTGAGGCTCCACCGGGAGGAGAAGCTCCTGCCCCGGCTGCGGTCGGCCGCCCCGCCACCGACGCTCTTGGTGGGGTTCAAGCTCGAACCGGGCAGCCGCGCGGAGCCCCTGACGACCCGGGCCCGGGGCGCGCTGGAGCGGTACGGGCTCGACGCGGTGGTGGCGAACGGGCTGGAGGCCGTGGGAGGGGAGGAAACGGTGGTCACGCTGGTCCGGGCGGAGGGCAGGCCCCACCGCTATCAGGGAACGAAAGGGCTCGTGGCGGGGAAGCTCCTGGACGACCTCGCCGGGGACCTGCTTCCGCCGGTCAGTGGGGGAGCCCCAGGACGATCCCCAGGATCCCGTTCACGATGAACTGGACGGCCAGGGCCGCGAGGAGCAGCCCCAGGATGCGGGTGATGGCGGTGATCCCCACGCGGCCGAGGCGGCGGAAGAGCCCCTGGCCATAGCGCAGGATGAGCCAGGCGCTCACCGTGACGATGCCGACGGCGAGGAAGATGCCCAGGAGGGAGAGGACGTCGGTACCGGCGTTCCCCACGTAGACCATGACCGTGGCGATGGACCCGGGCCCGGCGAGGAGCGGGATGCCGAGCGGGGCCACGGCGAGCTCGTCCCGCCGTTGGATGGCCTCCTGCCGGGTGGCGGGGGGAAGCTTCTGCCCCATCTCCCCACGGAACATGTCGTAGGCGGTGAAGAAGAGGAGGATGCCCCCGGCGATCTCGATGGAGAAAAGGGTGAATCCGAAGGCGGCGAAGAGGTAGCGCCCGAAGATGGCGAAGGCCACCAGGACGCCCCCGAGGACGCTCACCGCCCGTTCGACCATCGTCTGGCGGTCGTGGTCGTCAAAGTCGTGGGTCAAGGCCACGAAGAAGGGCAGGGTCCCGATGGGGTCGACCACCACGAAGAGGCTGGCGGTGGCGGCGAGGGTGAATTCCAGGGCGGACATGGGCTCGATCCCGCCCCGGCGGGCGGTCCAGGGAGGCCCGGGGAACCGGGCTACTTAAAAGCGCGCGTCTGGGGCCCGTCCCGGCTCCCCGGAGCACGCAAAGGAGAATACCCCGAACCGGTTGGGCGGCCCGAAGGGATACCATGGTCCGGCTGGAAGAGTGGCGAGGCAAGGAGATCTTTCGACGCTATGGCCTGCCCCTCCCGAAGGGCGTCCTGGTGCGGTCCTTGGAGGAACTGGACCGCGCCTTCGAGGGAAACACGGTCCCGTTCCCCTGCGTGGTGAAGGCCCAGGTCCTCGCCGGGGGCCGCGGGAAGGGGGGAGCCGTCCGCTTTGCGGAGACCCCCGTCGCGGCCCGGGAGGCGGTGGCGGCCCTCCTGGGGACGGAGTTCAAGGGGGAGAAGGTCAGCGCCGTGCTCCTGGAAGAGAAGCTCGGCATCTCCCGGGAGCTCTACCTCTCGGTGACCCTGGACCGTTCCCGCCGGTTGCCCTTGCTGATGGCCTCCTCCTCGGGTGGGATGGAGATCGAGAGCCTCCCGGACGAGGCGATCCAGAAGACCTGGATCCACCCGATGAGCGGACTGGTGGCCTACCAGCGCCGCAAGGTGGCGCGGACCCTCTCGCTTCCCGGCCCCGCCCAGATGGACCTGGAGCGGATCTTGAACCTTATCTGGCGCATCTTCCGGGAGGAGGATGCCGAGCTCGTGGAGATCAACCCCCTGGCTCTGGTGGGGGACCATCTCGTCGCGCTCGACGCCAAGATGGTGGTGGAGGACGACGCGCTCTTCCGTCATCCCGAGTACGAGGGGCTGCAAGGGGAGCTCACCCCCCTCGAGGAGAAGGCCCACGAGAAGGGCATCGCTTTCGTGGAGATCGGGGGGGACATCGGGGTGATCGCCAACGGGGCCGGGCTCACCATGGCCACCCTGGACGTGCTGCTGCAGGAGGGGGGAAAACCCGGGGTCTTCCTGGACCTGGGAGGGACCGACGATTCCCGGAAGGTGGCCGAGGCGTTCCTTCTCATGACCGAGGCGCACCCGAAGGTGGTCTTTGTGAACATCTTCGGGGGAGTGACCCGGTGTGACACGGTGGCCAAGGGGCTCTTGGAGGCCATGGCGCGGGCCCCTCCCCGGTTCCCGTTGGTGGCCCGGATCCGCGGGAACAACGAGAAGGAAGGGGTGGCCATCCTCAAGGCGGGTGGGGTGGGCTCCTACACGGACCTTGCGGAATCGGTCCGCCACGTGGTGGCCCTCGAAGAGGGCCGCGAGCAGGCTACGCCCACGGTGGGGCTCAGGACCGGAGGATCCCCATGAGCGTCCTGGTCGGGGACGAGACCCGGGTGGTGGTCCAGGGGATCACCGGGCACCAGGGGACCCTTCACACCCGGGGCATGCTCGCCTTCGGCACGAAGGTGGTGGCCGGGGTCACTCCGGGGCGCGGGGGCGCGACCGTGGAGGGGGTCCCCGTCTTTGACGCGGTGGAGGACGCGGTCCGGGCGACCGGGGCGAATGCCGCGTGCATCTTCGTCCCGGCCCCGTTCGCCAAGGATGCCCTTATCGAGGCCGTGGACGCCGGCATCCCATTGGCCGTGATCATCACGGAGCACATCCCGTTCCACGACATGCTGGAGATGCTCTACTACGCCCGGGCCCAGGGGACGCGGATCATCGGTCCGAACTGCCCGGGCCTCGCGAGCCCGGGGAAGGCGAAGGTGGGCATCCTGCCCAACGTGATCTTCCGCCCGGGGCGGGTGGGGGTGGTGAGCCGGAGCGGCACGCTCACTTACGAGATGGTGAACTCGGTGAGCGAGGCCGGGTTCGGGCAGTCCACCTGCATCGGCCTGGGGGGGGATCCGGTGAACGGCACCACGTTCGTGGACGCGCTGGAGCTCTTCCAGAGGGACCCGGGGACGGACGCCATCGTGATGGTGGGGGAGATCGGCGGGGTGGCGGAGGAGGAGGCGGCGGAGTTCATCGAAGCGAAAGTGACCAAGCCGGTGGTCGGCTACATCGCCGGGCGTTCTGCTCCGCCGGGGAAGAGGATGGGCCACGCCGGGGCGATCATCACCCGGGGGCGGGGGACGGCCGAGAGCAAGGTAAAGGCCCTCACGCGCGCCGGGGTACGGATGGCCCGATTCCCCTATGAGATACCGGACCGGGTCCGGGAGGCCGTGGCCTCCCTGGGAGGCCGGTAGGATGCCCCCGGGGGACGAGCAGCGTCCCCGGCCCCCGACCGAGGAGCCTCCGTGCATGGTTCCGGGCTGTGGGGCTGTCTCGGAGCGCTCCCTGGCCCTGGCGGAGGCCCGGAAGGTCTTTCCAGCGCTGCCAGAGGGCCGTCGGGCCCACCTCTGCCGCGCGCACTACAAGGAATGGAAGAAGGGGACCAAGAAGGACCGGGAACTCCGCCGGCTCGGCTGGTAGGCGCCTTCGGGAAAGGGTTGGCCGCGTGGGCGGGCCAGGGGGATCCTCCCTCACTGGGCCCGCATCTTCTGGGCGCGCATGCGGCGGCGCATGCGCTTCTTCCGCCACTTCCAGCGCATGTGCCCGCGCTTCTTCCACACCCGGGAGCTGCGTTTCATCCAGGAACCACCGATAGGGCCAGCGGCCCTACCGACCTCCCGTTATTAACGTTGCGGCCCCCCGGAGCGCGAGTGGAGCAGAACAACTCTTTCCGGTCCAGGAGGGGGGGCGGGGGAAGGAGGATGGGTTAATCGTCCCGGACTCCTCGTCCAGGCATGCTCTCCGATGAGGAACTCCAAGGGCAGGTGCTGACCTTCCGGGGAACGGCGTTCTCCTATGAACGTCAGCTGGAGGGGCCTGGGGGGCCCTGGGCGCTCTTCCACCGTCGGGAGACGGAGGCCAAGGCGAAGCTTCGACCGAAGGTGATCAGACGGTGGGTCCTGGTCCCGCTCTCCTGGATCTTCGAGGAGCGGGGTAACGGTTCGCTCGTCCTTGGAAAGGGAGGCCGCCGCCCCCCGTCGGTGCTCTCCCCGGGCCCCATGGTCTCGGAGGAACCCCTCCCGCTGCCGGGGTCCTCGTTCGAGGAGCAGGGAATCCCCTTCCACACGTTCCACTTCCCGTCGGGGGAGGAGCTCTACGTTCCCGAGGAGCAAAGGGGGACGTGGGTCGAGAGCACGAACCTCGCCCGGCTTGGACTGTCGGCTCCCCGGGAGGGCTGACCTCCGGGGGAAGAAGGTTTAGGAGCTCTACCCGTCCTCTCCGGCACCATGCTCCTTGAGGAGGGGACCTCCCTGGGCCGGGCCGAGCTCGAAAGGCTTCACCGGGAGCTCCAGGAGGAGCTGAACGACCTGGGGGAGCGGATCCGGTCCCCATCGGCGGAGGTGTTGGAACCGGGTCTCCTCTGGTCGGCCCGCGAACTGTCCGAGGCCTTCTCCCATGTCCCCGGGGACCTCTCGCTGGGGTCGACGGAGGATCTTCGCCGGTGGGTGAACCTCGAGCATGCCCTCTCGGTGGTCCTCCTCGAGCACTTGAAGCTCGCCACCGCGCTACCGCGGGTGCCCCGCCGGCGGGCGACCTCCGCGCCGTGAAGGGCGGGCCGGTAACGCGACCCCTTCCCTGCCCTCCGGGCACGGGGGGATCAGAGAACGCCCATCTCGGTGAGCTTCTGGGGCAGGTAGGTCTGCGTCACGTAGTTCAGCCCGTACTTCGCCAGGGACTGCTGCTCGGCCTTCTTCCCGTTCTGGAGCATGAGCTCGATCTCGGCCCGCCACTGCTCGGTGTTGAACCGGGGGTCCGTGAGCTCCGCCCGGAGCGCCTGCACGTCCTGGACCGTGAGCTTGTCGCTGGGGAGCTTGTAGTTCTCGATGTCCGAGGCCGTGACCCCCAGGAACTCCGCTCCGGGGGTGGCCAGGTAGTGGGAGATGTGGGCGGTCTTGATGGCCCCGAAGGCCACCGACGCATAGATCCGGAACGACCAGGGGTCCCCGTCGGTGAAGACGACCACGGGGAGCTTCAGTTCCTCGTTCAGGCGTTTGACGAAGCGGCGGGTGGAGCGGGCCGGCTGGCCCTTCAGGTGGACGAGGAGGGCCCGGTTCTCCTCGTCGAACCCGTTCTCCGCGAGGCGGTCGACCATTCCCCCGCACTCGATGGCCAGCACGAACTTCAGGTTGTGTCCTTTGAAGGTGATCTTCTCCTTCTCCACGTTGGCGGGAAGCTGGTAGCCCCCGTCCCCCACGTCGTCCCGGCAGTTGATCTTCTTCTTCTGGCCCTTCCGGTTGATCTCCTCCAGGGTGAGATCCCCGATGACGGAGGCCCCGTTCTCCTCCGGCTTCAGCCGGAAGTCCTCCCGGAGCGCGGTGCAGAGGACCTCCAGGTCCTCCACCAGGAGGTTCGACTCGTTCTCGGAGTGGAACTTGGCCTCCTCCCACTGTTCGGAGATGTAGTAGAGCTCCCTCAGGGTGGAGGTCTTGTGGTCCCTCGCCATCTCGTTGATGAACTCCACCAGCCAGAAGGTCCGCAGGAGCATGAGGGCCCCATCCAGCTTCCGGGCGGAACGGGTCCCGGACTGCTTCCCCAGGCGCCAGACCCCTTCCCGGAGGTTGAACTGGATGTTCTGCTTGGTGCGCAAGGGGAGCTTCATCCGGGGGATCTCCCCGCGTTCCAGCTGACGGTAGATGTCCCGGGCCAGGTCCCGGGTGGGCTGGAGGGCTGCCGGGATCGCTCCCACCGGGTCAGTCTTCGTCCGAGGCGACGGATTCCTTTCCTTCTGCGGCATCGTAGTCCACCTCCTCCGGCTCCGTGCCGGTCGTCGGCCCCGTCTCGGCCGCCTCCACCAGGGCAGCGGGGAGACGCACGTCCCAGTCCCCGGGGAGGGGTTCTGCCCCGAGAAGATGGGATTCGTCCACCCCGGCCACGTAGACGTCGACGTCCTCCGGGTCGAGCTTGACCCCCCGGGGCCAGCGGAGAGTGAGCTCCAGGTGCCCGTTGGGGGAGAGCTCGGAGAGGGGGAAGGAGACGCGCCCGAGCTCAGGTTGGACAAGCTCGGGGGTGGGCTCCGCCTGGAAGCCCTCCTTCAGGGCCTCCAGGGGGAGTTCGAGGAAGACCTCCAACCGGCGCTTCCGGTCCGTGTAGTTCACCAGGCTGAGGGTGGCCAGGGGAGCGGGGTCTTCCGGGGCCTTCGGGTCCCCCCGGATCTCCACGGCCACCACATCCATGATCTTCGTGATGACCCGGGTGAGGTCGGGGATGGGTCCCTGGACGATCTCGCTGGCCTTCTCGGCGATCCGGGGGAGGATCCGCTGGATGATCCGGAACTTCTCCTCCGCGAAGGACCGGCGGACCTGCCGGGAGAGGTGGACCTTCATGCTCCGGGCCGCGGCCTGGACCGCCAAAGCGATCTCCCGGGTGATCTCCTCCGTCTCCGCGACGGCCTCCTTGGCCTCGGAGGTGTAGGGGATCTTCGTCGAGGCGAGATGGACCAAGAGGATCACCGGGCCCACGGGGAGCGCCCCGCTCTTCTGCTCCAGCCCATAGCGGTGCCAGTCGAGCTCCGAGACGGTGCTGGTGATGGCGCAGGCGCCTTGCTGGAAGAGCAGCGGCACCCGGTTGGCGAACCTGAGCAGTTGGATGGGTTGGTCGGACGGGAGGTCGCCTCCGTAGACCAGCCCCACCTCCACCACAAAGGGGCAGCCCGCATGGACCTTGGGAGGGCGGGTGACCGGGGGTGCGTAGAAGTCCGGTCGCATGGTTCCGAGGACGTTCTTCAATCCCCGTTTGATGAGCAGGGGCCCGATGGGGGAGAGGCAATCCGAGGAGGGAGGTGCGAGCGGGGTGTTCTTCAACGCGGTCAAGAGGCTCTCCACCTGGGGGCCGGTGACGCCGCCCGGGGGATCCTTCGGTCCGATCCCGGCCGCTGCGAGTACCTCGCCCGCAGCCCGGCGGGAGAGCCCGGAAAGGTCCTCGGTGAGGAACTGCATCATGGCGTTCGACCGGCTCTGGTGGAGCCGTTGGTCCAGCTCCCCCAGCTCGAGCCCGTGGGGGTGGGGGGGGATCTCCCGCGGCAGGACGGGAAGTTCGGTGCTCGCCCGTTCCCAGGTGGTCCGGGTCCCATCCGGTTCCACGAGGGTGAGCCGGGCATGGGGGTTCACGATCGCCGTGCCACGGAGGTATTCGTAGGGGGACTGGCGCCCTCGCTGGTAACGGGCCTTCAGGGTCAGTTCCACCCGGGTCCCCTGGGGCCGATCCCAAGCGAGCGCGTCCTCCCGGAGGATCCGGGGCTGGTTCTTGGCGGTGTCGAGGAGGATCTCCACCTCGTAGGCGGCGGGGGCTTCGGCCACCTTGGAAACGATCCGGGTGGGATTGGCGGTGGTCAACCCGGCGTAGAGCACGGCCGCCGAGATGCCGATCCCTTGCTGCCCCCGGGCCTGCCGGTTGGCATGGAAACGGGAGCCGTAGAGGAGCCTACCGAAGACGTTGGGCACCTCCCTCCGAAGGATCCCCGGGCCATTGTCCTCCACCGCCACCGCGAGCCGGTCCTCTCCTGCCTTGCGGATCTCCACCAGGACGTCCGGGAGCACCCGGGCCTCCTCGGTGGCGTCCAAGGCGTTGTCCACGGCCTCCTTCACCGTGGTCAACAGGGCCCGCTGGGGGTTGTCGAAGCCGAGGATCTGGCGGTTCCGCTCGAAGAACTCCGCCACCGAGATGGAGCGCTGACGGGACGCCAGTTCCTCTGCCAGCGTCCGTTTGGGGGGCATCTTGTGCACGAGGAACGGCACGGCTTAAAGAGTCCACCGTTCACTGCGGCCCGTGGTGCGTGTCCCCCCAGCGCTGGGCGACGCCGACCGGCTCCGGCTCGAGGGAGAGAAGTCCCGGCGGCGTCGAGAGGTCTGGGAGGCCCTCCAACGGGAGCGGGTGGCCCGGTTCCCCTTTCCCCCCCAGGACCGAATCCCCAATTTCGAGGGGGCCCTGGAGGCGGCCAAGGGGCTGGCGGCCACCCCCGAGTTCCAGGCGGCCCGCGTGGTCAAGGTCAACCCGGATGCGCCTCAACTACCGGTGCGCACGGAGGTCCTGCGCGGCGGGAAGCTCCTGGTGATGTCCGTTCCCAGGCTGAGGGACCCCCGGTGCTTCCGTCTCCTGAGGCCAGGGAGCGCGGTCCCCCCCACCATCGAGCGGGGGATGTCCCGGGGGGAGGCGCTCCTCCCCGAGGAGGTACCCTTTGTGGACCTCGTCGTGGCCGGGAGCGTGGTGGTGGGTCCCCGGGGCGAACGGCTGGGGAAGGGGGGAGGGTTCTCGGACCTGGAGTGGGGCCTCCTCCTGGCGGGGGAGCGGGTGGGGGTGGCCACGCGGGTGGCGACGACCATCCACCCTCTCCAGCGGAGCGAGGTGAACCTCCCGGTCCTGCCCCACGACGTGCCGCTCGATCTCGCGGCCACTCCACGGGGGGTGGAGCGCTTTCCTGCCTTCCTTCCCCGTCCCCCCGGGATCCTCCCGGAGGAACTCACTCCGGCGACCCTCAGCGAGATCCCTTGGCTGAAGGAGTGGCTGGCCCGTCGCGCCCGGCGCCGGTGAGGAAGGCCGCCCGGGCATCGGCTGGGGTGAGGCTGGCCGGGGATCTCCCCGGTCCGTCGGGACCGGGGCCGGGGGGAAGGTGAGGCGCCGGGAGACCTCGAGGCGAAGAGGAACGAATGCTATATGGCCCGGGTCCCCGATAATCAATCCCTATGCCGCTGGTCCTGCAGTGGGACAACCTGGGGGGAGTGATCCTACCCTTCCTCACCTGCGCAAGTCTGGCCGCCTCGTTGGCCGCGCTCCTCTGGAAGGTGGGGGAGCGAGGAGGGTTGGTCCATCGGCGGGAGGCGTGTCTGGGCTGCACGCTGGAAGCGGCTTTGCGGAAGCGGGGGACCTGCTCGGAAGCCTGCGCCGTGAACTGGATCCCGGCTCTCCCGCTTGGCCTCTTCTTCGTGACCACCACCCTTCTCTTCCTCACGGTGGGGTTTCCGTGGGTGGTCTTGGACTACGTGATCCCCTTGGGAGCGAGCGGGAGTTCGAGCCTCGCCCTGGTGGGTCTCGTGGCCGGTTCCATGGGCGGAGCCGCCGTGGCCCTGGCCGGCTACTTTGTCCAGGAACGGGCCCGTAACCGGGAGATCTTCCTTCGTATCGGGGTCGGAGCCACGTTGGTGGGCGGGGTCGGGAGCCTGTTCCTGCCCGCTCCGCTGAACCTTTCGGCAGGATTGCTGACCCCTCTCGCCCTATGGATGCTTCTCCTGGGGCTGGGGCTCGAACGGTGGGCCCGGGAAGGCCGGGCGACCCTGGGGATCCGTGCCCTGGCCCTGACCCTGGTCCCCCTGTTCGTCCTGGTGGTCATCGCGCTGACCCGTCTCTTCCTGCTCTTGAAGGGCTCCGGGGCGCTCTGAGGGCCAGCGGGGCAGGCGGGAGCGGAGAGGGGTCTGCCGAGGGGGGAGCGGAAGCCATGGGCAGGGTCAGGTGGACGACCGGAGCCCTCAACGAGGGGGGATCCCGAACCACGGTGAGGCTGACGATGAGGAGGATGGCGGCGGACCCGAAGCCTGCCAGCACCAGGGCAGGGGCCCCTCCGTGGCCGGCCAGCAGGTAGTAGGCTGCGACCCCGGCCGTTCCCAGGGCCAACGCCACGAGTCGGTGGCGGAAGCGGACGGTTGCCTGGCGCTCTGGCATGGCTCCTTCCCTGGTGGATCAATCTGGGGACGGGTCCCAGGGTCTCCGGAGCACCGGGGTCGACGGGGGAGAGGTACCGGATCGGAGACGCTGCTCAAGGGCCGAGAGCATCCCCTGCAGGTCCTCCTCGGAGACGTGGGGGTCGGGAGATGCCAAGGGGTCGGGTAGGGACGTCTCCCCGCTTGCGGCGGTCGGGCCGTGGGCTCGATAGGGGGAGGAGGAGCCGCGGCCGCTCCGGCTCGAAGGGCTCCGGGGGCGGCGTGGGGCATGCCCGGGGGGCACGGGAAGAGCCCGACGGAAACCCTCCAGACCCGCGCGGAGGGACCTCTCTTCAAGGGACTTCCCCCCCCCGGCTTTCTCGGGATCTGGGATGCCGTCTGGTCGGGGCTCTGTGAAGCCAGGGATGGCCCGGAGAAGCTCCTCTTCCGTCGGGAGCCTCAGGGGTCCGTTTCCCTTGGTCGTTTGGTCGGTCCCCGGAGGGCTGTCGGGGGGGCTGCGGGCGGGAACCACGGGCCGGGCCAGGTCCTCCTCGTCAACGGGGGCCGGAGCGGGGAGGGATGGCTCGACCCCAGGGGGGCCTGGTTCGTGAGGGGGGAGACCGGGGATGGGCCTGGTCAACTCTTCGGCGAGGCGGTCGAGTGTTGCCAGGACCCCCTCCGGGTTTCGGGGTAGGGTGAAACCGCCGCCCAGATCGGCAGGAAGAGGCCGGACCTGCCAGGGCCGATGAGGCGCGGGGTCCGTCCCTGTCTGGGCAAGGGCACCCGGGGGACCCGGGCTAAAGGACGGGCTGGAGCCGAGCGGTCCGGCCGCTGGTGACCGCAGGTGGGCCGATGGCTCTTGAGGTCCCGCCACCGCTATGGGGGGGGTGCGCCCGGTAAGGGGATCCGGTAGGTCGCCCGAACCGGCCTCCGGACCGGAAGCGGGGGCGGGGGAGATGGGGTTGGGAACGAGGAAGAGGACGGAGACGATCAGCACCGAGGATCCTAACGCCACGTTGAAATATGGTCCGGGTCCGAGCTGTCCCAGGGCGAAGAGTTCGACCAGGCCGGCCAGGAGTGCCGTCGCCCCGGCGAGGATCAGCAGATAGAGAAGGGTCCGCCTTCTTTCCGGCAGGCCCGAGGTCTTCGTCACGGACCCTCCTCCTCGTTTCGCATGCTCACGGGGGCCGGGGTTTCCCTATGCGCCTGCCGGAGGATAATCCTGTTCCTTGGTGGGACCTACCCACTGGTCGCTTCCAGGGTGATACTGGCTGCGGTGGTGGTGGTGGCCCCGGTGTTGGTGACGGCGACGGCGAAGGAGAAGTAGATCACGCTGGTCCCGGAGGTCAGTCCGGAGAGGGTGAGGGGGGTCCCGGACCCGCTCGTGAGGAGCGAGAGGGAGGTCTGAGCTCCCGGGCAGGTGGGAGCGTAGACGGCCCAGGGGTTCCCATTCGCATCGGTCCCGGAAGCCAGGGGAGTTCCCGTGAGGGCGACCCCGGTGGGGGCGGCCGTGCAATAGAAGACGTAGGCCGAGTTGACGCCCGTTGCGGTCAGGGGGATGGAAACGGCGATGCTGACGGTCCAGGTGGCAGTGGTGGTGACCGTGGAGGCCACCTCTAAGGTATCGAGAACGTAGGTGCCGTAGGCCCCGTCCGCTCCGGAGACCGAGGTGGCCACCGAGGCCTGTTGACTGTTGGGGTAAGTGTTAACGCTGAAGCCCTGTCCGTTGGCGGTGGCGTAATTGGCCCCGTTCACGAACTCGAAGGGCGAGGTGGTGCCGGAGACGGACGCACTACCGTGGTAGGTGAGGATAACGTCGGCGTAGCCCACCGAGGCGATGGCGCCGGCGACAAAGATCCCCAGGAGGAGGGCCAGGATCCTTCGACTCAGCCTTCGGCGTGGGGACGGTCCGTTCATATGGGTCCTTCCTCCTTCATGGGGGTTCTTAAAGAATGGGTTGGAGGGAGGCCGGTACCGGATGGGTGCCGGCCCCCCTCGACGTGACTCTTGGTTAGCCTCCTCGCGGTTCGGTGGTCCTAGCTGATGGCCACGGGCACCGAGAAAGAGGCCATGCTGGCGCCGGACACGGTCCCGTCGGTGTAGATGGCGAAGCTGACGTACAGGATGGTGGCGGGGGCCGATGTGCTGGAGGTGAGGCTGCAGGCTCCGCCGATCGTGTCCGTGCCGATGGCCCCGGTAAGGAGGTTCACCACGGCGTAGGGGGTCCCAGTGCATCCGGCCCCAACGGTTCCGGTGCTAGTGGGCACGAAAGCGCCACAACCGGCCGGAGCGCCCGATACGGACGTGCCCGAGGTGGCAGGGACGTAGGCGGTGATGATCGCGTAAGCGCAGACGACGTTAGCGACCGTGGTCGGCGCGCCGCTGGTGAGCATCCCGCCGAGGACGGCGGTGTCGCCGCTGGGCAGGGTGCTGGCCAAGGTGAAGGTGTTGATGTTCACGAGTTCGACGTTCACATCCTCGACCCCGGCGAGGGTGGTGGTCATGCTCGGTCCGGAGGTTCCGCCTCCGGGGAACGAGGTCGTAGCGAAGCCGAAGCCCGCGGCCGTGGCGTAGTTGCTTCCCTCCGCCCAGGCGAACGGGCTCGTCGCGTTGGCGGCGACTCCCGTGTTCGCCACGTAGGTCAGGACCACATCGGCCACGACGGACCCTGAGACGAGGACCACCGCCACCCCGAGGAGGAGCGGGAGCCATCGGATGCGCTTGTGCTTTCCGGCCTTGGGCGTGCTCTGGGATCGGACTGCTTCGTTGACCATGGGGGATTGCCTCCTGGCGCTGGCTGATATGCGAAAGGTCGAAAGATAAACCTTGTTGCGGGAGACGGTTTCCGAAATAGCCGATGTTTATTTATACGTATTAGTGCGCGCCTCTCCGGCGGGGATCACGGGCCCCCTCAGACAGCCCCGTGGGGCCGGTGCGCCGGGCCCGCCGGAGCGCCTCCTGGGTGAGCTCGTTCGCGCGCTCGTTCTCTTCCCGAGGCACCCAGCGCAGCTGGAACGATTGGAAGCACGCCAGGGCCGAGCGGACCCGGTCGTTCAGCGGTCTCAGGTGAGCGGCCCGTACCCGGTATCCTCCTTCCAGCTGTCGGATCACCAGCTGGCTGTCCCCTTGGAGCACTACTGGCCCCCGGTACCCCCGCTGGAGGAGGTACTCCAGGCCACGGAGGGCCCCGGAGTACTCGGCCACGTTGTTGGTGGCCTCCGGCGAACCCGCCGGCGCGGCAAGGCCGGACCCCTCGGTGTCCAGGCCTTCTCCCTCCACGACAAAGGCCCAGGTGGCAATCCCGCCTCCCCGGGCCGGCTGGCAGGCCCCGTCAAAGCTCACCCGCACTCCCATCCGGCTCCTGCCCTCCCCTCTGTGAGGAGGCAGCCGGCTCCCCCTGCAAAATGGTTCTCTCCGGCGGGCCCGGGCCCCGGGCACGGCCCCGGCCGTCCCCCCACGCCTCGCTGGCCCCCTGGAGCGGAGGTCTCTTAAGCGAGGTCGGATGTGTCCCGGCAGGGGTTCTGCGGGTCATGCCAAGTCGACAAGAGACCCGATTCCGGGAACACCTCGCCCTCCTGCGTCAGGCGGCGGGTGGCCTGGGACGGGACATGGAGAACGAGGTCACCCAAATGGAGCGAAAGATCGAGCAGGGGGCCAAGCGGATGGGCTGGGAGTCCCAGGACCTCGCTCGGGAGATCGAGTATGATTTCGCGGTCATGGGGGTCAAGATCCAGAAGGGCCTGCGATCCCTTCCTGGCCAAGTGAAGAAGGGGAGCAAGGCCCTGGGAAGCGCGGTGGCCCGGGGAGGCGCAGCCGTTGGGAACAAGACCGCCGATGCGTCGGTGCGCCTCGGGAAGGCCACCAAGAAAGGGGTCAAGAAGGAACTGGCCCGGGCCGCTGGCACCTGGCACGAGCCACTCCGTCAGTGGTCTGCCGACGGCGACCGCGAAGATTGACCTCCGAGCCCTGGCCCCAGCCAGCGGCCCCACCGCCCCCGGGAGGTCACCGGAGCGCGACCAGGACCTGGTTCTCCATATGCTGCCAGAGGACGGCCACTTCCCGGAAACCCGCCGCCCTTAGCCGACGGGCGTGCTGCCCGGGGGTCAGGTTGGATTCGGCGGAGTGGTGCGGTGGGTAGCGGCGTTGGTGTTCCTCCCATTCGCGTTTGAGCGAGGTGGATCGGGCAACGCTTCGCCAGAACTCTTCCCAGGTTTCCCCCCGGACGCCCGAGTCTCGCCCCTCTCGCGCCCGACGGCGCCAACGGTGGGTTGCAGCGCGTAACCCGGGGCTGTCCGGAGGCAACGGCATGTGGTCCCCGTTCAAGAACAGGCCCCCCGGGCGGATCCGGCGTGACAACCCCCGGTAAAGCCGGGTAAGATCCCGGGAAGGGAGCCAGTGGAGGGCGGTGGTGGAGAGTGCCGCATCGTACCGTCCCGGGCCGAGGTCTGCATCCCACTCTGACGTACGAAGGTCTGCGTCCACCCAGCGCAGTCGGCCCCTCACCGTCCCCGCCGCCTTGGAACCGATCGTGAGCAATACCGGATCGTGGTCCACGGCCGTCATCGAGAGCCCCGGGAACCGGTTCAAGAGGCGTAGGGAAAGGGAACCGGGACCGCAACCGAGGTCCAGGACGCGACGAGGAGATCCCAACACTGCTTCCAGCGCGTCTCCCATGGCCCGGAACCGTTCCTCCCGATCAGGGAGATAGTGTTCCTGTTGTGCATCCCAACGACGGAGCCATCGGGCAGCCTCCGCTCGGTCCACGAGCCCGCCATCGCGCCCGGGCTAAGAGGGCTTTCCACCGGGCGTCCGCCGGGCGCGGGCCCAGCGCCGGGCGGGTCTCGAATGACTCATTAAGCCATTTCCCATGGGACGGGCATGGTGCTCTTGGCCAAGGACCTCATGGACCGGGAGGTCTTGGTCCTGGACGAAGCGACGGATGTGCTCTCCGCGGCGGCGACCATGGTCCAGCGGCGCAAAGGCTACGTCATCCTCACCCGGCACCCCGGGAGGGAACCAGTGGGGATCGTCACGGAATGGGACCTCTTGGAGAAGGTGCTGGCCCCGGGCCGATCGCCGCGGGAGGTCCGGCTCAAGGACATCGCATCCACCCATCTTCAAGAGTGCGGCCCGGAGACCCCCACGGACGAGGTGGTGGCCCGGATGGCTGACCTGGGAGTCCGCCGGATCGTGGTCCGTTCGGGAGACCAGGTCCTGGGCGTGATCACCTCCCGGAGCGTCCTGGCGAACTTCCGCAAGTACGTGGACCGGGTGAGCGCTGGAATTGCGGGCTTCCAGGGACCCACCGGGTGATGCCCCTCCCTTTGCCCCTCGGGGGACCAGCCCGCTGGAGTAAGGGGGCCCCCCTGTTGTTCCGGGGTCCATCGGACCCGGCGAGGGGGCCCGCATGAAATACAAGTGGCTGGTCCTTTCCAACACCACTGTGGCCACCCTCATGGCGGCCATCGACACCAACATCGTGCTCATCTCGCTCCCGACCATCGGAAGGGAGCTTCCCGATACGAGCGCCACCCTCCTTCTCTGGATCCTCATCGGGTATTCCCTGTTCACGGCGGTGGTCCTGCTCAACTTCGGACGCCTCTCCGACATGTACGGGCGGGTCCGCCTCTACGTCCTCGGATTTGCCGTTTTCACCCTCGGTTCGCTGCTCTGCGGCTTCTCCCAGACCGGGCTCGAGCTGGTGGGATTCCGGTTGGTCCAGGCGGTGGGGGCCGGTTTCCTCTTCTCGAACTCTGCGGCCATCATCACCGACGCGTTCCCCCCCAACGAACGGGGTCGTGCTTTGGGCATCAATCAGGTCTCCATTGTGGCGGGGGCCGTGGTGGGCCTGGTCCTGGGAGGGATCATCACCTCCACCATCGGTTGGCGCTGGATCTTCTTTGTGAACGTCCCCATCGGGCTCGTGGCCACGATCCGGGCACGCACAGATCTCAAGGAGCTTGCCCCGCCGGAGGTGCGCCCCCAACTGGATTGGGCGGGGAACCTGGTCTTCGCCGGGGGTTTGACCGCCCTCCTGTTGGGTATCACCCTAGGTGCCTTGGGAGAGGCCCCGGTCGACTGGGCCCTGGGCGGAGTCCTGCTGGGGTTGGGGCTCCTCGTGATCTTCCCCTTTCTGGAATTGCGAAGCGCGCACCCCATGCTGGACCTGACGTTGTTCCGGAACCGGGTCTTCGCGGGTTCCACGGTGGCGATCCTGTTGAACGCCCTCGCGAGAGGGGCTTTCACGTTCATCCTGGTGTTCTATCTCCAGGGCCCCCCCCGGTTCCTGAGCCCATTCACGGCGGGGCTCTTCCTGATCCCTACTTCCGCCTCTCTCGCCGTGCTGGGTCCGGTGAGCGGCTGGCTCTCGGACCGCTTCGGCTCTCGGGGATTCCTCGTCCTGGGACTCCTAGTGTCCTCCTCCGGTTTCCTTTGGTTGACCACCATCACGGACCACGCCACTTTCCTCCAACTCACCCCTCCCCTGGTGCTGGTGGGAGCCGGGATGGGCATGTTCGCTGCCCCGAACCGGGCGGCCATGATGACCGCCGTTCCGCCCACCCGACGGGGTGTCGCCTCGGGGGTCGGCACCACTTTTGTGAACACCGGGGCCACGGTGAGCCTGGGGCTGACCCTCCTCATCATGGCCTCCACCCTTCCGCGATCCCTGATCGATGGGATCTTCCTGGGAACCGCTACCAGCGGCGCCGCCGGCCGGGGTTTCCTGGATTCGATCCACCTCATCTTCCTCGTTTCGGCAGCCCTTTGTCTCGCGGCGTTGGTCCCCTCCATCCTGAGGGGTACCGCGCCTCCGTCCTCCACGTCCCCCTCGCTTCCCGTCGGGCGTTGAGAAGTTCAGGTCGTGGCCCCCCTGAACTCCCAGGAGCTTTGACCCTGCCCGGAAGTGGGCGGCCTCGGTCAAAGCCGAGGTCCGCCATGCCGACTACCAGCAGGTGGCGGTAGGGGACGGGGCCCTCCACCATCGGCCTCCCCGCGAGAGGGGAGCCCGGGCGCCACCTCGATCTCTCCCTGACAGAGCCGTGAGTCCCGAAATTTCCATAAGTCCTGGCGCCCAGGCCAAGGCATGCAGGTCCGGAACGTTGCCTGGACGGACTTCACCGGGATCGCCGCTCTGCGAATGGGTCGGTACGATGCGATCGCCAATGACCCCAACTACGGGATGGTGTCGAATCCCTCTAAGCCGACGGAGGCTGAGCTCGCGGCATGGTTCGGGGAGCTCCAACGCGGGATCCTGGAGGGCAAGCGGGTCTGCTCCGTGGCGGTGGAGGACGGCCACATCGTGGGTATGGCCGGGGTCACCCCGGAGGGACGGAGCGTCGAGACCCGTCACGTCGGGGTCCTCGGGATCGAAGTTCTGGCGGGCTACCACGGCAGGGGGATCGGTTCCGCCCTGCTGGCCCACGTGCTCGAGGCATGTCGTGGAAGGTTCGATAGCGTTGACCTCGCAGTCATTCCGGAGAATCCTCGGGCGGAGAAGCTCTACCGAAAGTTCGGATTCGTAGAGTATGGTCGGCGACCCCGCGCGTTCCAACGAGGAGGAACCTATCACGACTTCATCCTGATGCGCAAGGCCATCGCGCCTTGAGGGTTCTTAGCAGCCTAGCCCCTGCGCCCTCGCTTGTGTTCCATCCCCCCTTCCGCGCGGAGACCCCCGTGGTGGCGACCGGGCAAAGCGCGCCAGATGACCGAAGGGTGTTCCCCGCGCGCCCTTGGCCTGAGGGCCTGGAGCCGACTTCAGGCGCAACCTACGCGGCTTGGGCCGTCGTCAATCCGTTCCTCGCGGCCCCCTGAGGTGGGAGGGTCGAGGTCCTGGCGGGGGGAAGCGATGCTTCCGCGCTCGGAGCGGGACGGCGGGTAGGCTCCCTCTCTCCCCGGTGCGCGTCCCCGCTCCCAAGTGGAGGCTGAAGAGTCACCGTCTCAGGCAGATGGTTGGGGTAGCGGGCGCCACATCATCACTTGGTCCATGTACCGGTCTCCGCGCTTGATTGCGCGGGGGAGCCGTCCGCACTCCACGAACCCGTGCTTTCGGTACAACTTCTGGGCCCGTTCGTTGATGGACCACACCGTGAGCCGGACCATTTCGAACTTCCCCACGCAGAGTTTGAGCACCTCGTTCATGAGTTGCTCCCCGATGCCCTTCCCGCGCGCGCCAGGGAGGACGTGGATCGCCAGCTCACCCCCGTGCCTGTGCTCTGCGTGGGAGTTGAGCCGCCAGACGGTCGCCATCCCCAAGAGCTTCCCCCCCTCTTCCGCCACCACGGTGACCCGGTTCCCCTCGAGGATCTCCTTCTGCTCCCGGCCGAACCATTCGGCCTCCTCCCCCAGGGTGGGCCGCTCCGGAGGGACCGGAAGGCCCAGGTCGGGGTTGGTCGGGATCTCATCAAATCGGCTGAAGAAGAGGTCCGCCACGCCGGGAAAGTCGGTCCATTGGAGGGTTCGAACGATCATGCCAGGAGGCTGACCGCGAGGATACTTGATGGTTCTTCCGCGTCTCGGGCGGGTAGTCCCTTGACAGTGCAAGGGGTCCGGCACGCGGGAGGTACGTCTGAGGGGCTTGGATCTCTGGAGCAGGCTTCGGGGACTGGAACGCCCTTGGACCGTCGGACGGGACACCTTCAGTGACAAGGGGCTGATGGTCGGAATCCACATGGAGCACGAGGAAGGCCCGCTTTGGGCCTTCCCCGAGTGCGGGACGAAGTTCCTCGCCTGCGACCACAAGGAGGAGAGGGTCTGGCGTCACCGGGACACGATGACCTCCCAGACCCGGACCCAGCACCGTCCGATGTTCTGTCGGCTCCTGCCGGGGGCCACGAACGGCGTGCGGACGGTGTCGGAGACCCCGGGCCTCCTGAAGGAGGTGGGGGAGACGGGTCGGGTGAGCCTGGATGGGATGACCGTTCTCCTGTACCTACTCATACGTGGACACGTACGATGACAGGTTCCTGATTCACTTGGCGGCACCTGCCGTTGCCGGCATGAACCTCCGCCATCCGCCAGGCGTTTAGGCTCTCCGCCGAACTGGCGGCGAGCATCGCAAGATTGCGACTGGCATTCAGGTCCCGGTCCATGACGAGGCCACATCGCTCGCACCGATAGGTGCGCTCGGAGAGCGACATCGCCGCCTTCGCGTTCCCGCATCCGGAGCACCGCTTCGTGCTCGGGTAGAATGGGTCCGCCTTGACGAGGCGCGACCCATACCACCGGCACTTGTACTCCAACTGCCGAACGAACTCCCCGAAGGAAACGTCCGAGAGGGACCGGGCAAGGGCGTGGTTGCGGAGCAGGTTCGCAGGACGCAGGTCCTCGGCTACGATGATGGGCTTGGTTCTCGCCAGCATCGTCGTGGCCTGGTGGAGCGCGTCCTTGCGCAGGTCCGCCACCTTCGCTTGGCACCGGGACAATCGTCTCTTGGCCTTCTCTCGGTTCCGACTTCCTTTCTTCTTCCTCGATACCTCCCGTTGGAGATGTTGGAGCTTACGAGTCCG
>JAJZYB010000033.1 GCA_021806135.1 Thermoplasmata archaeon
GAACCGGGTCAGCGGGGTGATGCGCTTGTCCCGGTTGACGAAGGCGAAGGTGGCGCACCCGCAGCCGGGGTGGGTGGTCAGGGTCATCTTCTCCTCCCCGTGGATGATGCTCACCAGTTCCGAGACGGGCGCCACGGAGGGTACCGGGAAGAAGTCGGACTTCTCGAAGGGGCCCTCGTTGCAGAGGATCCGCACCAGGTCGGACTGGGTGAACCGCATGGCGAAGCGGTCCCGGTCGGGCACCCGGGCCGTGAGCGCCACGGGCTGGAAGTTCACGCCGCGGACCACATCGATGTTGTCCAGCGCGAAGTTCACGGTGGGCATGATCTGGTTCTCGTTGAACCCGCCGACCAAGGTCGGGACCAACACCACGGAAAGCGGCTTGTCGGCCTTCCCGGCCTCCAGTTCGCTGGCCGGGGAGTGCGTCTGCCGGGCGTTCTCGATGGCCCGTTGCTTCACCTTGAGGAGCGGGACCCCACGGACCTTCCGGTAGATCTCGTCGTCCATCCCGTCGAACTGCAGGTACAGGGTGTGGAGGTGGTGGTCCCGGGCCGACTGGGCGAAGCCGGGCTCGTTGGCGAACCGGATCCCGTTCGTGGCCACCTGGATCTGCTTGAACCCCAACTGGTAGGCCATGTCGCAGGCGTCCACGAACAGCGGGCTCAACGTGGGCTCTCCCCCGGAGAACTGGACGGCCACCGCGCCGACCGGCTTCTGCTCCCGGAGGGTCTTCAGCATGAAGTAGATCTGCTCCCGGGAAGGTTCGAAGACGTACCCGGCCGCGTTGGCGTTGGCGAAACAGACCGGGCACTTCAGGTTGCAGCGGTTGGTGAGGTCCACCAGGGCAAGCCCCGTGTGGGACTTGTGGTGGGTGCACATCCCGCAGGTGGTCGGGCAGCCCTTGAACTTGTCATAGTACGGGTTCTCGTAGCCCACCCCGTCATGGGCGTAGACCTCCATGCGCAGGTAGAAGTCCACGTCGTTGGAGATGACGTCCCAGAAGTACCCGTGGGTCCGGCAGGTCTTCTCCATGATCACCCGGCCGTCCTTCTCCCGGACCACCGCAGGGATCACCTTGATGCACTCGGGGCAGACCGAGGCCGTCTTCCGGGGAAGTCCGCGAGGCGCCTGGAATTCCTTCATCACTCGAGCCGGCATCTTCTCTTTCCTCTGGTCATGGACGGACCGGGGTCCGTCCACAGCCTTACCTGGGGGTGGTGATTTAACGGGTTTGTCGCCCCGGTGGCGACAAACCCCCGTACCTCAGGCCCGCATGGGAGGTCGTGGCACTACGTCGCGCTTAAGTCGAACGCGCTCTCCCGGTGCCCGGTCCACCCCCACCATGGCGACGAAGAAGAAGAGCCCTCCGGTCCGTAACGCGAAACCTGCCGCTCCTTCGCCCCGCCGGTCGGTGCCTCCTCCGCCGCCTCCGGGGGTCTCCAGCGGGATCCTCAAGCTCGAAGCCCCCTTCGACGTGGACGACTTCTGCCGCCAGTTGGGGGAGACCCACCTGCGGGCCACGGTCCCCAAGGCCCAGGTCCCCGAGGTCCTCCGCCGGATCCTCGAGTTCATGGACTTCGGGGTCTATGTGTACACTCTAGTGGTGCTGCCGGCCCCCGGGGCGACCCTGGACCGGTTCGTGGTGCAGTTGGACCGGATCCAATACAACGAGGCCCGGAGGGTCTGGGTACCCTTCGAGGAACGGGGGGCCTCAGACAATCCCTTCGGCCCCGGCAGCGGGGGCGGAAGCCCGGGCCCTTGAGCCAGTACGACCCGGGGCCTCCCACGCAAGCGCCGAATACCCCACCCCCCTCAGGATGGACGTGAGGGACCCCGCCGATCGCTCGAGCGAACTGTTCGCCCGGCTCGAGGAGCTCCGGCAGGAGGTCAAGCGGCTCCGGGACGGCCAGGAGGAGATGGCGCGTTCGGTCGAGGAGCTCCTGGCCACGTTCCGCCAGATCAGCATCCAATTGGGGGTGGCCCGGGACGGATACACTCCCAAGAGGGACCCGGGGAAGGGGAAGACCCCGCCACCGGGTTTCGCCTGACGGGACCAAGCGGAGCGGGGGACGAACCCCCTCGTTCCCATCAAGGACGGAAGGCCACCGGCCCCGGAACCCGCTGGGGAAGCGGTCCGGGGGAGTCCCCCCCTCATCGGCCCGGCCGGCGACCTTCCTTCCCCCGGGGACGGGGCCCCCGTGTCTTTGCACCCGTGGACCGGCTTGCCGTGGCGCGCTTCTCTGCGGCCGGGACACCCTGACGTGCGCGGGAGGGAGGGTTAATCGTGCTCTGCCCGCGGCGAGGCGGGTGCTCCAAGGGTTCGGGTTCCCCCGGGAGGAGACGGCCCTTCAGCCCGTACCGCCAGCTCCCGTCCTGGTAGTAGATCCGGCGGAGGACCGTTTCCACCCTCCGCCCCGGGCAAGGCACCGGTGGCTCCACGTCCGTGACCTGCACGGGCCAACGGACCCCGGGGGCCAGCCGCACCAACCCCACCACATACCCGCCGGGGGAACCGGTGCCCAGGGTGTCGAGCTCGGCCGGCTGCGCCCCAGGCCGAATGACCGTTGTCGCCTCCAGAAGACCTCCGACCCTGGGCAGCCTGCCCTGGGTCAACTGATCTACCCGTCCACAGCTCGCGCAGCCGTCACGGGGAGGGAGCGTCCAGTGCCCGCATGCCCCGCAACGATCTCCCTCCAGGCGCCAGCGCGTGGGGATCGTTTCCCGGTATCGAGAAGCGGAGACGTAGGCGCCCTGGCTCACTCCAAGGGTGGCCTCAAGCTCCCGGCGGCCCCGGAAGGCCTCCCGGGGAACCTCGGACCCACCCCCCCGCTCCGGCGGCAAGCCTTCCAGGGGGAGAGGTACTTCCGCCTGGAAGGAGCGCAGGGCGACAAAGTGTCCCCGGGCGTGCACCCACATCCCGTTGGCTCCGGCAGGAGTACGATGGGCCAAGAGTGCCAGTGCCCGTGCCGGCCCTAAGGCCGAGTCCTCCCCTTCCTCTCCCGCCGGCGAGGTCTCCGCAGCGGGGAGCGGATCCGGGCTCGGGAGGGTCGTTCCCAGGTCCTCCCAAGCGGCCTGTCCCTCCTCTCCCGACGTGGCAAGCGCGTCCCAGGGACCCGACCAGTCCGGTCCTCCACGTTTAAGGGCGGCGGCCAGGGCCTTCCTCCGCGCCTCGGACTCGCCCAAGGCCAGCTGGGCCCCCGTCTTCGAGACCAGCCGGAGCCCTGCTCCCGGGCCGAACCGGAGGCCCACCGCCCCAGCGCTCCGGCGGGGGGATGCGCCTGGGCCCTCCGGAAGGGCTCCCGCCACCTGCGCCACGAGGACGGCCAGAGGCTCCGTCGAGGGGACCTTGTTCTCCAGGGCCCGCGCGATCGCCTGGTAGGCTCCCAGTTCGCCGGGAGGGTGGGTCTCCACCGGGATCGGGGGGATCCCCCACGCCTCGAAGAGCTGTCCGACCTCCCCCTCCGGGGCGTCGCCGGCCAGGAGCAAGAGCTTCGGCAGTGGGTCCGGACGGCCCCCCGGGGGCTGTAGCGCACCGAAGAGCCTCTCCCCCGCCTCCACCAGAAGCGTGAAGGGGTCCTCGTCCCGGCCCTCCACCACCTTGCCTCCGATCCGTCCGGAAGGCTGGACCCAGGAGACCCCCACCAGCGACGCCATGGGCTCCCGCTCCCCCTATCGGGAGAGCAGCGCCACGGTACAGGTGGCTCCGCTCCCTCCGATGTTGTGCGCCAACCCCCGCTCAGCCTCGGGCACCTGGCGCTTCCCGGCCTCTCCGCGGAGCTGGTGGAAGAGCTCCACGAACTGACCCACGCCGGTGGCGCCGAGAGGATGCCCCTTGGCCTTGA
Organism: Thermoplasmata archaeon; assembly: GCA_021806135.1. GTDB lineage: Archaea > Thermoplasmatota > Thermoplasmata > Lutacidiplasmatales > UBA184 > JAKATE01. The sequence goes on from JAJZYB010000033.1 coordinate 3,843, forward strand.
GCCCTCCCGAGGCGTTCACGGGAAGTTCCCCGGTCAGCCCGGTCCGACCCTCCAAGGTCCAGGCCGGGCCCTCCCCTTCCGGCACGAGGCCGAGATCCTCCAACGCCAGGAGCTCGGCGATGGTGAAGCAGTCGTGGACCTCGGCCAGCTGGACCTTCCGAGGCTCGAACGGGGCCTGCCGGAAGGCCTCACGGACCGCCCGTCGCGTGGCGGCCAACGACGTCAGGCTCTCGCGTCCGGCCAGGGCCAGGGTGTCGCTGGCCCCCCCGAAGCCTTCCAGCCAGACCGGGCTGTCCGTGAGCTGCCGCGCCACGCTGCCCCGGGCCAGGACGACCGCGGCGGCTCCGTCCGAGACCGGACAACAGTCGAAGAGGCCCAGGGGCTCGGCCACCGGAGGCGCGTTCTCGTGGTCCTCCCGGGTGATCCGCTTCTGGAAGTGGGCCTTCGGGTTGAGGGCCCCGTTCTCGTGGTTCTTCACCGCCACCGCCCCCAACACCTCCCGGCCGATGGCCCGTTCGCGAAGGTAGCGTTCGGCCATGAGGGCATAGACCCCGGCGAAGGTGAGGCCGCAGAGGCGCTCGAACTCGGTCTCCCCGCTCACCCCGAGCCAGTACCGCCGCCTCAGCGGGGGATTGTCCGACATCTTCTCGAGGCCCGCCACCACCACGAGGTCCGCGGAACCTCCCCGCAGCACCTGGTAGGCCGTCCTGAGCCCACCCCCCCCGGAAGCGCAAGCATCCTCCACGTGGAGCACCGGCATCCCCGGGTGGGGGAGCGCCTCGGCGAGCAGCGCGGCCGGGTTCCCGATCTGCCAACCGCCGAACCCCAGGGAGGCGAGATAGCCCTCGTCGATCCGCCCGGGGTCGAGCCCCCGGTCCACGGAGGCGAGGGCCTCCCCAAGGGCCTCCCGGAGCAGGGCGCGGGGGGAGGAGGGAAGCACCCCGAAGCGGGTCTGCCCGGCCCCGACCACCGCCACCCGTTCCGTCATCGGGGATCCCCTCTGGCTAGGCGGAGCACAAATAGCTGAGCGTGCTCCGGCTCTTCAACCCTCACCGAGAGGAGGCTTTTTCGCGTGCCGATCCAACATCCGCCCGAAGCTCCCCTGGTGGTGGGCGTCACCGGGGCGAGCGGGGCCCCCATCGCCGTGGCCCTCCTCCGGGCGCTCTCCCAGACCGACGTGCCGGTGGCCCTGGTGGTCTCCGATGGGGGCGAGGCCGTGCTCCGGGCCGAGTGCGACCTGTACGCCCGGGACCTCACCCAGTACGCCGACAGCGTGTATGACGACGGGGAGGTGGCCGCCCGGATCGCCAGCGGTTCCACCCCCACCCGGGGCATGGCGGTGGTCCCCTGCTCCGGGAACACCCTGGCGAAGATCGCCCACGGCTTTGCCGACACTCTCATCACCCGGGCGGCCCAGGTGCACCTGAAGGAGCGCCGGCCGCTGGTCCTGGTCCCCCGGGAGACCCCGCTCTCCCTCCTGATGCTCAGGAACCTGACCTTGAGCGCGGAGGCCGGAGCCACGGTGCTCATGGCCGCCCCGCCGTACTACCTGAAGGTGGCGACCGTCGAGGGATTGGTGAACTACCTCGCGGGGAAGGTCCTGGACGTCTTCGGGATCCCCCACCAGCTCTACGTGGGGTGGAAGGCCGACGGCCCGCCCGAATGAAGAGGGAGCCGGTGTCCGAACTCGTCCGGCCGCCCGACCGACCGCGCTCCGTGCACTGGCCCTTTGCCAGCGTGGCGCTGCTCCTGGTCCTCCTCATCCTGCTCACCCCGGCGCTGGAGCAAGGGCTCACGCCGGCGGGGACGGTCCTCAGCCAGGGGACCCTCTACGTCACCGTGGACCAGAACGGGACCTTCACCTTCCTGTTGGAGAGCCTGGGGCATCTCACCCTCTCCCGGATCTCCCTGGGGTTGAACGAGAGCGCCCGGAGCATCCCCGGGAACGCCACCACGCCCCGGGAGTGGAACCGATGGGAGAACGGTACGCTCACGGTGGGGGAGCTCCTCTCGGTGAACGGGACCACGCTCTTCCTCTTGAACGCCACCACCGTGTACGACTCGTCGAGCGAACAGGCGATGTCGGTGGGGGTGTTCGCCTTCCAGTGGGTCCCGGCCCCCGCCTCCTCCGGAGGCGACCGTATCGTCGTGACCCCGGTCTACCCGCTGGTGGGTCCCACCACCCTCCCTCAGGGGAGCGCCCCCACCACCTATGACCTCTCCAGGATCCCCCAACCGCTCGACCTCCTGCTCGCCGCGTATCCCCCGGTGAGCCTTCCTTCCGGGAGCACGGGAGGAGGGGCATGAGGCTCTCCCGCTCCGTCCTCCTCTGGGTCGTGGTCATCTCCGCCCTCGTCCTGGTGGAGGTGGCGCAGGTGGCGCACCTGTTCGACCTGGGGTACACGGCCCTATTGGGCAACCTGCTCTCCTTCATCCTCGCGCTGGTCCTGATCACGGTGCTCGCGCTGGTGGGAGCCGTCTTCGTGGGGATCTTCATCGCCACCCGGGCGCTCAGCCAACGCGGGTTCTCCCCGTTCGAGGAGGAGATGCTGAAGATGCGTGCCGAGGTGAGGGAGGTCCGCGACCGGGTGGAGGAGCTCGCCCGGGACCGGCCCCGGGAACCCCCGGGAGGCGTGGGCCCGTGAGGGTGCCGGTGATCGACAACGGCGGACAGTGGACCCACCGGGAGTACCGGGTGCTCCGGGACCTGGGGGTGGAAAGCGTCATCCTGCCGAACACCACCCCCCGGCAGGACCTGGCCGCCGACGGGGTCGTGCTGAGCGGCGGGGCGCTGAGCCTGGAGGGGAGCGAGGACCCGTTGGGCGTGGTGGGGAGCTATCTGGAGGACCCCACGCTCCCGGTCCTGGCCATCTGCCTGGGGCATGAGTACCTGGGGCGCCACTTCGGCGGACGCGTGGCACGCTCGACCTCTCCGGAGTTCGGTCGGGTGGCGCTCACCGTGGACCGGCCCGACCACCCCCTGTTCGAGGGGATCCCCCGGGAGATCCACGTCTGGGCCTCGCACAACGACGAGGTCTCCGAGCTTCCCCGGGACTTCGAGCGGCTCGCCCACTCCTCCGGCTGCGCCGTGGAGGCCATGGCCCACCGTCGGCGCCCGGTCTTCGGGGTGCAGTTCCACCCCGAGGTGGAGCACACGGAGCACGGGGTCCGGATCTTCGAGAACTTTCTCAAGTCCTGTCACCGTTGAGACGGGATGCCCTCTCTCGGAAGCCTCATCTGGCTGGCGGACGTTCTGCGTCCTGGCAAGACCTGAGCCTTCGGGCCGTACCGCCGGTGCGTCATGCTCCCCGGGAGCCATCCCCCAACCCCTCGCCCCCGTCCCCTCTGGTTCGGATCGGACGGGGGAGGGCCCCTCCCGCCCGCTCCGGTCCCTCTCCGCAGCCCTTGGGCCCGCCCTTCGCGGAGATGTCCCCTTTCCCTCAGCGCCGGCGTCGGCGAGGGGTCCCCATGAACTGGCCCATGCTGAGCCGGGGATTCCGTCGGCAGTTCCGGCTCTGGAGAGGCGAGAAGCTCCCGCTCATCGCCGGACACAAGCTACTGTACCGGTGCAACCTGGAGTGCGACATGTGCCCGTTCTGGCGCCGCCCGGACGAGGAACTGCTCGACCTCAACGCCGAGCGGCGTCTGATGGCGAAGCTCGCGGACGGGGGGGTGCTCTTCCTGGGCTTCGAGGGAGGGGAGCCGCTGCTTCGCCACGACCTCCCCGCCATCCTCGGGGAAGCGCACGAACGCTTCCACACTTCGCTGGTGACCAACGGGTTCCTCCTCGCGCACCGGATCGGGGAGTTCGCCCGTTCCTTGGACTTCCTGTTCGTCTCGCTGGACGGGATCGGCGAGCTCCACGACCGGCTCCGAGGCATCCCGGGGTCGTTCGACCGGGCCGTCCAGGGCCTCCGGGTCGCCCGGGAGCGGCTCCCGGTGGCGATCAATTCCACCCTCACCCGCCACAACCTCCACCACGCCCTGCCCCTGGTGGACCTGGCCCGCTCCCTGGGGGTCAAGGTGAACTTCCAGGTGGCCTTCGACTACTCCACGGCCGGGAGCCTCAGCCCCTCGGGGTCGGCCCTTCGGGCCACCTTGACCACTCTGCTGGAACTGAAGCGTCAGGGGGCCCCCATCCTGAACTCCCAGGCCTACTTTGTCAGCGTGCTCCGGTCCTGGTTCGGGGGAGGGGCCCCCTGGGAGTGCAAGCCCTGGCTGACCATCAACATCGACCCGAGCGGGCGGATCGTGCTCCCCTGCTACGTGCTGAACGAGTACGGAGGGAAGAGGACCGTCTGGGACTGCGACATCCCCAGCCTCTGGGCCTCCATCGACTGGGAGCCGTACCGCTCGTGCAACCGCTGTGCCCTCTCCTGCTATCTGGAGCCCTCGCTCTTCTCCTGGACGAGTTCCTCGGTGGTCCGGGACCGTATCTTGAGCCCGCTGTTGGACCGGCCGACCCCGGGGAAGCCCCCGGGCGCCCCGGGCCCGGTGCCGCCGCGGGTCCCGTCAGGGGGATGAGCCGGGTTCCGCGGCCTTCAGGGCCCGGGCCTCGGCCTCGAGCTCCGCCCGGCTCACGGCGCGGGGAGGCGGACCATAGTTCAGCGAGATGGCGAAGAGGAAGACCCCGCCCATCATGCTGAAGAGACCCACCACGAAGCCGAAGCTCGCGGAATAGACCTCCATGGCCACCACGCCGAAGCCGATGAGGAACATGGAGCCCAGGAACATCCCCAGGTTCGCCACGGGGGGCGCGAGGCCCCACGCCGTTTAAGGTCTCCGTCCGGCGATCACGCGAACCCTTAAGCAAAGCCGGGGTCCCTTCCCCCGGGGTTCACTGATGCCCCGGATCCGCTACACGTCGGGAGGAAAGGAGGGGGAGGTCCTCGCCCGGGCCCGGGCACTCTCGAAGGACCCCACGCTCCTTCTGCCCCGGGCTCCCGATGGCTCGTTGAGCCCGCTCTTCCCCCGGCTCGTCGGGGACCTCAAGACGGTCCAGGGACACGCCGAGGACGCCGACCAGCTGGACCGGCTGACGTTCCGGGGCGAGCCGCTGGCCCGGGCCTACGCCGGGCTGCTCCACTACGCGGCCAAGCGCCCGAGCCTCAACCACCAGGTGGCGCGCTTCCCCACCGGGGACATCCCCTATCTCCCCGTGGAGCGGGTGCCCAAGGAGGAGCTCATCGCCGTGCAGTATTTCGACGACCCCCGACGCCTGCTCCTGGGCTACCTGCACTACGCCCGCCCGAGCCTCTTCGGCGGAGGGGGGTACCACTTCTACGCCACGGAGGACGCGGTGGTCTGCACGGGGAAGTCCGCGGACCCCCCGGCCTCCTTCGTGGAGAACGCCCTCCGGGCGATCCCCTACCGGCTGACCGCCCCCCCCGGGGGCGACGGGCAGGACGGGGTCGTCCTCGCCTGCGCCCACCTGGCCCGGGGGGACCGGGAACCCTACCTGGAGGTCCGCTGGGCCTCCGCCCACCGGACCCTCCGGGTCTGCCGCCGCTGCGCAGGGGAGGACCGCCATCTCCTGGCCTCCCTCTCCGGCAGCATGGTGGTCCCGGACCCCGCGGGGGACTTCGAGGTGAGTGTGGTCTATCCTCTGAAGCACGAGCACCGTGACTCCTGCCCGGCCGGGGAACCCCCCGGTCTCGCCCGGCGGAGCGAGAAGGCCTACCGGGAGGGTCGGCTGGCCGACCAGGAGCTGCTGAAGGAGCATCTGGCCGAGGTGGAGGGGAGCTTCCGGTCACACCGGGGAAGGCTCTTCATCGGGGGGGGGCGCTGCTTCGGGGAGGAGGTCCCGCTCTTCGTCGAGGCCCTGAACCCCACCCCGGCGGAGCGGACGGCCCTGCGCCGGGTCCTGGGCCGGAGGGAGGAACCGCTCCTTGCCCCGGAGCTCAGCGCGGGGAAGGTCGTGGAATCCCTCTGGAAGGACCACGCCCGGGAGCTCCTCCGTGCGGTGGGCGCCTCCCCGACAGAGGTGGACCGCTTCTCCGCGGAGGGGCGCAGCGGAGGGCGGGCGGCCGAGACGCTGAACCGGGTCGCCCGTCGCCGGGCCGAGGAGGCCACCGTGGCCGAGCTCCCCCGCTACCACGAGCTCAGCGCGGAAGCGCACCTGGCCGACGACCTCGCGCGCCGCTACCGCCGGGGAGGGGCCTCCGACGTGGAACATCGCATCTCCGTGGCCGACCCGCCGGAAGGGAAGGTACGGGGTCTCGCGTGGGCCTTCCTGGTGGCGGTGGGAAAGGAGCAGGCCCAGGCCTGGCGCTTCTCCGATACGGAGAAGGAGTTCGGGGGCTCGCTTTCCCTCTCAGCGGAGCGGCTCCTCAAAGCGAGCCCGGCGGAGTACCACGATGCGCTCGAGCGCCTTCTCACCGAGGCCGGAGTGACCCGGTGGGGACGGCGCCTACCGTCGGAGGAGGAACCCTCCGAGACCTCAAGTAACCCCCCCTCGTCCCCCTCCTCGTGACGGCCCCCGAGGGCCCACCCCCTCCCCCGCTTACCCAAAGGGCGCTCCGGGAGATCCTCTTCGGCGCGGTCCTTCTCGTCGTGCCCTGGGTGCTCTATCCCGGGAGCTTCGCCACCGACGGCCCTGCCGGTCCGGAGGTCCGGGCCTGGACCCTGGCGGTGCTGGTCGTCTTCCTGACCATGGCGGCGGGGGGCCTCTTCGCCTTCCAGGGGGCCCGGAGGCTGCTCCGGATCTGGTCCGGGGTGGAGCCCGGGCCGACAGGGCCCCGCCGCCAGGCTCTCGCGGGGGCCCTCCGGGACCGGAAGCTCCGGTGGGCCTGGGGAGCCTCGGTGATCGTCTTCGTCCTCTTCTTTGCCTTCTTCACCGGCCTTCTGGGGGTGGACCTCAACGGAGGGCTCGCTTCCCGGGGCGGCCCGTACGGGGCCGTGGTGTACTGTTGCGGGGCCTGGGGGATCACTCCGGGGCTGGTGCTCGTCCCGACCGGAACGATCGAGCTTTCCGCGAACCCCCAGGAGCTCCTGCTCCTGGCCGTGAGCACCACCCTCTTCTCGGCGAACATGGTCGCGGCGGTCGCCCTCTGGAGGGGGGCGCTCCGTCCGGGCTCGGCGACGCTGGCCGGGACCCTCGGGACCCTGGGGGCGCTCTTCGTGAACTGCCCCCAGTGCGGGACCCTCGTCCTGTTCAGCGCCTTGGAAGGGACCGCCGCGGCGGGGTTGTTGGTCGGTTGGGTGGCGTTCCAGACGCCCCTTCTGGTGGCGGCCTTCCCGCTGAGCCTCCTCACCCTGGCCTATTCCGCCCGGGCGCTGGCCCGGCCCGGCGCCTGCCCTCGTCCGGTCTGACCGCGGGTCAGGGAAGGGCCCCGCCCACCGGCGGCCCCGGAGGGGCCCGGGGCCAACGGGAGAGCGCATCCTCCTCGATGAAATGCAACGGTTCGCCTGGCAGGATGAGGGCATGGAGGGGAGGACCCAGATCGGCTCGCGAGACCTCCTCCCAGGGCCCCACCACCACCTGAGGGTCGTCGCTCCCCACCCTCACCAACGCGACCACCCGCCGGCCCGGGAAAAGGACCCCCTCGTGCCATTCCGCTTCCAGCGAGGCGAGGAGCCGCAGGGCTTCCGGGGCGCTGAGGTACCGGGAGGCGCCCGGGTCCAGGTCGAGCAGGACCAGGGAGTGGGAGCCGGCCCGGGTGTTCTGCGCCAGGACCTCGTACGGCGACCGGGGCCGGTAGTTCTCGTGGGGTGTCGGAAGGGAGCAGGTCCGCCCGAACTTGTACAGGCTCAGGCCGGCAAGGCTTGGACCGGCGGTGAGGATGCTCGCGTTGTGGAGGACCCTCCAGCGGTGCCCGTGGTCCTGCGCCGCGAGGCGCAGGGAGACGTGGGTGGTCGCCGCGAAGGGCTCGCCCACCACCACCAGCGCCACCTTCTCCTGGGCGGCCAGGGCGGAGAGGATGGGGGTCTCGGCCTCCACGGCCGCGCGATCGAGAAGCTCCACGGGCCGGCCGAGGAGGGCCTCGAGCCGCTCGACGGTCCCGGGGGTGGACCGGGAGGTGTACTCCTCCAGGAAGACCCGATGGCAGCCTCTCAACGTCTCCAGGGCCCGGAGCGAGAGGTCGCGCTCGTCCCTCAGCCCGAGCCCGACGAAGCACAGTTCGCCCACGGGTGGTCCCTCGAATGCTCCCCGCCGGGTCCGTCAACCCTTCAGGGTGAGCACGGGGCAGGGGGCGGTCCTGAAGAGCTGCTCCAGGAAGCGCCGGGTCAGCAACGGGCCGGTGTCGCGTTGCCCGTCCTCGCCCAGGACCATGAGCCCGTAGCGTTCCCGGGCCGCCGCGGAGAGCAGGATCTCCGGGTCCGCGCGGCGTCTTCGGAAGAGCGCCGGGGCGAGGAGCACGTTCGTGAGCCGGTGCGGGATCCCCCGGGCCGTGGTCTGATGGTGGTCCGATCCCGTGGTGGAGGGGGTCCCCACGCGGGAGGAGAGGAGGAGCGAGACGATGGGGATCCCCCCTTCCCGGACCGCCAGCTGTTCGGCGAGCTGGAGGGCCTTGTGGGGCGGTTGGGAGCCGAACGTGGGGAGCAGGATCTTCGCCACCCGGGCCCCGGTCAAGGCGAGACGGTTCACGATGATCACGTCACAGCGGGCGTGCTGGAGCAGCGCGCTGGCGGTGTGCCCGACGAAGGGGTTCCCCCTCCGCCGGTCCCCCCGGAGGACCAGGAGGAGCCCGTCGGTGCCATGGCTCTCCGCCAGGTCGAGGATCTCCCCGGGCACGTCCCGGGCGGACCGTACCTCCGGCTCCACCGGGATGTCCAACGCGGCCCCGGTCTCGTGGGCCGGGATCACGATGTTCACGGAGGCGCGCCACTGCCGGGTGAGCTCGGGCATGGACACGGTGGGGATCACGTGCAAGAGCCGGATCTCCCCGCCGGGCGCGAGCAGGTTCGCGCCGAACCGGATGAGCGGCTCCACTTCCTGCGGCGTGGCGACCGGGATGAGCAGGCGTCGGTACACCGGGCCTCAGCTCCTCCCGGAGAGCGGGGCGGGGGGATGGGGGAGGAGCGGAAGGAGGGCGAGGTCCAAGAGGACCACGTTCACGTAGGGCGTCCCGAGCCAGGAGTAGAGCGGCAGGACGATCTCCCGGTTCACCAGGGAGAGCAGGAAGCTCTGGCTGAGACCGCTCTCGTTGGCCACCCGGGGGATCTGCACCAGGGCGGCCTGGGGGGTCACGTCCGGGTCGAGGCCGCTCGCCGACGGGGTGAGCAGGTCGACCGGGACCGTCACGTTCGTGAGACCGAGCTCCGCCGCGTAGGAGGCGGTCTCGTTCAGCAGCGCCGGGTCGGTCGGCCCGTAGAAGCCGTTGCCCCCGGCCCCGGTGAACGGCTGGTAGTCCGTCCCCGTGGGACGGAGCCAGAAGAGCTCGGGGCTGGTGACGTTCACCCCCAAGAGCCGGGAGACCTCCAGGGTCCCGTTCGGGTTCTTCAGGAAGGGTCCCTGGGCGCTCCCCGGGCTCACCCCGGTGACGCCCAGGCTGGCGACGACGTTCAGCCCGACCCCGAGGAGGAGCATGGTGGCGAAGACCGCCACGAGACCGGCCCGGAGCTGGGGGCGCCGGAACGGCGGCTCGGGGGCGATCCTCCGGGCCCCCTCGTCCGGCGGGGCCACCGGGGGGACCCGGGCCGGCACCGGCCGGGTGGGGATGGGGGCGACCGTCGGGGGGACAGGAACTTCCGACTCGGTCACGGGACCCTCGCCAGGTAACGCTCCAGGAGGAGAAGGAGGTTGTGGACGGTCGGCTCCTGGATGAGCGCCTCCAATCCCAGGTAGAGTACCTTGATGGCCACGAACGCGAGGACGAGGCCCCCCAAACCGTACACCACGAGGTTGCGGGTGAGCAGCTCGGAGGCGGCGCGCGGGCGGAACCGCACGCCGCGCAAGGCGAGCGGGATGAGCAGCGGGATGGTCAGGGCATTGAAGAACAGCGTGGCGAGCACCGCCACCCGGGGGACCGCGAGGCCGAGGAGGTTCAGGAACGGGACGGTGACGAAGATCGCCGGGAGGAGCGCGAAGTACTTCGCCACGTCGCTGGTGATGGAGAAGGTGGTGAGCGCCCCCCGGGTGATGAGGAGCTGCTTCCCGATGGAGACCACCTCGATGAGCTTGGTGGGATCGCTGTCCAGGTCCACCATGTTCCCCGCCTCCTTGGCGGCGGAGGTGCCGCTGTTCATGGCGAGTCCCACGTCGGCCTGGGCGAGCGCCGGCGCATCGTTCGTCCCGTCGCCGGTCATGGCCACCAGCCGGCCCTCCCGCTTCACCCGCTGGACCAGGGCCAGCTTGGTCTCGGGCTTGGCCTCGGCGATGAACTCGTCGACCCCGCTCTCCCGGGCGATGGCCCCTGCGGTGAGGCGGTTGTCCCCGGTGCACATGATGGTGTGGATCCCCATCATCCGCAGTTCCCGGAGGCGGTCGCGGATCCCCGGCTTGACCACGTCCTTGAGGAGCACCACCCCCACCACCCGTTTGTCCTCGGAGACGGCCAGCGGGGTCATCCCCTGCCGGGAGGCATCCTGGGCGGCCTGGCGAAGTTCCCGGGGGATGTCTCCCGTGATGGCGGCCACGGCGTCCACGGCCCCCTTGTAGAGCTCCCGGCCGTCGGGCAAGACCAGTCCGCTGGCGCGGCGCTCGGGGGAGAAGGGGATGATGCGGATCTTGGTGGGGTCGAGCTTCTCGGCCGTGGCGCCCCGGCGCGTGGCGAGCCGCACGATGGAGCGGCCCTCGGGGGTGTCGTCGAAGGCGGAGCACAACAGGGCCACCTGCATGAAGGTCTTCCCCTCCACTCCCGGGGCGGGGATGAACTCGGAGGCGAGACGGTTCCCGATGGTGATCGTCCCGGTCTTGTCGAGGATGAGCACGTCCAGGTCCCCGGCAGCCTCCACCGCCCGGCCGCTCTTCGCGACGATGTTGGCCTGCCCGACCCGGTTCACCCCGGCGATCCCGATGGCCGGCAGCAACCCCCCGATGGTGGTGGGCATGAGGCAGACCAGGAGGGCCACCAGGGTCCCGAGGTCCACCAGGCCCCCGCCGGTGGTCCTCACGAAGAACGCCAGGGTGGTGATGACCACCAGGAGCGCTACCGTCAGGGTGGCGAGCAGGATGGTCAGCGCAAGCTCGTTGGGGGTCTTCTCCCGCTGGACCCCTTCCACCAGGCGGATCATCCGGTCGAGGAAGCTCTCCCCGGGGCGGGAGGTGATCCGGACCTGGGCCACCCCCTGGAGGACACGGCTGCCCCCGAGGACGGAGGTCTTGTCCCCTCCGCTCTCCCGGATGACCGCTTCGGACTCCCCGGTCATCATGGACTCGTCGATGACCAGGGCCCCGTTCTGGACGTCCCCGTCGAGCGGGATCACCTCTCCGGGCCGAAGCTCCACGGTGTCCCCCTGGTGGAGCGTGGTGGCGGGGACCCAGACCCGGCGACCGTCGGGGAGGACCTGACGTCCCTGGGCCCCGCTGCGGACCTGCCGGAGGCTCTCCGCCTGGGCCCGGCCCTGGGCCTCGGCCACGGCCTCTCCCAGGTGGGAGAACCACAGGGTGAGGAAGAGGATCACCACCAGGCCCAGGTAGTACACCCGGTCGATCCCAGTGGAGGGGACGTCGGGGAAGACGGAGGGAAGGAGGAGCAGGGCCACCGTGTAGAGCCAGAAGATGTACACCACGAACATCACGGGCTTGTGCACCTCCAGCCGGGGGTCGAACATCTTCAGCGAGGAGCGCAGGACCCGGCCGGCGCTCGTGTGCGGCCGGCGGTGGACGCTCACCCGGGCGCCAGGGGGGACGTGAGGGGGCTCCGGCACCGTCGGTTCACCCCAACTGGGAGAGCGGACCCAGCACCAGAACGGGCAGGAAGAGCAATCCCGCGATGACGATGAGGAAGAGGATGAGGTAGATCGTGAAGGTGAGGGACTCCGTCCGCAGCGTGCCGGGCCCGACGGGCTGGGGGCCCTCCCGGGAGAGGGAACCGCCGATGGCCAGCATGGCCAGGATCGGCAGGTAGCGTCCCACCAGCATCACGAGCGCCCCGGCCACGTTGTAGAAGACGGTGGTGTCGGCGATCCCGCCGATGCCGGAGCCGTTGTTGGCCGACTCGCTGGTGAACTCGTAGAGGATGCTGGTGAAGGTGGCCGGATTGAGCGTACCGGGAGCGAACCCCAGCCCGAGGACCACCGCCAGGGCCACCGGAATGAGGATGAGGAAGGGATGGGAGAGGAGGGCGGCCGCCGACCACTTGACCTGGTCGCGGCCCACCTTCTTGCCCAGATACTCCGGGGTGCGACCCACCATGAGCCCCCCGACGAAGACCGCCAGGATCACGTAGATGAGGAGCATGCCGAAACCCGTTCCATCCCCTCCAGGGGAGGCCTGGAGGAACATTCCGAAGAGCAGGGAAGTTTGCGCCCACGGGGTGAGCGCCCCGATGGCCATGACGCTCGCCCCGGTGTTGGAGTAGATCGAGCTCACCTCGAAGAGCGCGCTCTCCGGCAGGGAGAAGCGGGCCTCCGCTCCCGAGAGGAACCCCTGGGCCTGGGAGATGGTGGGGGGAAGGAACGGATTGTTGAGGGAGAAGTAAAGGAAGATCCCCAGGGCCAGCAGGAAGATGGCGATCGCGCTGACCACGAGCGGGTAGGCCTCCCCCGGCCGTCGGATGAGGTAACCGAAGGCGAAAGGGGTGGCGAGGGGGATGAGGAGCATGAGCACCACCCCGAGCAGGAGGGTGGCCGCGGTGGGGTTCGCCAGGGGCTGGGCGAGGTTGGCGTTGAAGTACCCGCCCCCGTTGGTGCCGAGGAGCATGATGGCGTTCCAGCTCGCCACGGGACCCAAGGGGATCACTTGGGCCCCGGCGAGGGGGGAATAGGCCGTCACGCTCTGCGCCAGCGTCTCCGGGACCCCCGCCAGCAGGAAGCCCAGGGTCCCCAGGATGACCAGGGGGAGAAAGATCCGGGTCAAGGTCCGCACGAAGTCCACGTAGAAGTTCCCCACGGTGCCATCGCGTCGCTGGAATCCCCGGCTGAAGGCGACGAAGACGCAGAGGCCCGTGGCCGGAGAGACGTACATGAGCGTCTGGAGGCCGAAGAGCGCGGAGAAGAGGGAGAGCTGCTGCTCCGGGACGTAGTGCTGGTAGTTCGTGTTGGTGACGAAGGAACTGGCGGTGTGGGAGGCCAGGTCCCAGCTCATGTTGGGGGCCCCCAGGGCGTTGAGCGGGAGACCGGCCTGGGTCACCAGCAGCAGGAAGACGGCCACCAGGGCAATGGCGTTGAGGAGAAGGAGGTTAGCGGCGTACTCCTTCCAGCCCATCTCTTCCCGGCGGGAGACCCCCAAGAGGCGGAAGAGGAACCGGTCCACGGGTCCCAGAAGGCCGTCCAAGAGCGTGGGGCGATCGGTGTAAACCCGGGCCATGTAGCGCCCGAGGACCGGGGCGAGGGCGAGGACCACCGATAACGTGAGAGCCACGTCGAGGTAGGCCTGCCACGGGATCATCGACCTCGGCCCCCGTTTCAGAAGCGCTCGGGCCGGAGCATGGCGTAGAGCAGGTAGACGATGAGGCCACCAGAGGCGAGCGTGAACACTATGAGGCCCAAGTAGTCGACCAGGTCAACGAGCAGTGTCGTAATGACCCCCCGTCGGGGCGACCACGGAGGGAGGCTTCATAAAGTTCTTGGCGAACCGGCCCGAGAGGTTCAGGGGATTCCCGGGGAGGGGCCTGGGCGAGGGTGTCCGTGAGGGGGGGAGGCCCGGGCGGTGAAGACGGCCTCCTTCAGGGAGGCCGCACTAGGGGGGCCCAGGACCAGGGCGTCGGCCCCAAGCCGCACGTCGGTCTTGAACGCGCCGGGCAGGTTCTCCAGGCTCCCGAAGGTGACCGCCACCAGCTTCCCTTCCGGAAGGGCCTGGCGTGTCTCCTCGATGGTCTTCTGCCAGCGGTCCGAGGGGCCATTCAAACAGAGTACCACCACGCCCCGGGTCCCCTCCAGGCGGGCTTGGGGGGAGACCTGCTGGGCGCCGGAGACTTCCGTGAAGGTCCCCACACCCTCGGTCTGGAGGGCTTCCTTCACCAGGAAACGCAGCATCGGGTCCTGGCCCAGGACGAGCGCCTTCCAGCGGGGACGCGCCGGTCGGTCCATGCCCTTTGTACCGGGAGAGAGCTATTTGGGCATATCGACCGGCTCCGGCTTATAAACGGCGTGGACACCCCCGGGGCCCGGGCCCCCTCCTGTGTTATCTTATAGGGCCAGAGGCTTCCCCTGGTGCCCGTGCAGGATTACGATCCCCTGAAGGAGATCACCGAGGAACTCGACCGGGAAGAAGCGGTCCTGACGGTACGGGTGGAGCGGCGCCGGTACAACAAACCTACCACGGTCATCGCCGGGTTCCCCAAGGACGCGGACCTGGCGGACATCGCGAAACGCCTGAAGACCTCCCTGGCCACGGGGGGCGCCTCCAAGGACGGGGAGATCGTGCTCTTGGGCGACCACCTGCGTCGCGCCCGGGAGAAGCTCGGGGCCCTGGGGTATCACGTCTCCGAGAGCTGAAGGACCGGAGGGACTCCCGGGGGAGGGGTCGGAGGGGTTCTCTCCCGGCGAGGAGGGCTCGGTGCTGGAGGAGGCGCTCCAACGCTATCTGGAGCTCCGGCTCTTCAAACGCCCCCCGGAGGGGTTGGCCGGGGCCGCCCGGAAGGCGAAGGCCTGGGCGATGGAGGAGGCCCGGGCGAGAGGGGAGGAACTGGAAATGGGCTGGGAGTTCCGGCTGGACCGCGGGTTCCTGGAAGTGGAAGGGGATGTGGCCGAGGCCATGGCCCGCCGCCGGCACGAGCGACGGCGCTACTCGGAACTTACCCGGCCATCCCGGAAAGTAACCTAGGAGAAGGATGGCGGATCCGACTGACGGAGAAAGCCCAACCGTGCCGTCACCAGGAACCGGGGAGCCAGAGAAAGGGGATGGCCGGGGCGGACCGGAGCTCCCCCCTTCGCCCCAGCTTCCGACCGGACGGGGCCGGGCCCTTGACCGAACGGCGGGGAACCTTTCCACCGACGGCAACGTAGGGCGGAGGGAGAGCGGGGAAGGTTCTTCCGGAGGAGACCCTTCAGGAAGAAGGGCCCCGTGCGGGGGGTTACCCGGTGGGGGAATACCTCGGGGGCGGGGACCCGTCCTCTGACAGATCCATCGGGGGAGGGGACCCCAGCAGGGTCGGGGTGCCCGGCCCCGCCGAGGGCCGGCCGCTCCTGGAGACCGTGAGCCCCCCTTCGCGGGGGCATCCTTTAAGCCTGGGGCCTCTGGCCCCGGCCACGGGCCTGTAGCTCAGTCGGTAGAGCAGGCGGCTCTTAACCGCAAGGTCCAGGGTTCGAACCCCTGCAGGCCCGTCCGAATTTCCTGACTGGGTCACAAAACTCGATGCCCCCTGTCGGGACTATCGGATCATCAGCACTGACGGCAGGGGGACGGCCAACACGCTGGGAGGAAGGGAGCTTGGATCTACGTCCTGCTTGGTGACCATGACTCCGAAGGGGGCGTTGTGGACGCGCTTGTCGATGAACGATCGCAAGCCTTCGGCGTCCCGGCCCGGTTCAATGACGTTCCGATACTTCACCTCGATGGGGATACGTTGGGTTCCAACCGTGACGACGAAGTCAATTTCAGGCTCGTTTCCCCGTTCGGGGGCCCAGGCTAATTCGATACCAGGGATTCCTGAGAGGAAGTACCCCAGAACGCTCTCGGCAACATGACCAGCAAGGTCTCTCAGGTGCGGATCCACATCCTGGGACTCGGGGAGCAGGGGGACCTGCTCCTGAAGGTAGGCGGCCCGAAGGGCGGGATCGCAGAGACAGATCTTCGCGAATCCCTTTCGGCGCTTCAATCGGATCTCGAGAGGAGGGATGAGCCGCAAGAGGAGGGTGCTGTCCAGAAACTCGAGGTAGTGACGGACACGGTTCGTTCCAACATCTCCCGGAAGACTCGCCCGAAGCTCGGTGGCCAACCCCTGTGGACTGGGAGCCTGTCCCGCGTATCGGCACGCCAAACGAAAGACCTCACCGAGGAGCTGTTCGTCACGCATTCGTCCTCGGTCACCCACCCGAAGGTCGTGCTGAATAGCCCGCTGAATGATGGACTCACGCAGCTGCTGCGCAATCTCGTCCCATCGCGCATCTGGATGGTCATGAGCGAGAGGGTATCCACCGTTCGTCTAGCATAGCGTTCTATGCCTCCCGTTGGAAACCCGGACCGTAGGCTCGGGTAGGGTGGGACTCGCGGCCCCAGAACCGTATCAGGAGGTTCTTCGCGGCATTCACATCCGCGTTGC
>JAJZYB010000064.1 GCA_021806135.1 Thermoplasmata archaeon
AAGGACGGCTGAACGTGGCGTCTCTCTCCCTCACCTCCCAGGGGCAGAAGAGCTACCTCCGCCTGGTGGTGGGGGACACGCAACGAGCGCTCTGGCTGCTCAGAAAGGCCGGGTACAAGGTGGACGCGAACGACCTGGTGGTGGTCCACGTGGAGGACAAGGCCGGGTCCTTCCTCAAGGTCCTCGACATCCTGGCCCGGCACCGGGTGAACGTGCTCTCGGCCTCCATCCTGGTGACCCGAGAGGGTCAGAAGGTGCTGGTCGGGCTTTCGGTGAGCAACCCCACGCGGGCCCGGCAACTGCTCTCCGCGAGCGGGTTCCTCTCTGGAGGGGCCGAGGGGTTGCTGTTGACCAACCGGGACCTGGTCAGCGGCCCGGTGACCGACGGGTCTACCGAGTCGGTGGGGTTCTTCCTCTGAGAGAGACCCCGCGGGACTTCCCCCTGCTCGGGGGCCCACGCCCGCTCCCGGGCCCATTTCCCCGCTTGCCGGTGTCGGTGGACCTGAGGTGCCCGATCCTTCCGATGGCCCCTTAATAGCCCGCTCCGGGTCCTCCCCCTGGCGGGCCGGCAGGGGGGGAGTTGGAGCCCTGGAGTGACGAGCGGATCTGGGAGGCCATGGCGGGGTGGCGCTGGGTACCCCCTGGGGCCAAGCGGGTCGTGGACCCCCATTTCGAGGCTGCCGTGACGCCGGGGTCCTATGCCCTGACCTACGTGTATGACCTCACCATCCGGGACCCCACGGAGGTAGGGAAGGTAGTGGAGGAGCTTCGCCAGAAGGTCCAGGAGCTGGGGGGGACTGGGGCACGGGTTCAGGTCACCCCGAGGTGCCAGCCCCAGGACCTGGGCGCGCGGTTGCTCCAGCACGGGTACGCGCCGTTGGATGAGACCGAGGTCATGGTCTGGGAGCTGCGCGACGGGTCCGGTCGGCCCCGGCTCCCGAAGTTCCAGGGTGGGGAAGGCGTGGAGCTGCGCGAGGTGCTGACCGAGGCCGACTATGACACATACCTGGGCCTATCGGCGGCCATCTTCCACGACCCTCCGCTCGGGACAGAGGCCTCGCACCCGTTCCGGGAGAACTTCCGCCGGCAGGTACGGGAGACGGGGAGCAGCGGACGCTTCCTGGCCTGGAAGGACGGTAAGGCCATCGGTCAGGCGGGGATGGAATTGGAGGGGGCCACGGCAAGGTTGTACGGGTCGGGGGTGTTGCCGGAGCACCGGGGTCAGGGGGTGTACGGGGCCCTGGTCCGGAAGCGCTGCGAACGGGCACTCCAGGCCGGGGCAGAAGTGGCCTTGGTGACGGCCCGCGTGGGCACCTCCGGCCCGATCTTGAAGAGGAGGGGCTTCCGTCCGGTCGGATCGATCCAGGTCTTCGAGGCCCGTTGGTGATCTGGGGTCCGGAGGGAAAGGCGGGGGGCCGGAACCGCGCAGGGTCCCGCACCCGAACCGGGGCCCGGGAAGCTTGATAGCGCGGGCCACTCCTGCCGGGGCGGCTGCGGTCATAGTGTAGTGGTTAGCACGCAAGCTTCCCAAGCTTGCAACCCGGGTTCAAATCCCGGTGACCGCACTTTGAAGGCCGCCCCCGCTCCGCGCAGCGGAGCGGCGGGGCGAACTTAGAAGGAGGGGACGTCCGCCCTCGCGACGAGCCAGCCGCATGGGTGTCCTCCTGGCCGGGCCCAGGAGCGCCGGGGCATTGAACGGTAGCTGGGGAGACCCGGCATCAAACCGAGCCCTTGCCGTCCGCCTCTCCGGGCCGTGGAGAGGGCCACAGGGAGGGTGCGAACCGGCCCGCGATCCGGGAGCCTAGAGGGCTCCGCTCGTCAGCGGATCCACCCCGCCGCGGAACCGTCCCAACAACCGGTGGGTCTCCACGAGGATGAAGATCGACGCGATGATATTGAGGAAGGGGAAGATCAGCATGATGGCGGCCGCCTTGAGCAGGGAGGACGAGTAACGCCCGCCCAGCCGCCACAACCCGATCATCACCCCGATGATCCCCACCAAGAGCAGGATAGCGCCTACGGCCAGAAGGGCGAGCCCCCCGAGAAGCAGAGCCCCGACCTGGGAGACGCAACTGGAGGGGATCGGGAGTCCCGACGGGATGCAGGACGCCAGCTGGACCAGCGCCACGAGGAGGAGCGGGAAGCCGATCCCGAAGAGGACGCCCCCGACGAGGGCCAGAAGGGACAGGTTGCCCGGCGTACGGAACTCGGCCCCGGCCCCTTTGAGCGCCGAAAAACCTCGGTAATACAGGTAGAACATCACCACGTCGAAGGCGATGCCGGCCAGTCCCAGGACCAACAGCAGGTCCAACAGGCCCGTGGAGATGGAGAGGTTCGACCCTCCCGCACGGACGCTTACCAGGCCACCGATGCTTCCCTCATCGTAGAGAAGCACGGAGGAGAGGACCAGGCCCACGAGGGCCAGGACCGCGGCCAGCTGGATCCAGCGCAATCCAGTCCGTTGGGCATCGAAGGAAGAGGAAGGACCCGGGGCCGGCGGAGCCGCGGGAAAGGCCGTTGAAGCAGGAACGTTCCCATAACCCGGGGTTGAAGGAGGTGAAGAAGCCGGAAGGAGAGCGCCGCAATTCGAGCAATGGAGCTGTCCCGGCAGGACCGGTTGCTCGCAGTGAGGGCAGACCCGGGACCCCACGAGGGTCCGAGAGGGTTCGACTATATGGATTTGCTTTGCAAAGAGGTGCGGTACCTGCCCCGGGTCTGCGTCGGAACGGCTTCGGGTCCGGCGATCCCTGTCAGGAGCTTGTCAGGCTGGGCGTGAAACGGTGCATGGGCCAACAGGGGCCGTTGGTCGGGAGGAACCCCTTGGGGGGGCCCCGAGCGGGTTCTTAGGTCGCGGCGAGGGGAGAGACGTCCCGATCCGGGGTTTGGTTAGTCCAAGTCGGGCTCGAGTGGCCGCCCCCCGTCCCGGTGTAGGGACCTCCATCGTTGCAGGGGCCCCCTCTGATTGCTCCGCCGTAGGCACCCACGCGGCAGAGGGCCTTTCGTTACGGGGATCGGTGGAGGCGCTTCACACTACGATCTCGGAAATTGCGAAATCTCCCAACGGTTCCCTTCTGGATCCCCAAAGAACGCAAACCGCTGTCCATTGGGCCGGGTAGCGGGCGGCTGGAGGAACCGGACCCTGTCCACCGCATCCGTCTCCTGAAGCGCCGTCACCCCGGGGCGCGCCCGTGCGGAGCCACGCCACCCTTGGCGGCCGTGGGCTTGGGCTGAGCGGGAGAGCCGGTCATCAGGTGCTCAAGGTCCCTGACTTTGGGTCTGGGCGATCTTCCAGTCACTTCCGATCGGACGCTTCCGGAGACGCCTCGTTAGGGTGCGTTCGTCAGGACGTCCACGAGCTCCGCGTCGATGGGACCCGGGGGAACGGTCACCCCCACAGTATCTTGGGAACCCGGTGCCCCATGGCTCACGGTGGCTCGCGCCGACCGACGAGAGAGGCCAGGGAAGGGGTCAGTAACCGATAACAGATGGCACGCGCTCGAAGTTGCTCGCAGGAGGAACTCGTCTTACGCCGAGGTCCTCCGCCTGGGGTCGATCGTGGCCCGC